>CAYZHQ010000174.1:0-9882 GCA_964477385.1 uncultured Pirellulaceae bacterium
TCGCCACGCACTCCGCCGCCGCAACGCGCAACCCGCAGCCGGCTAGTCCGCCTCGGCAAGCGACTTCTTCTCCGCGGTTGCCTCCTTGTTCGCCAACTATTGGCGAGCTTCTCCACCGACCTGCGCGCGCTGCTTGACCGCTACGCTGCCGCGCGATCCGAAGGCGACAGCTCTTCTCATCACCACACACCTAGTAGCAAAGCCGCTTCGAAAAGCGTCCCGTGAAGGAAACATGTCGCCCCGTTGGGGCTGGCGATTGTATGTCGGGATACGTTCCACGGGCTCACGCCCGTGGCTACAACCTATCGTCCCTGCGGGACTGAGACGGTGGCTGGCGATCGTATGTGGGGATGGGATTACGGAAGGTTGGTGTCCCCGATGATTACGGAAGGTTGGTGTCCCCGATGATTACGGAAGGTTGGTGTCCCCGATTGGTTGGTGTCCCCGATTGGTTGGTGTCCCCGATTGGTTGGTGGATGATTGACGAAGTGAAACGCCTGGGCGACTGCCGAGCGATTCTGTGTTGGGACCAAGACTGGTTCGGCCGTTTTCACTCGATCGAAACCGGCGAATGGATCTCGCCGTTACGCCGCGCCGGGGTTGAATGGATCTGCGTCGTCCAAGGCCGAATCAGCTGGGACGATTTCGCAGGCCGGATGACCGCGTCCCGGCCGAACTGGCCCACCTACGGGAAACGTTCGCCCTGGCCGAACCACAGACGCTGCGGGCCGCCCTGGCGTCCGTGATCGAAGACATCACGCTCTACTGGACCGAGGTTGGCCCACGCAAATTGAAGTTCCAAAGCGGCACGGTCCGCCTTGGTAGCAGCTTGCGACAACTGGCTAGTTCCACCAGCAAATGCACGCTCTCGACACCAAACGGTTCGGCGGTCTACGGCGCCGCCGAGCCGGGATGTTCGTCGATGCAATACAGTCGATCGATGGTACGGAGAAACAGCGCTCCGTCGGCAACGGCCGGACTCGACCAAGCCTGCTCATCGATCACGTTGGTCCGCAGCAACTCGAATTCGGCACCTCCCTTAATGACGAAAGTCGTCCCGCCACTATCGAGACAGTAAACGCGATCACCCGATGTCCAGGGAGACGCCCAAAAGGCTCGCGCGCCTCGAATTCGCTTGCGATATGCGGTTTCGCCGGTTTCGGCATTGATGCAGTGTAAATTCCCACCACGTCGTTCCAGCAAGTACAGATGGCCTTTGCAAATCGCCGGCGAAGCCATTTGAATGTCCGAACCAGCGAGGTTCCAGGCGATGAATTCACTGGAGTCCGCTTCGTCGGCCGGCGTAATGTCGCCTTGACCACCCGGTTTGACCGCGAACAAAAATCCGCCGCCATCGTCCGCTCCACCTCGATTGCGATACTCGGTACCGACATACAGCCGATCATCGACGGCGATGGGGGTGGCGGAACTGCGGCCCTTCGCCATGTCCAATTCCCATAGCAATCGCCCCGTTTCCAGATCATAGGATCGGGTGTGCATTCCACCGGCGATCAACTCATTGCGTTGACTGTTTTGCCAAATGATGGGAGCACTGTACTGCGAAGCTTCATCTCGCGGCGACCGCCACAACTCCCGACCCGATTTGGCATCCAAGGCCGTGATAAACGATTGCTGCTCGTTGTCAATCTGTAGGAACAGCTTGCCATCGAATAAAACCGGTGAACTGGAGGTTCCCCAGCCGGCTCGCATTTCGTACACGCCGAGGTCCTTTTCCCATTGCAAGTTTCCTTGCATATCGAAGCAGTAAACGCCCGCCATACCGAAGTAAGCAAACACATGCTGTCCATCGGTGACCGGAGTCTCGGTTGCGAAAGTGTTGGAACTGTGGCGTGGAATCGGCGGACGGCTGCTACGGGCCGTCTGACGCCAAGCGGTTTCGCCTGATCGGGCGTTTAAGCAAATGACTTCGTAGCGATATTCGGTCTCTGTAAGATCATCGCGGCGTCTTCCCCCGCCGCCACTGTAAGCTTCGGGCCGCGTTGCGGTTGGGTCGACAGTTGTCACAGGAATCGCCGCTGTCAAAAAGACCTGTTCGCCCCACACAATCGGGCCCGACCATCCCTCTCCAGCAACGTCGACCTGCCACCGCACATTCCGCGTCGAATCCGCAGTGACTTCCCAGGCCACGGGGCATTCCGACTGCGCCACCCCGTCGACGTTGGGGCCACGAAACTGCGGCCAGTCATCACCGTTCGCAAGAGGGGGAACGCAAGCCCAGGACAAGCCAATCAGCCCGCCGCAAAGAACTTGACAAAGCGGACGGAAGATCGAGAACGAACGCATGAACGACTTCCTGTTTGAACAACGGCTTGTGACGAATTCTCAGCGGGATGGCCTGGGATAGCCTGTAGTGTAGCCGCATTGTCCAGCCAACCTGTATCTCGAAAGGCGTCTTCTCAGGCGAGTTGATAACTCCAATCCGCCTCTAACGCGTTTTTCGGCTCTCGCCAAAATGAACGCTGCACGTATCGCCCTCGCAAGACTTGCCGGCCAACCTATAGCGCCGCTTCGCCACCTGCTGATACAACCAACGCCACACACCTGCGGAACCTGGCAGATGTAAAATCGGCATTGCCCACCATAGCAAAGGCAAACGCCGAGACAGGAATCGGACCGCCGAGGAGCCTCCATATTTAGTCCCATCGGGTCGGACCACAAACATTTCGTCCATCAATTGATCGTGTGACAATTCTGGGTACCGTTGGTCGACGCGGGGATCGTGAAGCGAAAGAAACGAAAGTCGTTGCCCACAACAATCCAACCGATGCAACTGTTGGACTCCCGCAGTGCAAAAGACGCACTGACCGTCGTAGATCACGACGTCCGATTCCGGTCTTTCGTCAGGGTCTGGCAGTCGCTTGCGACTATTCATGGTCTTTTTCAAAGTCAGCGTCCAAAGCGGATGGCCCTGCGGAACAACGGAACGTTTGTGCATTGCCTGTTCCAAAAGGCCTTCTCAGTTAGCAAAAAACTGCATAAAAGATGGCAACCGGAATCGTTTGTAGCACCGAAAGCCCCTTATACTAACCGGCAGTGACCAGACGGGCTAACAGACGGCGCCCAACGGCGGACCCCTCTTTCAGGTAGATTTGAAATGAACCAGATCGAAACGCAAGTCTCTCGAGCACGCCGTCGACTGATGCTACAAGCCTTTGGACGCGTTCTTTCCTGGACGATGTTTGGTTGCATGACGCTGGCGTTGGTCGCCCTGGCAGTACCAAAAATCTGGGCGTTTTCGATCGATCTCGAAACGTGGAATCTGGCGTGGGTGATCGGATCGCTGGTTGTCGGACTGCTGACGGCGATCACTTGGACGTTATGGCGGGGACCTTCCATCACTGATGCCGCTTCCGAAGTCGACCGTCGTTTCGCACTCCGCGAACGACTTAGCAGTTCGCTGATGATGGCCGCCGTGGACCGCGATAGCGAAGCGGGCCGAGCCGTGATTGACGACGCCGAGCGTCGAGCGAGCCAACTGGCGATCGGCGATCAGTTTCAATTGCAGCCCGCTCGGCTGGGACTGTTGCCGCTTGTCCCACTGGCGATGCTGGCGATCTTGATCTTTGTTCCTGACGCAACCCGCGAAGACGAATCGGCCGCAAGTGCATCGCTGGCCGCCAAACAAGAAGCCCAACAGGTTCAGAAATCGGCACAACTTCTTAAACGCAAGCTCCAAGCAGCCCGTGACCAAGCCAAAGAGAAGGGGTTGACCGATGCGGAAGACTTGTTCAACAAGCTGGAACGAAAGCTAGATAAGATCACCAAAAAAGAAAAAGTCGACCGCAAGGAGGCCATGATTGCACTCAATGACCTAAAGGAAACGTTGCAGGAACGGCGAGAGAAACTTGGTTCCCCAGATGAAATGCGGAAGTCGCTGTCGAACCTCAGCGATATGGAAAAAGGCCCCGCAGATCGCGTGGCAAAGTCGCTCCAACAAGGCGACTTTGGCGAAGCTCAGAAAGCAATTAAGGATCTTGCTCAGAAAATGCGTGATGGCAAACTGAGCGAGGAGGAGAAAAAGCAACTGCAGGAACAGGTCAAGCAGATGCAGGAGAAGATTGCCGAAGCGACCAAAAAACACGAGCAAGCCAAAGCCGATTTGCAGCGCCAGATCGATCAAGCCAAACGAGAAGGCCGCAACGCCGATGCGGATAAGCTGCAGGAGAAAATGAACAAGTTGCAGCAAAAACAGGAGCAAATGGATCGCATGAAACAGATGGCCGAAGGGCTGGGCAAGGCCTCCGAAGCGATGCAAAACGGCGACTCCAAGGCCGCTTCGGAAGCACTGGAAAACATCGCCGATGAACTCGGCGACATGCAAGAAGAACTGGACGAACTGGAAGACCTCGATGAGGCATTGGACGAGCTGTCGCAAGCTAAGGATCAGATGCGTTGCAAACAATGCCAAGGAAATGGCTGCCAGGAATGCCAGGGAAGTGGGAACGGACAGGGCGAGGGCCTTGGTGAAAAGCCTGGGGATGGCTTGGGGCGCGGCGCAGGTAAAGGAGATCGACCCGAAGCAGAAGACGACACCAACACCTACGAAACGCAAGTTCGAGGTAAGCCCCAAAAGGGTCGCGGAATTATTGCCGGTGTCGCAGGTGGCCAGAATAAAAAAGGAATAACGCAAGAGTCATTGCAGGAGTCGATTCGCGGCGCCTTGTCCGAAGAAAGCGCTCCGGTTGAAAACCAGGCGCTACCGAGAACCGAACGCGAGCACGCTCAGCAGTACCTCGATGCATTACGAGAAAATCGTTAGTCGACAGACGCTATCGTGGCTCAGCAACATTCACCAACCGATTCAAATACAGAATCGCCCGTTCCCGATCTCAAAGCCTTGCGCACACGTCGACGACGAGAGCGCGAAACGTTTGTCATGATCGTGATCGTGATCGTGATCTACATCATTTATAAATTGGTGTTCTAGGAGCTTATCCGAAAACCTCAGAAAGGCCCGCTGCTAGCGCCGTTGGCTCACTGTATTCGGATCGGCTCTAAGGCGTGTGACGAGAATGCGATCGCCACACCCCTCAGGCAATCGCCAAAATTTAGTTCAAGTCTAACGAAGGAACCATGCGGTTGGTTTTCTTGTAGCGTGGCCGATCAGGAGCCGCCTTGGTTTCGTTTGAATCAATTTTTCAGCGGCCCAACCAGGGAGGCCACTGCACCTTCGGTTCGGATACCGATCGCAGCTTCGTCCTCTCGACTCATCATCAAATCGAAGAGTCGCTCTTGCGTTACCAGGCCGAGCACCTTGCGTCCGCTGACAACCGGCAGGCCAATGACTCCGTGGTCTTGCATTCGTCGCATTGCGGTCTTGATACGGTCCTCCGGGTGGATCGCTACTTCCACTCTCGGCAACATCGCTTGCTCCACCGATTGCGTTTCGAGCCCAAGTTGCGAACCGGTCACGACCGTCGAGCGATAAAGCATGCCGAGCAGTTTTCCTGACGAATCGGTGACAGGAAAGTCTTGCTGCATCCCTTGCAGCGGTCAGTCGCAAACGGTTTGCAGATTATCGCACGCACGCATGTGACTCTGTCTAACATCGCATCCCGAACCGGCAGGTCCCCAATGAGTGCGCTGTAGGGCACATGGGACGCCTCCGCACGAGCGCCGAGATAGATGGTAAAGGCGATTAACAGCAAGAAGGGGTGACTCAAAAGACCGGCCAAAGCCATGGCCGCCGCGAGTTGCCGGCCAATGGTGGCAGCGATGTCGGTAGCTCGAACGCGTTCTATCTTTTTCGCCATCCAGACTCGTTAAACCCGTCCTCCGTCCAGTGGCAGTGCCGGGATCAGATTAATCGTCGCGAGCGAAAGGTTGACAAAGACCATTTGTTGCCAAAACTGATCCGAGGCCGACGTCCCAATCCACCCAAAGCTTGAGACAACCAGCGAATTTCCTTGCGCGGCCAAGACTGCTGCGATCCCTAACGCAATCAGAACATGTACCAAGGGCCCTGCGCAGGCGATACACAGTTCTGTCCACAGATCGCCAGAAACCTCCCTCGAACGACTTAATCCTCCCGTTGGCAGCAGCGTAATTTCTTGGGTCTGAATGCCGAACTGCAACCCTACCAACACGTGACCTAATTCATGAGCCACCAAACAGATCGACACCATCCCACCAAAAAGAACTTGCTCCCACATCGCGCTGCCGAAGCCATTTACCAACCACTGCATAGCCGACACCCAGCCCACAAACAACAGAAACGTCCAGTGCACGTTCCATTGAATGCCGGCAAACCGGCCCACTCGAAAAGCTCTGTCCACTTACCACCACTCCCGTGCGCTGACAGTCCCAAGATGCGAGCAGCCACTGCATCGCAAGTTGCGACCCGCGATCTGCAAGTTGCGACCCGCGGGGCCTGTTAAATGCCGTGGATAAGCAGGGAACGGAAGATTCAGCATGGGCTGCGCGGAATCACACCCCACGCCGCAGCGCAGCCTGACGCGAACCCCGGCAACTCTCACAAAGCCTTACGCGTCGAAGACGCGATTCCAACGCTTTAGCAACGTCACCGCAATCAGATTGACTAGTCCGTATAGGACCAGCCCAACAACGGCACTGGCAAACATGGCAGCGATCAATGAAGCGGTCCGTTGCTGGTTCAGCCAACTAAGCATCAATGTCCCCAAACCATCGTGCTGGCCACCAAAGCCGATAAAGAAATCCCCCACGATCGCACCGATCACCGCCAGTCCTCCGCTCGTGCGTACGCCTACCAACATGTAGGGAACCGCGGCCGGCAAGCGAAGCTTCAACAAAGTGCGGATGCGACCGGCACCGTAGAGTCGAAACAGGTCCTTTAACTGCGGTTCCGTTGCCATTAAACCCGTCGTCACGCTGTTGATGATCGGAAACAGACTGATAATGACAACCACATAGACAACCGTCCGAAATTCGTAACCACTCCAGGTCACCAACAAAGGTGCGATGCCAATAATCGGCACGGTCTGTAAAAACATGACATAGGGAAAAAAGCCAACGCGCACTCGACGGAACTGACTGAACACGATCCCAATCGTGGTTCCAAGCAGAATGCTCGCTGTCAGACCGGCGATCGCGGCCCAACCCGTCATCATGCATCCCAGCAATAGGGCACGCCTTTGCTCCCAAGCGTCCCGCACAACCTCTAGCGGACGTGGCAACAAGACGCGATGAATATCGCCGGCCCAGATGATCGCCTCCCAACAGAAAACGACTATCGTGGCAACCAAGACCACGGGCAGTATCAAACCGCCAAGATGCCTGCCGCCACCTTTCATCAAGCACCTGCCTTCTCTAACAGATCGCTGACCTGTTCCATGCAATGCAGCAACTTCGGGCTTCGCGCGATTGAGCCTTCGCGCGGATATGGAAGGTCCACTTCCACTTCTCCTTCCAGGTTACCGCGATTCATGACCAACACGCGCTGCGACAACTGAACGGCTTCTTGAATGTTGTGCGTTACCATCACAACGGTTCGTTTTTCATGCATCCAAAGCCGCTGCACAAGCATGCCCAGCCGTGTGCGTAGCAGGTCATCCAGTGCCGAGAACGGTTCATCGAGCAACAGCATGGCCGGATTAGTGACCAGCGCCCGCGCGATGGAGACACGCATCTGCATGCCCCCCGAAAGCTGATCGGGGCGTTTGATGAAATCGGCCTCCTGCAATCCAACCTCGCGCAACCAATCACAAGCCCGCGCGTACCTGTCTACAATCGGCCCGCTTTCTTCTCCACCTTCTGTTTTAGGCTCGCCAATCGTCCGACGGGTTAACTCCAGCGGAAGTGCCACGTTTTGCCATGCATTTCGCCACGGCATTAATGCTGCTTTTTGGAACACGAATCCCAACTGCCCACCTTGAGATTTTCCCGGTGGATTGAAAGAGAGCGTCCCGGAACTGGTGGATTGCAAGCCGGCAAGTACACGCAGCAGGGTCGTTTTGCCGCAACCACTAGGGCCCACGATGCCAACAAACTGACCAGCGTCAATTTGCAGGTCAACGTTTTCGAACCCCACGCTGCCATCGGCAAAGCGGACGCTTAACCCAGTGGCGGCAACCTCCATGCCTTTCGGTCTCACGGTGCACTGGTGGTTTCCGGCGCCTTCCATTGAGGCAACTCCGCTTCGGTGGCCACGAAATCTAAAACCGCGCTCGTCTGCCCAGCAACAGAGCAGCGTCCGCGTAAATAAATCGCCTTGGATTGCCGATCCAGCAAATTGACTTGAATGGTCAGTGTCTCGCTCGGTCGCACCAAGCGTTTGAATTTGACGCGATTCACGCGTGCAATCACAGGCAGGTAGCCAGGATTTGCAGGCAGGATTCGTGTCAACAGCACGTTTGACGCTTGGAAACAGGCTTCGCACTGCAGCGAACCGGGGAAGAGCGGGAAACCAAGGTAGTGACTTGCTAAAACAGGAAGCTGTGGATCGATATATTTGGTGGCAACGACCTTGTCCGCCGTTTGCTCGATGATTTTATCGAGCCACAAGTAATCGGTTCCCACGGAGATGAATTCGGCAATTTCTTGCTGATCCACGTGTCAGCCTTTTCGCTTAGAGGGATTTGATACAGAACCGCGGTTTAGCGCCAGGAGACGTTGGCTCGGGCCTATCCCCATAGACGACACTGGCCGCAAGCCACTTTCGTAACTAACGCGGCACAGGAAGCTCATTTGCCACGCTCTGGATAGCCTAGCATTGGTCTATCAGGGAGGGTACGAGCCCGACAAGGTTTTCGCCTGATACGGTATTCAAAAAGAGGGTATCCCATCGCTACGAGCAAACTCACGTCGATAAGCAAACTCGCGACATTCAAAAAACAAACCCGCCGAGCCTCTTGCCGAGCGGGTTGTTTGCGGGTCAGCAAATGCGTGACGATCCAGGTTGCTGCTGGGCTTCCCTTGAAATCCAGTTACAGCGGCACCGAATGGACAATGCCGTAGCTTGCTCCGTTGACGGTCAAAGCATGCTGTAGCTGCGAATTAGTCAGACAGTTGATCGATGGCATCAATACTTGCACGAGCCTTCTCGATACCACCCAACTCATTGATCATTTCCTTTGCTTTCAGCAAGTCGGCAAGCGACATGTTGGCGGTTCCAGCCGAGGGAGCTTTTGGTGGACGACCGCGACGTGCTGTTCCAGCCTTGGAAACGGTTTTCTTGGTTGTGCCCTTGGGACGACCAACACGCTTCTTTGGAGTGGCGTCGCCGTGCACGTGCTTGGAGCGAATGGTGCTCACAAACTGTGGATTGACAATGATCCCCTGAGCTTTGAGGGCGTCCGCAACTTCCTTGGGTTTCGCCTCGGGGTTGCCTTCGTAGAAAGCGCGAATCGCAGCCGACTTGTTCGGCCCTTTTCTTTTCTTAGCCATGTCCTTCTTTCCTTACCTAGCGAGCAACGCAAACTCAGTGAGTCTGCTCTTCATGAAAAATCCAATCTATTGAACTCAATGAATTTTAAAATAGATTGGAAGTCGATAGTGTGATACTACCGCATCCTCTGTCAATTGGCCTTGCAAAAATATGGCCAATTTATCTTACAGGGTTTTTGAAAGTCCCTCCGCCTCTACAGGTAGGTCATTCACTAAAAGGTGAAGCGGCAAGCAAGTCAAAGCAACATCCAGCAAAGCCTTTCGGAATCTCTCACTGCGGTGCGTTCAGCATGTTTCTGAAACGATTGCAGCGACTGTTCACCTGACCAGCAAGGGTTTTAGCGAGACAGGCCTTCCATTCCCCCCGATGCCAAAAATCTTTGACTGTATGGAACCTAGCAATCAACGCAGTGATGTGATGGATTGCTCCACGGTAGCCAGCGGCTCTCATCCCAATG
Source organism: uncultured Pirellulaceae bacterium (assembly GCA_964477385.1). GTDB lineage: Bacteria > Planctomycetota > Planctomycetia > Pirellulales > Pirellulaceae > Roseimaritima. Next base: position 9,843 of record CAYZHQ010000174.1, read on the forward strand.
AACCTTCCAGGCGTTGCGTCAAACCTTTGGTAGATGTTGC
>CAYZHQ010000175.1:0-9849 GCA_964477385.1 uncultured Pirellulaceae bacterium
GCACCCGAAGGGCGAGTTCCTCGCAAAAGGTACCCGACACTTTTTTGTCGCACGAGCCTTAGCTGACGTTTTCGCCCATCCGGCTGGCTAAGTTCCGCAGTGTTTGGCTGGCGTCATTTTCGGCTAGTTTGCACTGAATGACGTGCAGTTGCGAACGATCATTCCAAGCCGCTTCGAGGGCGGCTTCGAATTCGCCCTCGGTCTGGCACAGCACACCTTGTCCTCCGCCGTAGATCTCCGGCAACCGGTGGTATGCCCAGGGCTGGATTTCGTTGTACTTCCAATCGCCAGGATGGAGGTAGCGTTCGGTTCCGTAGCCGTGATTGTCGAGTACGATGACGATCGGGGAGGCGCCGTTGCGGATCAGTGTCGAGAGTTCTTGTCCGGTCATCTGGAACGCGCCATCGCCGACGAGGATCAAGATCCGGTGAGAGCCCCGGGCGGTGGCAGCGCCGAGTCCCGCAGGTACTCCGAAGCCCATCGAGGTGTAGTACGCGGGGCTGAGGAATTCGCCTCGTTCGTGGGTCACCAGTTCGGTCGCTGCGAAGAGGCAATCGCCAACATCGGCGATCACGATCGTTTCGGCATCGAGGCGTCGATTGATGCGCGACATCATGCGGCTGGTGTGCAGCGGGCTGTCGGTTTCCAATTCGGTTTCCGGAGCGCGGCCGATTCGGTGCAGCGTCGGGGGAACGGGACGTGGCGCGGTTTGGGGTTGGAGTTCTTTCAACGCGTGCAAGAAATCGCTCAGCGGCACATCGTGGTAGTGATGATGCGAGATCCGCAGTTCCTCGCTGGTGGCCAGCACGCAGTGCATGGGGTCGAGATTGGCGGTGAAGATCCCCAGGTTAATGTCGGTCAGGAAGGTACCGAGCATCAACACCAAGTCGCTGTCTTCGACAAACTGCGTGATTTCTGGATGCCCCAAGGCGCCCTCGTACAAGCCGACGAACAGCGGATGTTGTTCGCTGATGACGCTCTTGCCGAGGATCGTGGCGGCGATCGGGATGCTGGTCGCTTCGGCCAACTCCAGCAATGCGTCTTGCAATCCGAAGCGGTGGATCTCGACGCCGGCCAGGATCAGCGGCTTGGTAGCGCTGGCGAGCCGCTGGGCGACTTCGACGGCCGCTTCGCGAGTGGCGTTGGTGTTGGCGGCGTGCTTGGAGCCATGGTAGGCGTGATTCATTGGTGGCACGACGTGGACCATGTCGCGCGGCAGTTCAATGTAGACCGGTCGTTTGTAGCGGTCGGCGGCGTCGAGCGCGCGGTCGATTTCGGCGAAAGCTTCCAATGGGTCCGACAGTTCAACGGCACAGATCGTAAACTTTTCGAAGACCTCCAATTGCGTTCGAAAGTCGCGGACCTTGTGGTGCAGTAGCGCGCCGGTTTGGCGTTCGCTCATGCCGGGCGAGCCGCTGATCACGACGACGGGCGATTTCTCGGCAAACGCACCGGCAATACTGTTGGCCACGCTGAACCCGCCGACGCAGTAGGTCACGCAGACGGCTCCCATGCCGTTCAGCCTCGCGTAGGCGTCGGCGGCAAATCCGGCACCGTCTTCGCGTGTACAGCCGACGACATTGATCGGGCTGTTTTCCAGTTCGCCGTAGAACGACAGCACGTAATCGCCGGGGATCCCGAACAGATCCCGAATGCCGTAATCCTGCAGTCGCTGGATCAAGTATTGGCCGATCGATCGATTGGAAGTTGGGCGTCGCGAAGCGGTCATCTCGGGTTCTCCTTGCAAAGTGGCCTGATGATCCAGTATGACGGATTGCGGCAAGCATTTGTCAGCCGTTCCTGACAGGGCCTTTCCCAGGCCCAGCCGATTCGCGATACAATGAGGTTCTTGTCGCTTGACCGATCACGCTGGTCGATTGACGTTGCCAGGCGTCCGCACGGTCGCTGTGCCTTGTTTCCCACCTCACAACGGAGTCCCACCGTGGCTACTTTTCGGCCGTTCTTGATCGGTTTCTCACTGCTACTTTGCCTGCCGCTGGCAATGGTTGGCTGCAACTCGTCGGAGCGGGGTGTCGCGGGCGCGGGCGGCAAGAAAACGTTGCGTGTGGCGGTGATTCCCAAGGGGACCAGTCACGAATTTTGGAAGTCGGTGCATCTCGGTGCACGGCGAGCCGCCGAAGAGGCCGGGAACGTTGAAATTATCTGGCGTGGTCCGGTGGTGGAAAGCGATACCGGCAGCCAGATCGAAGTGGTCAAGAGCATGATCACGATGCAGGTCGACGGGATTGTTTTGGCACCCAATCAGAAGGCGGGCCTGGTCGACGCGGTTGACGAAGCGATCACCGAAGGCATTCCGGTGGTGATCTTTGATAGTGGTTTGGACGAAGGGCCGGAGATCGTCAGCTACGTGGCGACCGATAATTTCAAAGGGGGACAACTCGCGGCCGATCGTATGGCGGCCGCAATCGGCGAGAAAGGGAATGTGATTTTGTTGCGTTATCTCGCCGGCAGCGAAAGCACCGAACAGCGCGAAGAGGGGTTCTTGGAAGGACTGAAGAAGTACCCCAACATCACGGTTGTCTCCTCCGATCAATATGCCGGTGACAACGCGACCAGCGCAAAAGAAAAAGCGGATCAGATGCTGCAGTTGTACGGCGACGACTTGGCGGGCATCTTCACGGTTTGTGAGCCCAACGCAAATGGGACCTTGGCTGCCCTCCGCAACGCGGGGCTGAACCAGAAGGTGGCGTTGATCGCTTTCGACAGCAGCGACGCATTGATCGAAGCCTTGGCGGATGGCTCGTGCGGTGGGATCGTGTTGCAAGACCCGATCGAGATGGGCTATCAGGCGGTCAAGACACTGCTGGCTTCGATGAATGGCGAAACGGTCGAGCCTTTTATCTCCACGGGCGAGTATGTCGCGACGCCGGAAAACCGAACCGAAGAGAAGATCCAACGGCTGTTGAAGCCGGAGATCGTCGAATAACCCTGTGGTGTGCCCCACGATGCCAGACGCTTTACTAAACGTTCAGGGAATTCGCAAACGGTTTGGTCCGACGCATGCGCTGAGCGACGTTTCGTTGTCGGTCGGCCAGGGCGAGGTGCTGGCGCTGATTGGCGAGAACGGAGCGGGCAAGAGCACGCTGCTGAAAGTCTTGAGCGGCGCTCATCGCCCCGATTCCGGCACGATGTCGATCGCGGATCAGCCGTACCAGCCGAAAGGTCCCAGCGACGCGCGGCGGTCGGGGGTGGCGATGATTTACCAAGAGCTGAATTTGGCGCCTGATCTAAGCGTCGAAGACAACTTGTTGTTGGGCCAGCCAGGCACCGGAGGCGGGTTGCTGTTTCGGCGGCGGCAACGCGAGGCGGTCCGGCGGGCACTGGAGACGGTGGGGCTGGGGGATTTGGATCCCAAGGCGACCGTAGCCCAGCAGTCGGTCGCCACGCAGCAGTTGCTGGAGATCGCCCGTGCCTTGGCCAGTCAAGCTCGGATCATCTTGTTCGACGAACCGACCAGCTCGTTGCCGCAGCGCGATGTGGCACGTTTGTTCGAGATCATCAAGCGGCTGAAAGCCAGCGGCATCGGAGTGATCTACATCAGCCACTTTTTAGAAGAAGTTCGCGAGGTGGCTGATACCTATTCGGTTTTGCGCGACGGGAACAACGTCGGTGCGGGCAAGATCGCTGCGATTAGTGACGATCAAATCGTTTCGCTGATGGTCGGACGCGACGTGGATGACCTCTATCCGACGGTGCCGCATACGATCGGCGAGCCTTGTCTGCAGGTCGAGCATCTGCGGGGCTCGCCTTACCCCCGCGACGTGAACTTGACTTTGCGGCGTGGCGAGATTTTCGGCGTTGCGGGATTGGTCGGAGCCGGGCGCTCGGAGTTATTGCGCACGATGTTTGGGCTGCAGCGAGCCACCGCCGGCAGCGTGCGGATGGACGGCCAAGCGGTTGGCAAATCGGTGCGGGCTAGGATGCAAGCGGGCCTGGGGTTACTTTCGGAAGACCGCAAAACCGAAGGGCTGGCGCAAGATTTATCGATTATCGAAAACATTACTGTTGGTTCGCTGCAGCCCTATTCACGCTGGGGCGTGCTGCGTTTGAAAGAACGCCATCGCGTTGCGTCACAGTGGATGCAGCGTGTGGAAGTGAAGGCGGCCTCACCGCTGCAGTCGGTCGCCGAATTGTCGGGCGGCAATCAACAAAAGGTCGCCATCGCGCGGATCTTGCATCAACAGGCCACGATCTTGCTGTTGGATGAACCGACCAAGGGGATCGATGTCGGGACGAAGGCCGAGATCTACCGTATGATGGGCAGCCTTGCGGCCGAAGGAAAAACGGTCGTGTTTGTCAGTTCCTACCTGCCCGAATTGTTGGCCGTTTGTGACCGCATCGGTGTCATGGCACGCGGTAGCCTGCGCGCGGTCCGCGACAGCAGCGACTGGACAGCCGATGACATCATGGCGGAAGCCATCGCGGTGGATGAAACTCCCCCGCCAGCGACCAGCTAAGGATCGCTCATTGCTAACCAGCACGCCGGAAACGCGAGCCCAACGTTTTCGTGGCCGTCCGTTTTCCGCTCCGCGTAACCCTCCTACTCGATCAAGATTCGTAATGAGAAAGCTTCGCAAACTGAAAGGTTGGGGACAACAGTTGGGGCCATTGGTGGCGCTGCTGGTGATTTTTCTGTTGTTCACAATTGCCAACGCCCTGCTGAGCAACGGCACGTTTTATTCGGCGTACAACCTGCGGGTGATGAGCAGCAATGCGGCGCTGATTGCAGTCCCCGCGTTTGGCATGACGGTGGTGATTATCGCCGCGGGAATCGACTTGTCGGCCGGCACGGCGCTGACCTTATGCGGCACAGTGCTGGCGCTGCAGTTGAAGCATGCTCCGGTGGCGGCGGGCGAACCTGGATTCACCGGGGTCATGGTGTGGGCGTTAATGATGACGGTCCTCGCCGGCGCGCTGTGCGGGCTGCTGAATGGGACGCTGATTGCCGTCACGCGCGTGGTGCCCTTCATCGTGACGTTGGGGACGATGACGATCTTTCTGGGAATCGGGCAGATTCTGTCGAGCGAGTCGACGGTGCATGCCCCCAAGGAGAACTCGCCGGAATGGTTTGAGAATCTGTGTTATACCGCGTCCAAAACTTCGAACTATTTGATTTCCGGCGTTCCGATACCGACCAGCGTGATCATCGCGGGCGTGCTGGCGATCGTAGCGGCGTTGTTGATGCGCTACACGGTGTTTGGACGTAATGTGTTCGCGATCGGTTCGAGTGAATCGACGGCGCGGTTGTGCGGCATCAATGTGCCGTTGACGGTGATTGCCGTCTACACCTTGTCGGGGCTGTTTATCGCTGTCGGTGGATTGCTGTATCTGTCGAACATCAAGAGCAGCGATCCCTCGGACGGAACGGGGAAGGAGTTGGAGATCATCGCCGCAGTGGTATTGGGCGGCGGCAGCCTGAGTGGCGGCCGAGGATCGATCTTGGGAACATTGGTGGGGGCGTTAATCATCTCGGTGATTCGCAGCGGCTGCAGTCAGCTATCGATTCCTAATACCTATACCCACATCATTATCGGAACGATCATTATCGTGGCGGTGATCGTCGATCAATTGCGGCACGGGTCGCCGGAATGGCTGTTTCGGATGTTGCCACAAAAGAGCGATTAAGCAGGCGGGCAGGAGTCATCCGGTCAATGAGCCGCCTTGGCGATAGCCGTGGTTCCTGCATTCAACTGGGGCTAGCGTCCAAATGGCTAAGCAGAGTTCTGTGGAATGGTTGGTCGCCTGCCGATGGCGGAAAGAGAATGCTCGCCTCGTTGCTGGACTCACGATCGGCGTCGAGGCAAGGCTAAGCGGACGGCGGCTCGGAGGCGTCTTCTAAGTCGGCGCGGAGACGATCGTAATCCAAAAGCGTCTTTTCCACCAATCCCTTCAGTTCGCTCAGGTCGCGGCCCGCTTTGCCTGATTCCATCATGATCGGCCGCATCCATTCTTGCATCAGATGGAACTGCCCCCTGACCAAATCCAGCATTACGCGGGGGACCTTGTGTTGGACCACCACCTTTTGATCGGGCGGGTTGGCGGCTTGTTGGCGACTGATTTCTTGAAGTTGCTGCGAGGTCTGGCGCAGTGCATCGGTCAGCTGTTCGCCGGCGGTTGCAAAACTGGTTCGTAAGTCGGCGACGCGCTCGTCCATGCGGGTTTCGGCAGCATCGCGATTCATCTCGGTCGCTTTGGAGATCACCTGTCGGATCGATTCCAGCCCGTCCCGCATCGACGTCAAGCGGACCATCAGTTGTGCCGCCTGGTCGTCGCCATCGATACCCGCCATTTTGACATTTTCGACCAAAGCATATTTAATCGACTCCCAACGCTGTGTTTCCTCGGGGGTGAGGATGCCGATCAGTTCTTTGAACTTCAGCATGTTGGCTTCGTTGTCGGTCGTCAGCGGGAGCGTCCGGAAGATCGATATCAAGGTCGAGGTCGGCATCCGGACTGCCGAAATCGAGATCGACCGCCCCGAACAATGACAGCAGTCGGTAGCACAGCAGCAGCCCCATCAGGATCGAAGCGGGCCACATCGGGCCGATGAAGACCGAGTCCAAAAAGGTAGCGATCGCATTCCACACGGCGAGGTGACCTCCAGAATAGGGGCGGGCGTTGCGAATCAGTCTAACGCCGTGGACATTGGCCGCTACAGCGTGACCAGCGATCGCACACCCGGGAAGGCAAGAAACCACGGCCAGCGAGGCGCGCAAGTCAAACTTGGCGTCCGACCTGCAAGCTGGACGACGTTCCGCAGATTGCGATCGTTCGTCCCGAGAAGAAACCGGCATTGGGGAAACGCCAGCATTTGGGAGCGACCGCCCAAACCAACCAGCAGGTACCGGTGAATGCCTGCTGTTTCAAAGACGCACGATTCCGCTGCTGCGGAGGCCCCACCATGCGTCCGCCGCAAATGCGTTACTGCAGCTCTTTGAAGGCTGACCGCAGTTTCCCAACATAGACGCTCGCACCGGGCAATTCGCTGGTGAGTTTCGTCTTCAACGAATCAATTTCGGTGTCCGCTCTTGCCAACAGGTCCCGCGTGTTGGCGTGTTGCTCACCCAGCCACGACTGCAGCGTCTCGAGTTGTTGACGATGCTCCCGATCGATCGTGTCGGAGAGCTGCTGACGGCTAGCGGCGAGTTGGGTCTGCATCGCATCGGACACCCCGCGTGACAAAACGTTCGTCAGGTTTGTCGCCATCTGCATTTCCAGATCACGCCACGTGCCGGAGAAGTTCGCCTGCACCTCGACCTTATCGATGCCCGAGAGTGTCTCTTGGATCGACTCGACCGCCGCCAGCTTGGCATATTGTGGATCCATCTCCAGACGCAGCTTGGTGTTGGATTGACGCGAGACCAATTGACCTCGCATCTGATCGCCGACCGCTTCGATCTGGACATACAGGTCTAACTTTCCGCCATCGATTGCCAGTTGGACATCGGCGGGATTTCCAACCTGCTTGGGGGCGACCTTCAGGTTCGGCCAATGCACCGTCAGCACGTCGCGCGGCAGTGGTTGCTGGTCGTCGTTGTAGTGTCGTTTGTAGTCGACGCGGACGACGCGCGGACCCTCGAGTCGCAGGCGTGCCCGCAGCGGATCGGTCAAGCGATGGGTTTCAGGGGTGAGGTTTTCCAAAATCCCCGTCATGGTGTAGGCGTCATTGTTGACGCTCATGATGCCATCGAGTTGACAGCGTTTGACCAGCAGACTGGGCGGAGGTTGCGTGGCAATCAAACGCACGTCTTCGCCGCGCACGCGGTCTTCCCCGTCAGGGGCGGCGATGGTCCAATCGGCGATTTCCCTCGCCGAATCGAGGTAGTCACGCACGCTTTGGATTTGCGTTTGGACGATCTCTTTGAGCAGGTCGGGACCAATCTTTTCGGGTTGCTCGACGGGAGCCGGCAGGTACTGGTTGATGCGGTCGAGATCGATCTGTCGGGCTTCTTCCAACGCGATCCGGTCGGATTGGATTTGCTGCGGCAGCGAATCCATCTGTCTGCGAATCGCCAGCGCTTCGGCGTGGATCGCTTCAGCACGCTGGATGGTTTTTTGCAGTCTGGGCAGATCACGAAGTGGGTTGTCGATACCGCGAGCTTCGTCGCGGACGGTGCGGATCTCGTCTTCCAACTCTTTGGCGCGGCTGGCAAGGTCGGCATATTGCGCTTTCCAACGGCGACGGATTTGATCGCTGCGTTTGACCGTTTCCAAACTGTCCGAAACGGATTTCAGTTGCTTCAGCGACTGTTCCCCCAAACCGCCTAGCATCTTCGTGATCATTGAAGGGCCAGCAGGCTCCGGTGCAATCGTCGGTGCAAGGTGCCCCGATTGGTCACGGTGACCGCCAATACGGATTCCCGAGATTGTGCCATGGCTGGCCACAAAGCGACGATGCAGCAAGGCATTTCCATCGATGACAAAATCGAGTGACTGAGCCGAGAAGGCGTTGACGTTCTGCTTGCCTTGACGCGGATCGCCGATCTGCAATTCGGCAAAGCGCAGACGCGGTGGAAAGAATCCCACGTCGGTCTGTGCGATGTCGACGCGCGATCCGACTGCGGCTTGCAGTGCCCGCACGCTGGCGTAGTGTGCAATCGGTCCCAAGGACCAACGCAGCAAGGCCAGGACGGCGATCACAATCAGGACACGGGTAATAAAAAATCGCCAACGAATCATGCCGCTTTCTCCTGCTGCGAGTTACGCAATCGTCGGAGCAAATAATTAAGAGCTTGGTTGATCTGTGCGTTGTCGGCTTCGGGGGCCGGCGTTTGCGCATCGGGTTGCGAAGTATCCACTCGATAGTCTTTCAAGCGGATGACGTCGATCTGGGTTTCCATCCCGACCGAGGGCAGTTCATCGACGTCGGCGCTGACCGGTGTTTCATTCGGTCGAGGCAACGGCGTGAAGACGATCGGTTCGGAGTGGATTTGTGGTTCCCCGGGGTGGCGCGTCACCTGCAGTTCGCGCTTGTTGGCTTCCGCGGTGCTAAATGCGGCCGCGGCAAATTGGGGCTTGATGCGGGTATCGTTAGGCGCAACGTCGTGCGGCGGATCGACTCGCGTTTTCTCAAGCTGGGCGGCGTGACGTGGTTGCGGGCCGTTCGGTTCGTCCTCCGGCTTGGGACGTGGGGCGATCATGCGGAAAAAGGGATAGCTCGCCAGATAAGTCGGCAGCAGTAAGCCGGTGCCGATCAGGAAACTGCCCATGACGATCGTATTGTTCAGATCGGTCCACGGAACGAGCGGCAGTTGCCAGAGCCGCCCCATCGATGTCGACAAGTCGGGATGCAACAGCACGAACTGGCCGACTTGGTGCGAGTACGGATCGAGCTGCATGGCGAAGAACGAAGCAACGACACCCGTCAAAGCCACCACGGCATGATTGACATTCAGGCAAACGACCAACATGACCAAGGCTACGGTCAGCAGGTTTCCGTGGGGAATCAAGCCCAAAAGGAGGCCGAGAGCCAAGCCCCAAGCCATCTGGCGCGGGTGATTCCGGCCCGCGAAGGCCTTGCGGAAAGTGAGTAGTTGTTTAATGAACCACAGAAACATAATCGGGCGCCTCCTGCGCTCCAATGCGTTTCGAATCGTACAGCAGCATTACGGTCTATCGGCAGTCAAAGCCGGCAGAATGAGCACAACCGGCGCATCCGGAAAAATTTACCTGCGGTTGGGCCGAGAGCGGAACGGAAAATGACTTGGGAGCACCATCCCGCTGGTAGGGTCGCGAGGGACGGTCGGGGAGGTCTGAGGAAGGGTGGGAAGTTTTGAGTTTTGAGTTTTGAGTTTTGAGTTTTGAGTTTTGAGTTTTGAGTTTTGAGTT
>CAYZHQ010000176.1:0-9805 GCA_964477385.1 uncultured Pirellulaceae bacterium
CCGTTGCCGCTGGAATTCACGCAGTTTCAGTGGGGCATCATTTTTGTACCGCGCGGCACCGCGCACCAAGATCCACCGACTATTTGAACGGGTGCGTTGCCAGCAATTGCTCGAGCACCACGATGTCGCGATCGACCAGACTGCACAGTTGAGTCGTCTCGCCGGTGAGCTTACGCAAGCCGCGCATCGCAGGCAAAGCGGACTCGACGAGCCCGCGGTCCCGGCCATGGGGCTGGCCAAGTCGCAGCATCTGATTTGTCAGCGTATAGCGTTTCGTCGCGGGGTCACGCGACAGATAACCCATCTGCGTCAACGCGTTGGCGATCCGGAAGACCGAAGCCGAGGGAAAGCCGAGGCGTTCCGACAATTCCGTGAGCGTGGCGTTGCGACGGTTGACCGCGAGGTACTCCAAAACGGCCAAGCCGCGCTGCAGGTTGGGCACGCCGTGAACCTTGGCTGGGGTCGCATTTCTGGGCATCGGTTACCTCGAAAATTCTTTCTCACGGATATTTCATACTTGCAAACGCATTCATATGTGAATACCCTGTGATGCAACTCGCACGTCAACACGCCCCCGAGATTGGATGGAAATTCCAGGATGCCACGGATCAACCACCTCGCTTTCCTGCTCATCAGCCTTGCCACCACTTTGGCGATGGCGGCGGATCGATCCGATCGGCTGATCGCCGACTTCGAGTCCGATTCGTATGTGCAGTGGCAGGCCACCGGCGATGCCTTCGGGCCAGCCCCGGCCGCCGGAACGCTTGACCGACAGCAGCCGGTATCGGGATACAAAGGCGAACGTCTGGTCAATACGTTTCGTCACGGCGACAGCGCGACGGGAACGTTGACCTCGCCGGAGTTTACCGTCGACCGCGAGTACCTTACTTTTCTCATCGGCGGCGGCCAACACGCTGAGACCGGCCTGCAGCTACTGATCGATGGCGAGGTCATTGCCAGCGCATCGGGGATGGACGATGAACGGCTTACGCTGAACTACTTCGATCTGACGGAGCAACAGGGCAAGCAGGCGACCCTCCGTGTCGTGGATAACGAGCGCGGCGGCTGGGGGCATATCAACGTCGACCACATCGTGCTCTCCGACACCCGCCCCGATGTCCCCGTCTATCGATCGCGGGAACGAGAATTTACCGTCGACAGTCGGTACTTAATCCTGCCGATCCAGAATGGGGCGAAAGCGACGAAGGTTGATCTGAGCGTCGATGGTGAGCCGGTTCGCGAGTACAGCGTGGAACTGGCAACCGCCTGCGACTTCGTCGACTTCTACGCGTACTTTACGATCGAGTCTTACCAGGGTCAGCCTGCAGAAGTTCGGGTCGCTGCCGCGACCGAAGAAGGTTTTGAGCTGGTCCATCAAGGTGATGAAGTTCCCGGTTTCGAAGATCTTTACGACGAGCCGCTCCGGCCTCAATTTCACTTCTCCCAAAAGGTTGGCTGGAGCAACGATCCCAATGGCATGGTCTATCTCGACGGCGAGTGGCACTTGTATTTCCAACACAATCCGGTGGGCTGGAAATGGGGCAACATGACCTGGGGACATGCGGTCAGCGAAGACCTCACCCACTGGCAGCAGCTTCCAAATGTGTTGTTTCCCAACACGATGGCCGAAGGCGCGTGTTTCTCCGGCGGGGCGACGATTGACGAGCGCAACACCGCCGGTTGGAAGACCGGCGATAACGACGTGCTGGTCGCATTCTTCACCGATACCGAGCTGGGTGAATGCGTCGCCTACAGCAATGATAACGGCAGGAATTTTACGCTTTACGAGGGCAATCCGATCATCAAGCACCAGGGCCGCGATCCAAAAGCGATCTGGTACGAATACGACGCCGATGACAAGCCGCTCAATGACGAGGCCAAGCGGATCGGCGGACACTGGGTGCTGTTCGTCTACAACGAAGGTCCCGGCCGCGACCGCAACACCGCCTTCTACACATCGATGAACCTCAAGGACTGGACGCTGCAGAGCCGGCTGGCCGGTTACTTTGAATGCCCAGAGCTATTCGAACTGCCGGTCGACGGCGATGAAGCGAAGACACGCTGGGTCACCTTCGCCGCCGATGCAAAATACGTGATCGGCGATTTCGATGGCCGTCAATTCACCCCCGAACATGAGGACAAGCATCAAGTCCACTACGGCGTGTACTACGCTTCGCAGACGTTCGAGAATGCACCGGATGGTCGACGGATTCAGATTGGATGGGCTCAGCTGGCGATGCCCGGCATGCCTTTCAACCAAGCGTTTAGTTTCCCGCATGAACTGACGCTGCGAATGACTGCGGAGGGGATCCGCATGTACGCCGAGCCCATTAGTGAGATCGAGAAACTGCATGCCGGCAAGCACGCGGCGGACTCTGGATTGGTCACGCCGGATGGGGCCGTTCGCTTAGACGTTACGGGGCAAACCTTCGAAGTTCGTGCGACGTTCGAAATCGGCGCAGCCAAACGTTTGGGCGTGAAAGTCGGCGGCAACGTGATCGAGTACGACGTCTTTAAGAGCGAACTCAACGGCGCGGCGCTGGCCCCAGTCGACGGCCAGATCACACTGCAGATCCTCGTCGATCGTCCGATGATGGAGATCTGCGGCAATAACGGCGAGGTGGTCATCACATCCGACCGTCCCAGTATTGGTAACGTCCATTCAATCAAAGCCTTCGTCCACGGTGGCGCAGCGCGACTGGTCGAGTTCGAGGTACACGAATTGAAATCCATCTGGCCCTAACGGCCGCTTCCGCACAACCCCGCATTTTGATTCGGAGAGTCCCATGGTGACACGCACACTTAACGCGTTCTTGATCCTGACAGTCGGCGTGCTTTGCGGTTGTGGCAATAAGGACATGAAACCGGGCACTGGACCGAATCCTGGTCCTAGTTCGACCGACAGTGGATCGACCGAATCGAGGGGCACGATCGGGTTCAGCGCGTTGACGCTGACCAATCCCTTCTTCAGGATCGTCGCCGATGAGATGGAGGCGGAGGCCAAGAAGCACGGATACGACATGATTCTTGTGTCGGGCGAGCGAGACGTGAACAAGCAGGCGGACCAGATCGACGACTTCATCGTCAAGGGTGTCAGTGCGATCGTAATCAACCCGTGCGATTCCCGATCGATCGGCCCGGCGATCAAGAAGGCCAATGACGCGGGAATTCCCGTGTTCACCAATGACATTAAGTATGACGGCGACGTCGGAGAAGTCGTCTGCCATGTTGCGACGGACAATTACCAGGGTGGCAAGCTTGCTGGCGAAGCGATGGTCAAGCTGCTCGGCGAGTCCGGTGGCAAGGTTGCCATCGTGCATTTTCCTCAAGTCGAGTCTTGCCAGTTACGCGTCAAAGGTTTCCGCGAGGTGATCGACGCGCACAACGCGTCGAACCCCAGTGGACCCATTGAGATCGTCGGCACGCTCGATGGCGGCGGCGCCCGCGACGAGGGCTATAAAGCCGCCAAGGACGCCATCGAATCAAATCCTGAACTGGCTGCGATCTTCGCCATCAACGATCCCTCGGCGCTGGGGGCACATGCTGCGTTGGAAGCCGTCGGCAAGGCTGATCAGGTGAAGATCATCGGTTTTGACGGGCAGAAGATCGGCAAGCAGGCGATCCTTGAGGGAAAGCTCGTATGCGACCCGATTCAGTTCCCAGACCGCATCGGCCAGAAAACCGTTGAGATGATCATCAAGCATTTCGAGGGCGAGGAAGTTCCCGCCGAGGTGCTGATCCCGTCCGAGCTGTACTACCAAGAAGACGCTCAAAACGATCCGTCTCTGAATGAAAGTGCTTAACATAGATGGTTGACAGCATGGCCTCGCCACACCCCGCCGCCGACGCTGCTGTGACACTGCTGCGCATGCGCGGGATCGACAAGAAGTTCCCCGGCGTACATGCCCTGCGTGGAATTGACTTGGCGTTGCACGCGGGCGAGGTGCTCGCACTGCTCGGTGAGAACGGGGCCGGCAAGAGCACTCTGATCAAGGTGCTCGGCGGCGCTCATCGACCCGACGCAGGCACGATCGAGATCGCTGGCGAGATCGTCGAAATCCAGTCGCCGGCCGATGCGATGCGAGTCGGGATTGGCATTATCTACCAGGAGTTCAATCTGGTCCCAGCGCTGTCGGCTTGGGAAAACATCTTCCTCGGACGCGAGCCAACGGTGGCTGGGTTTATCCGTCGTGGCGAAGAGCGGCGGCGGGCTCAGGAGTTGTTCGATCGCATTGGCGTCCGCATACCGATCGATGCACCCTGCGGTCAGTTGTCGGTTGCCCAGCAGCAGGTTGTCGAGATCGCCAAGGCGCTCAGTCAGGAGGTGCGGATCATCGTGATGGACGAGCCGTCCGCGGCGTTGACCCCCAGCGAAGTCGAGCGACTGTTTGCCATCATCCGCGACCTTCGTTCGCAAGGCATCGGGGTGGTCTACATCAGCCATCGTCTCGACGAAATTTTCGAGATTGCCGACCGCGTCACCGTCATGCGTGACGGCGAGCACGTGAGCACCGAGCCGATCGAAAAGCTCACTCGTCAACGCATGATCGAATCGATGGTTGGCCGAGCGATCGAGAACGAGTTCCCCAAGCACCGCCATGATATTGGCGAACCGCGGTTGGTCGTCCGCAACCTCACTCGAGGTAAGGCGGTTCGAGATGTTTCCTTTGAAGTCCGCCGCGGCGAGGTGCTGGGCGTTACCGGACTCGTCGGCGCGGGCCGCACCGAGACCGCGCGGCTGATCTTCGGCGCCGATTACCGCGATGCTGGCAGTGTTCAGCTTGACGGTCGGCCGCTTGACATCCGCCATCCCCGCCAAGCAATCCGCGCCGGGATTTGTCTGCTGACCGAAGACCGCAAATCGCAAGGACTCGTTCTGGGGATGAGTGTGCGGGAGAACTTCGCGCTGCCCAATCTGCCGGAATTTACCAGAGGTGGATTCTTGCGCTTGGGCGCAGAACGCGAAGCGTTCGCCGGATACGTCGAATCACTACGCATCAAAATCCCTAATCAGGAGCAGCTTGCGAAGAATCTATCTGGCGGCAATCAACAGAAGGTGGTTCTGGCCAAGTGGCTGCAGCGCAATGCCAAAGTCATCCTCTTCGACGAGCCGACTCGGGGCATTGATGTCGGTGCGAAGTATGAGATTTACTTACTGATCAACGAACTGGCCAAAGCGGGCAAGGCAGTGGTCATGATCAGCTCCGAACTACCGGAAGTGTTGGGGATGAGCGACCGGATTTTGGTCATGCACGAGGGCCGGGTGAAGGGAATTATTGATGACGTAGCGTCGGCTACGCAGGAACAAATTATGACGATGGCCGTTGGATGACCCACACATGAATACTCCAAGCTCCGCAGCTGACACAAGCTCGGCCTTCGGTCGATTCCTCAGTGATTACGGCATGGTTTTCGTGCTGCTGCTGCTGGTTGTGCTGTTCAGCGTGCTGACGATTGCCGAGCAGAACCCGACCGGCGTGGATGCGGCCCGACAAGTCGCCGGCCGGATCGTCGATCGCTACGGTGAATCGGCCGGCGTGATCATCGTCACCCGCGACACCGCCGACGACCGGCTCTTTGCCGAAGCCATTGCGTCCCGCCTTGCCGATCTCGGCCCGAGCGTCCGCGCTACGGTGAATGGTTCCCCCGCCGATGCTCGCCAGGCGATCGAGGCCGTCCTCGAGCGGGGTCAGTCGATCGATGCTGTCGCCGCCAACAACGCCACAAGCAACTGGGTGATCTACGACCGGTTCGACGAAGTCGGCCGCGAGAAGCTGGTCATCCCCGAGCCCTATACCTGGCCGAACTTCCTCAAGCTAAGCAACCTCCTCGGCGTGGCCAACCAGACCGCGATATACGCCATCATCGCCATCGGTATGACCATGGTCATCATCACCGCCGGGATCGACCTGTCGGTCGGTTCGCTGGTGGCCCTAGCGTCGGTCGCTAGCGCGTTGGTGATTCGGGACCTCGGCGCGGGTGCCGAAGCGGGGCTCGGTTTGATGCTGCTGGGGACCGCCGTCGGAGTCGGTACCTGTGGTCTCGCAGGGCTGTTTAACGGAGCGATGGTCACGGCCTTCCGTCTGCCGGCATTCATCGTCACCCTTGGCATGATGTTGATGGCCAGCGGTCTGGCCTACCGACTTTCCGAAGGCGCCTCGATTCCGCAGCTACCCGATTCATTTTTCTGGATTGGCGGGGGCGAGACGATGGGCTTGCCCAACCCCGTCTGGTTGATGATCCTCCTGTATGTGATCGCCCACGTCGTGATGACGCGGACGGCGTTCGGTCGGTACGTCTATGCGATTGGCGGCAACGCAGAAGCCGCGCGGCTGTCGGGCGTGCCGGTCAAACGCGTGCAGCTGATCGTCTACATGCTCAGCGGCGCCCTGGCTGGGCTCGGTGGGATCGTGTTGGCATCCAAACTACAAGCGGGCGATCCAAAGTTCGGCTTGATGTACGAACTCGAAGTGATCGCCGCAGTTGTCGTCGGCGGGACCTCATTGCTCGGGGGCTCGGGCAAGATCCTGGGCACCTTGATCGGGGCATTCATCATCGCGGTGATCAAGAACGGCATGAATCTGACGGACGTCGACCCGTTCAACCAAAAGATTGTGCTGGGGGCGGTTCTGCTGGCCGCCGTCTTAATCGACACGATCAAACGCCGTCGCAGTTAGGCTAACTAGGTTTCCCCCTCCAGCTAGGAAAGATCGATTATGAAGTTTCGCTTACTCTTCCCGTTATCCGTCGCACTGCTCTCGGCAGCACTGCTCGCGACGGTCTCGCTGTCGCCGCTGGCGACCGCGCAAGAATCGCCGGGCAAACGCACTGGAGTTGAAAAGACGCTGGTTGTCTGGGCCGCTCCCGGTAACCTAAGTCAACGCGGCGGCAGCGCTCTGACGATCCAGAGCGGTGACCGCTTCGACGGAATCGTGCTCGGAGAACGACTTCTTCGAAAATGGATGCCCGGCTCGAACAATTATGACCGAACCGCAGTCAACCAGATTCAGTGGCCCAGCGAGACCGCCGACGCGGAGACGCTTGTGCAGATCGCCGTCGTCTATACGCCCGAGCGGATTCGGATGTACCGAAACGGTGAAGCCTATGCGGACTATCCGGCGGAGAACATCGATCTACTAAGCGTCGACAATCACATCGCGGTGTTAGGGCTACGGCACGTCGGTGCGGGCCCGGGCACGAATTTTAACGGCTCGATCGAGGACGCTCGTATCTATGGCAGGGCGCTGAGCGACGAGCAAATCAAGGCTCTGGAGCCCAACGTCGCGTCGGACATTGAGCCGCTGGCGTGGTGGGATTTCGAAGATGGCAAGATGATGGACAAGGCCGGCCGCTTTCCGCACACCGCGGCCCGAGACGGAGCGAAAGTGGAAGACGGCCGGTTGGTGCTCGACGGCGCGGCATTCCTCGTTGCCGCTCGCAGCCAGCAAGACGTCGAGCAAGCCTCATCGGCCGTAAGCCCCCGCGCCCCCACACCGCCTTATCAGCCGGAGACTCCCGTCTGGCCCGACAACCCGCCAGCGAACTGGCTGACCTTTCACCTCGCTCATCCAGGGCCCGGCCCGGCCATACCGGGCGACCCCAATTGCATTCTCGATATCGACGGTGTTACTCACCTGCACTACATCTACCGCAACGCGTACGGATTCAGCTTCGCGCATGCAACCAGCGACGACATGGTGTATTGGGATTGGGAAACCACCGTCCTTACGCCACCGACCACTGGGCATGGCATGTTTTCCGGTACGGGTTTCTTCACCAAGGACGGGACGCCGGCGATCATCTATCACGGTGAAGGATCCGGGCGAAACTGGATTCGGTTCGCCGAAAACGATGAGCTCAGTGCTTGGTCGGATCCGCTGGCCATCGTCCCGAAAAAACGCGATGGCACCGAGCCCGAGATGCGCCACTGGGATCCCGACCTGTGGATCCGGAATGACACGTACTATGCGTTGTCCGGCGGACGAAACCCACAGCTGATGAGGTCGGACGATCTGGAGAGCTGGCTGCATCTGGGCGACGTGCTGCATGAGGATTATCCCTCGGATCTGGGCGTCCCCCGCGACGAGGACATTTCGTGTGCTAACTTCTACCGCATCGGCGACAAATGGATGCTGCTGTGCATCAGCCACGGACTCGGCTGCCGCTACTACCTTGGCGACTTTAAGGATGAGAAATTTTTGCCCGAATCGCACGCGATGATGAGTTGGGGCGGCAATCAATTCTTCGCGCCCGAGTCGGTCCTCACAGCGGACGGGCGGCGAGTGATGTGGGCGTGGATCATGAACCTGCCGACCGAACCAACCGGTGTGCAGAGTCTGCCCCGCGAGCTCGAATTGCCCGCGGATGGGGTGCTCCGCATTCGGCCGCTAACGGAGCTAGCCAAGCTGCGACACGCTGAAAAATCCTGGAGCGACGTCGAAATCGCCAATGGTGCGGAATTCGCGCTCGACGGGCTCACCGGAGACGCGATCGAACTGGAAATCACCTTCGCCGCTCCCGTGCCTGAGAACGTCGGCCTGAGCGTGCTCGGCGACTCCCACGGCAACGACGCGATGACGATTCTCGCCGGCTCTGGCCGCGACGGCGTCAAGGTCGGTCAACGCGATGCGCCGTTCAAGCTCGCCGACGGCGAGGACCTGACGCTGCGCATCTTTATCGACAAGAACTTCGTCGAAGTGTTTGCTAACGATCGACAAGCCGTCGTCGATGCCCATAAGATCCGCCCGAACCCGAACGTCCGACTGTTCGCGATCGATGGCGACGCCAGGGTGAAATCGGCCAAGGCTTGGAAGTTGCGATCGATTTACGACAAACCGACCGACACCGCTGCGGTCAATGCCCAATAACGTTAACGATCTCAACCACCGATAGGGCGACAGCATGAAAACGTTTCTACTTATATTTATCATGACGGCTGCTCATTTGAGCGTCTCGCAAGCCCAGACGATCCGTGTACTTGTTTGGGACGAACAGCAGGAACAGCAAGCAGCGGCCTACGAAAACTTCATCGGTAATGAAATCGCCGCCAGACTGGATGCCGCGTCAGATGACATCGAAGTGCGTTCGGTCAATCAGAACGGTCCTGAACAGGGATTGACCGAGGAAGATCTCGACTGGGCTGATGTCATGATCTGGTGGGGACACGTCCGCCAGGCAGAGATCACGCCCGAGCTCGCCCAGAAAAAACTGATTCGTCGTCTCAAGTCCGGCGGCCTGGACATGATCTTTTTGCATTCCGCGCACTGGTCCACACCTTTCATGGAAGCGATGAACGAGCGCACCGTCTCCGACGCTCATCGAAAGTACCCTGCGTCGCAGGTCGGTAAAGCGGTCGAGTTTGAATTTATTCGGCCTCCCGGTCGAATGGTCCCTACGCGTGACTCGCTGGTAACGCCCGCTTATCTGGCGCTCAAGCGAGGCAACCAGGTCGAGAGAGTACGCGTTGATCTTCCCAATTGCTGTTTTCCCGCGTACCGGCCCGACGGAGCCCCCAGCACGTTGAACGTGATGCTGTCTGAGCATCCGATTGCGAAGGGTCTGCCGAAATCGCTGAGCATGCGAAGCACCGAAATGTACAACGAGCCTTTTCACGTTCCAGAACCCGACGAGTTGATCTTTGAAGAAACCTGGGAAACTGGTGAGCGATTTCGTAGTGGCATGCTGTGGAAAGTCGGTGAAGGCACGGTTTTTTACTTTCGTCCTGGGCATGAAACGTTTCCCGTCTACAAGCAACCCGAAGTGATTCGGATTTTGGAAAACGCCTGTCGAGCATTGGGAGAGAATT
>CAYZHQ010000177.1:0-9734 GCA_964477385.1 uncultured Pirellulaceae bacterium
AATGCCCTGCGAAGCCCCGAGCGAGCCACGATCGTCGTGACGCACTACCAACGATTGCTCGATTACATCGTGCCGGACAAAGTGCATGTGTTGGCCGGCGGCAAGATCGTCCGGTCAGGCGATAAAGCGCTCGCCTTGGAACTGGAAGACAAGGGCTACGCTTTCCTGCAAGAATTGGCCGCAAC
Source organism: uncultured Pirellulaceae bacterium (assembly GCA_964477385.1). Classification (GTDB taxonomy): domain Bacteria; phylum Planctomycetota; class Planctomycetia; order Pirellulales; family Pirellulaceae; genus Roseimaritima. The sequence goes on from CAYZHQ010000177.1 coordinate 186, forward strand.
CTAACTCGCATAAAAACGACGGCCACTGGCAGGGTGGTTTCTTGAAAAACAAAAACCACTTGGCACTTGTGATCCGGTGCGGAAGTATGGGACCTGGGGCATTTCCCTCACTTCCGCATCGGAACACAAAGCCCAGGGCCGAACTCTGGAACCGAAGGCAACAAGTGGCTTCAGCGAGTAGCCGACGATGCGAGTAGCCGACGATGCGAGGAACGGCTGCTGAAAAATTCCGCATCTTTTTCGATCCCTCCCGGTTTGACCGGCCGGTTTCATCCAAAACATCTTCAACATTCTTCCACTATCAAACAATGATCGCTACCGAAAACGAAACCTACCAGGAACAACACGCCGCGTTTCAACGGCAACCTTCGCCGCCGTGGCTTGTTGAACTTCGCCAACGAGGGTTCGACGCATTCAACCGTCTCGGAATCCCCAACAAGCGACTCGAGGATTGGCGGTTCACCAACGTCGCGCCGTTGGCAGAACGTCCCTACGTGTTGGCTTCGCTGGCTCCTTCCGAAGTCGAAACATCCACTGACCAGATCAAGGCACTCGTCGAACAAGCCACGCTGGACGAAGACTTCCACCGTTTGGTGTTTATCAACGGTCGCTACTCCGACGAATGGTCGCGACTCCAGGACCTGTCCGACGGCGTGGTTATCGAGAACCTGGCAAGCGTCATCGCTGACCGACCGGACGACCTTCGGCAAACACTCGAAAGTGAACTCGGCTTTGACAATGCAGCCTTTGCCGCACTCAACACGGCCTTTGTCGAGGACGGGGCGTTTGTTGAGATTCCCGATGGAGTCACCTTGGATCGGCCCCTCCATTGCGTGTTCTTGTCGATTGGAAACCAGCAAACCGTTTCGCATACGAGGAACGTGGTCCGTGTTGGCAAGCACGGCAAGGCGCACGTAATCGAGAGTTACCTGGGACACGGGGAAGCTTATTTCACGAACGCGATCACTCAGGTCTCGCTCGATGAAAATGCGGAACTGGATCATCACAAACTCCAGCATGAACAACTTGGCGCGTTGCACATCGCACTGACCGGCGTCGATCAACAGACGAGCAGTCGTTTCCGTTCGCATTACTTTTCCTTCGGTGCCACGCTCGCTCGCAACGAGCTGGACTGCCTGCTCGATGGCGAGCAAATCGAAACGACCCTCAACGGGCTGTACATGCCGACGGGCGAACAGCTGATGGATTGCCGCACGCGGATCGATCACGCCAAACCGCATTGCAACAGTTACGAACTCTATAAAGGCATCTTGAACGATCGAGCCAAAGGCGTTTTCAACGGTAAGATTTTCGTCCGTCAAGATGCGCAGAAGACAGATGCCAAGCAGAGCAATCAAGCGTTACTGCTGTCCGACGACGCGGTCGTCAATACAAAGCCGCAACTCGAGATCTACGCCGACGATGTGCGTTGTACCCACGGTGCGACGATCGGTGAACTGGATGATGCCGCCATGTACTATCTGCGTTCACGGGGCATTCCCGACGACTTGGCTCGCAAGATCCTGATCTTCGCCTTTGCCAACGACGTTGTGCAAGGTGTCGAGTTGCCCGCCGTGCGGCGACATCTCGAGTCCGTCCTGTTGTCCGGTCATGAACTATCCGAAGACATCCTCTAAAGGAGAACCAAAATGACTCATGTAGTTGCCGAGCCATGCTCGGGTTGCAAATACACCGACTGCGTTGTGGTCTGCCCCGTGGAGTGTTTTTACGAGGGCGAGCAGATGCTGTACATCCATCCGGAAGAGTGCATCGACTGCGAAGCCTGCGTGCCGGAATGCCCTGTAGAAGCGATCTTCCATGAAGACAATTTGCCGGAGGAGTGGGCGTCTTACCTGGCGTTGAACGCGGAAAAGGCGGAAGAGTGCGAAGTGATTACGGAACAGAAAACCCCCTTGGCGGACTCAAAAGACCAATGAGCGATACAGACAAACTTTATGACGAAGCCGATCGGCTGAAGGATGATGGGCAATTCGAAGCGGCGATCGAGAAACTCCACGAACTGCTGGCCATCGACAACCGTTACGTCTTGGCCCATTCAGCGCTCGCGGTCGTTTATGGCAAAGTGAACCAGCACGAGAAAGCGATCGAGCATGGCGTCCGGGCGAGTGAGCTGGAGCCCGATGATTCGTTCAGTTGGACCGCTCTGAGTGTCACCTACCAGCGTGCTTTCGCCGGCACGGACGAACACAAGTACATCCAGATGGCAGAAGACGCGATGGCCAAATCCAAAATGATGACCGGGCACTAAATGCTGCACGAAAGCTTGTGGGAACAGAACGCCGACCTCGCGGCGGACTGCCTCCACCATCCTCTTGTTAGTGCGTTGGGGGCAGGACGCTCGATCACGAGGTCGTCCGAATCTACGTCGCGCAAGCCGCTTTCTTCTTAAAAGCGTTTGCTAAGGATCGTGCGACCAAAAGTGTCGGGTACCTTTTGCGAGGAACTCCCCCTTCGGGTGCTTCGCACAAAAGGTACCCGACACTTGTTTATCGCACATTGCTAAGGCTTACGCATTGGCGCTGGCGAAGACCGATAGCTTGACGCAAGCACAGGCTTTGCACGACTTGATCGGTGGTGCCTTGGCTGAACTGAAACTGCATGCCAGCTATGCAGAAAAGCGGCAGATCGACCTAACGGTCGTGAAGCCTTACCGGGCGACGTCGGCCTATACCAACTTTTTGCTCGCCGTCGCGTGGCGAGGTGACCTCGCGGCGTCGGTTCATTGCACGAGGTTGTACGCGCACATTGGCATCGCCTTGCAACCTTCACTGCGGCCCGCCCATCCTTACCAAGACTGGAGCGAGACCTACTCGAGTGCGGAGTTTGGCCGACTTTGTATAGTACTTTATCGACCCCTCGACGCCACGGCATCGGACACGCCCGCCGTCCGTGACGCGTACCGATTTGCCATGCACTGCGAATTGGAATTTTTCACCGCACCGCTTGGCTGGACAGCGCCAGGTTGAATTGATTTTCTTCCCGAACGAATGAGCCGTTTTGGCGATAGCCACGGTTCTCCCTGCAAAAACCGTGGCCAACGCCCAAACGGCTAATCCAAGCTGGCGCTGTTCCGTGAGGCATCCGCTCTGAGTTCGCATCTCCACCGGTGGCGAGCCATTGGCCGCTCGGACTGAAGCCCAACGCGGTCACGCGATTGGTCAACGGAGGCCTCCATGATCGGCTGCTTGCACCCCTGCACTCCTGCCGAATTGCTTCGTTTAAAGAAATTTCCATTGCAGGAGGGGATTTCAGCGTGTTTGCTGATTTTTACGTCGTTTGGGAGCCCCAAAGATGACGAAGCTTAGCAGATATCGGGACGGCACTGCACGAGGCTAAATGCACAAGCACAGCTTATGAAACTGTTTTTAACACTCGCCCGGTCCTCCTGGGGTGTGGGGCTAGTGTCCGCGATCTTGGGCGCACTCAGCGGTGTGGCCAGCTTGACGCTGATCACATTGATTCATCATGCGCTCACCGCTTCGGATGCGAGTTCCTCCGCATCACAATGGAACCGTTGGCTTCCCCACGCCTTCGCCGCAGCTTGCATGTTTGTTTTGGTCACTCAAGTGACGGCCAAATTCATGCTCGTTCGGCTCTCTCAAGCAACCGCGGCGCGCTTACGATACGAACTGTGTTCGAAGATCATTTCGGCACCGCTGCCCACCCTCGAATCGGTTGGTCAACACCGCCTACTCGCGACGCTAATCGATGACGTGGGTGCGATTACCTACGCCCTATCTTCCTTTCCGGCAGTCTGTGCCAACGCGTTGGTGCTCGTCTGTGGCTTGATCTATCTTGCTTCGCTGTCGCCGATACTTGCGGCCGCAACGATCCTGATGGCAGGCCTCGGCGTGGGGATGTTCTTAGGCGGAATTCGCGCTGGCAATCGCTCGCTTTGCCAAGCCCGCGAAGACCAAGACGAAGTCGTCAAGCAATTGCGTGCGATGATCGTCGGCATCAAGGAACTGAAAAGCAACTCCTCCCGCTGTCTCGACTTTGTCTACGATGTTCTCTTGCCGGCTGATTCCCGGATGCGCCACTCACTGATTCGCGGACAAAGCATTCAAGGATTTTCCCATAGTTGGGGCCGATTGTTTCTCTTCATTGGCATCGGTTTGCTCTTGTTCGTTTGGCCCATGTTATCGCCCGTCAGCAATGCAACGCTGACCGGTTACGTATTGACGATTCTGTACTTAACTTACCCACTCGATGGGATTCTCGGCTGGTTGCCTGCCTTCAATGCCGCCAGCATCGCGGTAACGAAGATTGAAACGCTCGGCTTATTGATCGATCAACCAGAAGATCAATCCATTGCCGGAAGCACGCAGCCATTTCGCCGACTTGAACTCGAGGGAATTCAGTATCAATACCAAAGTCACGGAGAACCCACCTTTCGACTTGGGCCAATCGATTTTGTGTTGTCGGCAGGGGAAGTCGTGTTCATTGCTGGTGGAAATGGCAGCGGCAAGACAACGCTGGTCAAGTGCTTGACGGGATTGTATCCGCCGGCCGAAGGACTGCTTCGCTGGAACGATCATGTAGTGAACACTCGCAATCGTGTCGACTTTCGACAACTATTCTCCACCGTCTTTGTCGAAGGGCATTTGTTCGACCGCTTATTGGGCCTCGACGCCGAAACCGAAGAGGTGGCTCGTTGGCTGAAGTTGCTTGGCGTGGAAGACAAAGTCGATTTGCAGACAGGCAAAATTTCGCAAGGCAAGCTGTCACGTGGTCAGCACAAGCGTTTAGCACTGCTGGTAGCAGCCCTTGATGATCGCCCGATCTTTGTTTTCGATGAATGGGCAGCGGAACAAGATCCTGGCTTTAAACGCGTCTTTTATCAACAAATCGTTCCCGAGTTGAAACGTTGCGGCAAAACGGTCGTTGCCATCACCCACGATGATCGCTTCTTCGATGTCGCGGATCGAGTGGTGAAGCTGGTGGACGGTCGACTGCAGGTCCAGCCCCAAGAACATTCGTTCGCTGTGGACGCGCCACCGACGATGCTGCCGACGATCATTGATCAACGCGATTCAAGGGCGGCTTAATTGTGAAAAGAAAAGTAAACGGTAGGTCTCGAAAGTTTGCCAAAGGATTGTCTGTCTTGGTGGTGGCCTCGAGCTTGCTGCTTGGCGGATCGTGGCATGTTCGCCAGAGATTGGCTGAATTGCCCAAACTGCGAACCGTACCGATCAAGCGTGGTGATCTGCGAATGTTTATCGCTGCCACCGGCACCGTCGAGCCTAATGCGGTTGTCGAGGTTGGAGCGTTGGTTTCTGGAAAAGTGGTCGCGTTCGGTGATGGGAACCAACAAACAGACGTTACCGTTGGCGAGCAATCGCCCATTCCGGTGGGAACACGCGTCACGCAGGGCGGCGTGCTGGCCCAAATCGATCGTCAACTTTACGAAATCGAGTTGCAACAGGCTCGCGTAGCCCATCGTCTGGCCGAAGCGGAAGCGGCACGATTACAAACGCGTTTGGAACAGGCCAGGCGAGAGCTCGAGCGCGCCGAACGGTTACGTTCGACTAACTCCGAAAGTCAATACGATCAAATCGCGACGGGATTCGCGGTCGCGCAGGCCGACTTCAAAATGGCTCTCGCTCGCACCGAACAAACCGCGTCACAGATCCAGTACGCAGAAATCAATTTGGCTCGAACCACGATTCGTTCTCCGATCGATGGTGTGGTGATCGATCATCGTGTGAACCTCGGCCAACATGCGGGGCCGGCCAGTCCGGGGATGTTCTTGATCACCGCCGATTTGAAGCAGATGCGAATCCGAACCTCGGTCAGCGAAACCGACATCGGCAAAGTCTATCCTGGACAACCTGTTCGATTCACTGTCGACGGGTATCGCGATGCCAAACTGACCGGCAGCGTCGAAAAGGTGTTAATGAACGCCCGCGTTCAAGGAAATTTCGTGACCTACGACGTGCTTGTGCAAATTGATCCCAGTGAAACCACTCTGTTGCCTCACATGACCGCCGATGTGCAACTGGAAACGGTCAATCGTTCCAACGCCTGGCTGGTGCCAAGCGAATCACTGAATTGGCAGCCCAACCTTGAACGGCAAGCCAACGCAGGCCGCGAAAATGGGCAAACTTTTGATGCGGCCATGGTTGAGAAATCAGTGATTGAGAAATCAAACGCCCCGCCTTGTATTTATGTCGCCGCGGATGATGGTCGGGTCCGTGCAATCCCGGTTCGGGTAGGCGTCGACGATGGAACCAAAACGGAAATCTTTGCGGAAGGCTTGCAGGAATCGATGCCGATCGTGGTCGGTACAATCCGCGAAACGACGCTCGCCCGAATCATTCCCAGCGTAAAGACGTTGCGATAAGGACAGCCAGGCTGCCAAATCATTCATGATCGAATTAAGAGACTTGACGAAAGACTATCGGGTTGGCGATCTGGACCTGTCTGTTCTCAAAGGGATCACGCTCGACATCGCTGCCGGAGATTATGTGGCATTGATGGGATCATCCGGGTCGGGAAAAACGACGCTGATGAATCTGTTGGGAAGTTTGGATACGGTAACGAAAGGCAGTTACAAGCTGGCAGGCGTCGATCTGTCGACGCTCGATGCATCCGAAGTCGCTGCGTTTCGAAGTCGGAAAATTGGATTTGTTTTCCAAAACTTCAACTTATTGCCACGCACCACGGCGATCGACAACGTGCTGTTGCCGACGATCTATTCGAAGGATGGCCGAACGAGCAGTGAACGAATCGAATACGCTGGCGAGTTGCTCCGTTCGGTGGGGTTAGCTGGTCGATTCGACCACATGCCGAACCAACTTTCTGGTGGCGAGCGACAACGTGTGGCGATCGCTAGAGCTCTCGTCAACCGACCTCAACTACTGTTGGCCGACGAACCCACGGGAAACTTGGATTCTCGGACCGAACAGGAAATCCTCGGTGTTTTTAGAAAGCTAAATGAGGACCATGGCATCACTTTGGTTGTCGTCACGCATGACGCCGAAGTGGCCGCACAAGCGAACCGCGTGATTCACATGCGGGACGGTCTGGTCGTCGAGGACCGTGAAGCTGGCGGCCAATTCGCCAAGTCGCGGTTGCGAAAGCCGTCTTCAATCACCGCCGACACGGCAACCGAATCGAGTGGAACCCGAAAGCAGGGGTGGTCCATTGCGGCAACCATCAATGCCGTTTCCATTGCGACGGCGGCACTGCGACGCAATGTGCTGCGCACCTCGTTGACGATGTTGGGAGTGATCATTGGCGTTGCCTCGGTGATCTCGACGATGGAATTGAGTTCGGGCGCCTCGTCGGCCATCGAAGACACCATTGCCAGCATGGGCGCTAGCATGCTGACCGTCAGCCCCAGCAAGGCGGCATCGGACGGAACTCGACAACGGCCGATCCAAATCGTTCCTAATGACGTGCTGGCAGTTTCACAACATTGCGATGCGGTTCGTGTTGCCGCTCCGTTAGTCTACTCGCATGTGCAAATCGTCCGAGGTAACCGGCGATGGCGCCCCACGTTGTGTCTCGGGACCACCCCCGCCTATCTTACGGCGCGCAATTGGGATCAACTGGAGATGGGTAGGTCCTTCACCGATTCGCAGGTTCTCGAGTCCGCCAAAGTTTGCATTCTAGGGCAGACCGTGATCGAGGCTTTATTTGACGAGGCATACCCGATCGGCGAGGAAGTCCGGGTCAACGGGGTTCCGATGCAAGTCATCGGCGTGTTGTCGGCTAAGGGTGGCGACGTGATCGGCAACGACCAAGATGACATCCTGATCGGCCCGTGGACGACATTAAAATTCCGAGTCAATGACCAATCCAATAGCTCGCAACGGGTGGCTACTTTTTCAGACCAGAGGCCGCAAATGCAATTGGCTTCGATCGGAAGGAATGTCCACCGCGAAGAGGTCCACCAAATCTATGTTCAAGCGAAGTCCCCAGCCGATGTCGATCGTGCTCGCGAACAAATCACAGCGGTCTTATCGCGTCGCCACAATGTCGCTCCGGCGGGGGCTTACCGAATGAACGATATCACCGAAGTCTCTAAAGTGGTCAATCGAGTCGTGGCGGGCTTGTCTGCGCTAGGCTTGGTGATTGCCGGTGTTTCGTTAATGGTTGGAGGCGTGGGCATCATGAACATCATGTTGGTCTCGGTAACCGAACGGACTCGAGAAATTGGCCTGCGAATGGCTGTGGGCGCGGACCGGCGTGCGATCCTTCGACAGTTTTTGATCGAGGCCACGGTGCTGTGCATGGTCGGCGGTTTCATTGGTATCTTTGCCGGTCATGCTTGGTCGGTGGTGATCGCTAGATTGATTGGCTGGCCCGTCATCTGGTCACTCTGGGCCCCGTTGGTTGCCGTCACGGTCGCCGCTGGTGTCGGGATCTTGTTTGGGTACTATCCAGCTCGGAAAGCATCGCAGCTCAATCCGATCGATGCGCTACGTTATGAATGATTCAATATGATGTTGCTGACCAGTGCCAAGTACCTTTTCTGGACACTCTTGCTTCTGGGCATGTTCAATACCGGCTGGGTTGTTTACCTGGTCGCTTTGCTCCGACGCAACACACCACCAAGGCCGGGGGAACCGAGCAAGACAAAACGAGGCAAGGTAGCTGTATTCTTATGCCTGCGCGGCGCGGATCCGCATCTTGAAAGTTGCTTGCGTCGCTTGATGCAGCAAGATCATCCCCAGTATGAAGTCATGGTGGTGGTCGATTCACCACAAGATCCCGCTTGGTCAATCGTCAATAAAGCGATCCAAGAATTCGGCTCGGACCGTTTGCGCGCTTGGTCTTTGATAGAGCGTCGTTTGACGTGCGGACTGAAGAATAGCTCTTTGGTGCAATTGCTCGATCAACTCGATGAAACTTATGAAACGGTGGTCCTGGCCGATGCGGACCTGCAATCGCATTCGACTTGGCTTCGTCAGTTGGTTGCGCCTCTGGAGGACCCCGAGGTCGGGGCGACGTTTGGCAATCGTTGGTTTTTACCCAAACACAAGAATCTAGGATCGTTGGTGCGTCAAACCTGGAATGCACCGGGCTTGATTGTCATGGCTGCCTTTAAAATCCCTTGGGCGGGATCGATGGCGATTCGACGCGACCTAATCGACGCGGCAAACGTGCGTGAAAAGTGGAGCAAATCGATCGTTGATGATGGCCCGATTCGTGAGGCGGTCAAGGAACAGGGAATGAGCCTAGCATTCGTGCCCGCCTTGATCATGGCCAACCGCGAAGTCTGCGACCTGCCATTCGCTTATCAATTTTTGCGTCGGCAATTGACATGGACACGTACCTATGTCACATCGTTATGGCCGGTGATGGTTGGGTATCACATGTTGTCACTGACCCTGGCTTCCCTTGGCATCATGCTTGCAGTTGTCGGAGTGTGCACGCAGCGTTACGAAGCAGCGACATGGGCGATCCTTGCCAACCTTGTCTCATGGATGATTGCCTGTGGTCAGGCCAGCATCATCGATAGCGAAGCTCGCCGAGTGATCCGCAAGCAGGGCGGAGACATTGACGCATCTTTTTGTCTAA
>CAYZHQ010000178.1:0-9557 GCA_964477385.1 uncultured Pirellulaceae bacterium
GCGGGTTAGCGATCTGGCAATTTTTGATCGTCACTTCTCGACTATCAAACACCTCGACCGCGCCCCCGGCCGATTCGGTTCCCACCCCGCAGTCATCCAGCACCAGCGTATCGATCGCCACGCCACGCGAATTGCGAACCGTGATCCCGTTGCGGAAGCCACGTCCAAGGCTGTGACTTTGGTCCAGCGAGTTCGTCCCCACGACAATGTTCTGGCAATCGTCCAGCACCATCGTTCGTTCGTGGCCCGAATAGACGTGGTTGCCGGTGATCGCCATCCCGCGGCAGCGAACGAGATGCACGTTCACTGCTTGACTGCCGATCACGTTACCGCTGATCGCCCACATCGACATCGGCGTCGGATGGCTGGCCGCATCGGGGCCGATGAAACGGATGTTGGCACCGCCGGGACTGACCTTGGCTTGGATCGTGTTGCCGCTGATCGTTCCTTCGGCGACGGTACCGTTGGGGATCTCCACCCAGATGTCGGCCGATTGTTCGGCATCGGGATCAAAGTTGTATTCGATATCGTTGCCGGTGATCTGGAAGTTGCGGATTTCGCCGTCGACGATCTTGATCCCGCCACCCTTGCAGTAACTGATGTGGCTGCCGTGAACGATCGCTTGGTGCAAGTTCACCCGGTCGAAGAAGACGCCGATTCCTGAACAGTTATAGATATGACACGAATCGATCAGCAGATTGCGATTGCGAGTCGACAGCACCACGCCATTGCGAACTTCGCGAATCAGCACCCCCATCAACGTCGGCTGCATCACGCGGACGAATTCAATACCGTCGGCTTCGGGATGGTCACCGAGGATCTCCAGCCCGCGGACTTGAGGCATCCGCTCGCGTTGCCAAGTCTGCTGCGTAAAGCCATCTGGACTGGCGGTCGACTGGTGCGTTCCCACAAAACGGAACGCCGGCCCGGACCCCGCCATCGTGATGCGTCCCACACCGCCGTGGCCGTTCAAGCCGATCCGTCCGGTTTCTGCGAGCGGAATCTCGATCGTCCGCGTGATGCGATAGTCACCTCGCGGGAACTGAATCTCGCCGGTGGTCGTCTCCGCAATGGCTCGTTCAATCGCAGCCGAGTCATCGGCGGTCCCGTCACCGACCGCTCCGAAATCACGCACACTTTCGGCGTGCAGGCATCCGACCCAGCCAATCGTCAGCATCCAGAGGAGCGTCACCGAACCAATGACGGCGTGGGCAAAAACCGAACGGGAATCGAAGCGGAAACGAGGAACAAGGCAACGCATGGCGGGCAATCCAAAGTGGCAGAGCAGGAAGGGATCGAAGCGAGCAACTGGCAGTCGCGGAAACCAGGAATGTTCATCTTAATCGATGCCTCGGCAACATTGGTCACCCAACCGCCAATGCCGCGTCGATCTGCGCCAACTTCCTGTCGGCCGATTTCTTTGCCGAAGCGTTCTTGGCGGGAGCGATCTTGGTCGCGGTGGTGGTTTTCCTCGTAGCCATGTTTGTGTTCCCGTTGTGGAGCGCCATCGAGGTTCCGCGGCGGCCACCGTGGCGGGCGACTGGAGCAACTCGGCGGGAGGTTCTTCCTGAAAATCTTCGATGACCGCGAGCAGGAAATGGAACTCCTGCAAGACAAATACCGCTCGCCCCCTTCAGTCGGCCGGCAACGCGGGCGAATTCTATACGTCCCGAGCCATCACGCAGTTCATCGTCGACCAAGTCAATCCGCAGCTAGGTGAAGTCGTTAGGGACCCGGCTTGCGGCACCGGCGGCTTTCTCACCTGCGCCATCGAGCACCTTCGCAAGCAGGCCAAGAACGAACAGGACGAACCAACGATCCAGGAATCCTTTTTGGGCATCGAGAAGAAACACTTGCCGCACATTTTGTGCATGACCAATTTGCTACTGCACGGCATCGACGTTCCCTCCAACGTCAAGCACAACAATACGATCGCCCAACCGCTGCGCGACTGTGGACCGAAAGAACGTGTAGACGTAATAGTGACTAATCCTCCGTTTGGTGGCATGGAAGGAGATGGGATCGAGGCCAACTATCCTGCCGAGTTTCAAACACGCGAAACAGCTGACCTGTTTCTCGTGCTGCTGATGAAGATTCTCAAGCCCGGTGGCCGAGCCGGTTTGGTTTTGCCCGACGGCACGTTGTTCGGTGAAGGCGTCAAAACGCGGATCAAGGAAGCGCTGCTGACCGACTGCAACCTGCATACGATCGTCCGACGAACCTCCCGGCCTTGGTGCCTCCGTGAGAGCCATCGGTTCCGGCAGTTAGCGTCTCTTACAGAGGCACGAAGGTACAACGAACGCAAGAAATAGCAGGAGAGAGAAACGGATTGCCGCGAAGGTGGACGAACTGATGGCGTTGGTGGACCAGCTCGAACAGCAACTCGCCACTCCCGCACCCTTGGCCAGAAACTCCTCGAAGCGCCCGTCGCCAACATCACCGCCCCTTACGGTGGCTGGCTGCAGCGCGAGACTTTCGGCAACGCGATGGAAAGCTGCTAAAATAGCTGTCGACCATCGCGGCGGTCGGCTTGTTGCGGCTGCCGATCCCTCCCACCTATAAGTGCTCATCATGATTCGTCTGCTGCTGCCTCTGCTTCTTTGCTGCACCTTTATTGGCTCCGCAGTTGGGGCCGAAACGACACAACCCAACATTGTGATTATCTTCATCGATGACCTTGGCTATGGCGACATCGGTCCCTTTGGAGCGACGAAACAGCAGACGCCTCATCTAGAGCGGATGGAAAACGAAGGCATGAAGCTGACTTCGTTTTACGCCGCACCGGTCTGCTCGGTATCGCGAGCCCAATTACTGACCGGATGCTACGGACCAAGGATTTCAGTGCCGGGCGTTTACTTTCCGGGAAATCGAAACGGCTTGAACCCCGACGAAGTTACGATCGCCGAACACTTGAAGCAGCAAGGCTATGCCACGATGTGCGTCGGGAAGTGGCACGTCGGTGACCAGCCTGAATTCCTGCCGACCAACCAAGGGTTCGATTCCTATTTCGGCATTCCCTATTCGAACGACATGCAGCGCACCGCGACCGCAACGGGAGAACGGGTCGTGCCGCTACTGCGTGACGACAAGGTCGAAGATTTGCTGACCGACGAACAGCAAAGTCGGATCATTGAGCGTTACAGTGACGAAGCGGTCAAGTTCATCCGCGACAGCCGCGACAAACCATTCCTGTTGTACTACCCGCACTCCGCTGTCCATACGCCGATCTGGCCGGGAGAAGCCTTCCGCGGCAAATCGAACAACGGTCGCTTCGGGGACTGGGTCGAGGAAGTCGACTGGAGCGTCGGGCAAGTGCTCGACACCTTGGAGGAACTGCAGATCGCCGATAATACGCTGGTGATCTTTACCAGCGACAATGGTCCGTGGCTGATCAAGGGTTCCGATGGCGGCAGTTCCGGCCCGTTGCGCGGCGGCAAGGGCAGCACCTGGGAAGGGGGCGTTCGCGTGCCGACGCTCGCTTGGTGGCCTGGCAAGATCGCTCCCGGCAGCCTCTCCGATACCGTCGCCGGCACTATCGATCTGCTGCCCACCGCGGTGTCGCTTGCCGGAGGCCAAGTCCCTGCCGAACCGGTTATCGACGGACGCGATATCTCGCCGTTGTTGTTTGGCAAAACCTCCACTGCGGCCCGCGATGCACACTATTATTTCGCGGGCTACAACCTACAGGCCGTGCGTCAGGGACCGTGGAAATTGGCGGTCAAGCCACAGCCTGAAACGATGGGCCGAGGCGTTCGAGAAGACGCTCAAGGCAACGCGCCCCGGCTGTACAACTTGGACGAAGAGATCGGCGAACAGACCAACCTGGCGGCCCAGCATCCCGAAGTCGTCGCTCGCCTGCAGCGTCTGATCGAGCACATGGACGCGGAAGTCGGAGGCTCGTCACCGACCGCACGGCGGCCCGCTGGCAACGTCGAAAACCCTCAAAATCTTTACCCGATGACCAACAACAAGTCGCGTCCGAAGAAAGCGAAGCCGTTGACGCCTGCGCAATGGAAAGCTCTCCAGCCCGGCGCGACCCTCAACGCGTCGTCAGCGCCACAAATTGGCGGCAAAGCCTTTACCGTTACCTGTCAAATCAAAACCGATCAGCGTGACGCGATCGTGATCGCCCACGGCGGGACCATCGCTGGCTACGCGATTCAACTTCAAAATGGTCACGTCAGCTTTTTGGTCCGCACCGGCGCTGGGCAGGAATTCCAACAAGTCGTCGCACCGGAGCCCTTCGATGGCCAAGCAACGATCACCGCGATTCTGGCGACCGACGGCACGATGACGCTTCGAGTGGACGATGCCATCGCAACCGGCAAAGCGGGCAAGTTGATCGGTCGCCAACCTCAGGAGGACTTTTGCATCGGTCACGACAACGGCCATCCGGTCACTCCAGCAACCGGCCAAGCTGCGTTTAAGGGAACGCTGACCGGTTTGAGCGTCACGGTCGACTAAAGCCCCAGCGTCCGAACTCCAAGCGGTGACTTCAAATCAAGGCACCAACGTTTCAGGTTGCGACGAGGGAAAAGCCCACTGTTCGTTGAAAAAACCGGCGGCCTTGATTTCCCCTGGCAGCACGGCGTTACTGCCACCGTCGATGTCGAGCACCGCCCAATCGGGCAGCATGGGGATCTGCCGAGAGTTACTGACATTGGAAAAATCCCGAAACGTCATGCCGCTGTTGAGGACAACGTAGCGATTGGGGTTCAGCGGGTTCGGAAATACCATGGCCACGGCGTGTTTCGTGACGTCATACGACTGGCCGTTGACCACCAGTTTTTCTCGCGTCCATTCGATCGGCAAACGTTCGAGAATGGCCGCCAAGACGCGATTGGCATGCGGATCGCCGAAGAGGATCAAATTGGCGTCTCGCATCAACGCTTCGTCGACATCGCGATCAAGCACCGTAGGCACATCGCCGCGCATTACCGACCCCCAGCGATCGGTTGCATAATCGTATTCGGACCCCACCCAGCGTTCGACTTGCCCGTGCCAACAGGGCCGACTGGGACGCACAAAAACAAACCGTTGCATCAGCGCATCATCGATCGGCCCGGTCAGCCCGGGGCGCTTGCGAAGGCTGCGGTCTGGCGATGCGGAGACCGCCCAGCCTTGAGGCGTACGGATCAAATCGCAGTGATACGGCTGATCGGGCACTGCGTCGGGTGCCGCCAAGCCCTCTTCGTCGATCCGGATCGTGATCGCATCGCGCGTCGTTGGCAAAACCCCTGCAGGCAGATCGATCGCCAAGTGCGTGCAGCCCTCGGTCTGCAGCGTGATCAGTCCTTCGCGGACGCTGCCGGTGAGGCTGGCAGGTTGCCAATGCCGTTCCATACCTTCCACCGTCAACCAATCGCACTTCGGATACCGCAACGTGAAGGTTCGAAAGCGGACATCGGGAGCCAACTCAGTCGCTTCGGCCGCCCAGACCTTTAACTGCTCGTCCATCCGCTGTGCCGAAGGCTTGTCAATCTTGTGGCCCATCCCCGCCCCGATCACATGCGGCCATTCCAGACCGAGCACCTTGCAAGCGTCGACCATCATGTCGGCGGCCAGTTTCTGCTTGTCGTTTTCTCCGCTGTACGCGACCACCTGCGTATTCGATAAATTGATCGCCCAAGGCGGACAGTCGTACCAGTTCAGTAGCGTGCGTTGGTAACTGGACATCGGAAACGGTGGTTTTTGCTCCCAGCCTTGGTAGCGCATCGTATCGGCGAATCCGGCACCGGGGTTGGCGGCGAACCATTGACCAGGATGGTGGACCGCCAGATGCCAACAACCCGCGCCTCCCATCGAAAAGCCTCGGATACTAATACGCTTGGGATCGATGGCATAATTCCGCCGCACGTGCTCGATCGCCTCGAACACGTCGGTTTCGCCGGCGAACTTGAAACCGTTGCAATGTCGACCGAAGGGGTGCAGCACCAACGTGTCATCGGGCGTGATCGGGCCGGTCGACCGCAGGCGTTGTTGTAAGAATTGCATCTCCGTTTGGCTATCGCCGCGACCGTGCAGCCACACATCCAGGCGACGCGGTTTGCGATCCTTCGGCGACCAACCGGTTGGCAAAACCAAACCGTAGGGCTGGACAGAATCGTCGATCTGTGACACGAAGCCACCCGCGATCGCTTGCGGCTGCTCCAGCGGTTCGGCAGCCAACCCGAACAGGTTGGTGTCTTGCGACCTCTGCATCAATCGTTTCAGACGCGTCTTTGCGATCGCCAGCAGCTCGGCGGCCGTGGCGGCGTCTTTCTTGCCGTGGAACTGGCGTTGGGAAATCGCCAACTCGACCGCTCGCAGCATGACCGTCACATCGGCCACGTCGGAAGGTTGCCGCGCCAGCTGGTCAAGTGTGCCACGCAGCGCCTGCAGCTCGGTCTGCAGCGACTGAACCGTAGCGGGATCGGGCAAGCTGCCCGCTGCGGGCAACGGTTTATACTTCGCCGTAAAGACATCCTGTGCCGTTGCAAGCCCGCCGGCGATCGCCAGCATGGCGGGAAGGAGGACGATTCCAACGGACTGCGGCCAGGGTACAAACCTATTCATGAATCGAAGCGTATGAGGTACGAGGAATGAAATGGACTTTCGAAGCGGTAGCGGACTTTCCTCGCGATGCCCTCCGCCTCGAGCACCATTGTTCACAACGGCCGCACAACTTGTCAGGATGATATCGGTGGAGCAAGTTTGGGCGTCAGCAAGGAACCGACCGATGTTATCGAATCAGTTTATCTCCAGGTTACGCCATCGGCTAACGCAACCCTTGCCGGGACGCACCGCCCAGTCGTTGGCCATGCCGGGGCTATCGTATGGTCGCCACTGCGGTCCGGCCCCGCGGACGGCGCGGCAGGCGGCCGTGGTGGTGATGTTAATTCAAGACGCCGCTGGTTGGAAGATTCCGCTGACGCGGCGTCCGTTGACGATCAAGCATCACGGAGGGCAGATTTCGCTACCTGGTGGTCGGATTGAAACGGGCGAAAGCAGCGTCGAGGCCGCTTTACGAGAATTCGAAGAAGAGCTTGGCGTGGAGCCTCACGACGCCGTGTTGTGCGGCGAGCTGTCCCCTACCTACGTCTACGCGAGTGACAATTTAGTCCATCCGGTCGTGATGGCCTGCCACCGGCCGACCATGGCTTGGAAGCCAGATCCCGTGGAAGTCGAAATGGTGATCGAATTGCCGCTGCCGGAACTGCAAGCGAGCGGCCGCTGGGAGACCACAACGGTCCGCCGAACGTTAAAAAAGGCTGGCAGAGCAGTTGGTGAACTGCGGTTCCGAGCCCCCGGATTGGTCTTTCAGCAGCATCGCATCTGGGGAGCGACCGGGATGATTTTGGCGGAACTGGCGGAGTGCCTGCGGACCAGCGATACCGCCGAAAACGTTTGCTGACCGGCCGCCGACCCCACCTTCACTTTGAAGCCCTTTCCGCGTACGCTCAGTGGCCATTAAACAACCCTTCAACTCGTCTTGGTGAGTCCTATGTCTATCGCGACTGACATCGAAAAAGCCGCAATCGATACCATCCGTACCCTCAGCATGGACGCCGTCCAAACCGCCAACAGCGGCCACCCCGGCACGCCCATGGCGTTGGCTCCGGTGGCTTACCAAGTTTTTAATGGGGCGATGAATTACGACCCCGCGCAACCAACATGGCCCAACCGCGATCGGTTTGTCCTGTCGTGCGGACACGCGTCGATGTTGCTTTACTCGGTGTTGCACCTGACGGGCGTCAAAGCGACCGATGCCAACGGCCAGCCGACCAATAAAGCGGCTGTCACGCTGGAGGACATCAAGAACTTTCGGCAGATCGATACGCCTTGTGCGGGACATCCCGAATTTGGTTTCGCTGCCGGCATCGAAACGACCACCGGGCCGCTCGGGCAAGGCGTCAGCAACAGCGTCGGCATGGCGATGGCGTCGCGCTGGCTGGCGGCGCGTTACAACACCGACGATCACAAGCTGTTTGACTACAACGTCTACTCGCTGTGCAGCGACGGCGATTTGATGGAAGGCATCGCCTGCGAAGCCGCTTCGATCGCCGGCCACCTGAAGTTGTCGAATCTGTGCTGGTTGTACGACGACAATCACATCACGATCGAAGGCGACACCGATCTGGCGTTCAGCGAAAACGTCGGCCAACGCTTCGAGGGCTTGGGCTGGAATGTGTTGCATGTGGACGATGCCAACGACACGGCCGAACTGGCTACCGCGCTGGCGCACTTCCACGCCTGTGACGACCGGCCAACGCTGATCATCGTCCGCAGCGTGATCGGCTACGGGGCCCCCAACAAACAGAACACCCACAACGCGCACGGAGCGCCGCTGGGCTGGGATGAAGTGGCGCTCGCCAAAGCGAGCTACGGCTTGCCGGCGGAAGAAAAATTCTACGTCCCCGATGGTGTCATGGAACACTTCGCCGAGGGCATTGGTAAACGTGGCGCGATGGCTTTCGCTGCCTGGAGCAAGGTCTGGCAAGATTACCAGTCGACCAACGCCGCCCAAGCCGCCGAACTGCAGCAGATGTTTGACGGCGGACTGCCCGCCGATTGGGACAGTGAAATCCCGACGTTTGAAGCGAGCGAAAAAGGGGACGCCACGCGTAACAGTGGCGGCAAAGTCCTCAACGCGATCGCTGCCAAAGTGCCTTTCATGATCGGGGGCTCGGCCGACTTGGCACCAAGCACCAAGACCAACTTGACGTTCGCCGACACGGGCAGCTTTACCGCGACCAACTACGGCGGACGCAACCTCCACTTCGGAATCCGCGAACATGCCATGGCTGCAATCTGCAATGGCTTGTCGTTGTCGGGTCTGCGAGCCTACGGTTCGACCTTCTTTGTCTTCACCGACTACATGCGTGGGGCGATGCGATTGAGCAGCATCATGCACCAACCGGTGATGTACATTCTGACGCACGATTCGATTGGCGTCGGCGAAGATGGACCGACTCACCAACCGGTGGAGCACCTGTCGGCCTGCCGCGCGATTCCCGGCCTGAATGTGTTTCGGCCCGGCGATGCAAACGAAGTGGCCGAGTGCTACCGGACGGCGATGCAAATCTCCGATCATCCGTCGGCCTTCGTCCTGTCGCGACAAAACATGCCGACGTTGTGCCGCGACAAGTACGCCTCGGCCGCGGGTTGTGCCAAGGGTGGCTACATCTTGGCCGATTGCGACGGCACTCCGGATGTCATTCTGATGGGCACCGGCAGCGAGTTGGGGCTGTGCGTTGATGCTTACGAAACTTTGATAGCCGAAGGAATCAAAGCTCGCGTGGTCAGCATGCCTTGCCTGGATTTGTTTGAACAACAAGATGCGGCATACCGCGAATCGGTGCTGCCGATCGAGTGCACCGCACGGGTTGCTGTCGAAGCGGGCATCCGCCAGTGCTGGGATCGTTACCTTGGCTTCCACGGTCAGTTCGTCGGCATGGCGAGCTATGGTGCTTCGGGACCCGCCGAAGCGGTCTACAGCAAGTTCGAAATCACCAGCGAAAATGTCACCGCAACGGCAAGAGCCGCCGCCAAAGGCTAACGGCTGACCTAGCTGCTTC
>CAYZHQ010000179.1:0-9548 GCA_964477385.1 uncultured Pirellulaceae bacterium
TCCTTCATCGACTCCGAGTGGACGATGGCCAATCCGCGACTTTGTGAATTCTATGGATTGCCCTCACCAAAGACGTCCGGGTTTCAACGCGTGTCGCTGCGACCGGACGATCACCGCGGTGGATTGCTGACCAGCGGTGCAATCCTCGGGCTGACCTCCGACGGAACCCGGCATCGTCCGGTGCATCGAGGTGTTTGGGTCAGCGAAGCGATCTTTGGCAAGACGCCGCCACCACCGCCGGCCAACGTTGACCCCATCGAACCGAACCCACCGAACAGCCCCAAGGCAACGATCCGGCAAAAGATCGAAGCCCACGCCAAGAATGCGAATTGTGCCGCCTGCCATCGCAACATCGATCCGCTCGGGTTGGCGTTCGATCAGTTCGACGCCATCGGTCAGTGGCGGACGCACGAGCGAGTCGCCAGTGGAACCGGCGACGATCCGCCCGTCGATGCCAGCGGCAAACTGCCCGACGGCCGCACTTTCAACGACGCCGAACAGTTCAAAGCTCAGTTGCTCGACGACCGCGAAAAATTTCTTCATGCGTTTGTCGAGCACCTCTGCACGTACGCGCTACGTCGCGTCTTGACCGTGGATGACCGACAAGACATCGAAGCGATCGTGATCGAAGCCCAACAGAAAGAGTATCATTTGAAAGACATCGTCAGTGCGGTGGCTTTGTCGGAATTGATGCGGAAACGATAGAAGCAAACCATAAAGGAACTGAACGATGACACAATCCTATCGGATCGATCGCCGTCACGCTTTGCGTGGGCTGGGCAGTTTTATCGCGTTGCCGCTGCTTGATTGCATGCGTTCGGCACACGCGGCGGAGCCCGAGACGCCGCGGCGGAGCGCGTTCGTTTACATTCCCAACGGCGTCAATACGCTCGACTATCAGATTACCAGCCCTGGGGAGGACTACACGTTTTCCCGGTCACTCAAGCCGCTCGAAAAACATCGCCAAGTCATCACGCCGGTCAGCGGGCTGCATCATCCGGGCGGCTTGGGGCATCATCACAATTGCCAAAAAATCTGGCTCACCGGCGGACAGCTCGGTCCGACCGATCGCAACACGATCTCCGTCGACCAACAAATCGCGGAAGTGACCTCGCCTCACACACGTTTTCATTCTTTGGAGATCTCCAACAAAGGCGAGTCGCTTGCCTGGACTGCGGACGGAATCCGGCTGCCTGGTATGAGCCGTTGCAGCGAGATTTTCGCTCACCTTTTCGAAGAACCCAAGAACGGCACCGAGTCGCAGCGGCGTGCCCTGCGCCGCAAAGGAAGCGTGCTCGACGCAAACCTAGAAGAAGTCCGTTCGCTCGAGCGTAAAATGGGTGCCGAAGATAAAGGCCGGATGAATCAGTATCTCAGCGCCGTCCGGGAGACCGAGATCCGGACGAAGCGAGCCGATGCTTGGCTGGACGTCCCGCGTCCGAAGATCGACGACGCTGATCGCAAACGTGGTGATCGCGATGTCCCACAAACTCAGGCGGGTGAGTACTTCCGAACGGTTTACGACCTGATCGTGCTGGCCTTTCAAACCGATGCGACCCGCGTGGTCACCTTTAGCAGCGGCTTGGAAGGTCAAGGGCTGGCGATTCCCGAACTGGGTATTTCACAATCGCGGCACGAATTGAGCCATCACAACGGCGACGCCGGACACATGGAAAAGCTCACTCAAAGTGACACGTTCTGCGTCGAGCAGTTCAGTTACTTCCTGACTCGGCTTTCGGAAACGCCTGACTTGAGCGGCCGCCCGTTGCTCGATTCAACGATGTCTTTGTTCGGCAGCGGAATGGCGTACGGGCATAGCCACGGTAACGCCAACCTTCCACTCGTGCTCGCCGGTGGGACCGGTTGCGGGCTGAAACATGGGCGCCACGTCGATCTCAATCAGGGCCACTTTGACGGCTATCAACTCGACGATCCCGGCCAACACTATCGGCTTTGCAGTCGCCCGGCTAACAGCGAAGCGCGGATGAGCAACCTGTTGCTTGTGATGGCCCAGAAAATGGGAGTGGAAACCGGCCGCTTCGGTGACAGCAACAGCGAGCTGGACCTGAGCTGATGCAGCGCAAGATGCGAGCGGGTCGTTGATTTAGTCGTAACCCGAAGCGTTAGCGAGGGATTCAGACCGCTAACTCTCACCCACAGATCCCTCACTGACGCGTCGGGTTACGATTTGAACTAAATCAACAGCCCGCTAGCGCCTTTGGTGGCCGAGTGATCGATCATTTTTCTAAACGCGAGACTTCCAGTGAAAGTTGACCATGATTTTGGCATGCACGACAATGACCTACCGAATCGGTCGCTGCCACATCGTGCTGGTCGGGTGACTTCTTTGAAAACGTTTTCGTGCTTCATGTGCGTGATCCTGTTTTTACTGACTCCCGACGTTCTTCACGCGGACGAACCCTTCCGCCCGGAAGCTGGAAAATTCCCGGCGATGGAACGATCCAAATCGTATCGCGGCGAATTGGTCTTTGTCGATCACGTCAATCGACGCGGAAGCCTGCGTTTGCATGTCGACGGCCACTACCATGAAGGCCGACTGCACCACTTCGCGATGCTTCCTTACGGCATGATCCGTTATCGCGGGGCACCGACGGAACTGCGAGAGATTCCGATCGGCACGGTCCTCTACGGGCGTTTTTTTCTGCCGCCCGAACCCGAGACTTCGGTTGTTCCGAAGGTGACTCGAAAAGACGTGACTGCGCCGGCAGAGAACCACGCGCTACTGCTCGAGGACGGACCGAGTTTGTGTTTGCGTGAAGGCAAAGCCTGGAAGTTGAAGCAAGTGGACATCCACGGTTCAGAAGGCGAATTGGTTGCGAGCCTCGATTGGGAAGAAGGCGGCGATGGGCTTGGTGGCGAACACACCATGACGATCGATCGGTCGACGCGGATTTGGCGCGGCCGTGAGTTGCTCGGGATGGATGAATTGATTGCCGAGGAAACTTGGCCTAATAGGGGAAAAAAGGAATTCCAAAATCAACCGGTTCAGCTCGCTCTGACTTGGCATCCGCGATACCTCTATCAGCAATTTCATGTGTCGGATCTGTGGCTCGACGAAGCAGCGATAGAGGTGGCGACCGAGCGAGTTCGCCAACGACACATCCGTCACATCCGCACCCGTTGGATGCCTGCGATGGTGAAGACAATTGATTACGGTCAATTCGGCCGGGCCACAATCACGGCGACGCTATTGGGCGGCATGGACCCGTCGTTGTACGAAGATTTCAAGCCAGGGATCGGCGGCAAGATGGCCGCCGCCGAAAGCACCCTTCGTACTTGGTGGCCCGACCACGACGGCATGGATGGCAAAATCACGGCCGTTGAGAAGGTCCAGACAGAGCCCCCTCTGGGAAGCAGCGGGATTCAAATCCAGCTCGATGTTCCGCTAATCCTGGAAGGCTTCCGGCCCGGATTGATCGTTCGCGTTCGTCCTCAGAATTGGCCCAACGTCAAGCCGCCTGTTGAAGAACGGGTCCGCGGCCCTGAAGACCGGTGGCCCAGCCCAGACATTTTCTCGAATTGATCGGCGGCCCCGTTCCCGTTAGGAAATACCACGATGATTGCCCGCGTCTCCACTGTTTTGTTGCTTCTCATTGTCGCGACTCCGCTTTGTCTGGCCGAAACGTTTCTGGTTGACCGTGGCGTGCCCAAAGCGGTGATCGTGATCGCCGAAGATCCCACGCGCATGCAGCGCGTCGCGGCACATGAGTTCCAAACCCAAATCGAAAAGATCAGCGGCGGTCGCTTGCCGATCGTAACCCGACCTGCTGTTGAAGGCGTCAACGTCTTCATCGGTGCCAGCGAGCATAGCCCGCTGAAGGCAGACGGATTGCAAGACGGCGCGTACCGCATCGCAACGGGTGCGAACTGGCTGGCTCTGATTGGCGACGACCGTGATTTCGCACCAGCCGAGCCGTTCGCCCAAAATAATGGCGACATCCCACGGGCGCAGGCGGAGTGGGAAAAAATCGTCGACGCGCCGTATGGCATGCCCGCCCGCGGTTTGTACAAGAACCGGCTGCGATTGCCCGGCGATGTCGGTAAACCAGATCACGCAGTCACCGACTCGAAAGAGCAGCTCGAAATTTGGGGGCTGGACGAACGAGGCAGTTTCAACGCGGTTTGCGGTTACCTCCGCAAACTCGGAGCGCGATGGTACCTGCCGGGTGACTTGGGCGAAGTCCTGCCGTCGATGAACACGATACCGCTGACTCGGATCGATGAAACCGCCCGGCCCGATTTTCCGTTGCGACAATTCAACTTCCGCTTTAGTACTGCGGGCCCCGAAACAGCGATGTGGGTGATGCGGTTGGGTCTTCGCAATGACGAACGACTGCAGATCGCTCACGGCATTTCCACGATGACCAACCACCAAGGCGTCTTTGACCTCCATCCGGAATGGTTCGCCATCTATGGAGGTAAAACCGATTTCAAGCCCGGTGATTCGAAGTGCCAAGTCTGTTACTCCAACGAAGAGCTCTTTCAGGAGACCGTGCGCTGGGCACGGACGTTGCTCGATACCTATCCATTCGAAGCTGTCTCGATCATGCCGCCGGATGGCTACACCGCGATCTGCCAATGTGCAAAGTGCGAAGGGAAGGACTCACCCGAGCGGAACGAACGGGGACTGTTGAGCGATCACGTGTGGGATTTCGTCAACCGCGTCGCCAAAGAGATTGCCAAGACGCATCCCAAGGCAAAAGTGCTCAACTGTGCCTATGGCGTGTACACGCTGCCGCCACTGAACATCGACAAGCTTGAACCGAACGTGCAGGTCTGCATCGTTGGCGGCCGTCGCCCGATCAACAAATCCGGCCTGAAAGGTGAAGGCGAATCAGCACCGGATCACCTCCGTACCGCTTGGCGGACGAAGACCGACAAGCCGCTACTCATCTTCGAAAACTATCCCTTCACCAGTCGCGGCTGGTATCTACCAAGCTTTGCCGCCCATGCAATCGGGGACAGCATCAACGCGACCAAAGGCGTCTCGGCGGGCGAGGACATCTGGCTGAGCGTGTCGAGGGATTTTGCGACGAAGGACATCGGTTTCAATCACTTTTTGGTGTACTTCACCGCGCGGATGTATTGGAATGGTCCCCAGGCCGATGTCGACGCGATGCTTCGTGAATACTGCCGAATGTTCTACGGCCCTGCTGCAGGAGAGATGCTCGCTTTCTTTACGTATTGCGAAGCAAATTGGAACAAGATGGATCAGGACAAGGAGTCTGCCCACGAAGCCCTGGAACTGTTCGATCGAGCGAAAGCCCAAACCAGCGTCGACAGTGTCTACGGCAAACGCCTCGGCCTGATCAACGATTACCTTCAAGGCCTGCGGATGAAGCTTGAACAACTCGAACAGAAACGTGGCCCCGTCCCGAAGGTGAGACTAGTTGGCGATGCGTACGACATCGTCATCGACGGCAAACTGGATGATGCGTATTGGCAGAACTGTCCCGTCGCCGCAACCGGCCGATTCCGCGAACTGCAAACCGGAAGCTTGCCCATCTTTGGCACCTCGTTCAAAGCCGGATGGCAGGGCAGCAACCTGTACTTCGCGATCCGCTGCGATGAGCGCGTCGCGCTGCCGGCCAAGTTGGCATCGCCAACCGACACGCCATCGGAGCTGAACATCGCCTCCACCCGCGATGACGACACCGCCATATGGCACGGCGATGCAATGGAGATCGAACTGGCTACGGAGACCCATTCGTATTACCAAATCGCGATCAGTCCTGCCGGTCACATCGTGGACCTGGATCGTGGCGCGGCCAAA
This sequence comes from uncultured Pirellulaceae bacterium, assembly GCA_964477385.1. Lineage (GTDB taxonomy): Bacteria > Planctomycetota > Planctomycetia > Pirellulales > Pirellulaceae > Roseimaritima. Next base: position 5,795 of record CAYZHQ010000179.1, read on the forward strand.
GGCCAATCGCTGGGCTGGGACTCGAAAGCCGAGGTCGCCACGCACATCGCGGAGGATCACTGGACCGTCGAGATTCGTTTCCCAATCACTTCCGACGAAAACGACCCGCTCAATCAAGTCGTCGGACGCAAACCGACCCAAAGTCTTCCATGGCACATCAACCTTTGCCGCCAGCGGATTCGCGAGCATGGCGAGGAACTCAGCGCGTTCTCGCCGACGGGCGTGCGAGGCTTTCATGAACCGCTGAAATTCGCCCACTTCTACAATGGGCGGTCGCACCCATTCGAGTCCGATCCCACTGTCACCGATTTCGCCCTCGGTTTCCAACAGGCTACACGAGCCCGCACGTCCGAGAATTTTCTCGCTCTGGCCGAGACGAAAAAGATCTCTGATTTTCAGAAAGCCGCCGCACTCGAGCAGGCCGCACGGTTCGCCCCAGACGCTGACGAATCCATCATCGCAAGGATTCCGATCGAGGCCGTCAGAAAAACCGCGTCGATCAACCAACTACTTTCACAAGGCAAAGCGGCCGAAGTGATCGTGGAATTTGGCGATGAAGACATTAGCAGATGGCCGTTCTGGAAACGTGGCGACGGATACCACTTGCGTGGCCGGGCCTATTCCATCATGAAAGACGGAGCCAAAGCTGAAGCAGATCTCCGTCGCGCGATAGAGTGGATCAGCGCCCCTCGCACCCGTGATTCCGTCTTGCTGGCGCTCGCCCACAACCGCCAGCGAAACCTGGGCGATGAAGACGGAGCGTTCCTGGCTTTCCAAGCCATTGTCGCTGACCTAAAACGCATCGGCAGTGCCGATCATTACGGGGCGTTGCAAAGCATCGCGAAAATCCAAACCCAACGCGGCGAATATGATCAAGCCTTAAGCACCCTCAACCGCGCCAACCTCGATCAACTGCGAGGCACGTGGCGGGAGAAAATCCTCGAGTCGACAAAAGCGGTGAAAGAGGCAAAACTCGCAAACGAGAAGGAAGCCCGCCAAGGAGCAGACAATCCATGACCGGTGAGTGAATGGAGAAGTCAAACAAGAGAATCGGTTCGCTACGCTATTTCATCCATCTTTCTTGCACGAGGTCTTCAAGACAATGTCCCGCGTTTCAATGCGACTCAACAATTCACGCACCCAACGGCCAGCGGCTCGGCTGCTCTTGGCCTTCGCCCTGATGCTCGCGACCAGCGTTACCCTGCCTGGGATGGTCTCGGCCGCTGATTCGCGGCCGAACATTGTCTGGATCTTCGTCGAGGACATGAACGGCTGGATGGGCTGCTATGGGGACGAGACGGTCCCCACGCCGAACATCGACTCGATCGCCGCCCGCGGCCTGCGCTTCGATCGGGCCTACATGCCCGCCGGCGTCTGCTCGGCAACGCGGTCGGCGATCGCGCTGGGAGCGATGCAGACTTCGCTGGGTGTCCACAATCACCGCTCGAGCCGCAAGCGCGTGCCCGAAGAGGTTATCGAATTGCCTGAAGGGGTGAAGACGGTCTACGAGGTGATGCGCAGTGCCGGCTACCATGTGACAAGTAGCAAAGGCAAGAACGACTTCAACTTTGTGTTTGAATTCAACGACCTTTATTCCAAGCTAGCCGGGAACATGGGTCTGGCGAAGCAGCACTGGGGAGGACGACCGAAAGACAAGCCGTTTTTCGCACAGATTCAGCTCAAGGGGGGCAAGAACTCGGGCCAATATGCCGGTGCTCCGGCGCGTGCGAAGGCCGTTAAAGGCCAAGCTCAGTCGCCGTTTACCGATCCCGCCAAAGTGACCGTCGCACCGTACTATCCCGATCACCCCGTGATGCGTCGCGAGTACGCGCGTCACTACGACACAATCCGTCAGACCGACGACGAGGTGGGTGAGATTCTCGATGCACTGGAGGCCGACGGGTTGCTTGACAACACCGTCGTCTTCTTTTGGACCGACCACGGCATGTGCCTGCCACGCCATAAGCAATGGCTCTACGAGGGCGGCATTCGTGTGCCGCTGGTCGTCGCCGGCCCCGATCTGCCGCACGGGCAGGCCCGCGCCGACTTGGTCAGTGGCATCGACATCACCGTGACGACGCTCGCGCTGGCCGGCGTCCAACGCCCGAACTGGATGGAGGGGCGGGACTTCTTCGCGCCCGACTATGAGCCGCGCGACCACGTCGTCTCTGCCCGCGACCGCTGCGATTACACGATCGATCGCATCCGCGCGATCACCACCAAGCGGTACAAGTACCTACGAAACTTCCTCACCGACCGACCCTTCATGCAGCCGCAATATCGTGACGGGCGGGATTACGTCGAGATCCCTCGCGAGCTCTACAAGGCGGGCAAGCTGAATGCAGTGCAGTCGTTCATGTGGTCGCCGACGCGGGTGCCCGAAGAATTCTACGACCTCGAGACAGATCCTCACGAGACAAAAAATTTGGCCGGCGACCCGGCGCACGCCGCCGAGTTGGCGCGGCACCGGCAACTGTTGGAAGATTGGATCAAGACAACCGACGACAAAGGCCAGTACCCCGAGTCCATCGACGGCCTCCGCGGCGTTCTGACCCGCTGGGACGAGCAGGCCATGAACCCTGAGTACGACAAGGCTCGAGCCGCCAAGTGAAACATGTGGCGGATCGATTACCCCCGTGCCTGCAACCTAAGCAATGAGCGATAAATAAGTGTCGCACGATCCTAAAAATGAGCAGAGCCAAAGTACGACGAGACGAAGCGAACGGCTTTGCAGTCACCTGCGCTTACGAAGAATACAATGGGTCAAAAGGGAGAGAAGGATCAGATGAGTTTTCGATTGAACATCGCAGCAGCACGTTTTCTCCGTGGGGCCGTGGGGGTGACATTGCTGAGCGCCTTGTGGTTCAGCCCCAACACCTGCTCGGCTCAGTCGGCAGATGACACCGCACAGCTGGACCCAAAGGCGGATGCTGAAAAATTCTTTCGGAAACGTGTCACGCCTTTCATCAAGACTTATTGCTTGGAGTGCCACCAGAATCGGCGACCGACGGAGGCCGGCCTCAGTTTCACCCCGGCTCTGAAGAGCCCAGGTCATGCCGCCTTTAGCGAAAAATGGAAGAAAGCGGCCGCCAGGGTGAATGTGCACGACATGCCACCGGACGGTTTAGAGCAGCCGACCGATGAAGAACGTCGGATGTTCATGGACTGGCTGGATAAGGTCAAGTATCTCAGCCCTAAGGATCCAGGGCCGTTTGTAATCCGGCGATTGACCAAAACAGAATACAGCAACACGCTGCATGACCTGTTCGGTGTCGATCCGAAGATCGCCGATACATTGCCGGATGAGGTGAGCGGCGAGGGATACCTCAATTCACTCTCCCCGCTTCAGCTCGAGCAATATCTCTCGATCGCCGAGGATGTATTGGACGCGTTCCTACCGTCCGACGGAGAGCCAGTTCCTCAGAATCAACCATCCTCGAACGCCCAGCAGGATGACCAAGCCCAGGCAAGATCGACTGCGGCAAAGATCGATCAATCATTGTTTAATGAATCTCCCGCGTCGGCGGATGATGCTCGAGCAGTGGCCAGACCCATTGCCCAGTCGCTGGCCAAAAAAGTCTATCGTCGACCTGCCTCCGACACCGAATTGCGTGTGCTCTTGGACGTTTTTGATCTGGGCCGACAGAACGAGCTCTCCACTTCGGCGGCTTTGCGTTTGATGCTCAAGGCAATGCTCGTTTCTCCCCAGTTTCTGTTTATCACTCCAGTGGATGGATTCGATACCGAGGCGGAG
>CAYZHQ010000180.1:0-9459 GCA_964477385.1 uncultured Pirellulaceae bacterium
CTCAAGACTCAAGACTCAAGACTCAAGACTCAAGACTCAAGACTCAAGACTCAAATTCTCTGGCTCCCCTCTCCCTCGAATTCTGGCGAGCGTGAGCGAGTCAGGATTCGGGGGAGAGGGGCTGGGGGTGAGGGGGCTGTTTAGGGGGCGTTGCTCTACGGTCCGATGTATCGTTTCGCGAGCCCGCAAACACGACTCGCCAGCCTACAGAACCCGGCATGTCAGGGAATTCGCAGCGCAAAGCCGGCTCTCAACGACTTGCTGCCCCTCCGTTTTACATCACCACCCACTCACCCACTCACCCACTCACCCACAGTCCCTCAGGCGAATCAGAACGCATCAAAGCTTGAGGAAAGCCCTCAAAATTGCTCGCAGCCGGTTTTTTTCAGTTTTTTGTTGACCGAGCCTCGGATAACCGATAAGGTCGCGGTCGAGACTCTTAACGCACGTCTTGTGCGCCTTTTCCCCTTTTTACTCTGTTCCAGAGGAGTCACCCATGTCGCAACGTCGCGATCAGGCGGCGTTTACGCTAGTGGAATTACTAGTTGTGATCGCCATCATCGGAGTTCTTGTCGGACTGCTTTTACCTGCAGTCCAAGCGGCTCGCGAAGCCGCTCGCCGCATGCAGTGCGGCAACAACGTCAAGCAAATCGGACTCGGTTTGCACAATTACCACAGCGCGTACCAAATGTTTCCGATGCAGATGGGAGGCAGTGATCGCCCCGACTCAGGAAATGTCACCAGAGGCGGCAATCGGCTGTACCTCAGCTTTACGGTTGGCATCCTGCCATTCATCGAGCAGCAACCACTGTGGGAACAAATCAGTAACCCCAGCAATGTGAATGGCAACTGGCCCGCTATGGGCCCCTGTCCTTGGGTCACGGCCTATCGCCCGTGGACCACGCAGGTCAACACCTATCGTTGCCCTTCGGATCCGGCCGTTTCGATTGGCTTGGGTTACACCAACTACGCCGCCTGCTTGGGCGACGCTGCCAATACGGTTCACAACGGGGGACGCAGCGAAATCAGCCCCGGCTTCTATCACAACCAAGCGACCGGTAGATCGAACCTGGGTTGGCTGACTCAGCGGTCGACCGCGACTCAGCGCGGGGCGTTTACCGCCCGTCACTTCACACGATTCCGCGACATTCTAGATGGAACATCCAATACGATTCTCGCCGGAGAAATCGTTTGCACCCAGCGGCAACGCTCGGTCGTCGGGAATGTGGCCCGCGTCGGCGGTTCTTTCAGTGGTGGCAGCCCTCACACTCCGGCAGACTGCAATGGCGACGGAGCCTTGACCACCCGCGATCCGGCACGCCCCAATTTCTTGCTGGGCAACATCCGTGGTCGCGGAACTCGCTGGGCGGATGGTCGTTTGACCTACAGCGCGTTCCAAACCATCCTGCCGCCCAATGGCGTGAGCTGCACAACCAACAACGACAACTCCGAAGGCTATTTCTCCGCAGGCAGCCGCCACCAAGGTGGCTGCCATGTGCTGATGACCGACGGGGCGGTTCGTTTCGTTACCGAGAGCATCGAGGCGGGCAACCAGAACCAAGCTCCGGTGCAAACTCGCGGCCCTTGGCCTCCCGCTGGCAGTCCCAGCCCCTACGGCTTGTGGGGTGCTCTCGGTACTCGAGCCAGCGGCGAAACTCAAACGCTCGAATGATCAAGCCAGACACGGCTTGACAGTCGATCGGACAGCTTAAGCTTGGCCCCCTCGGGGCCAAGCTTTTTTTGTGACCCCAAAAACAATCTGCCGCCAAGCTGTAAAAAGCTCCAGAAACATATCGACACATCCCGACATAACGATACAATAGCAGCCTGACGAGTTTTTTCTCAAACGCGGAGTCGACCCCATGAAGTGGCAACTTGCCAAACGCTTCCTGCCCCTGATCGGTCGAGCCGCATTGATCGCCGGAGCCTTGGGGGTCTTGTTGCTGACGATTGCTTGGTTGTCGGGCATGTTTGAAGAGAAAGTCGCTCCCGGCTGGGAGCCGCGTGGATTGACCCAGCTCGCCGACCAACCGACCGACGCGGTACACGAAGTCCGCAAGGCCTATACCGAAGAAGCGGTCGGCACCCTGAAAGCCTCCAGTCGCACGATCGTCGCGGCTAAGGTGCTCGCCACGATCGACGACATCTTGGTCGCCGCAGGTGACGAGGTCACCACCGGGCAAGTGTTAGTGAAGCTGGATGACAAAGAATACCAAACCCGTTTGGATCAAGCCAAACGGTCGCTTGAAGGGGCCATGGCCAGCCGTGCCCAAGCCCTCAGCCACTTCGAACGGATCGAATCGCTAATCCGTCAAGGTGCTGCGTCGGAAGCGGACTTTGATAAAGCAAATGCCGACTTACTAGTCGCCACGGCCGAGGCGTCACGCGCCCAGCAAGCTGTTTCCGAAGCCGAAGTCCTGCTGTCTTACACCACCATCACCGCGACCAAAAATGGCCGGATCGTGGATCGCTTGGCAGAACCGGGAGACATCGCCAAGCCTGGCGAACCGCTGCTGGTGCTATACGACGCCGCTTCTTTGCGGCTGGAAGCCCCCGTTAAGGAGCAACTCGCCGTCAAGCTTCAGCCGGGCGACCCGTTGACCGTTTACGTCGATGCGCTCAACCGCGAACTGGACGCTTCCATCGACGAGATCGTGCCTCAAGCCGACGCGCCAAGCCGTTCGTTTCTCGTCAAAGCCAGCGTGCCCAAATCGCCCGATCTGTACGAAGGCATGTTTGGTCGCCTACGCATTCCGGCGGGCGAGCGGCGTCATTTATGTCTGGCGTCGGAAGCGATTGTACGTGTCGGCCAGCTCGAGTTCGTTGATGTCGTCCTCCCCGACGGCACCATCGAGCGACGGCTGATTCACAGCGGTCAATTGGGAATGCCCGGTCGCCAAGAGGTCTTGAGTGGCTTGCAAGCGGGTGAACGAGTTGTCCTGCACTCCGATCCGAAGAGCTGATCGATGAACCGTGAATCAACAACCGGTGAGCCATCACAAGACGAACCGAGCGACTTGGCGACCAAGACACCGTTCCTCACGCGCATGGTCGATCTGTTTCTGCGTGGCGATGTGTCGATCATGTTGATCGTGATCTCATTGCTTCTCGGTGCCGCGGCGCTGGTGCTGACGCCTCGCGAAGAGGAACCGCAGATCGTCGTGCCGATGGCCGACGTGTTTGTCTCCGCACCCGGTTTGTCGGCACATGAAGTGGAGCGTCAAGTCACCGATCGCCTGGAGAAACTGCTGTATCAAATCGACGGTGTGGAATACGTCTACTCGATGTCACAGCCCGGTGGTTGCGTGGTGACGGTCCGTTTTTATGTCGGCGAAGATCGTGAAGATTCGCTGGTCAAGATTTACAACAAAGTCAACTCATCGACCGACCAGATCCCGCCCAGCGTGGCTTCTTGGGTGGTCAAGCCCATCGAAGTGGACGACGTCCCGATCGTGATCGCCACCCTCTGGTCGCGCCAGACGCAGCGTTATGGCGACCATGCGCTGCGCCGACTTGCAGCGGAGATCCAGCACGAACTACAAGCCATTCCAAACACCAATCGCGTCGAAGTGATCAGCGGTCGGCCACGACAGATTTCGGTCCAGCTCGATGCCCAACGCATGGCAGCTCACCAGACGTCGCCTTTACAAATTGCCGCGGCGCTGCAAGCGAGCAACGTCACCGAACGGAACGGTGCCTTCCAACAACAGGACCAACAATTCAACGTCGAAACGGGAACCTTTCTCAGCAGCGTGGACGATCTGGAACGACTGGTCGTCAACGTGGCTGGTGGTCGTCCGGTCTACTTGTCCAACGTGGCCAAGATCGTGGACGGCCCCGCCGAAGCGGATCGCTACAGTTGGATCGGTTTCGGTGCGGCCGATTCCAGCAGCGGCCAGTCCGCGGAACTTTATCCGGCGGTTCATATTTCGGTTGCCAAACGCAAGGGGACCAATGCCGTGCGCGTCGCCGAAGCGGTGCAGGCGAAGCTCGACGACTTGGCCGAAACTCACCTGCCGACCGGAGTCGAGGTGCGGATCACTCGCGATTACGGCCAGACAGCGAACGAAAAAGTTAACGAATTGGTCGAAGGCTTGGTGGTCGCCGTGCTGACAGTAATCGGTCTGATCGGCGTGGTGATGGGCTGGCGGCCGGCGTTAGTGATCGCGCTGGCGATCCCGGTCTGCTACAGCTTGACGCTGTTCGTCAACCTCCTGGCCGGTTACTCCATCAACCGCGTAACGATGTTTGCGTTGATCTTGGCACTCGGGTTATTGGTCGACGATCCGATCACCGACGTCGAGAACATTGCCCGCTACTTCGCGATGAAAATCCTCCCTCCTCGGCAAGCGTTGTTGCGCGCCGTCCAAGAAGTCCGCCCGGCGTTGATTCTCTCGACACTGGCGATCATCGTCAGCTTTCTGCCGCTAGCTTTTATCACCGGCATGATGGGGCCGTATATGGGGCCGATGGCGATGAACGTGCCGCTGACGGTGGCGATTTCCACTCTCGTGGCGTTCTTTATCACTCCGTGGTTATCGCTGGTTGCCCTCCGTCAAGTCACCGAGCCGACCTCCGAGGGCGAAGGTTTTGATCTAACCAAACGTCCGCTCTATCGCGTCTCGCGTTGGGTCCTGACGCCAATCCTCTCGCGTCCCCTATATGCCTGGTCGGTGCTGGCAGCGATTGCCGCCTTGCTGGTTGCCGCCATGATGTTGCCACTGTTTCGGGCGGTTCCGATCAAGATGCTGCCGTATGACAACAAGAACGAATTTCAAGTCGTCATCGACATGCCCGAAGGCACGACGCTGGAACGCACCGACGTGGTGGCTCGACGTTTAGGACGGTTCCTTGGTGGACTGGCCGAAGTCCGCGACTATGAAATCTTTGTTGGTCAAGCCTCCCCGATCGATTTCAATGGCTTGGTGCGGCATTACTTTTTACGCAGTGGCCCCCACGTGGCCGACATTCGGGTCAACCTGCTACCGAAAGAACATCGCGAACAACAATCACACGAAATCTTGTTGCGAATCCGGAAACAGGTCACGGAACTGGCAGCCTCGTTGGGCGCCAATGTCAAGTTGGTGGAGGTGCCTCCGGGCCCGCCTGTGCTGTCCACCGTTACCGCCGAGGTTTACGGACCGGCCGACGGTGACTACGCAACGCAGATCGACGTAGCGCGGCGCGTCAAGGCTCGGTTGGCCGTCGAACCAGGCGTCGTCGACTTAGACCTCAGCGCCGAAGACGATCATGTTCGGTACGTTTTCGAAACCGATAAATCAAAAGCCGCCCTGTCGGGGATCTCGACCAAAACCATTGCCGATACCGTGGCAGCCGTTTTGAGCGGACATCGTGCCACCGTTCTGCACGTGCCCACCGAAGTCGAACCACTGTGGATCGAATTGCGTCTGCCGCGTCCTCAACGGTCGGCGATCGATGACTTAGAGGAGGTTTACGTTCAAGGCCGTGCAGGGCAGCTCGTATCGCTCGGTGCCCTCGGTCACTTTCGCCAAGTTCCCGAGGACAAAACGATCTACCACAAAAACCTGCGACGGGTCGTTTATGTCTATGCCGAAATGGCTGGCCGCCCGCCGGCCGATGCAATCGTCGACATGCAGTGGGACCAGCAAGCGCCCCAGTCGACTGCCGCCCAAGCGCCACCAACATCGCTGACAACGACGGCGGTCCGTCCCGCGTCCGAACGTTCTTGGGTGGCCCCCGGCGGCGACGTGGCTTGGTCGATTCCCGCAGGCTACGCCATCGAGTGGGCAGGGGAGGGCGAGTGGAAAATTACGCTCGACGTGTTCCGTGATCTGGGCCTAGCCTTCGCCGCGGCGTTGGTTGGCATTTTCATCCTGCTGATGTTCCAAACCGGCTCGCGCACTTTGCCGCTGCTGATCATGCTGGCCATTCCGTTGACGATGATCGGAATCATGCCGGGTTTTTGGTTGCTCAACCGATGGCTGGACCAGCCGATCGGAGGCTATCCCAATCCGGTTTTCCTGACCGCCACGGCGATGATCGGCATGATCGCACTCGCCGGAATCGTGGTCCGCAATTCGGTTGTCCTGATCGACTTTATTCATCTCGCGCAGGCCGAAGGGCATGCTCTTGAGGAATCGATCATTCGTTCGGTGGCGGTGCGCACCCGCCCGATCTTACTGACCGCCGGCACCACGTTGCTGGCCAACTGGGTGATCACCCTCGACCCGGTTTTCTCCGGCCTAGCTTGGTCGATCATCTTTGGAATCGTCACCTCGACACTCTTCACGCTGATCGTCATCCCCGCCGCCTACTGGCTGCTGTACCGCAAATCAAATTCACACGCGCCGTCAAACCACTAAGCCGTTTTGGCTAGCCACGGTTCACATCGCACAAACTGCGGCGATGGCCCAGACGGCTCATTCAGGGCGGCGCTGCCGAATCAGGCCGCGCGTGCCGCGGGAATTGCTTGCTCGTTAGCTGCCGGTCTTGCCAACACCGCGTACATGTTGTCGCTGAGCACCGAGCGATCGGTCGGCTTTTGACGTTTCCAGGCAAGCCCGGCAGCGTCTGCCAGAATGCGCATCGTCGCGGGGGTGAAGTAGTTGACGTGGTCCGGAAAGCGGAAGCCGCACCAACGTTTCCCTCGCAGGTGACGATTCCAACACGAGAAATTCGGCACCTTTAAAACCACCACGCCGGAGGGCTTAAGCACACGGCGAGCGGCAACCAACACATCCAGCGGGCGGACTTCGTGCTCCAAGTAGGAGCACATGATGATCGCGTCGAGGCTGCTTTCTTCGAATTGCTCGAGACCCTCAATCGCCGGGCCTTGGTGGACCGTTCCCCCAAAAGCTTCAAAACTTGCCCCCGCACTCGCAGCCAAAACGGGCGAGATCTCGATTCCCATCGGAACGATGGTCCGCTGCTCGGCATCACTCTGCTGCTGAAACTTGCTCAGCAAATGCCCCGAGCCACAACCCACATCGAGAACGCGAATTGGTTGGCCGACTTCCGACTGTCCAATGGATTCATTAAGCAGCCGAAACAACTTCGGCTGCTTGTGCCTCAACCGCTGCTGAACGGCTTTCAGTTTGTCGCTCAAATACTGACGGACCGGCTCTTTTTGCCGCCGCCGCTGCGTCTCGGTAGCACTCGTCCGTTCCCAAGCGAACTCGTCCTGCAACGCCTCATACCCAGGCGGATTCTGCAAATAAATTAACCCCGTTTCGAGACAGCGGACAATCTTCCACTGCCCTACCGACCAATCCGTGGGCACCACTTCGGTCGTTCGACCCAAGATAGGGGATAAAGCTTTCATGTTTAGCTGCCTTCCATGGCGACAAGGGGATCGATCGAAGGGGTGATGCAAATGGATAATCGTTGCCCGCGAGTCTAGCGGAGAGAGCGCGTTCGAATCAATGGAAGTCGCCGCCAAACCACCCGACGTAACGACGGACAGCCGAAGGGAAGTAATCAGCCGAACCCCGGTAACCCGACGTGTCAGCGAGGCAGAAACCTAGCCCGATCCGTGGCCGCGCAAAAAACAGGTCTGTAGCAACCTTCTTTTCATCACCATCGCCACAGCCCGAATCCCCCTCACAGTTTGTCGCAAAGGTGCGCCCATGTGCACAAAAAGAACTCCCCGAGCGTGCGAATCCGCCCGCAATCCATTCGTCGTAAGTCCTTTGTGAGTTAGCGGTTGGAACGCGATTCGGATCGCCGAAATTTTACCGCAGTCCCCGCCGTTCGTGGTCGATATGCAGGCAAGGCGCGAGCGATGGTGGGCGTTGTCCAGCCCGCTGGAATTACCCAGCCCACTGGAAAGAGTTCACCGCACCGCAAAACCATACACTCAACACAATTGCCTCACCTCTCGAACACGGAAGTAAAGCAGGATGACTAGGCTATTCACTGCCATACTCTTCGCCATGGCTGCGTTTCATATTTCGGCCCCCGACACCCAAGCCGCCGGCCTGCTAGGCTGCAACACGTGCGACGAGAGTTGCTGCGATGACGGCCTATGTGGCGACGGCCTGTGTGACAGCGGCTGCGATGGCTTGTACGAGGACAGCTCTTGTACGTCGTGCGATTCGTGCGGCGTCTGCGGCGCTTCGGGACTAGATTGCGATTGCCTCGGACGCATGAAATTGCTCGGTTGCATTAAGCCAAGCGAGCGTTGCTTCGACGACTTCATCAGCCCGATGATCAACTTTGTCTTCTTCGAAGACCCCCGCACCCTGTCGGAAGTCCGCCCGATCTTCGTCCATCACAACTTGCCCAACCAAGTCGGTTCGCTGGGGATTCCCGGCGGCGCGGTGCAGTTGTACGCGATGCAGTTTCGCATCGCACTGACCGAACGGCTCAGCCTGATCGCGGTCAAAGACGGCTTCATTGTTTCCGACATGGATCCCGGTCCGCTCGATGATTTGCTGGACGACGGTTGGGCCGCGGTCACCGCCGGCTTGAAGTACAACTTGATCCGCAATACGCAAACCGGCACCTTGGCTTCGGCCGGTTTCACTTACGAACTACCCATCGGTTCGCAGCGTACGCTGCAAGATGTCGGTGACGGCGAGTTCCACGTGTTCGCGACCGCGGGCCAGCGATTCTTTGACGGCGACGCCCACGTGCTGACCAGCTTTGGCTATCGTTTTCCTGTCGATAACGAACTTCAAACCGCAGCGGTTCACTGGTCGAATCACTTTGACGTTCGCATCACCAAGAAACTGTATGCCGTCACCGAGTTCGCTTGGTGGCACTGGACCGAATCGGCTTCCGATCCCAGCGCCCCGGCGCTCGGAATTGCCGGTCAAGACCTGTTTAACTTGACCAGCAGCAATGTGGAAGGGAATGACTTGGTCACTCAAAACGTCGGCCTGAAGTACAAGCCCAACCGCAGCACCGAACTGGGTATCGCCTATGAATTCCCGCTCACGGGATTCGAGGACATTATCGACGATCGCTTTCAGTTGGACATGATTTTCCGCTACTAACTACTAACCCGGTTTGCAGGAATCATTCCACGGAACCGTTTGACGCTAGCCTGAACGGCGGAATGATTCCTGCAAACCTGTGGAACGGCCCACGGCTAAGGCCTGAGGTTCACGGCGCATGGAGCTAACTGGCGCACGGATAGCGTTGGGCTGCTGAAACGCAGGATTTGTTCGCTTCAATGGCGAAGCCATGGCAGGTTGTAGCCACGGACGTGAGTCCGTGGTGCCACGCAGCGTGGAAGCGCAAGTCGCAAAGCGACGGCAGGAATCGCATGCTGTGCCTTTTCCTAGGACCTGCGTGACGCCGCTTGGCCAACCCATTTCGACAACACACGGTTGATCAAAATCTCCCAAGCCAAACACCAGCGTGGGCTGATGCAACGACAGGTAACTGCCGCCTCCAACGATCTCCTGAACATGCCGTTCGCAACTCACAACTCACAACTCACAACTCACAACTCACAACTCACAACTCACAACT
>CAYZHQ010000181.1:0-7791 GCA_964477385.1 uncultured Pirellulaceae bacterium
GCAATGTCGTTGCTTCGCCGGCAGCAGCCCACCAATTTTCTCTTAGCCCGCTTGATTCGGATCGGTCCCATTTTCTGGATCGCGATTATTGCCAACATGTTCTTGGTCGGACTGGCTCCGCTCGATGGGCAGGCGATCTCGACCGCTCAGTGGGTTGCCAATCTGACACTGATGCCCGCACTGTTTGGGTATGAGTGTGTCGATCCGGTGATGTGGACGCTGCAGGTCGAGATGTTGTTTTACCTGATCCTGACGTCCTTGTTCGTCAGTGGTGCGCTCCGGCGGCCCGTAATCACCTGGGGGCTGTTGGTTCTGATATCGCTGTGCGTCTGTCCGTTGCATGATGGCTGGAAGGTGGCCGGAGAGACCGGTTTGGTCTTTCAGTCGGTCGGATTGCTGCGACGCTTGTTGTTGCTCGACTACATTCCGTTGTTTGCCATCGGTTTCTTGCTGTACATGATCAAGACCGAGCAGGGGCCGCGCTGGCGAAATCTTGCGGGCATTGGACTGGCCGTGTTTGTGTTCCATATGATCGATCACGGCAAACACAATCCGGTCGCTACCGCTTTGATTATTGCCCTCGTCACGTTATCTGCCTATGGCAAGATTCCACTGCTGCGGATGCGCGTGTTTGTGATTATCAGCTCGATCTCTTATGCCCTGTACCTGTTTCACAACAATCTTGGCTGCGTGTTGATCCATCGTTTTGATCAGGCAGGTGTACCGCCGGTGGTTGCGTTTGGAAGCGTGGTGGTGTTTTCCTGTGCCGCGGCGCTGCTGATTACGACCCGTGTCGAGCAACCGCTATCGGCGTACTTGCGCAAGCGTTTCTTGGACGCACGTGTGGCAAGGGCGAAGGCGGCAAGCCGTTCGGTCGATGTGCCGTTGAGCGTAACGACTGGCGGGGGCTAGCTCCCGCATTGTGTGTTGCCTCTTTCCTCCTGCCGTTTTTCACGGTGTGGGCGGTGCTGGCCTACGCAAGGAATCGGTGGCTCGATACGCTTTGGGGATGGATTATCGAGCCCTCATGAGCGGTCAGCGACGTGGACTCGCAGCGACCCTGCTGCGAGCGGGGTTGTGGTTTGGCTCGCTGTTCTATGGACTTGCCGTGCGGGTCCGGAATCGTCGTTACGATGCGGGCAAGCTACCGATTGAGCGGATGGAGGTGCCTGTCATTTCGATCGGAAATCTCACCACTGGCGGCACCGGAAAGACTCCGCTGGTTTGCTTGTTGGCCAAGCGACTGCGAGAGCGTGGCGTGCGGGTGTCGTTGGTCAGTCGCGGCTATGGGCGTGGCGAAGCGTCGTCCAATGACGAAGCCTTGGAACTGGAGCAGCGTTTGCCCGATGTGCCTCATGTGCAAGATCCCGATCGAGTGGCTGCCGCTACGGTGGCGGTGGAGGAACTGGAAACGCAATTGGTCCTGATGGACGATGGCTTTCAGCATCGTCGACTGCATCGCGATTTGGACATCCTGGTGATCGATGCCACGTGCCCGTTTGGCTACGGCGCGTTGTTGCCTCGTGGCATGTTGCGTGAACCGCTGAGTTCGCTGGCGCGGGCCGACATCGCGGTGCTGTCTCGCAGTAATTATGTCAGCCAAGCGGAGCGGACTCGCATCCGTGACGAGGCCCTGCAATACCACCCGCAACTGCTGTGGCTGGAAGCCGAGCATCGGCCGAGCGTGTTGGTCAATCATCGCCAGCAAGAAATGCCACTGTCGAGCTTGCAAGGTCAAAACGTGTTGGCCTTTTGTGGGATTGGGAACCCGGCTGCGTTTGCTCGTACGGTCCGCGATTGTGGCGCGAAGTTAGTCGATCTGAAAGCGTTGCCGGATCATGCGAAGTACGACGCTCCGACGATGCGCGAGCTGCAACGGTGGAGCGAGGAATTGGCCAGTCAACACTCGGTCGATCGCATCGTTTGTACTCAGAAGGACTTGGTCAAAATTCGTGTGGCGCAGATTGGGCGTCTTCCCGTGCAAGCAATTCAGGTCGATTTGCAGATTGGCGATGAGCAACCGCTGTGGCAACGCATCGAGAGGCTGCTTTCGAACGAGACGCCATGAGCGGCATCCAGCTCGGTCGAGGCAGATGTGAAAGTGGGTCGGTAACGGTCCCGTTCGCTGGCCGACGGCATTTTTGGATGTCGGCGTTTTGCTTCCGAGGTGGCTCGTCGAGGACCGCGGGTTCGGCTAAGTTGAAACGTTTTGATGCCGTCCTTCCGTTTACTTCGAATTCCTATGGTCCGCACACGTTTTGCTCCCAGTCCGACCGGTTACCTGCACATTGGCGGCGTTCGTTCGGCGTTGTTCAACTGGATTCTTGCCAAGCAATCGGGCGGGCAATTCATTTTGCGGATTGACGATACCGATCAGCAACGCAATGTAAAGGAAGCTTTGCAGCCAATTCTCGATGGCTTCCGTTGGTTGGGGATGGATTGGGACGAAGGCCCGGAAGTGGGAGGGCCACACGGTCCCTATTTCCAGTCCGAGCGGTCCGATTTGTACGGCCAGGCCGCCGCGCAGTTGCTCGCCAGCGGTCACGCCTACCGCGATTACTCGACGACCGAGGAGTTGCAGGCCCAGCGTCAGGCGGCGGAGAAGGCGGGGCGAGCGTTCGTATACGATCGGCAGTGGATGGCGGAAGACGACGCGACGGCAGAGAAGTTTGCAGCCGAAGGTCGATCCTGTGTGGTTCGGTTGAAGATGCCTCGCGAGGGAGAGTGCGTGATTCAGGACGCCGTGCGAGGCGAAGTCCGCGTGCAGTGGGCGAGCGAGCAAGATCACGTGATCCAGCGTGCCGATGGCAGTTGCTTGTATCACCTGGCCAGCGTCGTCGATGACCATGCAATGCAAATCAGTCATGTGGTTCGCGCCGAGGAGCATCTACCCAATACGCCGCGGCAAATCTTCATCGCCGAATCGCTCGGGTACGCTTTGCCGCAGTACGCACACCTGCCATATGTCGCCGAACCTGGCGGCACGCCCAAACTGAGTAAACGCAAGTTGGCGAAGTATTTGAAGAACCCCGAATTCGCGCAGTTGATGCAACACGGTCAACGGATCGCTGAGCGGGCTGGCAGGACGGGGGCTGGCAGGACCGTGGATCCCGATACGTTTAACCCGGTGATCGTCGACTTCTATCGCGAAATCGGATTTTTGCCCGAAGCGATTTTGAATTATTTGTTGTTGTTGGGGTGGTCGCTTGATGGCGAAACCGAACGGTTCGACCGTGAGTCGATGATCAAGCATTTTTCGCTCGGGCGTGTGAATAAAGCCCCGGCAAGTTTTGATCCGCAAAAGCTATTGGCCTTCCAATCGGATTGGATGAATGAGCTCGATTCCAAACGCAAGGTAGCCATGGTGCTTCCCTATTTGCAGTCGGCTGGTCTGGTTTCCGAGCCTCCGCCTTGCGAGATCGCGGATCGGTTGAGTCGCATCCTCGAAGCGGCGGGCGATCGCATCAAAATGGCCGGTGACATTCTTGATTTTGATTATTTGTTCGTGTCGGCTGACAAGCTGTCTTATGACGAAAAAGCGTTGCAGAAACGTGTGGTCGGCGACTCCGCGGCCGCACCGCTGCTGCGGGACTTCGTCGCCGCACTACCGACGATCGAGCCCTTTGATGCAGCGACGATCGAGACCGGCTTGAAAGAGTTTTGTGCATCGAAAGAGATCAAGATTGGTCAGATCATTCACGCGCTTCGCGTCGCCACAACGGGCCAAGCGGCAGGCTTTGGGATGTTTGATACCCTGGAAGTTTTGGGGCGCGAGCAAGTGGTCGCTCGCATTGAACATACCTTGAGCGCTTACGCCTAATTCGATAGCAGGCCTTCAACGTCAGAGGGTTACTGGCTCACTATGGTGGCGACTTGCCCGTTGGTCGTGGCGGCCTGGATCGCACTGCGCATCTCTTCGACGCCACGGCGAGTGTAGCCCTCCCAGACATGAGTGACCGTTTGTTTGGGCCCAATCAAAAACGTCGTCGGATAGAACATAGCGGGACGTTCGAGCAGTTCTGCCGCGACCGTTCGTGCCCGTCCGCCAGGATCGCAGTAGGTCGGAACGTCGACCCCAATGCTGTCGTAATACTCCTTTGTCGAAGCTTGCAAGGATTCGAACGTATTGCTGCCGACCGGTGGTTCACAAGAGACGGATACGAAGCGAAAAGAATCTCCTGCCGCGGGTTCCAATGTGTCGACCATTGCGACAAGCTCGGGATACTCCTGCCGACAAGGGCCGCACCAAGTTCCCCAGAAATGCAGCAACGTGACGACCGGTTCTGAATCATTTGCGTCGTTGAGAGGCATGGCATCGCCAAGCAATGGAATGACCGGGATGGCGGGCACCGGTTTTCCGATTGCCGCGCTGGCAGTCAGCGAGGGAGGTTTGAAAAGGAAGATCATCATCAGCAAACCGAGCACCAGCAGTCCGACCAACAGAAACGTCGTCGAGAAGTTGCGTTGACCAGCCGGTTCGGCCGGTTCGGCGGGGGGGAGCGTCGTGTTATCTTGATCGGTGGCAGACACGTGGCGAAAACCGTGGGCTTGGAGGGACTTCAATGGTTAATGGCTTTTGGGCGAAGCAGACCGACAGGCTGCGATCGATGCGGGAGGTTTCTCGCCTGTGCAGTGCCACAGCTTGCAGTATCTTGCTGTCATTGTCGGCTGATTCTCTCGTTCAGGCTCAGGAATTTCAGGCTCAAGAAACCTCGCGACGATCGGATTCTGCGGTTGATAAGACCGCAAAAACCATTCCCGCAAATGAGTCTACCGCAGCTGACGATCCGGTCTATCGGGTGGCCTTGCAGTCTGCGGCGATCAACGAGAGCAGTGGCTTGGCCGCTTCGCATCGCCGAGCCAACCGGTTTTGGACTCATAACGATTCGGGTGGCCAGCCGCGGGTGTTCGCGGTCGACAGTCAGGGCAGGGTGACGGGAGTTTGGAAGCTACCCAGTGCCCAGGCGGTTGACTGGGAAGACATGGCTTCCTTTACACTTGACGGCCGTGCCCGACTGATCGTTGCCGACGTGGGGGACAATGACGCAAAACGCAGTGAAGTTCAGCTCTACCTGTTTGACGAACCCGATCCCGATCAGACGGGGGTGGTTAAACGGGTGCAGACGCTCCGAGTCCGTCTGCCGGGCGGGGCGTGTGATTGTGAGGCAGTGGCGGTCGATCCGATTTCCAAAGAGATCTGGTTAGCGACCAAGCATCGCTTGCCAATTTGTAAACTGCTGGTCGTGCCGCTGGGCGGCGCAGATTCAAAGCCGGTGATCGAGGCGCGCCATGTTGCCACTCTGTTCATCCCGATGGTCACCGCGATGGACATCAGCAAGGATAGTAGTCGTCTGGTGTTGGCAAACTACTTTGATGCCTTCGTCTATCGCAACACCGCCGAGGCATCTGCTTGGCAAGCCGTATTGCAAAGCAAACCGCAGCATTACGTGTTGCCGTCTTTGAAGCAAATCGAGGCGATCGCCTTTGATGCTGAGCTGCGACTGTGGGTAACCAGCGAAGGCCGGCCAGGCTACCTTGCGCGTTTGGGTCCGGCGGTGGAGGCAGGAAGCCAGGTCGCCGCCCCGTTTGAACCACCTCTGCCCTCCGAGAAAAAGCTAGATGTACGAAATTGAGCTGAAATATCCCCTCCTCAGCCCCGAGGCTCACCGCGAACGGGTCATTGAGAAAGGAGGCGTGCTGGAAACCGAGACGGAGCATCACCGCGATACCTATTACGGTCACCCCTGTCGAAATTTTGCGGAAACGACGGAGGCTTTACGCATCCGCTGCGTCGATGGCCAAGCCCACGTGACCTACAAAGGTCCCAAGCAACCCGGTGTTGCAAAGGTTCGTGAAGAGCTGGAGTGGTCGCTCGGCGAATCCGATCGAGCTGGTGAAAACATGTCAAAAATGCTGGTCTCGCTTGGTTTCCAGCCCGTCGCCACCGTTAGCAAACACCGCCAAACGCTACGAATGCAGCGGCAGGGGCGAAATCTGCTGGTTACCTTGGACGAGGTCGAAGAGGTCGGGTGGTACAGCGAAATCGAGGCAATGGCGGTCGATCAAGCCGATATTCCGGCGGCACGCGACGCGATTATGGGGCTTGCCGAGGAATTAGGATTGCTTAACCACGAGCCGCGCAGCTATCTGAAACTATGGCTCGATCGTGAAAAGTCGAGCCCGCAAGATTGACGCAGGCACGTAGCCCTGCCTAAATTAACACTGTGTCGCTCGAACCTAGATGCGATGTGCGCACGGTGTGGGAGCGAATTGGCTCTCGCAGAATTCCATTTCTGATTCCTTGAAGGGAAAAATCCATGAAGAAAGTTATTAGTTCGCTGTTCGCTGTGATGCTGATCGCTGGTGCTACCGTGTGGGCAACCGAGCCACAATTGGAAGGTGTGAAGTGCGTTGTCGCGCCCAAGGCTGCCAATGCTGAAAAATCGGTTGACTACAAAGACGGCAAAGTCTTCTTCTGCTGTGGTGGTTGCCAAGGCAAGTTCACCGCAAGCCCTGAAAAGTTTGCACCCAAGGCCAATCATCAGTTGGTCGCAACCAAGCAGTACAAGCAGGCCGCTTGCCCGCTGACCGGTCGTGACGTGAACAGCTCGGCTGTCGTCACCGTCGGTGGCGTTGAAGTCGCTTTCTGCTGCAACGGTTGCAAAGGCAAAGTTGCTGGTGCGGAAGGCGCTGCTCAAGTCAAATTGGTATTTGGCGAAAAGCCTTTCAAAAGTGGCTTCAAAGTAGTCAAAGCTTCAGAATAAGAATTCGTGCGAAACGCGACGTGTGATGACGGCGGCGCCCAAAGGCTCCGCCGTTTTTTTTGGGCGACCAGTTCGAAAGTGACGGTCGCTGGCTTCCTGGATTTCGGCCAATCCGCTTACGGTCTTTCCTCGGCGACTCAAAAACTCCAGTCAATGGAATGGCATAGAGGCGAGTGGGAGGAGGGAATTGAGGACGCTGAAGCGGTTAACGGGTAGTTCTTTAAAGTGATCCGTATCGAACGAGTCTCGCTTACGATACAGTTCAGCAACTCATCCCCTTCGTATGACCGAGGAAAAAAATGGCGAAAGCCGATCAAACCGCCCCGAAGGAAGATGGACCCGGGGCGTTAACAAACCACACCGATAAGATCACGGTCCAAGTGCTGGAAAAAGTCGGCAGGCCGCCCCGTCTGCATCGTGTGGAGGTGTGTGAACACCACAACGGAAACTACCGCGTCAACATTTGGGAGGAGATCGAGCCGACGGGGGAGTCCGCTTTTTCAGCTTGTGTCCACATTCGGTCTTCCTATTATTTGAAGGTATCGGATACAGGCGAGATCCTTAGCAGCAACCCGCCGCTGACCAAACTCAGTTTCTCCGCTTAACGTTGCCCGCTCTCATCGTCCTGATTCGAGCGGTCCACTGTTGCCTCGCTCTTGTGCCGGCAGCAATAAGCAAGCATCTTTCTCCCACTTCCCAGCAGCGGTCACTTACGGAAGGGGCGTCGCACGACGGCACGTTTGAGAAGTAGGACGCGTTCTCTCGTCAGCGGCTCGGTGCTAGCCGCTGGCCTTGAAAGGTTAGCGTTCTCTGAGCGGGGCCAGTGGCTAGCACCGAGCCGCTGATGGTTCTTCCCACCACAAGGGGCCGCAAACCTTCTTCACCAGACGGGGACACCACCAGACGGGGACACCACCAGACCACCACCGACCACCAGACGGGGACACCACCAGACGACCACCAGACGGGGACACCACCAGACGGGGACACCACCAGACGGGGACACCACCAGACGGGGACACCACCA
>CAYZHQ010000181.1:7891-9211 GCA_964477385.1 uncultured Pirellulaceae bacterium
GGGGACACCACCAGACGGGGACACCACCAGACGGGGACACCACCAGACGGGGACATGAACGTTCTCAGGACGGGGACACGAACGTTCTCACACGAACACGGCAAACGGGGACGGCAAACGGGGACACCGGCAAACGGGGACACGAACATTCTCCGCGAACATTCTCCGGCCCCCACCAGACGGGGACACCACCAGACGGGGACACGGACGTTCTCAGGGACGGCAAACGGGGACACGAACATTCTCCGCGAACATTCTCCGGCCCCGGTCGTAGCTCAATCCAATCGAAATCTGGTTCGGCACGCCGCGTAGCAAAGTGGCTCGCTGGATGAGCTTCGTAACCTTGGACGCTCTGTAGGACGCGATTCTCACATTCATCGATTACTTCAACACGACATTTGCACCCCCCTATCTGGACGTGCACCATCAAGTTCTGGCGTGCTGACAGCGGAGTTTTAAGCGGAGGAAAGAAGGCGTATCAAGCGATCGTGATTCGTTCCCGCGGCACCAGTGGAACCACTCCGTTGCTGGCGGTGCGGCTGGATGCAATCGGTAATGGCGATAGACGAAGCCAAGCATCGCCAGGGTCAAGCACGTCATCCATCCACTCGGTTCAGGGACAACGGCGGAGGGGGAAGCCGAAGCGTCCAGCACGACGTTATCGAATTGATGGGACAGCGTCGTTTGTAACCATTGAACGCGAACGACATCGTTAAAGCCTGTCAACGCGAAGGTTTCAAAGCCGAAAGTTCCGTCGAGCGTAACGCTCTGCGATACGCTCGAAAGGTCGGCCTTCGTTCCTGTGAAAGTGATCGTTCGGGGAGAAACATCGGTATTCCATTCCGAGATATCCATGCTGTTTAACGAAAAAGCACCCAAATCTTGGCGGCGAATTTCCGTCAAATAGTCGCTGTTGGTGAACAACGCAGTGGAGCCGGCATATACGATGCTTGCTTGCCCTGCCACCAAAAATACGGGGGAAGAGGTCACTCCCGGACGCTGCAGCGCCGCAACGGTGAAACCGGAATTTGAATAGAGGTTGCCGACATTCGAAAGTCCCGAAAAAGTTGGCGACGATGCACGATCTTCAAAGTCCAGCACGACCGCAGCATCGGCTCGATGGCTTGCAAGGGAGAGAAACACCAGTGTGATCAGCATCAAGTGGTAAGGCATTATGGATAACTTTATGTTTCTAGAAGTAGGCTCTGCTGCAACCACGCGGCTGCGAGTCGATGTTTAGCAATGAGCGATTAATAAAGGTCGCGTACCTTTTGTACGAAGCACCCGAAGGGCGAGTTTCTCGCAAAAGGTACCCGTCAC
>CAYZHQ010000182.1:0-9181 GCA_964477385.1 uncultured Pirellulaceae bacterium
GAGTTGTGAGTTGTGAGTTGTGAGTTGTGAGTTGTGAGTTGTGAGTTGTGAGTTGCATCCGGCCGATTAATCTTGCGGTTCGGACTGCTTGCGATGGATCTCTTTTTCGACGGCATCGAGCTGGTCGATCAGTTCTTCAAACAGTTCTGGCAAGCGGTCGATTTCACGGTTGCGAGCGGCCATCTCCAGGGTGCTGGACATGGAAGTTGCGCGGCTGGCCCCAATCGCCGCCGAAGCACCTTTTAAGGTGTGTGCGGCGCGATACAGGCGATCGGTATCGCCACTCTTCAAGCTCCGTTCCATCGTGTCTCGCAAACTGTTTTTCTCCAGCAGGTAGACCGAGATGATCTCGTCGAGCAACCGCGGGTCGCCTCCGACGATCGCCATCGCTCGTTCCCAATCGACGACCGGTTCGGGAGGGTTTTCGGAAGAGGACGGGGTTTCTAGCGAGGCGTGATCCATGCGGACTTCCTGCCGCTTCGATGCGGCTTGGGCTTGGTTGGGGCGACGTCGATCGTTGCTCAATCCGTAACGCTCGATCACTTCAACAAATTTCTCCTGCATCGCCGATACTCGAATCGGTTTGGCGATGTACTCGTCCATTCCTGCATTCAAGCATTCCTCGCGATCGCCTTTCATGGCATGGGCCGTCATGGCAATGATCGGCAGGTGATCGCCGGTGATTTGTTCCTGCTCGCGAATCAAACGCGTTGCAGCCAAGCCATCGAGGATCGGCATTTGAACATCCATCAGCACCAAGTCAAATTCCTCTTCTTCCAACCGTTCCAGCGCAGCTTGACCATTGGGCACCACCTGGACGGTATGGCCTTGTTTTTCCAGCACCCCCACGGCCAGTTTTTGGTTGACGACATTGTCTTCGGCCAACAGCACCTTTAGGGAATCGAGCGGCTGGGCGGTTTCGCTTTCCGCGGGCTCTTTGGCCGATTCTCGTTCCGCGGAGGTCACTCCCAAGACGCGCACAATGGCGTCGAACAGTTCCGATTGCTTGACCGGTTTCATCAGTCGTTCGGCAACCTTCAGTTCAATCCGTCGGGCGGCGTCTCCGTTGCGGCCTCCCGAGGTCAGCATGATCACCGGCGTGTTGGCGACCGCGGGCGTGCCTCGTACCCATTCGACGAATTCAAAACCATCGACGTCGGGCATTTGCACATCGCTTAGCACCAGCCCAAACGGTGTGCCCGCTCCCTCGGCTTGTTGCAGTCGTTCCAGGCCTTGCGACGCGTTCTCCATCGCCTCGGGCTGCATGCCCCAGTTCTTCAGCATCTCGCACAAGATCTGTCGGTTGGTCGCGTTATCGTCGACAACCAACACCCGTGTGCCGCCCACGACGACCAGTTCCGCGAAGTGGTTGAAGTCGGCGTCCGCGCGTCCCAAGGCAACGGTAAAGTGAAACTGACTTCCCACGCCGATTTGGCTTTCCATCCACAGTTCGCCACCCATAATGCGAACCAAACGTGAAGAGATGGCCAGTCCCAAACCGGTCCCCCCAAAGCGTCGCGTGGTGGAGGTGTCGGCTTGTTCAAATTCGTTAAAGATGCGTTTCTGCTGTTCTTCTGGGATGCCGATGCCGGTGTCACGAACGCAGACCTGCAAGCGGACTTGGTTATCCAGCATTTCGATGCTGGTGACTTCCACCACCACTTCGCCCTGTTCGGTGAACTTGATGGCGTTGCCGACGAGGTTGACGATGATTTGCCGCAGTCGTCCGCCGTCGCCGATCAGGCATTGCGGCACATCAGGTTCGACGCGAAAAGCGAGTTCCAACTGCTTGGCATGGGCTCGCAGGGCCAGCGTTTTCATGGTGTCGCCCAATCCTTCACGCACATCAAAGACACACTCATCGAGCTCCAGTTTGCCCGCTTCGATTTTCGAGAAGTCAAGGATGTCGTTGATGATTGAGAGCAGCGATTCGCCCGATGCTTGGACCATCTTCAGGTAGTCGCGTTGGCTGTCGTCGATATCGGTATCGAGCAGCAGTTCGGTCATGCCGATGATGGCATTCATTGGAGTGCGAATTTCGTGGCTCATGTTGGCCAAGAAATCGCTCTTGGCGCGATTCGCGGCGTCGGCCGATTCCTTTGCCGAGATCAATTCCTGGGCCGCTTTCTTCCGCGAGGTAATGTCGTGCCCGATTCCGACCAAGCCGATGATTGTGCCGTCGCTGTCTCGGAGCGGGACCTTGGTTGTCAGGAACCACAGTTCGGCACCTTCGCGGGTCTGCGAGACTTCTTCTTGGTCGAGCAGCGGTTCGCCGGTTCGCATCACCAGTTGGTCATCGGCGATATAATTGCAAACGATTTCCAGCGGCAGGAAGTCGAAGTCGGACTTGCCGATGAGCTGATCTTCCGTCTCCAGTCCCATCAGGTTTAGCAAGGCTTGGTTAACCGTCACAAAACGTCCCACGCGGTCTTTGACAAAAATCAAATCGGGCAGTTGATTGATGATCGTTCGCAACAGGTCGCGTTCGCGGGCGAGTTTCTGTTCGGCCTGTTTCTGCTCGGTCACATCGCGCGAAACTCCAAACGTTCCAATGATCATGCCATTGGCATCACGCAGTGGAACCTTGGTGGTGGAGCACCAAGTGTCGGGGCGATTTTCGTAGGTCTCGTGTTCGAGTTTTCCGACAATCGGTTCGCCGGTCGCCATCACCTGACGCTCGTCGCTGAGGGCTCGCTGCGCATGCTGTCTTGAAAAGAAATCGGCGTCACTTTTGCCAATCGCTTGCTCGATGTTTCTCAAACCCAGTTTGCTTGCCAAGCTTTCGCTCAGGCGAATAAAGCGACTGCTTTGGTCTTTGAAGTAAATCGCATCGGGAACGTGTTTCAATAAAGTGTCGAGCAAAAATTTTTGGTACTGTGCCGAAGCAGCAGCTTGTTTCTGTGCCGTGACATCCCAGTACATGATTTGCACGCCGATGATTTGCTCGCGCGAGTCGCGCAGTGGCGTCTTAAAGACCTCGGCGTAAGTCGGTTGGTCCCCGGTGGCATGTTCCTCAATCGCATGATAAACCTCGCCACGTTCCAGCACCCGTTGGTCATCCAAACGGTATTTTTTCGCGAGGTGGGCGGGGAATAAATCAAAGTCGGTTTTGCCGAGTAACGCTTCGAGCGGCCGGCCGGCTTGCTGGCAGAAGCGTTCGTTGGCGAACTGAATGCGCCCTTCGCGATCCTTGCATGTCACACTGATCGGTAGGCTATCGACCAGGGAGCAATAAGCAGCGTCGGCATCACGCAGCGCGGGACTCTCCTGCAATGCGGTCAGATCGCTGCGGCTGCTGGTGATATCACGGGCCAGCCCCTCCAGGTGATGCGGTTGCCCATCTTCATCGCTCACCATCCGTACCCGTTCGGAGACCCAGCGCACCTCCCCGTCGGGGCGCACGACGCGATACTCCGATGTCGCCTGCCCGGTTTTCTGAAGCTGTTCCCAACGCTGTGCGATGACCGGTTGGTCTTCGGTGTGGATAGCCCTCGCCAACCGCTCGGGGGCGGCCTTGAGTTCCTCCAGCGGCACACCATACAGCGTCTCCGCGGCGGCGTTGATGAATAGCAAGCGGCGGTTGTCGGGAGTCGCCGCCCAGGCTAGGTCGTCGATCGACTCCAGCAAACCTTCCAAGACGTCGCTCTTGCGGAACCCACTGGATTGTTTGCTGTGGTCGGTTTGACTCATAAGGTGTTCTCGGCGAGACCGCAAAAGAGGAACGCTATAGCCTAGAAACCGCCGTCGCGCTTCGCAACAAAAAACAGACAACCAGCCAGCAAATCGTGCTCGCGTGGGGGGCTAAGGTTGGAGACGAAAAGAGACCGTCGCGCCCCCCGCATTGTCGGCCAGTTGGCTGGGATCGTCGCCGATGCGAAACAGCAGCCAACTATCTTGGCGAACGACAAAGCTGGTACCGCGGCCAATCGTTTCAATCTGCAGTGGCGGCAAGATATTGCTGTCGGCGGCACGCTGCGGCACGAGTGCGGCGAGGATCACACCTAAGGGACGACCGCGATGGTAACGCACCGTCACGCCTTGCGGTTCGCAAACCCAAGGCCGAGGCTGAGTGCCCAGCGAGTACCGTCCCGCCGCGGTCACGTTCAACTTCGTCCCCGCGGCGACTCGTACGCCAGCCGATTGCCAACCGCGCGCCGCCGCGATGGCGACCTGCCTTGGCTGGCGATCCCAAGCCGGTTGATCGGCCTCCCAGTCGATTCGATTGCGACGCATGTCGTAGCCATAGTCGAAATCTTCCAGCAGCAGATGCCAGCGTCCGCGAACCACCGGCCATTGGTCTTGCAGCGCATTCCGGAAATCGCGCGTGAACTCGCCCGCCGTGGACTGCATCTGGCTCGACGCGGTGGTCAGTTCGGCGCGGTACTCGGGGTACATCGTCATCAGCACCGTCGCCGCCCAACTCCAGGCGTAGGGCTCCACGTTGACGTATAACTGCTCGCGTTGCCCCAGCACCGCCTCCAAGGATGGCAACCGCGCTTCCTCACGTCGCTGGGTGATCAGTTTGAACCGGCCCCAGTACGGTACCGCCTCACGACTTGTCGGAATGGTCGGCACACGCGTGGTGGCACCCTCGCCTTTGTGAGTTGCCATCATCTCCGCGGTCCCTTCGCCAAACCAAGTTGGGCCGACGCCACCAAAGACATGTGCGGCAAACCCATGGAAGACTTCGTGTAAGACCAAGTGTCGCGTAAAATATTCCGAGGGTTGGCTGACCGCCCAAGCCCGCCGTCCACTCTGAAAGCCATGCGGAAAATTGTCCATTTGCTTGGGCATCAAGCCGCGACGGCGAAAGGCATCTTTGTCTCCCATTAGGTAGACGGTCATCTTCCAGCCATCCACACAATCCGCCGGACGCTGCCAGAAAGCGATCCATTGCGGGACGACCGCTTCGACGGCGGCGGGCAATGCATCGACCGCCTTCGAGGGGGGCAAGTCGGTGATGATCTGGCACCAGCGTCCCTCGAGCGTTCGCAGCGGCACCGGGTCGGATTCCGCAGCCGCGGGAACCGCTTGTGCCGCAACCTGCTCGGACGCAACCCCCAGCAGCAGGAGCATGGCGAGCATGCTTGGAAGCAGGCCGGCGCGGGCCGATGGTCGACGATTCTGAAGGGCGCGCAGCAAGTCGTAGCTCCAAGGATAAGTCGCGAGGGCGACAGAGGCGGGATAGGAAAGGCTCGGCGAGGAGCCGCAAGCCACCTCCGGCGAATCTTAGCCCGTTTTAACAAAACCTTATCTTACACAACGCCTGCCCGGCCAAGCTCCGTCGGTAGGAAAGATGCCACAAAACGATCGCCAACGCACGCGCTACCGCTGCGGGTGGGGGGCCTTTTCGGTTACACTCTCCACCGTCAGCTTGCATGGGTTGTGCAGTGGTTGCGTGACATGGGTTGCGCTGCGTGACGTGGGTTGCGAGGGTCGTTCCTGTTCTTTTTTCAGTCGTGTTTCGCGCGGTCGCCGATGAGAATCTTGCTCGATGAAGCTCAATTGTTGGCAGGCGTCCAGCGATTGGCGAAGGAAATTGACTCGCACTATCGGGGCCGGCCTTTGACGGTTGTGGCGGTGATGACAGGTTCGGTGGTGCTGTTCGCCGACTTGATTCGGATGCTGTCGATGCCGCTGCGTGTCGGGGTGATCCAGGCGAGCAGTTACCGTGGCGCGACCCAGCCCGGGGAATTGGCCGTCGATACCAAAATGTTGCTCGATGTCGAGAACCGCGATGTGCTGTTGGTCGACGACATCTTCGACACCGGCCGGACGCTTGACCGATTAATGAAAATCGTCCAGCAGCGGGGGGCGCATTCCGTTCGCAGCGCGCTGCTGCTTCGCAAGCAGCGAACCCATGACGTTCCGGTTCGCCCCGATTTCGTCGCCTTTGAAATACCTGACGAATTCGTTGTGGGCTACGGTTTGGACTATCGCGACATGTATCGCAATCTACCGTACTTGGCGATCTTGGACGAAGACGAAATCGCTTCGACCAGCGAGACCGCCGCAGCCGCCACGCCGACGTTGCCCGCACGTGTGCCTTCAAAGTCCGCGCCCTCGGGAAACGGTTAGTCACATTTGCGATGGGTGTTCTGCGGACATTGATGGTGACGCGTCGCTATTGGCCTCACATGGGTGACGACGCCGCTAGCCGACTGTCTGCGTTGGTCGACGGCTTGCAGCGCAGCGGCATTCGCCCAAGCATTGTGGCGGCGCGTTACGCGGCGTCTTGGCCCAAGGAGTTAACCGTTCGAGAGATCCCGATCTATCGCCCGGCGCCCGCACCTCGCAGCGACTGGTCGATGGTCCGCTATGCCCGTTCGTTAACCAATTGGCTGCGGGAGCAAGCTCCGGCCTACGACCTATTGTATGCCGACGCGATGCGTGAAGAAGCCGCCATCGTCATCGACGCCGCCAAGCGTGCGGGCATTCCATCGGTGGTGCGCTACAGCGGGATCGGCAAGTTTTCCGATGCCGCTTGGTGGCAATCTTCACGCAGTGCAAAACGTTGCAAATCGGTCTGCTTAAAAGCCGACGCGATCATCGCCGTGCGGGCCTCGGCAGAACAAGAGTTGCTCAGCGCGGGAGTGCCGCGGCAGCGCATTCACCGCATCGACAACGGCTTCCTCCCCGGACCAGCTCGTGAGGAAAGCACGCGACTTGCCGCCCGTTCCGCCCTGTCTCACGTCAACAGCGATCTGTTTGTGCCTGTCGATGGCAAGGTCCTGCTGACGACCAATCGGATGACCGATCAGGGCGGGTTGCAGTCGTTGGTCAACGCCCTGCCCGCCGTGTTTGATCGGCACCCCACGCTGCGCGTCTGGTTGGTCGGCGATGGGAATCAACGCGAAGACCTTTACGATTACCTCCGTTCTCACGGCGTGCACAGCTTGGTCAGCATGCCCGGTTCATTCACCTCGTTTGAGGAACTGTTGTTGGCTGCGGACTATTATGCCTTGCCACAATCAACCGATGGCATGGAGTACTATTTACCCCGCGTCCTTGGGGCTGGTCTTCCTGCCGTGGTCGCCGATACTGTGGAGACGCGTCGCCTGCTGGGAGATTCTTTTGCCGATGTGATCCCGTTTGCGGCGGAATCCCCCCAGTCAATTGGTCGGGCGGTCGACGCAATGCTGGCCGATGACGCCAGCGCCCAGGAAGCCGCACGGCGCGTGCGGCAAGCGGTGTTGCAAGTTTCGTTTGGCAACACCGTGGCCCAGCACCTGCGTCTGTTTTGTCAATTGTCGGGGAAGAATGTGACTGGAAATCCAACGACCGCCGAGCTGCTTCCGTGACGCGACGACTGTGCCTGGTGATTCCGACGCTCGACCGTGGAGGTGCCGAAAAACAGCTTTGTCTCTTGGCCGCCGGGTTGCCGCGGGATGCGTTCGACACGCATGTTGTGCTGCTCACTCGCGACGGCCCGCGACGTGCTGTGCTAGACGCGGCGGAGATCCCCGTGACGGTGATCGGCAAGCGATTCAAAGCCGATCCAACCGCCTACTTTCGACTCAAACGGTGCTTGCGACGACTCTCGCCGGAGATCGTCCACACCTGGATTTTCGCAGCCAACAGCTACGGTCGGGCGGCGGCTAAATCGATCGGCACGCCCTGCATTATCGGTTCCGAACGGTGCGTCGACTTGTGGAAAACGAGTCGCCATTTTACGGTTGACCGCTACCTTGCCAGCCGGAGCCAGGCGATCACCACCAACAGTTCGGGGGTCCGTGATTTTTACGCACAGCATGGGGTGCCGGCAGAAAAATTCGTCGTCATCCCCAATGGCATCGAAGCCGCCACGCAGCAGTCCCTGTCGCGGGAGGAGGCTTGTCGGCGGATGGCTGTCGATCCCGCCAAGCGTTTAATTATCGCCGTCGGTCGATTGTGGCCGCAAAAACGCTACCGTGATCTGATTTGGGCCGGAGAGATGCTCGGAGAGCTGCGCGGCGACACCACGTTGGTGATCATTGGCGGCGGTCCGCAGGGCCCTGAGTTGACGCGCTATCGAGACGCCGTAACGGCGCCTCAACGGGTCCAGTTTGCCGGCCACCGGGACGATGTGGCGGCACTGTTGCCGCATTGCGAGCTGTTTTGGATCGGCAGCGAATACGAAGGGCAGAGCAATTCGGTCATGGAAGCGATGCGGGCGGGGCGGCCGGTGGTTGCATCGGACATTCCCGGCAATCGTGATTTGGTGGTCGATCAGGAAACCGGACGCATCTTGCCGCTCGGGGATGCCGCGGGGTTCGCGCAGGCAACCCATCAGATACTCGAAGATGCTCCGCTGGCCGCGGCAATGGGCAACGCGGGGCGCCAACGGATCATGTCGGAGTTCACGGTCGAGCAGATGATCCAACGACACGCAGATCTTTACTCTCGCTGGTTAGCATGACGATGAAAATATTATTGACAAACGACGATGGGGTTTACGCCCCGGGCTTGGCGGCCCTCGAAGCACAGCTCCGGCACTTGGGCGAAGTCTTTGTCGCGGCACCGACTACCGAGCAGAGTGGGGTTGGGCATTCGATCACTTTTTTGACGCCGCTGATCTGCAAGCGAATCGTCCGCCCCGATCGCAGTTGGGCATGGGCAGTCGACGGTTCGCCCGCCGACTGTGTGAAATTAGCCATTGCCGAGCTGTGCCCGTGGCGACCCGATTTGGTTGTCAGTGGTATCAACAACGGCTTAAATGCCGGGATCAATGTGCTGTACAGTGGCACCGTTGCGGCTGCCATTGAAGGAGCCTTCTTCGGCATCACCAGTTGTGCGGTGTCGCTGGAGTACGACCCCGATGCCGACTTCCAAGCCGCCGCAGTGATCGCACGAAACGTCGTCGGCGGAATCGCCGCTCGCAGCGAAGCGGCAGGCGGCTTGTTCAATATCAACATTCCGACCGCTGCCACCGAACGCGCCGCGGAGGTCAGTGTCGTACCGATGGGGCTGGCGCAGTACGGCGACCGTTATGAAAAACGTCAAGATCCAGGGGGACGCGATTATTACTGGGCCGTCTGGAACGATCCCAAAAAACCGCCTCTCGATGGCACCGATGTGACGGAGCTTCGCGATGGACGCGTGACGGTCACACCGCTGCAGTTTGACCTCACTCGCCGAAAATTTGCTCAGCAGATGTCCGGGTGGGATCTGCGGGCTTGAAACGCTGCCGAGCTGAACTGCC
>CAYZHQ010000183.1:0-9042 GCA_964477385.1 uncultured Pirellulaceae bacterium
TCGCGAAAATCTCTGTCGCAGAGCGTTCGGGTACGGAGCGTTCGGGTACGGAGCGTTCGGGTACGGAGCGAGCGGGTACGGAGCGAGCGGGTACGGAGCGAGCGGGTACGGAGCGAGCGGGTGAGAAGGGAGCGGGTGAGAAGGGAGCAAGATCGATTGTGGGAAGCTCTGGCGCGGAAATCTCTACCTTTCTTTTTCTGGCTCCCCTCTCCCCCGCCTGCTTGGCGAGCGCGAGCGAGCTTGCAGGCGGGGGAGAGGGGCTGGGGGTGAGGGGGCTGGAACAGGCTTGGCTTCCCCGCCGACCCCTGCATAGCGAGCCTGGCAAGCTACCGCAGCTAAGGCGCGGCGCTAGCGCATGCAAAACGGGTGACGGAAACCGTCACCCGTTGCGTCCTATCGACTTGGCGAGGCGTTTTAGGCGGCGACTTCGGTGACTCGCAAGCGACGGCGGCGAGCCCCCATCACCATACCAACCGAACCCAACCCAAAGATCAGCAAAGAAGCAGGTTCAGGAACGGCACCCGAGCCACCACCGCCCGGAGAAGAGGCCGTGCCGCTAAAAACGTAAGAGAAGCTATTCACGCTTCCACCCGCGCCAAGCAAATTGAAATCGATAAACTCGTTGCTCGGGCCAATAATTGGTGGTGGAGGCTGAACTAATGACGATCCTGTAGTGCCGGTGAATTCAAAAGTATCGAAAGAAACAGTGTCAATGTCGAGGCCAGATAAACGAAAACCGAAGAAATCGGAGGGAGTCACGGCCGTGCCAGTAGACAAAACTGCGCCGCTATCAACCAAAATGGTTACCTTCGTGTCTGATATCTGAAGACTTAACTCCGACAAAGTAGAGTCAAGTCCATCAACCAGTACTAAAGCAGGATCCGTAACGGTCAAAGGCGTAACATTCTTCCCAGTTGTCGTCGTTCCACCGAAGATAGTAGTAAACTGGTAAGTCAGCGTCTGCCCAAGAAACAGCGCTGCCTCCGCTCTCTTCGGCGGGGCTGCCGCGGTTAGCGCTACGGCGGCGATGACTAGTAAGACGGCTCGCATGGATCAAACTCCGGATGAAAGTGGCTCGTCCCCAACGGGGTGGTGCTATTACGGTTCTGCGGACTGTGCCCCAGCGGACCAACCGGGTGAAACCAGCCGTCCCTCTACCAAAGGCGAGATTAACTGATCGATGGGGGGTGTTCAACGCGGCAGCCGGAAAAATTGCCAAAATTCCCCTAATCGGCGGCTCGCCCAATTTCCCTAGATCGCCTTTTTGTCAGCAATCGGCTCGATTTTGATGCGGCAGCCGAACGCCATACTTTTTCGAGAAAACGTTACCAAAGCCCATTCTTGCAGCCTGAAGGCCCGAGTGTGCGGTTTAGCCCGCGGTCAACCAAGTCGAGTGTGCGAACCAGTGGAGGGGCCCCATACGACCGGTTTACCAACCAGCTGTAGCAACCTGCCCTGCATGGTCATGCATTCGGAGGCTCGGTCGCCACGTCGCCCAACGACCGCTTAACCGCCCGATCACGTGCCGTAAAAAAACAGCCACCCAAGCAGGTTTGCAGGAATCCTTCCGCAGAACGCTGCTTAGCCGTTTGGGCGATAGCCCGGTTGGATTCATAGCCCCGGTTGGATTCATAGCCCCGGTTGGATTCAGGAACCGCGGCTATCGCCGAGGCGGCTCATGGCCCCGATGACTCCAGCCTGCCGGCTTAGGGGGCACCAAGCGATTGTCCGGCATGCTGGCTCGAGGGCTCGGAGCGTGGCGGCAAAAATTCTTGTTGCCGATGGTGCGGGGAAACGTTGGCATCGGGTGTGCTAGCAGGCAAAACGTTTGATTTCCGTTCACAATCTCCGTTGACCCACGCAGGTCGGGCGATATTCTGGAGGCTCACACAACGCAGCACCTGCAGAAGCTTGTGTTTTCAGATAAATGCTTGCCTGCGTTGAATTTACATCGATTCGGAAAGCGCAGATGACCTCCGCGAGTTCGCCTTGCGTGAAGCCGGTACCGACAGTCTGCGGCCACGGGCTGTATGTACTGGTTGGCTGAGCCGACCGATTGGGCTTCACGGGTCGGGCACAGGATGTGCCCGTCCGCGAACAGCATGTTCGTCTACCCAAACAGACGAACATGCAGAGTGATGACCGTCAGGGGACACAGGGATGTGTCCTGGTCTGATCTTGGCAAGCCTGGTTTGGTCTTGGCAAGCTTGGCCTTATCTGGGTAAGGGCGCAGGGGCCAGCGCGGCCGAATAGCCCACCCGTCCAGCCACTGAGGCTCCGCCAATATCCGAAGGCACGGCCACGGTTAGCTTCTCGGCAATGTGCGGAATGGCGCGCGTGTGCGGTTCTGCGATTCGACCGCCTGGCTAACTGTGCGATTGGGATCGTTCTGAGCCTCCCTGGAACATTGGCACGCCACCTGCATAATCAGTCTGCTAAAGATCCCGTGTCCGCTTTAGGGCGCGACATACCAGCCCACCCGCAATGAAGCGTTTGGAGAGCAGGCGATGAGAGTTTTATTGGCAACCGACGGGTCCGACTGTGCAATCGGAGCCGCCAAAGTCTTGCGTGAACTGAACTTTCGCAGCGACTTGGAATTAGACGTGTTGATGGTGACCTACAACCCGGAGACCTTCAGCGCGGGGCGGATCCAGCCGTGGTATCCCGAGTGGCAGCAGCACGAAGACAAGCGTGTCGCCGAGCACCAGGCGTTTATTGCGGAATTGTTCGCCGCGCGGTGTGCGTCGCCGAAGTTCAGCCACCGCACGGGAAGTGTGGCTCATGAGATCTTGGAAGAAGCGAAAGCCTTCGAAGCCGACTTGATTGTGATGGGGGCACGCGGCCATTCGACGATCGGACGCATTTTCCTGGGCAGCGTGTCCGACAACGTCGCCACCCACGCGGAGTGCTCGGTGTTGGTCGTTCGTCCTTCGAGCGACGACGCTAGGGAATCGCATCTGCCCACCCGGCTGACGGTCGCTTACGATGGCTCGAACGCGTCGACCGACGCGATCGTCGACGTCGAGCAAGCGAATTGGCCGCAGGAGACGCATGTTTCGGTGCTGACGGTTGCCCCTTACTACGACTACCTGCTTGGTGACGGCATGTCCGCCGTGGTGCTGGAGAACGAGCAAGAGGTGTTTGCCGAAATGCATCGCTCGGCCGAGAAGGTCTCGAAGAAAATCGCCGCGTCGTTACCCAACGCCACGGCCGAAACGGTTCGAGGCCACCACATCGGCGACACGATTGTGGGGCATGCTGAAAAGTCCGGCAGCGACTTGATTGTCGTTGGAGATACTGGGCACAACGCGTTGGAGCAATGGTTGATTGGCAGCACAACAAAGTATGTGCTGCGTCACGCACCGTGCAGCGTCTGGATTTCTCGGCACCATCGCAAAGCGGTCGATCCCGAACGCTCCACCGAGACCCGGTGGGCAGTCTCGTAAGAGGATCGGGCCATTTTCCAAACAATGGGCCGGTTCGGAGATAGCGGCCTGTAGGGTCAGTCGAATTGGCAACCCGCTGCGTAACCGAGGAAGCCGCGAGGAACCCACCCTGGCAGCCGGTCTCTCGCTGACGCGTCGGGTTTTCATTAAATCCGCGGCTTGCGGCTACAGTCGCTGCATCCGGCGGCGGATCGCTTCGGAGGAGAGCTTGATGACTTTGGGAGCTGCGGAAAAATTGGTCTGCAGCAAGTCGCTATCTTCTTCGTCGACGCCGTACTGAACGATATAGGCGCCGATTTGCAAACCGGGCTCTTCGTAAACCGGCGGCCAGAACTCTTCGCTGCGGCTGGCGAGCGTCTTGGCCAGCAGCCGCGTGGCGCGACCCGAAAACCCACTCAGCACCAGTTCCAATCGTCCCAGCGGTTCACGGTAGACGTAAAACACCAACGCTGCATCCTTGCTTTTGTCGCCGCCCGCCCAGACCCATTGGCCGTCGTCTTTTTCGTAGTAAATGCCTGGCTTGTCGACCTTTTCGTTTTTGCTTAACTGCACCCCGGCGGATGCCGCATCCGGTTTGGGGTCGTTTTCGCGATACCGCAGAAAGAACGGGCAAGCTCGACTGGAGGAGTCGTCCAAGTCGTCTTCGCTGGCGAAGGGAGTACAACCAAACGCGTCGGCGAAGATCATCTCCGCCACGGGGTTGCTCTTGACGCTTCCGATGCTGATCAGCGCGCGATCGCCCTGCGTTTCCACGAACGTTTCGTGGACCGCTTTGGCTCGCTGCTGCGTATCGGCGGGCGACACATGACCGGGACTCCAGACCAGCGTCTGCTGCAATCGTTCGGGGTGCCCCAACTGTGCCTTGTCATCGTCATCCGCGTCGGCTTCGCCATCGGGCGTTGGAGCGGGTTGCATTTTTGCATTACCGCCCAAGGTCGAGATTCCGCTCAGCAGTTCACCAATCAGGACCGAATCCGAAGCGACCACCCAAGCACTAGCCGGGTCTGCTTCGGCTTGCCGCACCCCCACGACAATTTCGATATTCCTTCGCCGAGCCAGCGTTTCCCAAAAATTCTCCGGTTTCACTGCGAACAGGGCTCCGGGAAGTTCGCTGGCGCGGGCGTGTCCGTTGTCGATCAAATAATCGCACAACTTCGACAAAGCCTCGAGGGGAATATACTTCGCCTCGTTCTTTAGCAATGCGGCGACCTGATGCCGGTCCAACCCGGTATGCTCCACAATCGCCTTGATCGTTCCCGGACGTTTGCGGCGATCGGGACTATGTCCTAGTAATTCCGCCAATCGAAATGCATAACGCATGGCTGGTTAATCTTCCTTTAATTCTAAAAAAGCGGTGCAGGAAGTTAGTTTAACTCCCCTCACCATATTGACAAGCCAATGCCGGCTCGCGTTTGATGGGGGGCCAAGCCACCTGCGGACAGCCGGGATGCTATGGTTGAAAAACCATCCACTCTGGCCCCTGCAGCCTCCCGAAGCCAAGAAAGCTAGCAAATTGCGGCTTTTCTGCCGTAATGGCATTCCGTTCGCCATTAGGCGGCGGGCCTGCGGCGATTCGGATCGTGCGGAAAAAAACAGGTACGATCCCCCCGTTAGTGGCGTTTAAAATTACATGTTCTTCATCACTTCGTAGCGATGCAGCGTGTCCAAAAAAGATCCTCCCTCTGCCGTCAAGCGAACTTCCCTCGATCAGCCGACGCTTGCACCGTCGGATCTGACGGGGGACTCGACCGATTTTGAGCTAGCCAAGGCGGGCGAGACGATCGATATTCCGAACCAGATCGGGGACTATCGGATCGAGCGACTGATTGGCGCTGGCGGGATGGGCCGGGTTTATCTGGCGCTGCATGGCCGGATGGAACGGACGGTGGCTTTAAAGACACTGTCGGCGTCTCGAATGGGCGATGAAAAATCGATCGAACGGTTTTACAGCGAAATCCGTGCGGCGGCGCGGTTGCTGCACCCCAACATCGTGACCGCTTTCGACGCCGGTGAAGTCGATGGGATTCATTACTTGGCGATGGAGTATGTCGAGGGGCGAACGCTGAGTGCGATCGTTGCCGAGCGGGGGCCGTTGTCGGTCGTCGAGGCGGTCGACGTGCTGCGGCAAACCGCCCAGGGGTTGCTCTATGCGCACCGCGCGGCGATCGTCCATCGCGACATCAAGCCGGGTAACTTGATGCAAGCGGCCGGAAATGTCGTCAAGCTGTTGGACCTGGGGCTGGCGACCATGGCCGCGGACAGTCGCGGCAAACTGGAATCGGGGCGGCTGATCGGTACGGTCGAGTACATGGCGCCGGAGCAATTGGACGCGGCCGACCGCGCCGACGCGCGGGCGGATATTTATGCCCTGGGCGCGACGTTCTATTTCTTGTTGACCGGACGCACGCCTTACGAAGGCGAATTGCTGGAGCAGGTGCGCGGCCATCGCGAGGGCCTGGTGCCCGACCTGTGTGCGGTTCGCCAAGACGTCGACGTCCGGCTGGACCATGTGCTGCGTCGCATGATGGCCAAACGTCCGCAAGATCGCTATGCCAGTTTATCGGAGTTGCTGGAAGATCTGGACCATTGGCGGAGCAGCGAAGGATCTTGGCTGGCGGGCTATGGCAGCGAAACCGCCCACGCGGAAACGCCGACCAATGGGGGCGACACCACTTCGACCGCCTCGTCGGATGTCATCGGTATCGACTTGGGGATGTTCTACGGTTGTGCGGCGAAAGCCAACCCGACGGGCGAACTGGTCGCGCTGAATGCCGGCGGCCATGGCAAGCCGCTGTTGCGTTTGGCATTGGCGAGCGACAAGGATCAGTTGGTCATTGGCGACCGCGCGCTCGATTACCGCACACGCCATCCCGAACGCGTGACGCACTGCTTGCCGTTGTACATCGGCCAAGCGATCGTACAGCGACGCGTTGCCGAAGAGTGCTGTCCGCCGGAAGTGCTATTGGCGTTGATGTTACGGAGGCTGTCGGCCAACGCTTGGACCGACAAGGCCCCGCCACGCGCGGCCGCGATCACGGTGCCGTCATGCTACGACCAGATCCACCGCCGCAGTATCTTGCAAGCCAGCCAAGTCGCGGGCATGCACGAAGTCCGGTTGATCGATCGCTCGATCGCGGCGGCACAAGCGGTGTTGATGGATCGATTTACAAAAGACCCCCGAGCGATCACCGAAGTTCCGCGGAACCAATTAGTGGTCTGCATTACCGGCAATACGACCGAAGTGGTGTTGCTGCGCCGCGTGGGGGGCCGTCTGCAGCAATTGGCGATTGCCGGGACATGGCACACCGGGATGCTCAGTTGGCAGCAAAAGCTGGTCGATTTAGCATCCGAACAGTGCGTGCGGAAATACGGTTTTGACCCGCGCCGTTCGCTTTCCGATGCCAGTGAACTGCAAGTCGCCTGCGAGCGGGCGCTGAATCAATTGTTGCTCCACGCCTCGGCTCCGGTGCAATTCGTAGCTGGCCACAAAGAGCGTGAGCTGGAAGTCAGCCGCGACGCATTGTTTGCGGTCGGCCGCGAGTGGCTGGACGAGTTTCGTGCGATGTTGGAACATGTGCGACACGACGAGCCAATCGGTGAGGAACCGATCCACGAATGCATTACCGTGGGCTTGATGGCGAAGATGCCTCCGGTGCGCAAAATCCTCCGTCAAGCGGTCGGTGCCGACGCGCAATTCCTCTCGCTGGAACGAACCGATTTGGCGCGCGGCGCAGCGGTTGCCGTCGCCGGGGAACTGCCAGGCCGCAGTGGGATTCCTCTGCCGCCACAGTTCTGCACGCCCCACGATCTGGGTGTTGTCGTCAACGGCACTAAAGGGACAAAGAAACGCGTGCTGCCGATCGTCCCCAAAGGCACGGTGTTACCCGCTCGCACCAACCGCAAACTGACCAGCGGCTTGGAGGGCAAACAGCCGTCGACGTTGAATGTTGTCGAGTCGATCGGTTGGAACGCGACCAATTGGCGGTCTCTGGGAAGCCATCGCTTGCCGCGCCCGCAAACCGCGATGCCGGTCGAAATCGGTTTTGAAGTTGACAGCAACGGCTTGCTGTCGATCCGTGTGCGTGATCCAGGCACGGGGCATACCGACCGCTTGCCTCCGCTGCCAAGCCCGACGCTCAGTCGCACCGATATCGCGCAGTGGCACGACTGGCTGGATGGACTCGACGCCTCACGCAGCGGCGTATTTTCGTAGATACTGCCTCTTTTCCAAAGAGGCTCCTTCAGACGGTTGTTCCCATGCCATGGACTGTTTCGGAACTGACGCAGCGCGTGAAGTCGACGCTGGAATCCAGTTTTCCCAAGATCGACGTACAGGGCGAAGTCACCGATTTATCGCGACCTTCCAGCGGGCATCTGTACTTCACGTTGAAGGACGCCCATTCCCAGATCCGGGCGATTATTTGGCGCAGCACGGCTGAACGTTTGAAATTCAAGATCCAGAACGGGCAGGAATTGATCTGCTTGGGGGATGTCGAAGTTTACGCGGCGCGAGGAAGCTACCAGTTGGTGATCCGCAAGGCGATCGAGCAGGGCGTCGGCAGCTTGCAGCAGGCGTTTGAAAAATTGCGGGAACGGCTCGCTGCCGAAGGGCTGTTTGACGCCGGTCGCAAGCAACCGATCCCCACGTTTCCACGCCGCGTGGGATTTGTAACCAGCCCCGGCGGGGCGGCGATTCGCGATTTCCTCGAAGTCGCTGCCCGGCGTTCGGCGGCGGTGCGGATTGTCTTGATTCCGGCCCAGGTGCAAGGCGAAGGGGCCGCACAAAGCATCTGCCGCGGGATCGCCGCGGCGCATCGGCTGGAGCTGGATGCGGTCGTGGTCGGGCGCGGCGGAGGCAGTTTGGAAGATCTATGGTGCTTTAACGAAGAGGCGGTCGTGCGCGCGATCGCGGCGGCAAAGTTGCCGGTCGTCTCGGCGGTCGGGCATGAAATCGACGTGACCCTTTCGGACTTGGTGGCCGACCGTCGGGCGCTGACGCCCAGTGAAGCGGCCGAGCTGCTGGTGCCGTCGACCGACGATCTAGCGCAAGCTCTAACGACCCTACAACGACGTTTGCAACGGCTGGTGACCAACGAGTTACAACAGTCGCGTCAACAGTTAGCGGCACTCGGTTCGCGGCCCGTCTTCAAGCGGCCTCATGATGGCATCAAGCAACTCCGACGGCGGCTGGACGAATGCGACCTGCGGGTTCAAAACACAATCCGCACGAACATTGCCTCGGCTAGTCAGCGGTTAGCCAAAACGGCCGCCTCGCTTGAAGCCCTCAGCCCCCTCGGAGTGCTCGGCCGAGGTTACAGCGTGACGACCGACACACGCAGTGGCAAACCGCTTCGCAATCCGCGAGAGGTCAAACCGGGGGATCGGCTGCTAACACGATTGGCGGAAGGGACGCTCGAAAGTGAAGTCGTCTAGGAAGTTCCCCAACGGCCCTAGCCCGGATTATTCACGTGAATGACTAGGGACGCCGCAACGGTCTTCCCGGATTGGACTTGCTTCAATGCCTTGTTTAGCAGGCTGCTGTTGGTAACCCGATGCGTGAGTTTTGAAGTTGCGCTTTTTGGGCATCGTATCATGC
>CAYZHQ010000184.1:0-8971 GCA_964477385.1 uncultured Pirellulaceae bacterium
TTTGGAGGCGGAGGCGGCTTTGGAGGCGGAGGTTGACGGAGGTCCAAAACGAAACCACGGGTGCCATTTGTTTTTGAGGCCGACCTGATGGCGGATGACGACACCGAAACCCATTGACGTTGCAACCTCTACCAACAACGCATTTCCAGCAATGCTCAATATCGCGACGCGTTCGAGTCACAGGCGACACTCCCAACCAATCAACCAATGGCTTCACGGTCTCCTTGTTGCGAATCGATGAAAGTAACGGCAACCGGCTGAAAGACATCTCCGGTCGCACAAAACACGGAAAGGTCGTCGGCGCGACATGAGTCTGGTCGGCTGTTCGACCCATCAACCAGAAAAAGCGAGACAGTCCTCCATGAATCAGTCCCCCGAACCTAATGACGAGCCAGTTATTCAAACGGTCGCCGAACCGATACACCAACTGTTAAAGCGCCAAGCCGCTCTAGAAGCGGATGGCGCCTCCCATGTCTCGGCGCCGGGCGCGGCGGAGCGGGAAGCTTCCAGCCAGGCTCATGCTCCGTCTGCCGAGACCGTACGGTTCCGTCCCACCGGTCGCCAGCCACTCGCCCTGTTGACGATTCTTGACGACGGCTATCGGGACCGAGGAGAGAAGATTCGGATCCGCTCCTCACGGGTCACGATCGGGCGGGAGAAAGGTGACGTGACGATTGCTTTTGACGCTGACATTTCTAGTCAGCACGCGGAACTGCGTTATCAGGAGGCCAACGGAACGTCTCGCTGGTATTTAGTCGACTTGAACAGCACAAATGGAACTTTCCTGCGTGCTTACCGTGCCCAACTGTCTCGCGAAACGGAGCTGATTTTTGGCAGTCGGCGGTATCGGTTTGAGACGCCTATCGATCGGCAGCAACTGGACGAAACAAAGGCGTTGAAAACGCAAGCTTATCAAGCACCGCCGCGGACGATGGTGCAAGCTTTAACGCCGCAGTTGACGGAGATGGGGATCGAGGAGGCTTCGGATTCCGCCGCTTTTGCGATCGCGGTCAATAACACGCGTTTGGGGCGCGGTGCATCGTGTGAGATTTCGATTCCCGACGATCCCTTGCTTAGTGCTCAGCACGCAACCTTTATCCACGACAAACGTGGTCGCTGGACGATCACGGACAACCGTTCCCTTAACGGGATCTGGATCCGCATCAAACGTATGCCACTGGATCAGCCGGCCGAATTTCAAATAGGACAACAACGGTTTTACTTTCAACCCCACGCAAAGAGCCGCAGGTAATGGGCTCGGTTCCTACCTGGGGGTATTTCGATCGGTCACAAAATCACGCACACAATTATGACTGAAGAAAGCTGGATCATTGGCTCAAACTCCGCCTGTGACCTCGTTGTCAAAGATCCGATCGTTTCCGGAAGGCATTGCCGTTTGGCTCGCGACGGCTCAGCCTTCCTTATCGAAGATCTTGGCTCCACCAACGGCACCTATGTCAACGGGCGTAAAGCGGTCGGTCCCACGACGGTGACTCCCGACGACCGCATTACGCTGGGGGTGTCTGAACCGATGCCGTGGCCCGATGTGCTCCCGTCGCCCGATGTCCTCCCCATCGCCAACTCCGCAGACGCTGCAAGCAGCCACGAGGAGACTCGCGCTCGGACCGTCACGATCGGACGAAGTCCGGACAACAACATCATCCTCAGAAGCACCAACGTCTCGTCTCACCACGCTCGGCTAACCATATTACCCCACACGATGATCCTTGAAGATTTAGGCTCCACCAATGGGACGTCTTTGGGAACGATGGAAAATAAAATACTCCGTAGCACGGTTGAACTTGGCGATACGGTATTCTTTGGATCGGCTGTCTTTCGGGTTTCTGATCTGCTCTCACAAATCGACGACGAATTCAAAGGCGTTTCGATCCGCAAGGCAGAGGCTCCTCCCCGGTCACCCGTTGTAAGTTTCGGAATCTGGTTCCTCGCCGGTTCGCTGCTCTCGGCGTTGCTCTATGCATTGATGCCCAGTTCTGGAGATCCGATCAAGCAAGGCGTGGGAGAATCGGCCGCCCGATCGGCGACTCCCCGCGACGACGCCCCCGCCACCGACTCCAGGCCTCCACAAGTGCCCGCCGCCGTGGCGGTCGATCCCGTCCAGTCCCCGGTTCCGTCCTCCGGCACCACGGTGCCAGCCGGACCGCAGCCCGGCATGGGGTTCCCACAAGCAGTGGAACCGCCGACGCCGGCAGAAGTTGCCCAGTCGCGTCTGTTCTGGGTACTCGCGGCGGATCCCGAGGGCGAACCTGCGTTTCGGCTCGGCGTCGCATGGACGTTCGATGGCCAACGGCTGGTGACCACCGCCTCGGTGATCGATGCACTGGCGTCCCTCGATGCGAAAGGGCTCTCTCGGCGCGAAGTGGTCCACTGCACATCGGGGCGACGCTTTCCGATTCGAAAAACCGGCGTACATCCGCTGTACGCGAACTGGCTGCAGCGATCTCGCGAGCTGGAGACGGAGTACAACACGCTGCGGCCCGATACCATTGAGGGCGACGACCAATCCGACCTGTCCACGCCATCCGCTACCGCCGCTGCGCCTCGGAGCCCGACCGTCGAGCTGGCGGAGCAACTGAAACAGATCGCGAGCGAAGAGCTTGCACTGCGCGATCGGATGGTTTGTTACGATGTCGGTTGGCTAACGCTTGACGGTGCCGCCGAACTGGACGAACTGGCAACCGGGGCGATGGCCAACCGCCTGCCGCGAGCCCGACAGCCAGTATCGATCGCCAGCGTCGGGATCGATATCGAAGATCCCTATTACGACGCGACTGCGAGAAATGCAGTGTTGGTCGTTCCGGCTCGAGTGCATGCGCTGGTGCGCCCGCCTGATACAGATACCGGCCGAGCCGAAATCAAAGCCGAAGAATCCTTGTCAGACTGGAATTTTTCAGGCGCTCCGGTTCTCGACGAAAGTGGTCGGGTGATCGGAATGTTCGTCCAGCCAACTGTCGACCTGAATGGCGATGCTCCTGAAAATTTGCGTTCCATGGCGGATTTGGCGCTGCCCGCGGTCATCAATGAATGTCTCCACTTCGCCGCCCTCTCTGCGGAGACTTTACCATGATCCGGTCCAGCGTTTTCGTCACGTGCTGCTTGAGGCTCGCTGCCGAATCGGAGGAGCAAATGAACATTTTTGCCCATGACCGCAACAACGATTTAATCGCACAGCGGGTGGCGTTGTTTTGAGGGTGATTTTTATTGGGAGCCGAGTGCGGTTGTCGGTCAGTAATTCCAACGCAGGTCGATCAACATTCTTGTGTCGAACCAGTCGTTGTCCGCGGCGGTTACTCCGGTCGAAATGCCTAGCTCCCACAGGCCAAGGTCGCCTTGGGGACCGAGCACGAAGCGCACGCCGGGGTAAATCTCGACTGCCGTTTTGCCATCGATATGCCGCACCGTTCCGTCGGGCTGGGTCTCGGCACCAAACAGGAATGAAAGCGTGCGGACCTCGAGCGTCGGCAGCATCGCATAGACGTCGCTTTCATGAAAAATGGTGCTGACCGCCAATCCCGTCGTCAGCACATCGCCGCTGTACATCGGATCGCCCCCAATCGGCAGCCAGTACTTCAGCTCGCCGAACCAAAACGTTTTGGGTGACACGCAGTAGCGAGCGAGCAAGCCCGGTTCCAGCGAAGTATGGCCGGTACCCAAGCCATGTTGCTCCGGGCCGGTCGGCAAATACGTGCGAAAGATCGAGGAGAGCTTTAAACGCTTGCCGTCGACCATGAGCACTTTGCCACCCACGACCATGTCGCCAAAACCGGTCGTGTTTTCCGCGCGTGTCGGATCGAGCGAACGCATGGTGAACTGGGTGAGCGCCATCGCCCGCTCGTTGCCCAGTT
Source organism: uncultured Pirellulaceae bacterium (assembly GCA_964477385.1). Classification (GTDB taxonomy): domain Bacteria; phylum Planctomycetota; class Planctomycetia; order Pirellulales; family Pirellulaceae; genus Roseimaritima. Next base: position 3,867 of record CAYZHQ010000184.1, read on the forward strand.
CCATCCGAAACAGGGTGTCCAAAGTATCGACGTTCGCTTCGGCGGGCGGCCCCAGTGGTGGCGGTCCCCAGTAGTAGCCCGCGCGATCCGGAGTGCTCAGCCCCGAGTCGGCTTGGAAACGAAAACCGATGTGAGCCGAGCCAATCGCCGTGTCGACAATCGAAGGGGCGAACATGACTCGTTCGTGACCGATGCCCAAATCGCGTGTCGCCGGTTGCGAGCGCCCGTGGTCTTTCCAAAACGTCGCCGTCCATTTCCGCAGCCGATTCGGAACCGGTGGGTGCAGCAGGCTGGCCACTCCGGAGATCGGATTCCAGTGATCGGCGATCGCTTGCCGGGCGACCGGAGTGCCCAGCCGTACGCTCGCCATTGCAGTTTCATCCGGCGGACTGGTCAGCAAGCTGTGCGAGATCGATGGGTTGGCTGGTGACAATGCTGCGGGGGCCAAAGGTTCGAGCACAGCAGGGGGTAACGGCAGTGGCTCGGCCGGAGCTTGGGTGGGCGACAGAAAGCCGGAAGCGGGCAGCGCGGGTGCGGGAAGCGAGTCTGTCGCCCAAGTCAGGTCTGGGAGCGAATCGCCACGGTCTGGTCGGTCGATCGTTGCAGCAGGCAGCGGCGTGGGCGTGGAGGTGGGCGTTGCCTCGGCGCGTACCGCTAGTGCACCCCGTTCCTCGTCCGCTTTTACGGTCGAGAACGCGGCAAGCATCAGCAGTACGGCGGTGAATGCTAGCTTTACCACATGATTAATTTTGGACGGCTTCAAACCGGTCGATAGCGTTTTTATCGACTCGATCGTTTCGGTGGCTTAGCTGGAGCGCGGCAACTTTGCCGAGAAACCGGATGAGCGTGACGCTTCGGTTGCACGAGACTTGCAAAATTGGGCTTGCCAGCGATGGCTGACTTTTAGTTTCTAGGACAGTGGCGCGGGGTCTCGGTGGGACGAACCGGGACGTCCCCACATGCCGGAGCGAAAGTCAAGATTTTTAGAACTTAAGGTTTTCATGCACAATTTGGCGGTTCATTGGCACGAAGGGTTGTTCCTGCGCCCGCAGCATTTGCAGGCGTGGGATCGGCACTGGCATGAAACCAGCACGGCGTCGGAACGCTGGCAGAGTCCGTACAGTTATGGCTTGGCACAGATTGCGATCAACGCCGACGCTTTGGCCGCCGGATTCTTCCAGCTCGATGCGGTGCGTGCGAAGTTGCTCGACGGGATGCTGGTCGAGTTAGCACCGGGCGAAGGGACACAGCGCGTCGACCTGCGGCCAGCGTTCGCCAAGTTGGAGAATGACGAAGCGTCGACGATCTCGATGCAAGGTTCGGCCGGTCTGGATGTTTTTCTGGCGGTGCCCCGCTTGCAGTTGGGCGGTTGCAACGTGGCGGAGACGCCGACCGATGGAGTGGCCCGGTTCCTGCCGTTGCAGCAGCAGGTGCCGGACGATTCGGATGGAACGAGTGTCGAACCGATTCTGTTTCGCCGCGTCAATGCCAAGCTGTTGTTGTCGACCGATGATACGGCGGGTTATGAAACGCTGAAGATCGCTCGCGTGGTGCGGCGCAACACCGGTGGTGCGTGGGCGGCGCTCGATGTTCGCTACATCCCGCCGTTGCTCGACTGCGCCGCGTGGCCGGCGATGCGGCAACTGCTGCTTCGGCCGATCTTCGACCTGGTCGCTTCCAAAGCCAACGTGTTGGCCCAGTTGTTGACCGATCACAGTCTCGACGCGAGTGGACGCAGTCTCGCCGACCTGCAGCGGATCATGACGCTGCAAGCTTTGAATCAAGCCGCCGCGGTCACCAGTGTGCTCGCGCAAGCCGGTGGTGTGTCGCCGTTGATCGCCTATTTAGAGTTGGCGAAAGTCGCTGGTTCACTGGACTTGCTCGCCCCTGATCATCGCTTCGAACCGGTTCCGCCGTATGACCACGAAGCCTTGGGCGCGGTGTTCGGCGCGCTGCGGAATCGCATCGAGAAGCGTTTGCGGTTGGCTGCCGCAACGCCTTATCAGCAGCGGTACTTTACCGGATTTGAACTGGGAGCCGACACGGTGGGAGCTTGCGGGATGCAACTGTCGTTGCCCAGCGAATGGTTCCAGCCCGCCTGTCAACGCATCTTCGCCGTTCATCGCGGTGACTTGACACCCCAAGAGATCGAATCGCTGCTGTTGCCGGGACACTTGGATTGGAAGTTGGGTAGCGCCTCTCAAGTCGGCCAGTTGTTTCAGCAGCGAACCGGCGGCGTGGAAGTGACTCCGCTGCGACGTGTTCCCAAAGCCCTGCCGTCGCCGGCGGAGTGGAGTTTCTTTGCTTTGGAAGAGCACGGCCCGGCGTGGAGCGAGGTCCAGCGGACGCGATCGCTGGCGATCTGTTTACGACAAAACTTGGTGGCCAACGCGGCGGGATTGAACGGCAACAAGTCGCTGCAGATTCGTTTGCAGCGCCGCACCGTCACGTTACAGTTCGCATGTTTCGCCGTCGGTTTGGATGACGGATGATGCCACACCTTTGCGACCACACTCCCGTTGGCGAATCGACCGGCAGCGACCTGCTGGCGACGGCGGCCGACCCGCACTCCGCGGCGGCTGATCGCTATATCGAACAGGTGCTGCAGGTTTGGGAAGCGATCGAGCGGGGCGACAAGTTGGATCCCGAGCCAACGCACTCGCGGTTGAAAGGCTTGCTGCGCGACGCGACCGCCACGGTGGACGATGTCGACGCGTGGCAGACGACGTTGTATGCCTTGGCCGCTTGGACGGACGAGTTGCTGCTAGAGACGCCTTGGAGTGGTCGCGAGTGGTGGCACGGCCGCGTGTTGGAAGTCGAATTCTTCGGCACACGCGTCTGTAGCGAGCGATTCTTTCAGCTCGCCCAGCATGTCGCCAAGACGCCCGGACATGCCAGCCTGAGGATCTTTTATCTGTGCGTTTTGCTTGGTTTTCGCGGCGTTTACGCCCATGGGAACCCCGCGGAATTTGGCTTGCCCGCCACTTTGCCTGAATGGATGCAGGCGACGCGGACGCGTTTGGCGGCGCGGCAAGCCCTGCCCTTGCCGGTGGCGCTCGAGCGTCGTTTGCGCGGCGCCGAACCGGTCGACTTGAGACGCCGGATTGTGTGGTGGGCGATTGCCGCGACCAGTTTGTTGGCCGCCAACGTGACCCTGTATAGCTTGACCCGTTAGCGCCTTGGATGACATGTCGGACGACCCACCCCCTCCCTTGATGACTCGCCTGCGTGCGCGATGGAATCTGTCGCTCGCCGCCGTGGCGACGATCGTTGTCGGAGCGGTGTTGGTGGTCGTGGCGTTGATCGCCTGGATCGTTTATGCGTCCAGTCCCAGTCGCGTCGCGTGGGGCAGCTATCTGACGTGGCAGCAAGCTGTCAGTCTGTTTGGATTGTGGTGTTTGTCGTGCGGATTGACTTATTGGACGGTGCGTCTGTGGATGCAGCCCGTTCCCGGTGGAGACCGTCGATTACAGGCCAGTTGGCAAGCGGGACAGCGATGGCTGGCCGGTCACGGAGTCGATCTCAAGGACATGCCGTGCTTCGTCGTGCTGGGCTGTCGCTCGCGGCATGACCAAGAGCAACTTTTTACTGCCGGTCGGCATGCAACCCATAGCACCGGAGATGCCGACGCCGTCATCGATTGGTTTCTGACCGATGACTGCGTGTTGTTGATCTGTCGTCAGGTGGGGCTCTACAGCCAATTGTTGCAGAAGACCAAAGCGGTTCGCAGCAGCTCGGTGCAAGCTGCTGCCGAGGATCCGTTGGCCGGTGCTGTCGAGCTGACCGATGGTCTCGAAGCGGCGGAGTCGGACTTGTCGGCGAGTGCGGAGGCTGACGAGCCGAGTTCCGGTTCGGGCGAATTTTCAGACTTTTTGGCCACCCATCCATCGCCGTTGCCATCCGCTTCGCAGCAGGGAGACGCCGCGGCGCCTCGTAGCCACGTGGCGACTCGCCCAAGCCTTCAGCCACGCCTGCGGCCGACAATGCCAGAGACCGATCCCGCTTTGGAAACGCTCGATCGGATGAGCGAATGGGTGCGGCAGGCGACCGAACCCGACGCTTGGCCGCAGGCTTTAGCGACGCCGACCGATTTGGCGGCCGAACCACCGCTTTTGGATTCTTTAGAGAAGGCCACTGCCCAGCAATTGCTGGCCGAGGTTTGTGGGCAGTTAAAAGTCAGCCGTTTTCCCTACAGCCCGATCAATGGGACGCTGGTTGTGGTCGACCCTGAGGAACTATCGGGCGATCCGGCGGCGCGTGCCTATGGCCGCGCGATCCGCAGCGATCTGGAACAATTGCAGCAGGAGTTAGGGGTCGCCAGCCCGGTCACGACACTGGTGGTGGAACATGCCCATCCGCTAGACATCGCCGAGTTCATTCGGCGGTTGGGGCGTGACGCCGCGACCGGCGCAGCGACACCGCACCGGCGTCCCGCGTTTGTCCAGCCTCCTTTGTTGGGGCAAGCCTTTCATGCCGAAGAGCTGCCTAGCGAGCGGGCGATGGTGGCATTGGTCGATCGAGCGCTGGTGGGAATCAGTCATCGCGTGGAGCAGGTTTTGGGACAGCCCGAAGCGTTGACTCAGCCCGAAAACCATCGGCTGGTTCGGATGGCGATTCGCTGCCGCGCCTGGCGACGTCGATTGCAGTGGATGATGTTGGAAAGCGGAGCCACGGTGACGCACGACGACCCGGCGGTAGAGCCGCTGATTGTCGCCGGGTTGTTTATGGCGGGCAGCGGCCACGGTTTGCAAAGCGAAGCGATGCAAGCGGTGCTGCAGCATTTATTGCAGCAGCAAAATCATCTGACTTGGACGGCGTCCGAACGTCGCCTGCATCAACGGCAACAGACCCTTCAGACCGGGCTGATCTTCGGTGTCGTTTTGCTAGCCGGGATATTGGTTTTCCAATCCCTGCGAGCCCTGCTGATCGGTTAATCAGCGTGGCTCGCCTACCGAGACATCGCCCAGTATCTCCGTGAACCTCAGACGCTAGCCCGGATTATTCACGTGAATGACTAGGGACGCCGCAACGGTCTTCCCGGATTGGACTGGCTTCAATGCCTTGTTTAGCAGGCTGCTTTTGGTAACCCGATGCGTGAGCGAGGG
>CAYZHQ010000185.1:0-8950 GCA_964477385.1 uncultured Pirellulaceae bacterium
TCGCAAAAGGTACCCGACACTTTCTTGTCGCACGATCTTTAACGATCGCTAAGCCTTTTGTCGCAGCAAGAGCAGGTCGGCCGCTAGAGTGACCTGCATGGCGGTTAACGATTCGAGTCGCGTTTGTTGGGAATGGCGAACGGCGCGGTAGGTCATCGCCAGTGCGTCGGCGATCGCGTCGGGTTGCAGCAAGACTTGATGACGCCAGTGGTTGCGATCGATGCACTCGAGGCCCGCGTTCGCCAATTCGTCCACGACCGCTTCCCAGCGACTGCGGCGCCGCCCCGTCGTTTGGACCTGTTCGCGCAGTTCAATCAGATCCTCTTCACCGGGCACCGCCACAATGCAGATCCCGTTTGGTGCCAGCACGCGCTGGATCTCGGTAGCGGGCCGCCGTCCAAACAGCGACAGGACTCGCTGGACACTCCCGTCGGTTGCCGGCAGGACTCGATCGGCATTGGCCAAGACCCAAGTCGCCGCGGGCCAGCGGCGTGCGGCCAGTTTGATCGCACGTTTGGATAGATCAATGCCGCAGTAGCCGGCGGCCTCGTCGTGAAACAGGGCCGGTCCAAAAGAGCCTTCGCCACAGCCAAGATCGAGCGTACGAGGCACTTCTGGATCGGCGGTCGTGGCGTCGGTGGTCGTGGCATTGCCAGCCGTTGGAGTCTGCACCCAGGGCCGCAGCATTTCGATCAATCCGGCAGCGTGCCCGCGTTCCAACCAGCGATGCCGAGCCAGCACGGCCGCGTCGGCGTCCCCTGGATGACGCGAACGCCGGTCTTGCGGTTGCAGCAAATTCCAATAGCCCTCCTTCGAGCGATCGAAGTGATGACCGGCGGCGCAAAACAGTCCGTTCTCCCGTTGCTCCAGCAAGTTCGGGCAGTCTCGGACGGTGCAGCGGAGTTCAAACATGGGGGGAGGCTTCTCGCATGCGATAGGAAGAGGGGCAAGCAGCGTGTCTCGGCCAAGCCGAGAGGTTGTCGAGATTCACAAAACTTGCCGATGAAGTGTCTTCACGATGGGTGGTCGTCTAAACTGATTGGCCCGACGAACGGCAGCGGTTTTTGTTCCCACGCCATGCGTCTTGTTGTACCCCTCTGCCTCTTGTTGCCTACCGGTTCGGATCGCTATGAAGAAACTTATCACGTTTGCCTGTCTGTTGTTCGCCTGTTGGCTCAGCCCGTGCGCTGCGGACCGCCCCAATATTATTTATATCTTGTCGGACGACATGGGGATTTCCGATCTTGGTTGCTACGGCAGCGAAATCGAAACACCGCATCTTGATTCGCTGGCTGCCGGAGGGCTTCGCTTCACGCAGTTTTACAACACCGGACGTTGCTGTCCGACGCGGGCGAGTTTGCTGACGGGGCTGTATCCGCATCAAGCGGGGGTCGGCCACATGATGAGCGATCGCGGCTATGACGGCTATCGTGGCGAGCTGAATCGGCAGAGCGTGACCATTGCCGAAGTGCTGCAGACGGCGGGCTATCGGACTTACATGGCCGGCAAATGGCACGTCACCTCCAAGACGCATCCGCAGCGTGACGCCGACAAAGACAATTGGCCTCGGCAACGCGGCTTTGACCGTTTTTACGGAACCATTCATGGGGCGGGCAGTTTCTTTGATCCCAATACGTTGACTCGTGATAACGAGTACGTTTCGCCGTTCGCCGATCCCGAGTATACCCCCGCTCAAATGGCCAACGGAACGTATTACTACACCGACGCGATCGCCGATCACGCTTCACGGTACGTGCGGGAGCACCATCAACAACATGCCGATCAGCCGTTCTTCATGTACGTCGCTTTTACGGCTGCGCATTGGCCGATGCATGCTTTGGAAAAGGATATTGCGAAGTACCAAGGCAAGTACGACGCCGGTTACGATGCGACTCGCAACGCGCGTTACAAGCGAATGCTGGAGCTGGGGTTGATCAACGAATCGAACACCGTCAATTGGCCGATTCCCAACGATGCCAAAGAGACCGAGTATTGGGAATGGGACAAACGCAACATGGAAGTCTACGCGGCGATGGTCGACAGTATGGACCAAGGGATCGGTCGCATCATCGCATCGCTGAAGGAAACCGGAGCGTTCGAGAATACGCTGATCTGTTTCTTGCAAGACAACGGAGGCTGCGCGGAGGGTTATGGGCGTGGTGGGATCGGTGGACCACGAGCGGCCTCCCCATCGCTTCCGGTTCAGCCCGCTGCGTATCTGCAGCCCGACATGACGCCCAAGCAATCGCGTGATGGCTTTCCGATGCGGACCGGCAAGGGATCGATGGCCGGTCCGGCCGACACCGCGATCGGCTACGGCAAAGGCTGGGCGACGGTTTCCAACACGCCCTTTCGCGAATACAAACACTGGGTTCACGAAGGAGGCATCTCCACACCGTTGATCGCCCACTGGCCTGCCAAGATCGAACGACAGGGGGAACTGGAAACGACACCCGGTCACCTGATTGACTTGATGGCAACGGCTGTCGATGTCTCGGACGCCGCCTATCCCGCAACGTTTCATGACGGCCAACGCATTCAGCCGATGGAAGGCAAGAGCTTGGTTGCAGCCTTCCAAGGCCGTCGGCTCGACCGCGAGGCGATTTACTGGGAGCACGAAGGCAACCGGGCGGTCCGTGTGGGCGATTACAAGTTGGTCGCCAAGGGTGCCAACGGACGCTGGGAGTTGTACAACATCGCCAACGACCGCAGCGAACAGCACGACTTGAGCGAGCAGGAACCGGCGGTGGCTGGCAAACTGAAGCAGATGTGGCAAGCCTATGCGGAGCGAGCCAACGTGCTGCCGCTGAATCCGCGGCCACCCAAAAAGTAGCGTCTCGCCGAGAATCGGCTGCTTCGGGAACCGGCTTTGCAAGGGTGCGTCTATCGAGAGAGAGACGCTGGAGCCCTTACCAATCTGGAGACCAACCGATGCATGCTATCGCCGGACAAGTCCGCTTGCTGATGATGCTCACGGCCACTTGTTGGCTGTGGGGAACGCTGCCCGCAGCAGCCCAAGGATTTTTGCTGCCCGAGAATCCCGATTTGCCGCACTGGCGGCGGCCCGTTCCCCACGTACCGGTGCAGACGTATCGCGTCGATAAAATCGAAGTCGACGCTTCGATTCAGGATCAAGTCGCCACGGTCCAGGTGGCGCAGACGTTTCGCAACACCTGCTCGCAAACGCTGAAGGTCCGTTTCGTTTTTCCCTTGCCCTATGACGGTGCGATTGACCAGATGACATTTTTGGTCGATGGCGATGAACTGCCGGGGAAACTGATGGAAGCCGATCAGGCAAGAAAAAAGTTCGCCGATTACGTCCGCCGCATGCAAGACCCGGCGTTGGTCGAATGGATGGGGATGGGAATGTTTCAGACGCAAGTCTTTCCCGTTCCGCCGGGAGCCGAACGCACCGTGTCGCTGCGCTATACCCAGTTGTTGCGGCGGAGCGGATCGATGACCGATTGGATGCTGCCATTGAAGCCGGCTGCCAGCCAAGGCGTGCCGGTTGGCAAGATCAACGTCTCCGCACGCATCCGCAGCAACACGCCGCTGGCAAACGTCTACAGCCCCACGCATGACGTGAGCATCAAGAAACCCGATGCTCGGACTGCGGAAGTCAAGTTCAATCAAACGGGCCAACGGATCGAAGGCAACCTGCGAATCCTGTGGGACACTGCCGAAGATCCGTTGCCGATGTCGATGGTGGGCTATCGAGAAAACGAAAAAGAAGATGGCTACTTCATGTTGCTGCTGCAGCCCGATCTGCCCGAACCTTCCAACAAAGATCGCAAACGTGGCAAACACGTGGTCTTGGTCTTGGACAAAAGCGGCAGCATGAAGCAAAAGAAGATCGAGCAAGCTCGTGACGCGGCGCAGTACGTGCTCGGCCAATTAAAGCCGCGCGATCAGTTTGAACTGATCACTTACGACAACGGCGTCGAGGCCTACAGCGGTTCCTTAACGGCGGCCGATCAGGACTCGATCGCCGATGCTTCGGATTACGTGGCATCGATCTTGGCTGGTGGTGGCACGAATATTCATGAAGCCTTGCAGACGGCTCTCCAGACCTCGCGTGCCGCCGATGACCCGGCCTACATCGTGTTCATGACCGATGGGCGTCCCACGGCGGGAATCACCGACGTCGCCAAGATTGTGGCCGAGGCCAAGCAGGCAAACAAAGCCAACGCGCGTGTCTTGAGTTTAGGAGTGGGGCACGATGTCAACAGTCGCCTGCTGGACAAGCTGTCGGCCGAACTGTTTGGCCAAACGATCTACGTCAGTCCAGGCGAAGCGATCGATGACCATGTGCGGCGGTTATACGACCGGATTGGCGCGCCGGCGCTGACCGATGTCAAGCTGACGATCACCGTGGACGGAAAAAAGAGTGCCGTGCGGCAACTGTATCCGCAAGAGATCGTTGATGTCTTTTCGGGAGACCAAGTCGTCGTCGTGGGGCGTTATCGTCAAGCCGGCGAGGTGCGTGTCGAGCTATCGGGTCAACTCGGTGATGCGAAAAAGACGTTCACCTTTCGCGACTCGCTGCCCGATGCGGAGCGCAGTCGTCAACGCAATCAGTTTGTGGAACGATTGTGGGCGGTTCGAAGAATCGGATCGATCATTGACGAAATCGACCTGCATGGTGAGCAAGCCGAATTGGTCGACGAGTTGGTGGCGTTGTCCAAAAAGCATGGTGTCTTGACCCCTTACACCGCCTTTCTGGCCGACGAGGAAGTCGCGCTGAACGATCGTGTCACCCAACAAGCCGCCGCGCGGTCTTCGCTGGGACGCTTACAAGCCGAGTCGGGTGCGGACGCGTTTCGACAGCGTGCCGCCAAGGGGGTGTTGAAGCAGGCGGCGAGGCCGAGCAGCAGTGACCGGGCATTCGGCGATTTTGCCGCGCCAAGCCCTGCCGCCGGCCAGGGTGCCGGAGGACGCGGGCAGCAAGCGGCCAACGCGATTAACACCGGTCCGATCGCCGCGCCAGCGAAACCGGGCGTCGCCGCACAGCCCGCCATGCAGTTGATCGCCGGCAAGACCTTCTTCCTGCGTAATGGCATCCTGATCGATGCGCAGGCGACCGATAAGCAAATTGCCAATCCCGAGAAGGTAACGCAGTTCAGCGATCGCTATTTCGAATTGGTCGACCTCCTGAAAGACGACCAGAAAGCGTGGTTGGCACAGAACCAACCCTTGCTGGTCGTCGTCAAAGAGCAGGCTTATCAAATCATGCCTGCCAAGTAAGGGTCGTGCGACACTTATTGATCGCTCATTGCTAGGGACCGTTGCTAACGATGGCGCATCGCCACCAGCAAACCGCTGGTGGCAATCAGTCGACTTGGTAACCGCGGCCCTGCAGTTCTTCTCGCAGTACCTTCTTCGGATGGTACTCGCCGTGGACGAGACGGATCTGTTGCGGCTTGCTTTGGAAGCCTTCGACAAAGCGAATTAGGTCGGCTTGATCGCCATGGGCGGAGTAACCGCTGAGGTGATGCACTTTGGCGTGAATGTCGAACTTGCGGCCATCCAGACGCACCCAGTCGCTTTCTCGTTGGATGTAGCTGCCGGGGGTTCCATGAGCTTGATAGCCGGCAAAGACAACGTCGGTGGTGGGGTCGTGTAGAAAACGTTTTAAGTAGTTCACGACCCGTCCGCCGGTACACATCCCGCTGCCAGCGATCACGATGGCCGGCAGTTTGTGTTCGGCCAGATAATTCAGCGTGTCCATATGTTCGCTGTGATTCCCAACCGTCGTCAGGTTTTCAAACACCAACGGTTGGTCGTCGGTCTGCAAAACCCGTTGAGCTTCTTCGCCCCAGTAGGGCTTGAGGTCTTTGTAGATCTCGGTGAAGCGGGAGGCCAAGGGTGAATCGACGATCACGTCGACCGCCTTCATCAAGCTGTGATGGGTTTCGGTCTGAATGCGTTCAAAGATACCGTTCATTTCGAACAGCAGCGCCTGCGTACGGCCGAGGCTGAAGGCGGGGATGATGGTGATCCCTTTGTCGTGCAGGGTTTTACGCAAAATCGATTCGAGCTGTTGCTGACGATCGGGGCCACTGGCGTGCAGTTTGTCGCCGTAGGTGCTTTCCAGCACCAGCAAGTCCGCTTCCGGGGGACTGGTCGGCTCGTTCAGCAGCGGCGCGTTTCGGCTGCCGATGTCGCCGGAAAAGACCGCCGTCCCGTCGGTCGGTGTTTTGACTTCGAAGATCGTCGAGCCCAGCACGTGGCCCGCCGGTCGCAACCGTAGTTCCGCTCCGCCTTCGATCGTATGCCATTGGCCGTATTCCAACGGACGCAACAGCTTGCCGACCGTCTGCAGGAACTTTTCAATCATCCGTCGGTTGCGGGTGAAGCCGATCCGGATGGCATCCTCCATCACCAGCGGCAGTAGTTTGGCGGTCGGTTGGCTGCAGTAGATCGGTTTGTCGAAACCAGCCGTCAACAGATAGGGCAACCGACCGCAGTGATCGATATGCACGTGGGTCAGCAACAGCGCGGCGATGCCGTCAAGCGGAAACTTGACCTCCGGATTTGGATTGCGTTTGGCGTCGTCGCCCTGAAATATTCCGCAGTCGACCAGATAGCTGTTTCCGTCGGACATTTTCAATTGATGGCAGGAACCGGTCACCCCTGCGTGGGCTCCGTGGTGGATCAGCTTCATCAGACGACTCCGGTGAGGTGTGGAAAAGAACAAGCCATCTGACGGGCGCTTCCATCGTGGCCAGGGCAGTCCTTTGGGGGTTTGGCAAAATCCTGTCAGGGAGCGAGCCGCGTAGGGTGCTTGTCGAGCCAACCGTGGCTGGGGAAAACCTAACGTTTTCTGGGGGCGGTGACGAGCCGAATGGCTGCCTGCTTGCTCAATCGGTTACCCGGTGACTACGATCAAGCGACCTGTAATCATTTTTGAGCAGGAATTGGTGGGCGCCCCAACGGCTTACGAACAGGGCGCTGCCTAGCTAGGCCATCGCTTTGCCCGTCTGACTCGCGAGATTTTCCGCCGTGAAACTGATTATCGCCATTATCCAGCCCGAGAAATTGGAAGCCGTCAAAGAGGCGCTTACGGAAGTCGACGTGGTGCGTTTAACGGTCATGGATTGCCAGGGCTTTGGCCGCCAAAAAGGGCAGACAGGAATCTACCGCGGCCATGAGTTCTCTTTCAATTTGTTGCGCAAGGTGCAGTTACAGATTGCGGTCAACGAGGACTTCGTCCAGCCCACCATCGATGCCATTTTGGGAGCGGGCCGTAGCGGTGACAAAGGGGCAATCGGGGACGGCAAGATCTTTGTCCTGCCGATGGACGACTGCATTCGGATCCGTACCGGGGAGCGAGGCGAAGAAGCGATCTAACGCTTACTTCCACTTTGTCGGAGCCGGCACGTAGGGATCGATGGCGACTAAGTCACTGCCGTTGGTTTCGCTGGCAAACCGAAAGCCCAGTTCGGCGATGCGATCGGCTGCGGCGGTCAGTTGGGCTTCATTGCCCAGACGTAACTTGATCGACGCGTACACATCGAGCATTGCCGCAAGTCGAGCGTGATTCACTTTTCCCTGGGCACTTTGCAGACGCTTGGCCGCGCGATCCGCCCGTTTGGCGACGGTGATTCCAAAGGTGTCTTTTTGAGTGGCCTTGGCGACCGCGCGGAGGCTGCTTTCCAGATCCGCGATTAAGCCAGCGACAAACATCACACGGAGCCGTTCGCGGCTGCTGAATTGATTCGATTGGCCGTCGCTGCGAACGAAGTTATGTCGCACCATGCCTTGGGACCAAGAGACAATTTCGAAGTCCAAACTGCCCGCGTTGTGTCCGCCCACGTTCACCAATTCTTCATCGCCCACGGTGTGACAGCGATAACAGCTTTGCGCCATCAGGTACAAGTTAGCTGGATTGCGCATTCCGAGCGCCACGCTTTGCTCGATCCGTTGTCGGCGATGCTGAGGAGATTCCATCGCGCGGGTGACATTTTCACCGCCGTAATCGTGATGCACGTCGAGCCAATTACGGGCAGCCCCGTGGCACGATTCGCAGGAGACGCCTTCGATGGCGCTGACCGCATGTCCGGCTGCCGGGTCGGCCTGCTGGGTATAGTGACAACTGACGCAGCGGCCATCGTATTTGATCGATTGAACGCCCAGTTTGGCGGCGATTTGGCGAGCTTCGGGACGCCGATGCAGTTCATCAAACGTCTTCGAGTGCGGTGTCTTCTTCCAGACTTCGATTTCCGACGCGTGGCATTTAACACATGTTTGCGTTCCCATCACTAGGTGTGGATTGGCTGCGGTCGCAGCGCTGCCGGCGGCCGAGGTGGATCGCCTCAAGGCTGCCGATGGTTCGACACCGTGGGCGACCAGGACCATGCCGCCGACGAGTAGCGAAAAAGCAAAGTAGGCGACGACCCATTGGTTTGTCGGAAAAACGCTCATCAGTCTTCGATTCAGTCGTTGTGCGGGAAGGCAGCCGCAGCCCATCGCGAGGGGCTGCCCGAGAGTCTGCTGCTGAACTCTAGGTCACAAATCGTGTCGAAGTGGTTGGGTACCCCGCTATTCGGCGAGCCCAACAACGGACGTGCGGCCGATCCTCGCTGGTGATGTTGAGAAAGCCGGTTATGACGATCATCGACTTGGTGCTGATTAGGAACGCGCTGATGGTCACAGGAAAGTTGCTTCGGTCAGTCGCCATCTTACGGTTTGAAAACAGCAACGTTCCCAAACGCCCAAACAAACCGGCTAGTGCATCATCCAGTCTTAATTTGCGGGTAGAGCCGAGCTAGTTTGGTTCTTGCCTCATCGATCTGCAATTGCCAGTCGACCCCTCGTTGCTTGGCATTGATGCAATCGGACCAGGCCGCGATTTCCTCCTGAAGTTCGCTGAGTTCACCAATGCGACGACCGGCAAGGCACTGACGCGTCATCGCGCTGAGTTCACATTCGGCGACGTTGAGCCAACTGC
>CAYZHQ010000186.1:0-8925 GCA_964477385.1 uncultured Pirellulaceae bacterium
TCATGGCTTCGATTCGCGAACGTTCGGTCAGCGATGAAGAGTTGGGGATGTTCTGGCGCGAGCAGGAACGGTCGTGGTGGTGGTACCGGGCACCGATCGAAACGCAGGCGGTGATGATCGAAGCGTTCGACGAAGTTGTCAACGACCAACAAGCGGTGGAAGACTGCAAAGTCTGGTTGCTGAAACAAAAGCAGACGCAGGACTGGAAGACCACCAAAGCGACCGCCGATGCCGTCTACGCCTTGTTGCTTCGCGGCACCAATGGTCTAGCCTCGGATGCGTTGGTCAGCGTTCGCTTGGGAGATGAAGCTATCGAGCCGACCGATGTCGAAGCGGGTACCGGCTTTTATCAACATCGCTTTCACGGTGGAGAGATCCAACCTGCACAAGGAGAGATCACCCTGCGGAAGCAGGACGCCGGAGTCGCATGGGGAGGGGTGCACTGGCAGTATCTGGAAGACATGACCAAGGTGACCGCTCACGACGGCACCCCGTTGCAGTTGTCCAAGGAACTGTTCGTTAAGCGAAACACCGCGGATGGTCCAAAGCTGTTTGCTGTCGACGGACCGGTCGCCGTGGGTGACGAGTTGGTCGTGCGGGTCGTGTTGCGAAGTGACCGCGATATGGAGTATCTGCACCTCAAGGACTATCGCGGCAGTGGCACCGAGCCGGTCAATGTGTTGTCACGGTATCGCTTCCAGGATGGGCTGGCTTACTACGAGTCGACGCGCGATACGGCGAGCCATTTCTTCATCGATTACTTGCCCAAGGGGACCTATGTGTTTGAATACTCCACGCGGGTGCAACTGCGAGGCGAGTACCAAACGGGCTTTGCGGCGATCGAGTGTATGTACGCTCCCGAATTCAACAGTCATTCCGAGAGTTTGCTGTTGAAGGTCCAGTAACGTCACAGGCTGGCCCAGAGGGGCTGCAAGAGAATGATCAGTCCCACGGTCGCGGCGGCAATCGCCGCGACCAGGACGGCCGCAGCCGCCGTATCGAGCGCCGTCCCGATCGTAGGGTCTTGCTCGGGATGGAGGACGCGGACAAGCAATTCGATGGCGGTGTTCATCAACTCCATCGATAACACCATGCCGATGCACAGCACGAGGCCGCACCACCGCCACGGTTCGAGCTCTAGCCAGACGGCGAGCAGCAACACCAGCAGGCCGATCGGCAAGTGGACATGGAAACTGCGTTGGCTGATGAAGGCGTGAACCAAACCTTGGCCGGCATAACGGAACTTCGCCATCCAGGTGTGCATCGGCAGACCTACTCCAAGCCTTCCACGCCAGGCGGCGGAATCGGTTGACCACCCAAGTTCCCGATCCGACGTTTGGGTAGGAAGCGTGGTTCAAATCCGAACACGATCCCCACGTTATCGCGACCCGAGTCGACATTCAGACCGACTCGCAGCAGTCCCGATTCGCCGATCCGCGTCAACGAGAAGTTTTGCCCCACGTTGCCGACCGCTCCCAAGTCGAACGTCGTGCCTGCTCCGAGGATCCATTTTTCGTTCAATCGATAGTCGATCGCGCCACGCAGCACACTGCTGCTGACGGGACCTTCTAAACTGAGGAAACCGACGTAGACGTCGCCCATTCCGGGACGACTGGACATGATGCCGGCACTGATGCTGCGGAGGCCTTCGCTGAAGAAGTCAAAGTAGCCATCGGACAGCAACGTTACGCGGTCGCCCACGTGGTAGCGAAAGTCATAACGCGCCGGTCCGAGCGTCTCTCCAAAGTTGTCTCGATCCTCTTCGGGAAACAACAGGATGTCCATATCCAACAAGGCAAGGTCGACAATCCGCTCGTTGCCGGGCAAACCGCGTTTGGTCTGCCAGCGTTGATTCAGGCCTAAGCGAGCTTGTAGCAGATCATCCGCAATCGGTAGGCTGGGACTGGTGACGTTACGCTGCATACCTTGCCGAAACGCGAACACGCGCGGATCAAATTTACCTGGTAATGGCGGTCCGCCAAAGTTGTTGAAAATCAGACGCCGCCGGAACTGTTCCTGAGCATCGTCGTCCAACGGATCGTACAGCGGAATGTCATCTAGGTTGGCATCGCTATCGGCGTAGAACAGATCGCTGCGCCATTCCATTTTGTGAGCCAACGAGCGAATATTCAGCAGGCTGCTCTGCACGGTCGGGAATTGTTTCCACATCGGCAGCGTGGTGCGGACACCGCCTTGGCCTAACAGTCGCGTTCGCTCTTGTCCGCTGGCGTCTTCGCCAAAAAAGGCGGCCTCCCCCGACAGGAAAGGGACGATCTTCAGCGGCCCGGCGCTGATCGGCATCGCGATTTCTTGGCGCGTGGCGGCCACCATGCCTGCCGCATTCGATTCGCCGGGCAACGTGGTGAACTGAGCCGCTTCGGAGGGATTCACCGGAGCATCGGCCACTTCCAGCGATTGGTAGCCCACCTGATTGTGTACCGACCAAGTCAGATGATCGCCCAGCAGGGAGTTGCCCAATCCGTAATGATCCAGACGCGGCAACTGATTCGTTTCGGTAAAGAAATTGTTGACGCGCGCCGAGACAGTCAGGTCGAACAGATTGTTGAAGTAGTACTTGCGCAGCCGCAGGGCGGTGTCGTGGTCTTTGTCGCGATCCCATTCGTTTTCGAGATACTGTTCCAGGAAATTGCGATCGCTGAGGTAGCCAACTTCCGCGATAAATTCGAGGTTATTGGGGAGGTAGTGGCGATGCCGCAACAGCGCGCGGCCGCGAGTGTCGCTTTCCGGTGGCAGGTTCTGACGACCGCCACCGAGAAAGTCGAGACCATCGTCCGCGATCGCCCAAACGTCGGCATATCCGGTGACTGGACCAGGTAAACCGAACAGGCTGGGGACGGTGTATTCGAGATTCGTGCCCAGCGCCGGTCCGCGTTCGCTGAGGTAGTCGGTCGATAGCGTCCACTCCACGCCGTCCGGCGGTTGTTCGATCCCGAGCACCTGGAAGAGGTCAAAATCGAGAAAGACTTGCGTCCCAAAAATGTCGTCATTCTTGATGTCGATGTCCGACAAATACAGATTCGAACGTTGGAGGTCGGTCGTAAACACCGGCCAATACAAAACCGGCACACCGCCAACGTAGACGAAATTGTTGCGGCTGCTGGCCAGATTCCGACGTTCGACGGTGCCCAGTCCGGTGGCGGGATCGACCGTTAATTCTTCACGCGTCGACAGACGCAGTTGCTCACTCTGCAACCAATAACGCGGCACTCCCAGCCGACTGGTCGTCAGCGCCGCATCGAAGGCAATGAATTCGCCTTGCGAAACCTGCTGCAAGACTTCCGCTTTCAGACGCACCAAGCCCTCGTACTGCGGGACCGAGGTCAAGACTTCGGCATCCAGCACCATGCCATATTGCCGAGCCACGTTGTAGTACATCCGATCGGCATAGATGACCCGGTCGCCTTGCCGAAAGACAATGTCGCCTTCCAGGTACAGCTCGCCGTCGCCTTCGCCCAGCGTGTTGGCACCGCTCAAGATGCCGCTCATGCTGGGCATCCAGCCGACGATGCGGTCGGCCGATAACGAGATCGCGCCGAGTTCGAAAAGGGTGTTGCCCATGACCGCCTGGGCATCACGGACCACGACGGTGACGCCGCCACGAGCGATGACCACCGTTTCCCCTTGCGGATTTCCGGGAACCTCATGCGGGCGGACGCTCACTTGTGGAGGTATCGAAGCGTTACGCGGCAGGACCTCGACCGCTTGCGAGCCGCCTCCGACCAGAAACACTAACTTATTCTCCGGTTCTTCCTCGGCCGGCGGAACCCGCTGGGGCTGCGCGGGCGAAACCGGCAACGCGTTGGCATCGGGTTGGAACGGGGGCGGGGCCTGCGCGGGAGTTGGTAGCTGTGCAGGTGTCGGCTGCGGCGCAGCGTTCGGCTGCGGCTGCGGCTGCGGCGCGGGGGCTGGTAGTTGGTACTGTACCGGCTGGATCGCCCCCAACGTCACGCCACTCGCCGCTTGGTTACCTGCGATCGGCGGTGTCGCCGTGGTCGAGGAAATCGATAGCCGATCGGCAAGCGTTGGGCGTTCCGCCGGCGCACCCCGATAACGTTTGGCGTCGATCGAGGGCCGGGCAGCGAGGAAGTACGTCTGCTGCCAATCGTTGGCGGCTTGCCCGTTGAACTCCACCGCACCGGAGGCGACCACCTCCACGCGGATCGTGTCGAGCTGACGGCGGACCGAGAGCAGCAACTGGCTCGACCAAATCTCCGTCGTACCGATTCGCGTTTGACAATCGCCTTCCAAGAGATACAGATCGGTGTCGCCTTCACGCCAACGCCAAACCGACATTCCGCGGACGCGCATCTCCGGCGGATCGGCATCGGACGAAGATTCGTCTGCTACCGACAGCGACATTAACGCCGAAAGCATGGCAAACGCCACCCAGACCGGCAACCGAAACCGCGCAGCCGAGAACGCACGCCACGCCGAGGTTGGGTGGCGCTGGGTTAACTTCCTGTCGTTCCGCTCGGCCGATAGGGCAGACAACGGATAAAGCTTCCTTGCTTAAGTGCCCATTCAGGCGGGCTGGGGGTGGAGACGCGGCGGAGTATACGGAGCAGCAAAGCTTGCCCACAAGCTTAAAAAACACGTGAAAACGCCAAAATCCGACCCAGAAAAGGAGCGAAAGTTCTCCGGCATGCCGAAAACCGTGGCTAACGCCAAAACGGCTCATCCAACTTGTCGTTGTTCAGCCAAGTAAACAGCGATTATTCGTCGGCCGAGGAGCTTGGTGAGAAAAATGCGGGCGCGGCAAGTAACGCTAGCAATGGCGTGACGGGGGCGCGCATCCGCATGTTGCTCCAATAGACCAAGTGCACGGCGCTGAATGCGATTGCTAGCAAGATGCCTGCAACCCACGTCGCGCGTCGCAGCTCTTTGCGGTGCCGGATGCCGCCCACCAGCACGGCGGTGAACAGCATGAGGTAATAGCCGGCAACGGCGGTGACTGCGGTGCCTCGTCGGGCTGCCGTGCGGTGAGGAAGCGGCGACCACAAGCGGCCCAGCCGGACGATGCAGGACCAAACAAACATGTCAGGTTGCCGGCGAATGGTCTCGCGGGCGGCTTGGTACGCCAACGCGTCGTCGGCCACTTCGTCGGCGACTCGTGGAGGAGCCGACGCGGCCATCGCATGCCGTTGCCAAAAATCCTCCGCCAACGGGTCGGCTTGATATCGCATGGTCCAGGCCCGATGGAAAGGCTCGGCATCCCAGGCCACGCCCCAGCGGCCCTCGGCAAGGTAATCGTAAAACGGCGGGTTGTTTCCCAGCAGCAAGGTGTAGCCACCGTGGGAGGTCGCCCAGATCGGATGCCCGAGCTGACGTACGTTCCGCATCGTCCACAGCCCAATCGATCCGACCAGCGCAAGCACGATGATGGTGGCGGTGATCAGCGGCCAAGCTTGCCGCCGCCGAATTGCCAGCACTCCCAACCAGCCACACAGCAGGACCGCCCAGATGAGAAACGTCGGCCGACAGAAAAACGCGGCGACTAGGCAGCAGGCCAGGGCGAGGCTCCATCCAATCCGTGGACGATCAATCCCCGAAGCCGCCGCGGCGGTGTCTTGCTGCGGTGCTCGCCGTGCTGGCTGAAACAATGCGTTCCAGCACAACCAAGTGGCTACCGCTAAGGCGGTGGCAAGCGTTTCGGTCATCACCAGCGTCGACTGGATTAACAAAATCGGATCGATCGCGACCAACAGGCCGGCTAGCCAGCCCGCGCGGCGATTCAGCATCGTGGTCGCCAGTCCGTAGGTGCCGGCGGTGGTGAACAGACCTAGCAGCACATGCAGCGCTGCGACGCAACGATTGCTCAATTCCCCATCCCAGACGCACCACGACAGAACCCAAGGATACAAAGGCGGCCGGAAGGCGGTGGGGTGGGGCACGCCTTGCTCGTCGACAGCCCCAAACAGGCCGGTGGTCGCTAACGATTTCGACAGCCAGCGATAACCATCGATGTCCTCTGCCAGGGCGTCGGCTCGCCACACGACCACTCCTGTGCGGATCAGCAAGGCGAACAGCAGCAGGCCGACCAGCCGCCACGGTATGCCGGATGCGGTGGCCAACACAGGAGCGGCTAAAGGAGGGTCGGAGGAACCGGTTTGCATGTTCGAATCTGGGGCCGCGGCGAGGGCGGATCGGGTACGTTGGAAACCGTGCGGGTCGAGGAAAACATTTCGAGACGCAACGAGCCGTTGGCTGTCATGGAAAATGGGAGACGTCCGAGCGGCACACTTTCGCCGCCCCCTAGTCTCCGCACCACTTTGAACTCTAATTGTCAGTCGAAACCAATCACGTTAGCAATGAGCGATAAATAAGGTGTCGGGTACCTGTTGTGCGAAGCACCCGAAGGGCGAGTTCCTCGCAAAAGGTACCCGACAGTTTTTTGTCGCACGATCCTTAATTAGCAGCGTAACGCTTGAAATCGTATACGGGAGGTGACGCCTTTGAATCGAAACCGAGCACGGCCGTGGGTCGCGGAGCCTGCCGCACGTCGATTGTATGCCATGCGCTGGGGGTTGCTGATCGTCGCAGCGATTCTGTTTGGGGTGACGCAACCCTTGGCAAGCCAGTTGCAGATGGATCGTCGGATCGACCAGATGTTCCCCGCCTCGGATCCGGCGGTCGATGCCTATCGCTATCTCAACGCACACTTCGGTGGCAACGCGATCGTGTTGTTGGTCTACGCCGATGCGGAGCTTTTCACCGAAGCGGGAGTCGACCGGGCGGATCAAATCGGCACGCGGGTCCGCGACGTTCCCGGGGTGCTCGACACGCTGACCGTCGCCGACGTCTCCTCGGCGCTCGACGAGATCCGTTCGCTGTCGCTGTTTGGCAGCCGGTCGGGCCGTGCGATCCTCGAGTCGAATGACGTCACGAACGCCTTTCGTGAGCTGTTCGCGGGCTACACCCATAATGATGCGGGAGATCACGCGGCCATCGTCGTGATGCTCGAGCCCGACTCGTCGGCGGAGAGTTACGGACCGACGATCGAGCGCATTGGGCAGATCGCGGCCGACCTTCCGGCTCCGTTGACCGAGGGAGTCTTAGTCGGCCAGCCGGTGCTCGTGACCGAAGGCTACACGTTGATCGAACGGGACGGGCGACGCCTGAGTGGGACCACGGTGTGGCTGCTGTCGCTGGTGCTGCTGTTGCTGTTCCGCAGCCCACGCTGGGTGTTGGCGGCACTGCTGGTGATCTTTTGGTCCTCCGTCGTCACTCGCGGCTGTGCGGTGTGGTGGGGACTGCAGCTCTCGTTGGTCTCTTCGATGCTTACCGCCATCCTGACGGTCGTCGCGGTGGCGGCGATCATCCATGTCGCCGTCGGCTGGCTGGGACGGCGCCGGCGCGGCGACTCGGTGCGCGAGGCGACCGAAAGAACCCTGGCTCGTTTGACGCCGCCGATCTTGTGGGCAGGCCTAACCGATGCGGCGGGGTTCGCCGCTTTGTTGGCGTCAAGCGTCGGGCCGGTTCGCGACTTCGGTCTGTTAATGACGCTCGGTGTCGGGGTGGTGCTGTTGGGCTTGCTGTTGATTTTGCCTGCAGCGATGGCCATGCCGTTGCCGCTGGCCGGGATGCCGCTGGGTAGGCGGGTTCCCGCGACGTCCAGATTCGATCGTTGGCTGCAAGGGCAAACGGTGCGCGTGACCGCTTGGCTGCTGACTCAGCGTGTCAAGTTCCTGTGGCTGACAGGTTTGATTGGCATCGCGACTTTGATCGGGCTGACGCGTTTAACCGCCGAGACAAATTTCCTCCGCAATTTTCGCAGCACCAGTTCCATTACGACTGCCTACCGCTTGGTGGAACATGAGTTTGGAGGTGCCGGCGTGTGGGATGTGCTCGTCCCCGCGCCTCCGCAGGCAATCGGTGGCGAATACTTGGATAGCGTTCGCGAATTAGAAGCGAAGTTGCTGGCCCTGGAAGTCGACCGGTATCCTCAGGCCCGGATCCTGAAGACGCTCAGTTTGGCCGATGCCGATGCGGCGGCTGCGAGTTCCTCCAACCCCATCGTGCGTTTCGCGATCCCCGAGATGCGACTCGATCGCATGAGCCGCGTCATGCCTACCTTTGCCCGCGCCCTGCTGATGCCTCCGCAAGAGGACCAAGCTCGTTTTTTGCGGATCATGCTGCGCAGTCCCGAAGACCTCTCCACGGAAGCCAAGACCGGCTTGATCCGCGGCGTCGAACAAACCGTGGCCGAGCATACGACCAGCGATCACTGGCGAGCACTGATTCCTGGCACGACACAAGCCGACGAACAGACGGGCATGGTGACCGGTTACTATGTGCTGCTGGCCCGTCTGGTCGATAGCTTGCTGAGCGATCAATGGAAGTGCTTGGGCTTGGCGGCGCTGGCGGTCTGGGTGGCACTGTGGTTGGCAACCCGTAGCTTGACATTGGCATCGCTGACGATGATTCCCAATTTGCTACCGGTCTTGGCCACCTTGGCGGTGTTGGGATGGTCGCAGATTCCCTTAAATATGGGTGGTGCCATGATCGCCGCGGTTTCGATCGGCTTGACCATCGATGGATCGATCCACTTTTTGGCTCAGTATCGTCGCACTCGCCAGCGTTACCGACGGTTGCCCAGCCAGGCGGTGCTCAAGGCACAATCGAGAGTCGGCATCGCAATCGTGCTGTCGACCGTTTCGCTCGTCGCCGGCTTCAGCGTGCTGACCACCAGCGAGTTCATTCCCACTGCCACGTTCGGATGGTTGTTGTCGATCGCCATGCTCCTGGGAATGTTAGCGAACCTCCTGTTGCTGCCGATTTTGTTAGCGAAGCCCGCAGCATCATCCGGCAGCTAACCCGAACATCGGCAGAAGAGAAGGCAACGGCGTAAACCACCGTTGATGCTTCCACCAGAGAACATCCATCACCCGAAATTGCGGTAGACCC
>CAYZHQ010000187.1:0-8920 GCA_964477385.1 uncultured Pirellulaceae bacterium
AACAACACGACGACTTGAGAGAGTCCGAATTTGCTGATCGAGCGCATCACCTCCAGGCCCGGAAGTCCGCTGATAGCCTGCTCGACCGGGTAAGTGATTTGACGCTCGACCTCTTCGGACGAGAGCGCCGGGGCCGTTGTGTTGACCTGGATTTGGACCGGTGTCGTGTCCGGAAACGCATCGATGTCCAGTTGGCGGAGCGAGAACCCGCCCACCACTGCAAACACCAACGTTCCCAGAATGACCGCGGCGCGATGCCGGAGCGAAAAATCAATTAACCAGTTAAGCACGTCCCTGCTCCCTATTCCTCAACACAGCATCCGGCGCCCAGACCGTTTTTCAACAGCTGTGCACGCAACACGTCGCTTCCTTCGACCGCGATTACTTCACCGGGTAACAGCCCGGCAATGACCTCCGTCTTGCCTTGATAGGTTGCGCCGAGCCGAACGCTGCGAACGTGGAACACTTTCGGGCTCTCAGGGCTCGCGAAATACTCCTTGTCTCGCACAAAGACGACGTTGCAGCATCCTTCCCAGTGGGCTGCTTCCGAGGGAACGACGATCGCACCGGCCACATCACGAAGGATCACCTTTCCTGTTCCGAATGTACGATCCCTTAAACGACCGTCCTGATTGTCCAGAATTGCTCGAACATCGATCATTCGAGTATGCTGGTCGGCTCCGGTGCTGATCCAATCGAGTCTCCCTTGCATAGAACGGCCGCTGCCGTCGGGAGTGAATTCAATGGGCTGACCAATCGCCAACCGATCGATCGTTTCCATTGGCAAGCTGAGCTTGAGCCACATTTGGCGGGTATCAGCAATCTCGAAAAGACGCATCGAGGGGTCGACCACTTCCCCAAGGCTGACCGATCGATTTACGACAGTCCCACTCATCGGGGCAACGACGGGCAGCAGATTGGTCGAAGCCGCCAAGCCGTCGATGTTCGCCCGATAGGTTTGCGGGATCCCAAGCAAACGCAATTCTTCAAGCACTTGCTGCTCGTTCATTCCCCGCAATTTGTCAGCATCGACCGGAAGCCCCAAATTTCGGATTGCTTGCTCGGCATTGAGCACATCCGCACGGGCCTTCGCTAAGGCGGCTTCGGCTTCGATGATGCGCGCCCCTGCGACGGCCCTGCGGGCCTCGTCAAGCCTTGAGACGTTCTTTTGCTGCAAGGCTTCCTCGGCCAGAGCACGCAGCAATTCAGACTTGATTTTGCCGACCGCTGTGGCATCAATCAGGGCCAACAGTTCGCCTTCGCGTACCACGTCTCCAATATTCTTTTCAACGGCCCAAACACTACCCGGAACTCGTGCCGCGATCGTCGCCTTGCGAGTTGGATCGTAGACGATCTCTCCATTGCCCCTGACCGCCTCAACGATACGGTCGCGTTCGACCAAGGCGATATCGACTCCGGCCTGCTTGACTGATTCGACCGAGGCGAACTGGATTCGGTTTTGGTGGAGCGTGCATCGACTGTTGTTCTCCTTGCGGACGCCCATCGCCAGAGCGGTTTCAGACCGACGACGATCTTCTTGCAACTGTTCCTGTGAAGGCAGCGATTTAACCTCAGCCAATTCAGGGTGATCGAGTACGCAGTTGTGAACTCCGTGTTGACTGCACCAACCGAAATCTTCGTCGAGTGGCATTAGCTCGGGATTGCACTCGACACAAACAGACTCCGGCACCGAATGGTCGGAGCACCAGTCATCCGTTTCGGGAGTTGCCGTTCCGATCACAGAAGCAAACGTTGGCACTCGCCATTCATTCTGGTGGCCGAAATAAAAGACGCCGACGAAGCCGAGCAAAACCAACGTGGGACCTAAAGCAGCGAATGTTTTTCGGACGAAAGAGACAGCTCGTTTCTGATCCGGTCGCCGAGCATTTCCAATTGGTTCGGGCTCGGGACGAATCGATTCTTGCGTACGACTGCTCGAGCCCGCTGCCGCCTCACGCGACTTATCGTCTATCACTACATCCGAACGTTCTGCGACCGAATTGCGGCGACCTTGCTCCAGCACTTCAGCTGAATCTTGATCAGCGAAGTGCCCTTTGGCGGCGGCCGCGGATGGCCGATCGATACTCTTTTGGATCATGACCTTCTTCCTCTTTAATAACGCCCGCGCATGAGTTCCTACAGAAAATGCAGAAGACCTAATACGCCTAGAACACACGTTGACCAAACGGGCTCAACAAGTGCGATGACGACGGAGAGACCGTTCGAACACGCGATTGAAGTAAGCAGATTGCGCAATGCAACGCGCAGCCTGTTCCAACAAAAATTAGATGCCAACGGCCGGAAAAGAAGCGATCAAATCTGGAAAGATTGAAGACCGATGCGCGCAGCGCGACCGCTTACAAAAGGAGAGCTTTGCGGGATCTGGCCCGCGACTCGGAGAGAGGTAAGACGAGGTTTCGAAAATCGCTCGTACGATTCAACCGCAAGCCAAACCTTTCCGACAGAAGATAGGTCGGCCAGGACCGAGTCACCGTCGACTGTCGCACCGTGACAAACGCAGGTCTGGCAGTCACAGTCGTCGCAGGGACACGCGGGTTGTGGTGCCTCGTCGCCTAGAACGTCCTTCCCGCCACACGTATCACAGCAAGCCTCGAGAGCGGCGAGCCCCTGAGTAGCGCCCGCAACTTCGGCGCAGCCATCACCCATCGCGCACCGCAGCGGGCACGAAAAAATGCTGGCAATCAACAGGAAGATCAGTGTTGGACGCATAGTTTTAGTGTATCGGCAGAGTTTGCCGGTAGCAATAGAAATTCCGCTTGAGACGAGGCAAGGGGACTGTACCGCGTACGCGGTACAAGAAATGCAGCCAAACGCAAATCGCGGGATTCCCGGCGGAAAAGGCGGCTGCAATTCCTCGAAATAGAGCTACTTGGCGTGCTTCAACGCTTGGGCTGATACGCTCGATAGCGAAGCGATGCGTGCAATGGCCATGACGGAAATCGGGACGCCCCTGGGTAGCTGACTGCGCTATCAGCAGAGATGCGACAGAGTTCACAGTAAGCGAGTCGGTCACGCCGCGGTGCGATATGACTTTAGGTACCCACCGAGTTCGGTAGAGCAGAGAACTTTGTGTTTGGTCAGATCGACCTCCCGGAGCTCTGCTTCGCCATGCACGGGCGGGAGATGATCTCGACTTGTATGCCCGCGGCGATGGTTGTACCAATCCTGCGACACGCGAAGGATGTGGTCCAAGTGCTTCTCGCTGACGACGCAAAATGCGTTGAGCACTTCGTGCTTGAGCGTCTGAATCACCCGTTCGACAAACGCCTGCAGATTCGGCGACCTGGGACATGTTTTTTTGATTTTGCAACGGGTTGATCGGAAGACCTCATCGAATGTGTCGACGTACTTCCTGTCCTGGTCTCGTTGCAGAAGCTCACAAGGCAGGCCCTCGTCCTGCAGATGCATCTGGAAGTTGCGGGCCTGTTGGGTCGTCCATTCGCCAGTCGGATTCGCCGTGCAGGGCGAGACCCGAATGCGTCGCGACTCGACATGGATAAAGACCAAGAAGTAGAGATCAACCATGCCTTTGATTGTCCACTTTCTCTTCGATGCAAAGTCGCACTGCCACATGGTGGCCGCATGGCGCTTGAGAAAGTCCGACCAAGTGTCGGGATGGTCGCTGGGATCAGGGCCGAGTCCAGCCTCGACCAAAATGTTTTTGACGGTCTGACGCGAGATCCGATGGCCGAGCCGGCGCATCGCCTGGACGATCTTGGTGTAGCCCCAGCCGGTCTCTTTGCGGATCCGGATAATCGTATCGGCGATGCTCTCGTCGGTCCGTGGCCGGCCAGGCTTACCTTCCACTTTCGATTTCGGCCGTCTAGTCGGCCCGTCTTCCATCGTCCGAATCCAGCGGCGGAAGGTCGAATAGCTCACGATCGAAATCAGGTCCTTGACCCGCGGCCCAAGCTTTTTGCCGTGCCGAACCAGCCGGCGCCGCTCCTGATTGTTCAGCGTGATCCGATCGGGTAACTTGCTCCGAAGGATTGCATTCTCCGCTTTCAAGTACACCACTTGCTGGGCCAGTTCCTGCCGAGTGAGCGATGCGAGCAGTGTCAAAAGCGGGTGAACAATCGCGGCCATTTGTGCTGCCAATTCCCTTGCAAACCCTGAAATAATCGGGGTGGCGCCATTTTTGTACCCCGCTGAAACGACGAGCGTACGGAGCGATTCGTCCGCCGCAATGGCCGCAGGCTTATATTGCGGTGGGGCAATGACATTCTGGTTGCGTCATTCCGAGTAACCGGCGCAGTTTGCCGTCGGCACCGCTGCATAGTCGAACGTTCTCTCTCCCTGTTAACCACTCGCAGAATTGCGAGAAACAGCAGCTTTGGTTAACAGCAAAGCGTTGACCAAATTTCCTATTCGATGCGTCGGGTGACCAGTCGAAAGAGACGCGAATCGCATCGAAGTAGGCACTCCATGCAGAAAAACGCCTGCAGAATCCGGGGACTCTCTCCGGATTGGTTTTGTACGGGGAGGTTGGAATCCAGTGTCCCCAGTGCGGCTTCAAAGCGGTTGAGCCAGCGAACGGCAGTGTCGGGGGCATGCTCGGCGGCGACGGAGTAATAGTGCCTGAGGTCGCTCTCTGCTTTTTGGGAGACGACAACCTGAAACTTCATTTCGTGTCGGGCACCCCAAATTTTCTCCTTAGGTCGGCAAACGCATCGGCAACGGGCCTGACGCGGCCAGCGGTAACATCATCAAGTCCCTGCTGAATGCCCGCCACGGCTTGCTGCCGTTCATCCCTCATCCACTCGAGGGCGTGAATCAGCACTTCTTCTCGGGTCGCGTATCGGCCACTCGCAAACTCCTCTTCAACAAATGGCTTCAGCTCGGGTGGGAGATCGATTTGCATGGCATTGGCTCCGGTGGTGGACATGCTTTCAGAATAGCACGTGCGAATGTCGCCGGTCAACAAACGTGTCAAACCAAGGCGACCGTTGCGGGTTCATCAATCGCCGACTCGCTCAGCGAGCACCCGAGCGCTTGCTGTCAAAAAAGTTAGCCGAACGTTTGAGTAGGAGAATTTCAGGGTTTGAAGCCGAGAGGCCGGCCAATTTTCGGTCGAGATTGAGCCGGCCAGCGGGCCGGTGACGGCTATTTCGGCCATAATTTGCCGGTTCGGCGCAGCAGCGAACGACCACCGTTCTTTGACAAGTCGGTAGATGCGGCCGTAAACCGCTCGATGTGAGCGTTCAGATTCGGACTTCGCGACGGTAGCGAGCGGGCAACGACGTCGCCACGATTGTGACCATCGCACACGCACCCGCTCCCGTTTTCGCTTTCTGCACGGGTTCTCATGGCCATCGGCATCGACCCCACCGTCGACTTCGCCTGCAAGCGGGTGCTGGGCAGCCCGGACCATCCGGCCGTCACCCTGCATTTTCTCAATGCGGTACTCCGGTTCCCGTCGCCAATCCGGGAAACGCAGATTCTCAATCCGCCGATCGAGAAGGGGTTCGAGGGCGACAAGTGGTCGCTGCTGGACATCCTGGCCAAGGATGAGCAGGGGCGGCTGTACGACATCGAGATCCAGACGACGCGCCCGCTGGGGCTGCGGCAGCGGTTGGCCTACTACGCTTCCTGCCTGCTGGTCGATCAGCTCCAAAGCGGTGGGTTCGGGGAGGCCAGTGGCGATTGATGAGGAAAACTGGCCCACTGGAATTGCTTGAGCTCATTGCTGCTCATCGCCTCTTCCGCTGCCTGGCAAGGGGCGCTGCGACATGCTTGCCTACCACGCAGTCATGCGGCCCTTCGGTACAATTTCAAATGTTTACCCGATTCGGTATCGCAGACGATCTGCTCACGACGGAAGTCCTTTTTGGCCTAACTTAGCGAACGGCTGATTCAAAACATTCGCGAAGCGTGATGCAGGCTTCGGAACACAGACGCGTGCACTTGCTTGCCAAAAACAGATTCGCTGATGACAAACCAGACTTTCGCCGAAGATGGCTTTGCCATCATCAACGGCATGCTTCCCGCGGCCGCTTGCGCCGAGCTCGCAAATCGCTTGGACGCCACTGGCGGTTGCGCGGCCGGGTCCCGCTTTCTGCTGAACCAACAGTGGTGTCACGATCTGGGCGAACGCCTCCGCGCCCGCTTGGCAGATCAGTTTCCGTTTCTTTCGGACCCTGTCATCATTCAATGCACCTACTTCCACAAGACCGATGCAAAGAACTGGCTCGTCCCGTGGCATCAGGATCGAAGCATTCCGGTGGAGCGCCGGGTCGCATCCGAAGAGCTGACCGGTTGGTCACAGAAAGAGGGAGTGACCTTCGTCCACGGCCCAGACGGCGTCCTGTCGGCCATGGTCGCAATCCGCCTGCACCTGGACGACTCGACCATGGATAACGGGCCCCTCCGCGTCATCGCCGGTTCCCATCATGGCGGCACGATGTCCCAAGAGCAGATCGTCAATCTTCGCGAGACCAAAGCCGAAACGACGTGCGTCGTCGACAAAGGAGGCGTATTGGTGATGCGGCCCCTCCTGCTGCACGCGTCTTCAAAGTCGACCACGATCGAACCTCGTCGCGTGCTGCAGTTCCTTTTCGGTCCAGCTCAGCTGCCGCATGGCCTCCAGTGGAGATGCTCAAGCACTCGCCAACGCGCAGAAACCGTGGAGTAGTGCCGTCCAGCTTTACGAGTTGCTTGTGTGCTGGAATCGGACGACGGTTGACGCGGTTTCCTACTGTTCGGCCTCATCCTCGCCGGCGGCGGTTCCGAGTGCGCCCCAGACACCGTAGGGGCTTGCCACCGTGCCTTCCGCTAACTGCTGTGGGGACAAAGCGGCGTGAGTCGTATCACCAGCATCGACGTCGTCCGATATAAAACGGACCGCTCCATCCGCCATGACGACGTTAACGCCATTCGCGTGAAAACTACCTGCCGAGTAGATGCCGTCGACGACCTCCTTTCCTCCGACCGCACAACTGGGACTGTTGACTGTCTCCGCTTGGGATCGACCGCACGCTCACCGTTCTTGTCATGTCCTCGGCGAGTTGATCGCCAAACATCTCGTGCAGCCGCCGCGACAGACGGTCGTAATCCTGCTGCGTGTCAACGCATACCCAGTGGCGGGTCACCTCACCAACGGAACCGCTGCCAGGCGTGTCCGCATTCGTCGCACGAGAATCGCCGCCGTATTGGAAAGAGAGGCCAGATGGTTGCCATTCCCAGCAGAGTCGCGCGACTGAACTGCTCGTGCCCCGCCGGCTCGCCGCAGTGCGGGCAGTTCTCCCGCTTTTCATCCTCGGAGAAATCAGCTACATCCTCGTCGCCTGTCGGTTCCACGGTCATTCAGGGCCTGGGAGGAAGGTGTGACGCTGTTGCCGTTGGAAACTGTCTAAAGGGTTCCCAGCTTTCCGCATTGTATCACTGCGAGGCGTGGGAGCAAAAAGGCGGACGCCGCTTTCCAGACGCCGTCAGGTGCAAGTTTTCGCCAGCGGCCCACTTAGCCTGCGCCCCGTCGCGGCGCAATCCTTCAGCCAACTCGAAGGCCCGCTCGCGGACGGCCGAGTTGGTAGGGATGCCGACGCAGGTGCGGGTTGTGGCCATCTCTCTTTTATAGCCATGAGCTGTAAGCGATGTCAGCGCGATGGGCAGCGGTTTAAATCCGCCAAGCACGTGCCTTTGGTGCCAATGATCGGTCAGCCGCGGGCTGTGTCTAAGCAGGCTTCTTGCGGACGATAATCAGATAAGAGGGTGTCCGGACCAGGGGTAGGTAACTTACTCCGAAGGATTGCATTCTCCGCTTTCAGATACGTCTCTTGCTGGCCCAATTCCTGCCTGCTGAGCCTCCTGCCAATCATGGCTGTGGAACTTTCATAACGCCTGGATCAGGATTTGGGGAGCAAGCCATGATGTTTTTGTCCCAAAACCGATCCAAAGAATAATGCAGCGTATAGCGCAGCCCACCATGTCTGAGAAATTTCGGTTGCTCTCGCTGCGACCGAGGACCACCATCCTGCTCGCCGTAGCTTCGTGCTTTGCCACGGCGTCTCTTCCCGCGGTCACTCTGGCCGCTGCCCCGGATCGCCCTGGCGAAGCTGCCGATTCGGTTTCGGTGCGGATCAACGGGGTCCTCAGCACCGGTCGAGTCGCGATCGGCGGAGAGACCTCTGGTACCGTGATCCAATCGAAGGACATCACTTTTGAGCTCGCCTTTGTGTCTGCCATTAATGAAGATCACGCCGGATCGGGGATGATCTTTCCCGTTCGGTCGTCGACTCGGTGCAGACGAGTGACCTCTGCCGTGGCATGATCGCCGGATTTCAGAGAGACCAACCAGTACGGATCGTCCGGCACGTTGGCGGCGACCATCGCTCGCAGGATTTCCAAATCATCGACGCCGTTCTCGCTGTATAGCTTCGCGTAGAACGCTTGTTCCCGCCGAATCCTCTCCCTGTCGAAGAACACCGCCGAACACTTCGTGCCTGGTGCAATGTCGCCAAAGTGTTCGATGACGATCATGATTGCCGCTTTCTGATCCATCTCTCGTTTTGTCAAACCTTTGCTCCTCACCCGTTGCACGTCGCACCAACGTCGTCGCTTGGCATGCTTGCCTGGTGGATTTTACCCTGTCCCTCGGCAACCGAACCAAGCGGTCATTGAGAGCCGGTCGAGCCGAAGGCATCGCGGGAAGATTTGAGTTCGCGTCGTTTGCAAACAGAGAAGCTTTCCCAAAAGCGTTGGGTTTGGGGAGGCCGTCATCCCAGACTGGCTCGATCGTCACCGACCAGGCGCGGCTTCCGATATAGACGGCCGTGAACGCCTGCCCGGCCTCGTGGTCTGCAGAAACTTCGCACAACTCAGTGCCTCTCCGGAAACCCCCTCACCCTACCCCCTCTCCCCCGCTGCGCGGGGCGAGAGGGAACGAAAGGAGCCGCTGCGCGGC
>CAYZHQ010000188.1:0-8918 GCA_964477385.1 uncultured Pirellulaceae bacterium
GCGAGTGCCGTCGACGCCCACCCGTGATACCCGTTGTCGAAGCCGAGTGTTGGTCTCCCGAAGGCCACTTTCCCGTCATCAACGACGATGACTGGTGCGGCGAGTTCGCCGCACGTCGCGGTACAGGTCGCCAGCGTCGCGATGACGCCGTTTGACCCGGCCTCTGGGCCGCAGCGCGACAGACGCCGACGTCGGGGCCGTCACGCGACGGTGCCAAAGTGGCAGAGAAACGCGAGCCACCGGCCGCAATTAGGCACCGTTAGTTTCGTTTGTCCGAATGTAAATTTGACCAGCTCGTGGCAGTTTTTTTGCTTTTTTTTAACAATCAGTCGTCCGAGCGGACCTCGCCAGCGACTGTATGGGTGAGCCAACGGAAAACAATGAGCAACCAGCAACCCACACGACCGACCGACGTCCGACTCGTCTTGCGATGCCAACTCGGCGAACAGGATGCTTGGCGAGAACTTGTCGAAATTTGGAACCCAAAACTGATTGGGTTCTTCAATCGGATGACCAATGATCCTGGCAAGAACGACGACCTGCTACAGGCCACTTGGCTGAGAATCGTTCGAACGCTCACCCGTCTCGACCGACCCGACCGCTTCGCCCCTTGGGCCTACCGGATCGCGCGTAACACTTTGACCGACCACCTGCGAAAGCAGTATCGGTCTGTGCCGACAACTGTCAGCGAAGCCGATCCAAAGCAAAGCGAACACGATGCAGTTTTGGAATCCTGGATCGCCTGCGATGAGATATCGTTTGCAATCCAACAACTCCATCCGGTCGATCGCGAAGTCATCACGCTTCACTATTTCGAACATTTGACGGTGACCGAAGTCGCCGACGTTTGTGACCTACCGGTGGGCACGATTAAATCGCGATTGATTCGTGCTCGCCTGCAACTCCGCCACCTTCTTGAGAAAGATAAAACCCAATGAACGACACCAACACGCTACAAAACCAAAACGAGAAGATCTTCGCTATCGTGCAAAGCGAACTGGCGACCCAGCGACGCACCGTTCAACGCCTCGCTTTACTGGGAGCCGTCATCATGACCGGCATCATCACCGCGTTGTGGGTGACCGAGCCACGACCGTTGCCGCTGCGTCTGCATCTATCATTCGCTTTCATGTCGGCACTAGGTGTGATCTGGATCGGGCTCCTCGGCAACATCCTAGTTCGCAAAAATTGTCCCGCGGCTTGGGACCGCATCGCGACGGCTTGGGCTGGATTGATCGGCGGTGTTGGGTTCGCCGTCGGATCAACCATCGTTTGTCTCCTGCGTGGCGAGCCGATTGCCGGAACGGTCTTCGCCATCGTCGGCGCTGTGGTAGTTATTTTGTTTGGATTGAACGTTCGCAAGGCTTACCACTGGCAAAGCGAATTGCGACAGCGGATCATCAACACAGAAAGTTGATGTATGCCGTTTATTTTGAACGGATATTCCGAATCTCAAAGAACGACTTGAAGAAGCGTTGCGACGCCGTCCGCACCAGGAATCGGTCGCGCTCCGTGTCCAACGAGCTTCCGCCGTCGTTCGAGGGTGGTCCGAATATTATCGGATCGCTCATGACTTCCCCCGCCGTGCCGGAACGCTGGATCACTACGCGTTCTGGATCGCCGTGAAAGCGATTTGTCGAAAACTCGACATCACGACGGCGCAAGCGGTCAAGCGATATGGGACTCGCGGTCGTATTCGCGTCAGCGAATCGTGCGAGCTTCACCAGTTCTCGGGCATCCCGGTGAAACTGGACTTTCGCGGGCCAGAAGTCTATGAGCCGGGTAAGTCTGCCACGGAGAGTGATTCTGATCTTGAAGTGTCTTTCTCTCGGTACAACGAGCGGAAGCGTCCTGGAAATATGGACCTCAAACACAAAGTGCTACAGCGGGACAACTACCGCTGCGTGCAATGTGGCAATGAGGTCACGGACCAGGATTCACAGATGGATCATATCCAACCTGTAAACTGCTTTGCATCGTTCGCATTGGCGAGCTACTTCGAGAACTTGCAAACCCTGTGTTTCAATTGTCATTGGAGCAAGCACTATGATCGATGAGACCAAGAAACGTTTGGAGAGCCGGATGCTTCGCAAGTTGCACGTCCGGTTCGGGGTTGGGGTCGAGGTGCAATCCCTCGGCCTACACCACGTCAAAGTTGAACCGCGCAGCAAAAATGCGATCGCGGCCGGCAACAGTTCGTTCGAGGCCGGCAAGGGCAAGACCAAAGAGGGCCCAAAGAAGATGCGGGCCAAGGATCGTCCGCTGGCCAACGACTTCGTTTCCGATGAAGAATTCGACCGGCTGTTGAAAGCGTGGTTCAGCAACATCGCTCGCGTACTCGAACCCGGTCGGTGCTTTTATATTTGGGGAGGTTTCAGCAACATTGCAAATTATCCGCCTGTCTTGTCCGCATGCGGGCTGTACTTCTCGCAGGCCATCATCTGGGACAAGATGCACCCCGTAATGACACGCAAGGACTTCATGGGGGGCTCACGAATGGGCGTTCTATGGTTGGCGCGAGGGTGCTGGCCACAAGTACTTCGGACCGAACAATGCCACCGACCTGTGGCACGTTAAGAAGATCCCCCCGCAAAAACTCGAATACCTCACCGGCAAGCCGGCCGAGTTGGCCGTGATGGCGATGCAGTATTCGTCACGCAAGGGCGAGAACGCGCTCGACCTGTTCGGCGGCAGCGGTTCGACCTTGATCGGTGCCGAGCAGACCGGCCGGCGAGCGTTCTTGATGGAACTCGACCCGCCGTACTGCGACGTGATCGTCGATCGTTACCAACGATTCACCGTCAAGAAGGCGGTCCTCGAGCGGACCGGCGAGTCACCGATTCCCGTCGGTGCTCGCGAAGAGAGCATGCGATGAGTGTGCTCAAGACGACGGCCGCGAGTAACTTTTCAGCTGTTTGCAGCTTTATCTGCGGTCAACGAGTCTGCCCACCGTTCGGAGCAAACGCAAGACGATTGGAATCCTGCCAAGAAGAATGGAGGCTATCCGAACAGCTTGGCTGTTTTGTGAGCGGGGACTCCTCGCCATCTAGGCCGTCGCTCATGAACGAGTCTGTTCGATGGGGCGCTGTTGATCTGGCATATCAGTTGCACTCGCTATGCCAATTGCTTTCCAGCCAGCTATGTTTTTGGGATTGAAGTCCCCTAAGGTTTGTGATTGCTGCTTCCACGTTGGAAAGTCATGTTTGCGTCTTTCCTCCAATTCCGCCCACCCCAGGCACCACTTATGTTGAGAATCATCACGCTCGCCTCCCTCTTTCTAACTCTCACAGCCTCAGGATTCGCGAAAGAACCCCTTGATATCTCGTCGGCGATCTCTGCCGATATCCAGGACATCGAACGACTGAGCGGAGTCGATGTCGATGTCGAAGCGGAGCGTGGCCACGTCATTCTGTCGGGCACCGTAACCAGTTTGCTCGACAAACACCTCGCCACTCGGATCGCAAAGCGAACACGAGGAGTCCAGGCGGTCATGAATCAAACGATAGTGAAACGCTCGCAGCGAACGGATGAGGAGATTCAGCAGGACGTCACTAAGGTCCTTCGTTTGAATGATGGCGTTGAGCGCCCTCAGATCACGACCACGGTTGAAGAGGGCGTTGTCTCGCTGATTGGAAAAGTTGACTCGTTGGCCGAAAAGCGACTTGCCGAGCTTGCTGCCTCAGGCGTCCGAGGCGTAACGGGCATGGAGAACCAGTTGACGGTTGCGTCGCAAAGCAATCTCACCGATGCCGAACAACGCGATCAGATTGCAGGCCTCCTGGTTCACTCGGTGTATTTAGATAACGTCAACGTTCAGGTCCGCGTCGAAGACTCCGTCGCCATCTTGACCGGAACAGTGTCCTCGCTAGACCAACGAGACGCCGCAGAGCAGATCGCCGAGGTATCAGGAATTGAATCCATCGATGTTGATGGGCTATCGATCGACCCCGAGGCGGGCGACCCGTCGATTCGCGCAGAGCGGTTTGACCAAGCGACCAGCCAATCAATCCGTGCCGCGATTGAGCGTTCTTTCGCGGCCGACCCGATTGTTTTCGCCGACACCAACGGCATTGAAATTAACGTCAGTGAAGGTGTCGTCACGCTCACGGGAAAGGTCACTCGTTTGGCTGAAAAGATGAAGGCGAAACAGCTCGCGCTGGGCGTTGTCGGGGTCGTTCGGGTGGTAAACGAATTGAAAGTTCAACGACCGGAGGAGGCGCCGAGCGATATGGAGATCATTCGGGAAACTCAAGCGGCACTGTTGCGAAGCGCCAACTTGGAGCGTCGCGAGATTCGGGTTCATTGCCAGCGAGCCCACGTCAGCCTGTACGGGTTGGTCGACAGCGAGTTGGAAAAGAAGGTCGCCGGATATCTCGCCGGTCAGGTGACCGGAGTCGTTCATGTCAATAATTCACTCGCCGTTGAGCAAAAACCCTCCCTCAAAGACGATGTTAAGATCCAAAAAGACCTTGAGCGGAAATTAAAATACGTGCTGTTGGACGGTGCCAAGGATGTCGACGTGACAGTGGAAGACGGAGTCGCGATCTTGCGTGGTGAAGTTGACACTTGGCGTCAATGGCAGGCGGCAATCGAATTGGCGATCGAAGCAGGTGCCCATCACCCGCACAACCTCCTCAACGTTCGCTTTCATTCACCACACGGAGCCTCGAGAGTCTATGTGCCACGCTAAGACGTGCCGACCTCAGACATGTGTAACAACTTTAAAAATCGTATGCTTGCCACTTCAATCTGATGCGAGCGGTCGTTTTTAAAACGACCGTGGATTATCGATCGACTCTCACGGCTCGCACCAGGGCTAAAAGTGCAAATGGAAATCGCAAGCACCGGCGGCCAGCATTTGGTCAGCTTACGGGCCATGTAGAGTAACGCATCTCGACTTCACGACAAAGGTTGCGCGCGGAAGAGATTGCTGGAAAACAATCTGCCGCGAATCGCACGAGAATTGAACGTATCCATTCAAGCACTTGTATTTACCCCCCTCGGTGTTACCGAATTTAAATTACGAATCGAACAACCAGCCCGCCGGCCAACCAGACGAAGCTGGCGTATGCCAGATAAGTCAAGATGCGATCGGTCCAGCTAGTGTCGCCACCAGAATGGTCGTGGTGATCGTTCGAATCTCCTGATTTGCCCCAGTGCAGATACGCCAGCACACCGGTGATGGCCAGGAAGCCGAGGTTTAGGAAAAAGGTGTAATCGATGCCGAAGCGTTCGGTCGGCTGCACCTGTTTGCCACTGGTTGACTCGGGCAATAACCCAAGCATCGAGAACCCGTAATGCAGGACCAAGGCGCTGGCGACCAACGCGACAAAGAACGTCGCCAGAATGTACATCGCCATTTTGACGCCAAAGTACTTCGAGTTGATTCGCAGGACGGGAAACACAACCAAGTCGCTGAAGATAAACGCCATCACACCAGCGAAGCTGACGTCGTTGTTGTACAGAATCGACGCCAGCGGAATGTTTCCCATCGATCCAATGAAGGTAAAAAAGGCGGCGATCGGGCCGATAACGGCATGCAGCAAAATCTGCCAGAAAGTGGGTTGCGACCCACCGCCGGAACCCACAAACAGCGTAGTAAAAAAGCTGTTCGGCACAAACGCGCTAATCACGCCGGCGATGGTAAATCCGAATACGACATCGCGCCAGACCATCGCCCATTCCATAAAGTAGCGACGGGCGACGCGCCGCCAGCCCTCGACACTGCGGATCAGTTTTCGCCAGTTTGGTACCTCGCCGCCCGAGTCACCCCCGCCGGTGACATGCTCACGCGCGTCCTTCTCCAGCCATTTCGGCAACGTCAGGCGGGCGATGAGCCACGTGCACAGGATCAGCAAGATGCCGCCAAGATAATCTCCGACGACGAATTGCCAGCTTAGAAAGATCGCGATGACGATCCCAAGTTCGATGACCAGATTGGTCGAAGCGAGCAGAAAGGCCATCGAAGGAACGAATCCGGCGCCCTTTTTAAACAGCGATTTGGAAGTCGCGATCGCCGCAAAGCTGCACGAACTACTGATGAAGCCGAAAAACGTCGCCAGTGCCACGCTCTTCGGTCCCGCCTCTCCCATGGAGCGTTTCATCCGCTCCTTGGTGACGAACACCTGGATTGAGCTGCTGATGACGTAGCCCAACACGAACGCCCAAAGTGCCATCCAGAAAAAGCTGACCGTCGTTAATGCAGCTTCGCCCCATCCCTCTAGAAAATTGCTCATTCAACTATTGCCGCTCGTCGGTGAAAATCTGAAAAGCACTCTACTACGCTCGTAGTCACTCGCGTCTCCGTGCAGTGACCGTGCCAGAGCTGGTGAATGTGAGAGAACAACCGCTTATTGCCTCTGTGGGGCGACGGTTGGGCGGCGGACAGAGCATGCCGACGCAAGAAAGCTAACGCTAACAGATTGTAACCAAGAAAGTCACAAGCTCCCTTCGAGCATCTCTGCCAACTACGCGTCTTCTTCTCACTTCCGAACAGCCTTCATTTGGCCGCTCATAGTCGCCTGAACCAAGCAGACTGCTTAATACGTTTACCTTCCTTGAAGGTGAGCCGGTCGCTTGGTCATTGGTGTTTCACGGGCGTCTCGCCAACGACTCCGAAAGCTGCGGCCTCGCCATCCTCCGGCCCCCAAATGCGTTGTGTGATCGAATGTGCGTTAAAGAAATCTCGCAGTTCCCTCCTCAAAAGACGCAGGGGTTTACCGCTTCCATGTAGTTGGCGACGATAGTCGCGTCTGGGACCGCGCGGCTCACCTAATTCACATCCTCCTTGTTCATGAGAATGGAGCCGATCCCGACGACTTGTGCGTCACCGCAATTCAGGACGATCGGTAGCAGATTTTTGGCGGCATCATCCCAGTGGTCCGGGTGCGTGTGGGTCACAATTACCGTGTCCACATCGGGAATTTCGGTCATCGGGATGGTTAGATTGACCAAGGGATTGCGTTGCTCGCTATTCACTGTTCCTTCAAACCCCGGATACGTGTTCTTCTCGGCCAGCATGGGGTCAACCAGAAAGATCCTCTCGCCACACTCGATGAGGAGCGTAGCATTTCGTATCTGCTTCATCTTCATGGCTGCCGCCTCTTTTTTATCGTGTTCTTCGCCGTGTCCTTCGCACCGGGAGGTCATAACTCGTGTTGCGTTTGGCGAGGCTCGCCATGCGAGCCTGACAAGATTTTTCCACGCGTTTGTTGAGGTGAGAAATGCTTACGTCGTGAGGCTGCGTCACCTCAGCCTGCTAGTTCTGGACGGAAAATGTAGTGAGTGGCGGGCATCATGCCTGCACGACCTTCCATGGACCCGTTACTGTCACTGGCGATGGCTTTGTGGCTCTCGTTTGTTGTTTGCAGAAACTAATTGCGTCTTACACCGAGTCTTCAAATGACGTGCGGTGCTACGTCATCATCGTTCAAAAATTACAATCTTTGCCCCGATGTGATCTTACGTGTCGGGTTGTGAAAACGAGCTAATGAATTATGCGGAATGAATTGACCGAACGCGTTTATTGGCAGTGTGGCGTTTCCAGCATCCTAACGACAGCCTCAAAGCGGCACATTTGAGGAAGCGAAAGATTTGGCTGGTCGACAAGAAACCACAACGATTCAGCCTCCGCGCGGCAATTAGCAAATCCGAGGGCGCAGCGGAGACGCATTCGAAGTCCGGTGAGTGGCGCCGAGGCATGCCCGCTAAAAATAGAGCCGTCGCCTCTCGCCCATTCGTTTTCCCAACATTCGGCATCTGATTTGCACCCTTGATCCCAGTGCGAAGCCGGTCGACGTGCCTTGGTCGCCGGCAATACCACTTTCGAGTTTTTTACTTATAAATGGAGAGAACGATGGCCATGAAGTTATTTATGACGTGTATGATCGCGACCGGCATGAGCGTCTGCTTGACGGTAGGTGCAATGGCACAGGATCCGAAAGAAAAACCTGACGATACTTGGATCAGCGTCGATGGAACTGTCGAGACAGTGATGCGTGACTCCTTCATTCTTGATTATGGCGCCGAGACAATTACCATCGAGATGGACGACGGCGACCGCGACGCCGATGGTTATAAACTCGCCAAAGGCGATAAAGTGCGAGTAACTGGAAAGATCGACGATGATCTGTTCGAAACC
Source organism: uncultured Pirellulaceae bacterium (assembly GCA_964477385.1). Classification (GTDB taxonomy): domain Bacteria; phylum Planctomycetota; class Planctomycetia; order Pirellulales; family Pirellulaceae; genus Roseimaritima. The sequence continues at coordinate 8,141 of CAYZHQ010000188.1, forward strand.
AGGACGATTGAAGCTAGCAGTGTATACGTGGAGAATTTGGGAAATTACTTCTACGCCAGCGCTGTTGACGAGGAAGACACCTTTGTAACGTACACAACACCCGTAACGGTTCCTGGTGCCGTGCTTCAGGGTACCGTTACCGCGGTCGATGACGAAGAATTCATGCTCAATACTGGCGTTCGACAGGTTAATGTGGAAGTCGAAGAAATGACCTATGATCCACTTGATGATGTCGGATACCAAAAGATTGGAATTGGAGACCGGGTGTCGGTTTATGGTCGATTTGATACTGACTTCTTCGAAGGCGAGCGAGAATTCGTGGCTAGTACGATCGTCAAACTCTCGAACTAGGGCTTTCTTCGTGGCTTGCCTGAGTTTCGTCTTGGAGTGAGCTAAGAATATCAGACGTCACATCGGCGGCTCATTGCGTTAGCGCAGTGAGCCGCTGATTTTTGGTCCATACGGGTTTATCATGGATTTGTTAGAATTCTCCGCCAAGGAGATTCATCATGCAAGACAAAGAGCTGTATCAGCAGATTCTCGGACTCTCTTCGCCATGGACGGTCGTTGATGTCCATCTGGATCACGAAGCGCAAGAGATTCGCGCTCAGGTCGAACACGCTCGGCGTGTGAAGTTTATTGCCCCGAATTTGACACGAAGTGTCCGTGCCACTGGAATGCTCCCCAAAACCTGATCCAGGGGTTATGAAAGTCTAGAGCCAATTCCGGCGAAGGATTTTCCATGAGCAAGAAACGACGACGACATTCACCCGAACAA
>CAYZHQ010000189.1:0-4483 GCA_964477385.1 uncultured Pirellulaceae bacterium
CTTCGGGATGGACGCTATCTTGACCTTCTAAGGTCGAGCTGGATTCAGGTCTCCCTGAAACGAAAACCGGCTGGATCCACTGCGGTGGGTCAGCCGGTTTTTTTACGTTCAGTCAGCCGCTGTGGCTCTATTCCGCTGGCGGCCGACGCGGTTGGTCTCCGCCGGGGCGACCGCCTCGGCCGCGCTCGCCACCGCCGCCGGGACCACGCCCGCCGCGCATTCGGCTCATCATCGTTTCGAGTTCCGACTTTTCGATCGCACCATCGGAGTTAGCGTCGATCCGCTCGATGTTGGCTCGCATCCGTTCGGGAATTTCATCGCCCGTTAGTTTGCCGTCTTTGTTGGTGTCGATTCTTTCAAGTATTCTGGCAGCCATTGCACCACGATCGGCTTCGTTGCCAGGGCCTTGATTGCCAGGCCGCCGGTCGCCCATTGGCGGACCACCTCGCATGTTTCGCATTTCGCGGAGCGCCGCCATCAGTTCGGTCGCGTCGAGCTTCTTGTCGCCATCTTTGTCAAATTGCTCCAGCATCCGTTTGACCATCGCTTCGGGGGCCATGCCGGGAGTTCCTTGGGGCCGTCCGCGTCCTTCGCCCGGTCGTTCGCCACGCGCTCGACCCTCCGGGGGTTGCGCCATGGTGATCGACACCGAAAGGGCCAGCATGGAGAAGGCGGACCAGGCCAGGGCAGGTTTATGCAGTCGCACGGGGGATATCCTTGTGTCGGAGGAGAGGAGGAGGCCGAAGCAAGAAAAACGAGCCACTGAAGTTTTTCTGCTGCCTCCTCTTACTAACCATCAAGATTCGTGAGGGTTTCGCGGCTTGGAGCAACTTCGTCAACTGAGTCGATTTGGCGTGCCGGCGTGCCGCTGTTGGGAGGGAGGGGGCGCCCGCCGCTGAAAGCGTCTTTCCCGCCTCGTCGGATTCGAGCGAAAGTGGTTAGAATGCGGCTCCTCCAAGGTCGCGCACCTGCGCAGGCCGTCTCCCTGTCTCGACTCGATGTTGCTAGCAAGTAATGGTCCAGGAAACGAACTCTCCCCCGCGCATTGTGGTTACCGGTTTGGGCGTGGTCAGCCCATTCGGCAATGATGTGTCGACGCTGTTTGAGGCGCTTCAGGAAGGCCGCAGCGCTGTGGGCCCCATAACCCGCGTTCCCACCGGTCCGCTGCCGTTGAGCCATGGTGCGGAGGCCAGTGCGTTCACCGGGGCGATCGGCGATTATGGGCCCTTAGAAAAAACATTGCAGCGCACTATCCGCAAAGGCAGCAAGGTGATGTGCCGTGAGATCGAGATGGGCGCCGCGGCGGCTCAATTGGCTCTCGGGGACGCTGGCTTGTCAGTGGAACAGCGGGATCCGTTTCGCACCGGCGTGATCTACGGCTGCGACTACATTATGACCTTGCCGGAGGAGTTCGCCGCGGGGGTCCAGAAGTGTCTCGATGAGGAGGGTGAATTTCACTTTGAGCAATGGGGCGAATTTGGCAAGCCGCAAATCAATCCGCTGTGGTTGCTGAAGTACTTGCCCAATATGCCGGCGAGCCACATTGCCATCTATAACGACTTGCAGGGCCCGAACAATTCGATCACCCTTCGCGAGGCGAGTTCCGCGGCGGCCCTTGCGGAAGCTTACACGACCCTGCAACGAGGCCACTCGGACGTCATTCTCGTGGGGGCGACCGGTTCCAGGATTCATCCTTTCCGGACCATGCACGCCTCGATGCAAGAAGATCTCGCCAGTGATCGTGACGATCCGACTGCGATGAGTCGTCCCTTTGATTCCGGGCGCGATGGTGGTGTCCTCGGGGAGGGGGCGGGCGCCTTGATTCTTGAGACGCTCGAGCATGCACGCGGCCGAGGAGCGACGATCCTCGGAGAGATATTGGGCTACGGAAGCAGCACCGTCGTCGCCGGAGTCTCCGCAGAGTTTCAGCGGCAAGCGCTGAAGAATGTGATGCGGGCAGCCATGCGCGGCGCCACGTCGATCGGTCACATCCATGCGCATGGATTGGGGACCGTGTCAGGCGATGTGCAGGAGGCCGATGCGATCAATGACGTGTTTGGCAAGGGGCCCGATTCGCCTCCAGTCGTAGCAGCCAAAAGCCATTTCGGGAATTTAGGTGCGGGTGGTGGCATGGTGGAAGTGGTCGCGAGTCTGGCAGCGTTGCGGCACGGCACGCTGTTTCCCACGCTTAACTACACCGATCCGGATCCTCGCTGCAAAATCCGCGTAACCACAGACGCCAGGACTCCGGCGGGGGACAGTTTTGTCTCCGTGAATGTCACGCCCCAGGGCCAGGCCGCCGCGATTCGGATCGCACGCTTCACGGACTGAGCCCGCAGGGCGGGGGGCCGCATGGTGCCGCTGGTTGTCGGGCGTGAACGGATGAACGCCGGTGGGCGGCTGATTTGAAAGAGTTGGCGTCATCGTGTCGTCGTCTGGACGTTGTTAGTTGACAACCCGGCGTTACATCGGTAACCTCAACGGTTCAATAAGATCCTGCGACGCGCCCGGGTCACCTTCTGACCGGGCCGTTTTTTTTGTCTGCGGAAACCGTTCGAAGCTGCATGAACCCCCAAGATATTCTCCGATACGTCGACTCGCTCCATCGCGAAAAGAACATCGATAAAGAAATCGTGTTCTCAGCGATTGAGTCCGCATTGCAAACGGCGGCGAAGCGACAGTATGGAGAAGATGCAGACCTCGTCGTTAGTCTCGATCGCCAAACCGGTCAAGCACAGGCCGTTCTTGATGGAGAGCCTCTCGGTGAAGACCAGATCGGTCGCATCGGAGCCCAGACGGCGAAGCAAGTCATTATCCAAAAAGTCAAAGAAGCCGAACGCGATTCTTTGATGTTGGAATACAAGGAGCTGATCGGCCAAATCGTTAGTGGCACGATCGGTCGTGCCGATGGCGGGGTGGCGACGGTGAATCTGGGCAATGTCGAGGCAATTTTGCCGCGTAGTGAGCAGATTCCCGGTGAATCGCTGCATGCCAATGAACGCATTCGGGCTGTTGTTTTTGAAGTCCGTGCGACGGGAAACCGGATCCGCGTGGTTCTCAGTCGAACCCGTCCGCAGTTGGTGCAGCGGTTGTTTGAGCAGGAGATTCCTGAGCTCTCCGACGGAACGATTGAAATTAAGTCGGTCAGTCGTGAGCCCGGTTATCGCAGTAAGGTGGCGGTCGCCAGCACTGATAATCAGGTTGATCCGATTGCCGTCTGTGTCGGTTTTCGCGGCAGTCGCATTAAGGCGGTTCGTGAAGAGTTGGCCGGAGAGCACATCGATGTGATTCGCTACAGCGATGATCCGTTGGTGTTGGTGCCTAATGCGTTGCAGCCAGCGGCAGTCGAGCAGGTATTGCTGTGCGACATGATCGGTCGAGCGATTGTGTTGGTGCAGGAGGACCAATTGTCGTTGGCGATTGGTCGGCGCGGTCAAAATGTTCGCTTGGCCAGTAAGTTGTGCGGCTGGGACATCGAGATCATGACCGGCAATGAGTTGGAAGAGCAGATCAGTCGCGCCGTCAGTGGTTTTAGCGAGCTGGACGGGGTTACTGAGGATCTTGCCGGGGCGTTGGTTGAGCAGGGGTATTTGTCTTATGACGACCTGTCGGTGATCGAGCCCGATGCATTGGTGGAGATGAGTGGGTTGACAGAGGAAGAGATCGACCGAATTGTTGAGCAAGCCGAGGCTAAGGCCGAGGAGGCTGAGGTTGCCGCGGCAGAGGAGCGACGCCAGCGACGCGACCGAGAAAAAGGCCAGCGAGATTCCGGACAGGAGTCGGCCGTGCCTGAAGCGACTGGTGAAGGCGAATCGCCTGCCGAGTCGACGAATGAAGAAGAGTCAGCGGGCGCCGATGCGAACGCTGATGCCGCTCCGGAAGCCGACTCGGCAGAGGCCGAGTCTTCGGCAACTCCTGTAACCGACTCGGAAAATTCCACTGCCGGTGGTGATTCGGATGAGGCGGCTCAAGCTAGTCAACAGAGTAGTTGATGCGCCGCTGGGCTCAGTGGATCGCCGCCCTGAGTCAGGACTATCGCTTCGAACTATTGTCGTGCGAAGCGAATGGAGGAAATGATGTGATTTAATGATATAACCCCGTCGGATTTGCCACGCCAGGCGGCGAGGCCAGCCGACCACCAAACGATTCCACAGGATTCCTGCCCCGTGCCCGTACGCATTTACGCGCTCGCAAAAGATTTAAAGTTAGACAGTAAAGACCTGGTTGACATCTGTAAGAAGGCTGGGGTGACGGGCAAAGGCTCTGCGCTTGCCAGTCTGGATGACGACGAAGTTGATCGCGTCAAGAATTACCTCAACGCCGGTTCGCAGAAGAAAGCGGCTCCGATTGCCGTTGCGTCAAGCCCAGGTAAGTCGGTCCCCGGCAAGCCTATTGCGCCGGTCCGTGGACCTGATCCGTTGGCGGATCGTGGTACTGCAAATCGCGTCCTCGGCCGTCGACCGTCTGCTTCTTCGCCCCTTCC
>CAYZHQ010000189.1:4583-8817 GCA_964477385.1 uncultured Pirellulaceae bacterium
AGCCGCTCCCGAATCGCCGGCGCAAAGTCCCGCTGCGCCGGAAGTTATCAAGGAGCCCGCTGCGGAAAAAACTCCGGAGCCCGCTGCGGAGAAAGCTCCCGAGCCCGCTGCGGAGAAAGCTCCCGAGTCGCCTTCGAAGCCGAAACGCGCAGATGCGGCGCCGGGCCCACTTTCTCCGATGCGGCGCGATCCGGTGTCTCCCGCTTCCAGCGGTAAGATCCGTGTGATCGGTCGCGGTAGTCGGTCCGATCGTGGCAGCGCCGGTGGCGAGGAGAACAAGCCGGCTCGTGGCCCCAAGCGACGTGAGCCGTCGATTAAGGTGAACTTGGCCGCGATGCCGAACGCCAAGCCTGTAGCACCGAAGAAGGGAGCTGCCGAGCCGCCCGCACAGCAGCCGGAGGTCCGGTTTACCAAGGACGCGATCGCTGGCCACAAGCAGGGCGACGCGGCGGGCATTGATAAGGCGGTTTTGGACGAAAAGAAAACTAAGATCGGCACCGGCGGTTTGAGCGAATTTGCTGAAAAGGCAAAAGGTCGCTCCGGACGTCCCGCCGAAGTCGAAGATGGTGCGGAGAAACGCCGCAGTGCCGGGCTGGCAGGGGCGCGGCCTGATCGAAACAAGAGCCGCCGGCCAAACAACAAGCGAAATATTTCGCTCGACGCCGGCGGTGGCGACTTCGGTCGCCGTCGTGGCGGTGGACGCCACGGTGGGGCTCGTCGCCGTAAGGGAGTCAACACGGCGGCGCCGCGGAAGGAGTCCGTGACCTTGGAATTGCCATGCTCGATCCGTGAGTTTTGCTCTGCCGCTGGAGTGCCGGTGGCACAGGTGCTGCGATTCATGATGGGTATCGGCGTGATGGCGAACATCAATGCGGCGATCGATCAAGAAACCGCTGAACTCATCGCGGCCGAGATGGATCTGGACTTGCAGTTGAAGGCCTATGAGACGCTCGAAGATGAGCTGATTACCGGTATCGAGGAGACCGAGGACGACGAAGAGAGCCTCATTTCCCGACCGCCGGTTGTGACGTTTCTGGGGCACGTTGACCACGGCAAGACCAGTCTGCTGGATGCGTTGATGGGCATCAACGTCGTTAGTGGCGAAGCTGGGGGGATCACCCAGCACATTCGCGCTTACACGGTCGATAAAGATGGCCGGCAGGTGACTTTTGTCGACACGCCTGGCCACGAAGCATTTACCGAGATGCGTGCTCGTGGAGCGAACGTCACCGACATCGCTGTGTTGGTCGTCGCGGCCGACGACGGCATTATGCCGCAAACCGAAGAAGCGATCAGCCATGCCAAGGCGGCGGGGGTACCAATCGTGGTCGCCCTCAATAAGTCGGACCTGGAGGGTGTGGACCCGCTGCGGGTGATGACCCAGTTGACCGAGCATCAACTAACGCCCAGCGAGTGGGGTGGCGACATTGAGGTCGTCAAGACCAGTGCGATCACCGGTATGGGATTGGACGAACTGCTGGAAACGTTGCTGACGGTCGCCGAATTGAATGAGTACCGTGCAAACCCCGATCGTCAGGCGGTCGGGGTCTGTTTGGAATCCGAGCAGCAAGGCGACCGCGGAGTGGTGGCCAAACTGATTGTCCAGACGGGAACGCTCGAGGTTGGGGATGTGCTGGTCTGCGGTTCGGCTCACGGACGTGTGCGAGCGATGACCAACACACTGACGGGCAAACCGGTCGCCGAGGCCGGTCCGAGTACCCCTGTGAACGTGACGGGACTCGATGTTCCGCCAGGTGCCGGTGATCGGTTCCACGTGCTGGAGGATATCTCTCAAGCTCGTGAGATTGCGGAGTCACGCGAGCATGGTAGCCGTACCGAGAACCTCTCGGGTATCACGACAAAGGTCTCCTTCGAGCACTTCCAGGAATTGCTCGAACAGGGCCGACTGGGCACCCAGCATGAAAAGACCAAACTCAATGTGATCATTCGTGCCGACGTGCGAGGTTCTCTTGAAGCGATCGATAAAGAGCTCAGTAAACTGGATAATCCCGAAGTGGAAATCCGCGTGCTGCAGCGTAGTGTCGGCGGTGTCACGCTGGCCGATGTGACGTTGGCTTCCGCATCCGATGCTGTGATCTTGGCGTTTAATGTCATTCCTGACGAAGCCGCCCGGTCGCTGGCGGATGAACGGGGCGTGGAGATTCGCCGCTACAAAGTGATCTACAAACTGACCGACGAGATCCGAGCCATGATCGAAGGGCGACTCCGCCCCGAAGAACGGGTGGTGGAACTTGGTCGGGCGTTGGTGAAGCAGATCTTCCAGATCAGCCGCGTTGGTACGATCGCCGGTTGTTATGTGGCTCAAGGTTCCATCCAGCGTGGTTGCCGGATTCGCGTCAACCGTGACGGACGGACCATCGGCGACTATCCTCTCGACGCACTGCGTCGGATCAAAGAAGACGTGAAGGAAGTGCCTCGTGGAATGGAATGCGGTATCAAGTTGTCCGGCTACAACGACATCAAACAAGATGATGTCCTGGAAGCCTACAAAATTGAAGAGGTTGCGAGGACCTTGGATTAAATCTCGTAGCCTCCCCAGTCTGACCACGCGTTTTCCTGTTTAGTACCGCCGATCCCGGCGGTTTCACGTCTTGAATGTTATCCTCCTGTGACTAGTCGTCGTTTACTGAAAGCCGCCGAAGCGATCCGCGAAGTGGTGGCGACTGCTATCCTGACCGAACTGCTCGATCCGCGGATTAAAGATGTCACCGTTGTGGGTGTGAAAGTCAGCACCGACATGCGCGAAGCCAAAGTCGCCATCAGTGTGATGGGCGACGAGACGCAGGAACGCTTGTCCTTGCGAGGCTTGCAAAACGCGGCGGGTTACTTGCAGTCTAAAATCGCCGAACGGATTGATAGTCGCTACATTCCTCGCCTGCAGTTCGAAATCAGCAAAGGAACGCGGAGCGCGCTAGAGGTCGGTGAAATTTTGGCGCAACTTCGTCGTGAACGTGAGGCTGCCGAGGCAGGCCAGCATGCTGGTGAGCAAAGTGAGGAATCTGAAAACGATTCCGATTCGTCTGGCGAAACCGATACGTCTGAGTAAGCTCGCCTGCTTCATCCGTATTCACAACTCGTGTTTTATCTTTCCCTCTCTCTCGTCCAGGCTATTCCAGCGCGATGACCGCCAGTAACCGAGCCGCTCGCATTGCCAAGCTTCACACCGCTCTGAAGAAAAATTACAAACCGGTGCCGAGCCCTAGTCGGCCGTTGATGGAGCACCTCCTGTACGCCTGCCTGCTAGAGGGAGCTCCCGCGGAGCTAGCCGATGAAGGGCTGGCAAAACTAGAGCAGCAGTATTTCGATTGGAATGAAGTCCGTGTCACCACAGTCGCGGAGATCGCCGAGGCCCTCGCCAGTTTGCCGGCACCGATGGCTGCCGCAACGCGTCTGAAACGCTGCCTGCAGTCCGCCTTTGAAGCCTTCTATTCGTTTGATTTGGAAGATCTGAAAAAGCAGAATCTGGGCAAAGCGGTCGAGCAATTCGAGGAACTGCCCGGAATGACTCCCTTTGTTTCGGCCTACGTGACGCAACAGGGACTCGGAGGGCACGCCGTGCCGGTCGACTCGGGTGGCCTGCGCATTATGTTTGCCTGTGGGATCATCAACGAAACCGAATGGGCAACCCGTAAGGTACCTGGCTTGGAACGTGCGATCTCAAAAAACAAAGGTGCGGAATTCGGATCCCTGCTGCAACAGGCAAGCGTCGCGTTACGGAAAGATGCGAAAGACAAAACGGTTCAAGCCGTGGTTGCCGCAGTCGATAAAGGGGGTGTCGAGCTGCTAACCAAGGCGATCGATAAACCCGCTCCGGAAGAGGCCGAAGAATCAAAGTCCGCAGCCGGAAGCGAAGCCCAACCTTCCGCACCACCAGCGAAAAAAACTGCCAAAAAAGTGGCGGCAGAAAAAGACGCCACTCCGAAAAAGTCTTCGACTAAAAAACCTGCTAAGAAGAAATCTTCGAGCACCAAAGCCGCCGCGCGGGTGAAGAAAACGTCGGATAAGGCAGCCGAAACAGAGAGTCCCAGCAAGAAGGCCAAGCCATCCAAGAAGCTGACCAAGCGAAAGCCTCGCTAACCACCGGTCCGCGGAATGCCGTGGCTATGTAACAAATAAACCGGCTGGTTCCCAGAGTGGGAGCCAGCCGGTTTTTAATTGGGGAGACCTGAATCCAGCTCGACCTTAGAAGGTCAAGATAGCGTCCATCCCGAAG
>CAYZHQ010000190.1:0-8799 GCA_964477385.1 uncultured Pirellulaceae bacterium
AAGAAACCCATCACGCTACCACCCAGGTCAACATGGGAAGATAGAACGCTTACCTTCTTCCTGCCCTACTCGGGAGGCCGAGCTCCACTGATTGAGTGTCAAATCCGCCCCATTGCCGCCGAGCCCAACTGGATTACGTAGCGACGCCTTTCCATCAAGCTAACCGGTTCTGCTGGCCGGAGCGATCGGCGACAGATTGAGGGCCCGACAACCCTTTCTAAGTAGCAGATGAGGCCGTGTCACATCGGTTATGCGGCCGGCAAAGGCTGCCGATCGGATAGCATCGGCTACGGGCAACTGGTTGGTCGCACCACACGCAGCTCAAATAGTAAAAGTTGACGCAATTTGTATCGATCTACTGTCGGTGCGTGGGCCATGCCTTGCGTCGAGTGCGCTATCGACCAGAATGGAACGCGCTCGTGGGGTTCCAAGACAGCCCTAAAGATTTCCCCTCCGGCATCCCAAGCTTGCGTTTGGTTTGATGACCAAGTCGACGTGCCGTTCATTCGAGCAGCCTCCCCAGTTGTTGCGTCCCTGAGATTCGACCGTGAATGATTCAAGATTTGAAGACCTATGCGATCGCTTTGAGGCGTCTTGGCGTGACGGGAGCCCTTTGTCGATTGAAGGGTTGCTCTCCGAGCTGGCCGATGGCGATCGAATCGAATTGCTTCGGGCGCTGCTCGAAATCGAGCTGGAATACCGATTCCGCAGTGACCTCGAGCCGACTTTGGATGAATATCAAGCTCGATTTGCACAGCAGCGCAAGATCGTCGAAGAGGCTTAAGGGCTCGACGTTGAGTGGGGTGCTGTTTGCATCGTCTGGGATTGAAAGTTAGTCCGCAGGTCAATGAATTCTCCCAACGTCTTGTTGGCTTGTAGCAAGAATCAATGGCGCAGCCCAGAGGCAGTGGCTATCGATCGCCGCGACCGCGTGGCTGTTCGTTCGAGAGGAACGGCGAGGGCGGCGGTGCAAACCATTCTTTAGCGCTGCATCGCTTGGGCCGACGCGATCCAGGAACACGAATAGCCCCACCTCCTTAGGCTGGCCTAAGGATCAAGCACCACGTGTGGCAGCGGATGACGTGCTCGCTGGCGACCGGCTTGAACCTTACCGCCCCAAAGGGGCAGGGCAGCAGTTGTCTCCGGCGAGTCAATGTCGCCACTGCCCTCCAGATCGATTCAGAAAAAACCCCACCGATCACCCGCAATGTGCGTTCGAACACGGGGCACGCCACCCAAAGCAACCGGACAAATGGCGCCTTCTTTTGAGGGCACAGCTGTGTCCGGTATCCCATCAGGGCATAAGCATTCGTCTCGGTTCGTTCCTGTGGACCGAGCCGAACGCAGTTAACGAAAGCTGACGTTTTGCTTAACTAGCACTCGAGCCTCGCATTTCGATCTCTTCCGCAAGTTGTCGCCAACCAGACGCTTTACTGAGATCTGCCGATTGCGCTGCGGCACCTCGCTGTCAACGCCAGTCGTCGGCATCCGCTGCGCTTGCCATCCGTCAAAGCCGCTCGCATTTTCGACGAAGGAGAACTCGACTTCGTGTTCATCGACGGCGACCACAGCTACGAGGCGGTCCGTGCCAACATCACCGCTTGGTGGCCAAAAATCCGCCCGGCGGCCTGCTCATCGGCCACGACTACAATCCAGACCGCTTCCCCGGCGTGTGCCGCGCGGCCCACGAGTTCTGCACACAAAATCAATCGGCTTTGCAACTCTGGAACGACACGGTCTGGTCTGTTGGAAAAGATTAAACCTTCGCAACCTTACGACCGAAACGGACGCTGAACCGCTAAGTCCTTGTGAATGCAGGACTTGCTGATTTCAAAAACAGAGAACAGCTCAGTAAGAGGGTTTTTTACGGGGAGGCTTTGACCGATCGGAGCACGGCATCAGCGTTTCCCCCTGGGCTGGACGCCTGCCATCCAGGAATCGACGATTTTGGGATGCTGCCGGACCCAACGGCGAGCCACTTGCTGCGGATCTGTAGCGGGGTCGCGCATTTGATCCATCACCTGCTGCAGTTGCTCGGCCGAGAGTCGAAAGTTGCGAAGGAATTTGGCCGCGTCCGGATAATCTTCGACAAAGCCCAGTCGTACCACGGTGTGGATATTTTCGGTCTTGGCATAGATTCCACGTGGGTCCTCCAAAAAACGCAAGTCCCAGCGAGCGAACATCCAATGCGGTTTCCAGCCGGTGACGACGATCATGTGTCTGTTTTCAATGGCATTTTTTAAACTCGCCGCCATGGCCGCTTCGCTGGAAGGCAACAGATCGAGATTCAGATCGTAAGCCGCGATCGCCTTTTCCGTCGCCGACATGATCCCAGCGCCCGAGTCAATCCCGACGATCTGGTTGTCAAAGCGTTCCGAATCCCGATTTAAATCTGCGATCGTGCGGGCATCCACATAATCGGGAACGACCAAGCCGATTTGCGTGCCTTGGTAATTCGGTCCCAGGTCGACTAGGCGGTCCTCAAAGCGACGCATGTAATCTGCGTGTGTAACCGGCAACCAGGCGTCGACAAAGGCGTCGTGGCCTCCGTCAGCAACCGACGTAAACACGGGAGCGGCATCTGCCATCGTCAACTCGACTCGGTACCCGAGCCGAGTCTCCAAGACGGCCTGAACCAAATGCGTCAGTGCAGTCGCGTCGGCCCAGTTGACGTAGGCCAACTTCAGCTCGGGCGGCAACGCGATCCGGTCACATCCCAGCGCAAGAAACGGTGCCGCGGCGGCCCAACCAAGGGCCCGCTCCAACAGCAGCCTCCGATGACATTTCGGTAGTCTCATGAGCCAGCACGGACCAAATTTTTTAGGGATTGGGTTAACCGATCCAATATCATTGCCAAGATGACGACGGACAAACCGCTTTCGAATCCTAATCCGATTCGCAATTGCGTAATTCCCTTCAGCACCTGCTCGCCCAGGCCGCCGGCACCAATCATGGCCGCGATCACCACCATCGAGAGCGCGAGCATAATGGTCTGGTTGACCCCGGCAAGAATCGTGGGGAGCGCGATCGGTATTTGAACCTTAAACAACAGCTGCCGTTCGGTGGCACCAAAAGCTCGAGCGGCTTCGACGACTTCGATGGGCACTTGCTGGATCCCAAGCGTGGTTAATCGAGCCGACGGTGGCAGCGAGAAAATCATCGTCGCCATGGCGCCGGGGACTTCGCCGAGCGTAAAGAATAACACCGCCGGAATCAGATATACGAACGCCGGCATGGTTTGCATGAAATCCAACACGGGACGAAGCACCTGCTCAACGATTGCGTTGCGCGCCGCCCAAATGCCCAGCGGAAGGCCAACCAGAAACGCCGCCACGGTCGAAACCAGCACGAGCGCCAAAGTCTGCATGGTCGCGTCCCACATCTCCATCGAATCGATCAACAATAAACCTAAAGCTGAGAAGATCGCGACACCGCGGCCGGCGACCTTCCAACACAGCGGCGCCACGACCAAAACGATCGCCCACGCTGGTGGCAGCAACAGCAGGTATTCCGCAACGTCGATGACCGATTGCAACGCGATTCGAATGGCAGAGAAAACCCCCTGCCAGTTGTCTTTAAGCCACTGAATGATGATTTCAAAGAACTTTCCTAAGGGGATGCGTGGCATCGTGATTCAGATCAGGTGGGGGATGCTTGCTAAAGGAAATCCTGCGTTCAGTGGCCCGTCTCGGAGCCCGCCTGGTCAAGATGTTTGTCTTCGCCTTGCCGCGCCGATTTGCCTCGGTGGGCAATGGCTACCAGGATCGCCGTCCGTGTGACCAGTCCCAAGAACTTGTCTTCGGCGTCAACAACAGCAATGGGCTGATGGGTCTGCGAAGCCAATGGCAGGATATCCTCAAGCGGTGTTTCAGGAGCGCAACGAGCCGCTTGCCGGTCAATCAAGCTCTCCAGTGATACGTCACCTTGAACAACTTGACCCGCCACGGTGTCGATATCGACACTTCCCAGAAATCTTCGGCTGCGATCGACCACGAACAGCGTCTCGAGCGAATGCTCGTGGAACAACGATAACGCCGCCCGCACGGAGGTTTCCGGGCGCAGCCGGGCTGCAGCGGGACGCGTGATTGCCCCGGCCGTTAACACCCGGCTGCGGTCCACGTTCTCCACGAAGTCACGAATGTAATCGTCCCGCGGTTGCATCAGGATCTCTTCTGGCTGCCCGACTTGTACCATCTTTCCATCCTTCATGATTCCGATCCGATCGCCCAGCCGGAGCGCCTCGTCCAAATCATGACTGATGAAAACAATCGTCTTTCGCATTTTCTCTTGCAGCGAAACCAACTCATCCTGCATTTCGGTGCGAATCAGAGGATCCAACGCACTGAATGCTTCGTCCATCAACAGGATCTCGCTATCGGTCGCAAGCGCGCGGGCCAGCCCGACGCGTTGCTGCATGCCACCGCTAAGCGACTGAACCGGTTGATCGGCGTGCTCATCAAGCCCGACGATTTCGAGCGCGCTGCGGGCCTTCTCGAAGCGCTGCTCACGTGACGTTTCTTGGATCTCCAAGCCGAAGGCAGCGTTTTCCAAGACGCTACGATGCGGCAGCAGACCGAAGTTCTGGAACACCATCGCCATCTTTTCTCGCCGCAGTGATCGCAGCGCCGAGGGGCGGAGTTCCAGAATATTTTGCCCGTCGACGAGGACCTCGCCCGCGGTCGGTTCGATCAGGCGATTCAGACAGCGTAGCACCGTTGACTTTCCACAACCGGACAGCCCCATGATCACAAAGATTTCGTGCGGCTGGACTTGAAAGCTGACGTCGTCGACCGCGACCGTGCAGCCGGTCTGTTTTTGAATCTCAGATTTGCTTTTCCCTCGGTCAGCCAGCCGCATGGCTTCGGCTTGGTGCTTGGAGCCAAACACCTTGTAAAGTCCCCGCACGACGATCCGCGCTGATCCCGCCGAACCAGAGTCCGACCCGTTGCCTTCAAGAGGACGAGAATCCTTTTGCTGCGACAATGCTCACACTCGGCAAAGATGTTCTTTCGATTCCAACAACAGGCAGACGCTCGATCGTCGACACAACTTGCACTTCGCTGCGTGAGAATCACGCGTGAAATGTCGCAGATCAACCTGGCACACAAATTGCTTTCCGGACGGGATGAATTGCCGGACACAATGATCGTGATCATAGCGGATTCGCTTCGGCCAGGGAATGCACCAGATAGTCATTCGTCAGTTGGAACTATTTCTGCCCCTCTTGGGTTTGTGTCACCGAATCACCATCGGCGTCCTTGCCTTCAGGATCGGTCGGTGGGATCAGCCGAATTTCGCTGTCCAATATGCGAATCAGATCATCGAAGTCCTTGGGACGGTTGCCGTAACCGCTGGCAGCTCGCCGTCATTACGTACCGGTGGCAAGTGACTACGGCCGGAATGGCCACGCCGATGGTTGTACCAATCCTGCGAACCCCGCAGAATGTGATCCAGGTGCTTCTCGCTGACCATGCAAAAGGCGTTCAGCACCTCGTGTTTCAGCGCCTGAATCACCCGCTCGACGAATGCCTGCAGATTCGGAGATCGCGGGGCCGTCTTTTTGATTTTGCAGCTAGTTGATCGGAATACCTCGTCGAAGGCATCAACATACTTCGTGTCTTGGTCGCGATGTAGAAGCTCACAAGGCAGGCCCTCGTCCTGCAAATGCATCTGGAAGTTGCGAGCTTGCTGGGTCGTCCACTCGCCAGTCGGATTCGCGGTGCAAGGTGAAACCCAGATGCGTCGCGTCTCGACGTGGATAAAGACCAGGAAGTAGAGATCGACCATGCCTTTGATCGTCCACGTCCGCTTCGAGGCGAAGTCGCACTGCCACATTGTGGCGGCATGGCGCTTCAGAAAGTCCGACCACGTATCAGGATGGTCGCTCGGATCGGGACCAAGGCCCGCTTCGACAAGGATGTTCTTGACCGTCTGACGCGAGATGCGATGGCCAAGCCTGCGCATGGCCAATCTTGGTGTAGCCCCAGCCAGTCTCCTTGCGGATGCGGATGATCGTATCGGTAATGCTTTCGTCGGTCCTTGAAGCCTGTGCTGTTTAACCCGACGTAAACTCCGCTCGACGATTGCACCGCTTTTCGGGGTTTCAATCGCGGCGATAGGTTTCTCCCGATCGAATCTGGTTCACATTCTCTCATTCTTGGAACCAATTCCCGTTTAGAAGCGTCTCGCGGGGGCAACCACTCTGTAGCAACGCAATTCCAACTCACTAAGCAGCTCGCACGGAGTCATTCGGTGAAATTGGCAATATATTTGCTGCTTTATCACGATGAGAACCAATTCGCTTAATGCTAGCGATGGGCTGATTGTCGGATCAACGTGACATCCGGTTTTCACCTGAAGGAGGAACGTCATGGCTCGTCCATCTATGAAATTCGCCGAGATCAAAACGCCCGGCCAACGAGATCAATTGATTCAAATGTGGAAGACGCATCCCCATCACTACACTCGGATGCGAGCCCACGCGGTACTTTTGAGTAGCCAGCGTTACACGATCAGTTCGCTGGTCGAGATCTTCGATGTGGATCGTGATTCAGTGTCAAGTTGGATTGATCGATTTGAAGCCGGCGGTGTCGATGCACTCCGTGATCCCGACCGACCCGGTGGTCCGCAATCGCTTGACGAGGACGAATAGAAAATATTGCGTGAGTTGTTTCAG
Organism: uncultured Pirellulaceae bacterium; assembly: GCA_964477385.1. Taxonomy (GTDB): domain Bacteria; phylum Planctomycetota; class Planctomycetia; order Pirellulales; family Pirellulaceae; genus Roseimaritima. Next base: position 6,677 of record CAYZHQ010000190.1, read on the forward strand.
CGTCATCCCAACCGGCCGTCAAAAGTTCTGTCGGAATTGAAGGAACGAACAGGTAAAGGAATTTGTGAGTCGACGCTCCGCAACTACGCCCATCGTTTCGGTTTGACTTGGAAGCGTTTCCGTCGAAGCGTGCGAAAACACCGGGATGACGCGGCATTTCGTGTCGCCGAGGAGGAACTCGCCGAAATGCTTGAGGAGCCAGATTTGGATGTCGTGTACTTCGACGAGGCGGGGTTCTCGCTCAAAGGCGTCACTCCTTACGGATGGCAACCGATCGGAGCGCGAATGGAAGTGTCGGTGACGGGTGCTCACGGCAGTAGCGTTCAAGCGTTGGGCTTCGAGCATGAGGACGGCTCGAAGCAAATGTATTTACAAAAAGGATACGTGAATAGCGAAACGGTCATTGAGGCCTTCGACGACTATAGCGAACAGATTGATCAAACGACCGTTGTGGTTTTGGACAATGCCTCTTGCCACACGAGCGCCGCGTTCACGGCCTGCTTAGACAAATGGGCTGAGCGTGGTCTGTTGGTTTACCACCTGTCCCCGTACAGCCCAGAATCAAACTCCATCGAGCGATTTTGGAAAAATCTAAAATACCAACTCATGCCAGCGACGGCATGGGAACGATTCACAACACTCCTCAACACGTTGACGAAGAAGCTTTGCGAGATCGGCGACGTGACCTATATGCCGTCGCTACACGGTTATGCCGAATGAGTCCTTTGCACCTGCTTAGCTATCTCGCTCCTGGAAAGGGAATCGTGAAGGAATCGTGACTGCCGCCGTCGTCACGAGGACCGTTTGGCCGCTGGTGTGTGGCGTCTTGTTTCGGTTCTTTACTTTGTGTGTCCTGCACGGCTCGCTTCAATTTCGCCCGAATATGGCCCGCGCGGAACGCAACGGCCAAGCCCGCGGGTACCTTGGCTTCTGCAAGCACCAATTTCGCACGGGCTTCCATTACCATTGCTTTCATGTGCTGCTTCTCAGCAACCGCTTGGGCGCGACGCACTTCGGCCAGGGCGTTCGCAATGCGAGTATCCGCGTTGGCCTGATCGCTCTGCAGACGTGCCCCAATGTTTTCTCCGACGTCGATGTCGGCAATATCGATGGAGACAATCAAGAACGCAGTATCTGCATCCAACCCACGTTTCATTGCCCCTTTTGAAATTTGAGCCGGCATTTCTAAGACGTCCATGTGCGAATCTGCCGATCCAATGGCAGAGACGATTGCTTGACCGACGCGGGCGATGATGGTTTCTTCGGTCGCCCCGCCGATTAATTGGTCCAAATCCGTACGCACGGTCACCCTCACACCGACCAGCAGTTCGACGCCGTTCTTAGCTACCGCGCTGAGCAATGCTTTGCTTTCACCGCCCTGACGGGGACATGAGATGACCTGCGGAGAAACACTGGTTTGAACCGCCAGCAGCACATCACGCCCTGCCAGATCGATTGCCGCAGCACGATCAAAGTCCAAGTCGATTTCGGCACGATGCGCTGCGATGATGGCCCGAACCACGTTCATCACGTCACCACCCGCCAAATGATGTGCCAACAAGCGATCGGTGCTCATTCCACCATCGCGCTGGATCCGTAAACCTGCCTGTCGACCCATAATCTTGGCGGTCAGGATCAAGCGGTGCTCAATCCTCAGAAAGCTCATGACGATCAAACTCTTCATACTCACATCCGCTGCGGACATGTATGCCTGAAGCCAATAAGATCCCCATTTGGCAACGACCGCCATAAGAATCACGACAACCAACGAAAGGACTACGGCGAATCCGATTAAAAGTTGTCCCGTACTAGGAAGCCAAAAGTTTTCCATCGCGTCTGCCTCCTAAAGCAGATCCGTTACCACGCTATCCGCCTGTCGAGAAAACAAATGCTCTCGGCACAGCCAGCATTCGTCAGCTTATTGAACTAACGATCGAAATCCCCTTCATCCAACGGCCTGATGCAAATCACGTCCTGTGCATCACCGTCGACTCAAATTCATTCCTTGACCTGCTACGAGCACCACCGGTCGCGGCACTCGCCGGATGGGCCTATCAAAAGAAAAAGGCGCACAAAAAAAGCCGATGAGGCCGAACACCCAAAGGTATTGCGCCGCATCGGCT
>CAYZHQ010000191.1:0-8778 GCA_964477385.1 uncultured Pirellulaceae bacterium
TCTCACTAGGTAAAAACAACGGCTAAGCAATGAGCGATAAATAAGTGTCGGGTACCTTTTGTGCGAAGCACCCGAAGGGCGAGTTCCTCGCAAAAGGTATCCGACACTTTTTTGTCGCATGATCCTAAGCAGGCAGACGGGAGTCATCCGGTAAATGAGCCGCTTTGGCGATAGCCGCGGTTCCTGCATTCAACCGGGGCTGGCGTCCAAACGGCTAGGCAGAGTTCTGCGGGATGATTCCTGCAAACCTGCTTAGACTTAGGGCCCTCGGGCGGCTGGCTGAAACCGCGAACTGGCTACCCGGTGTCGGCTGGACAGTTTCTGGCTACCTTAAAGACCACGTTTGGGCACGTCCCGTTGTCGATACTACCGAACCAAGGTAAACACCGGGCCTCCATGCACACCCGACCAATAGGGAACCTTCATGCAACTACAACTTGAGAACCAGCAGGCGGTCGTATTCGGAGCGTCACGCGGGATTGGACATGCCATTGCAACAGGATTTATCGCCGAGGGCTGCCGCGTGGCTGCATTCGATCGCGATCCTGTTGCCGCGGAGGTGGACGACGGTTCGATTGCGTTGACCAACGGCGATGCGACCTCGTTCGAGGAGGTGCAGCGGTTTGCTGATTCGATTCCCGAGGCGGACCACATCGTTTACTCGATCGGTGTTGGCTCGGGCGTGGGAGGTTTTCCGTTTTGGAACCAGCAGCCTTCCGACTGGGCACGCGTCGTCGATGTGAATCTGTTCGGAGCCGTCAACGTGGCACACGCCTTCGCACCAAGGCTGGCCGCTCGCCGACGTGGCAGCATGCTGTTTTTGGTTTCCGTCGCCGGCCAAATCGGTTCGCAGACCGATCCGCCGTACAGCGCCGCCAAAGCGGCGTTGATTAACTTTGTCCAATGTGCCGCACGGGACTTGGCACCCTTTGAGGTGCGCGTCAATGCGCTGTCGCCAGGGATGGTGCGGACCGATCTGAATCGCTCGGTTTGGCAAGCCAATCAACCGGCCAATCAACCGGCCGATCTGCCGGCCGACTACGACGAATGGGCGATTGAAAAAATTCGCCGCCTCTCGCCACTTGGGCAATGGCAAACGCCGCCCGAATTCGCCGCAATGGCAACTTTCCTGGCCTCCGAACATGCTCGGAATATCACCGGACAAACGATCAACATTGACGGCGGACAAGTGATGCACGCTTAGTCAAGACCGCCCGGTCAAAGAGGTTACTCCGATCGCAATGGCTTACGCGCGATGACGACATCATCGGAAAGTTTTCGATTTAATTGAAAGCCGCGTTTCTGAAACATGTGAATCATTCGCAGGTTGCGAGGCGCCATCTCCGCCACAATCGATTGCAGGTTCCACTGCTCACAAATACCAAAGCAATGGTCCGTCAACAAAGATCCCAACCCGCGACCTTGCCAGGGATCGCCCACCAGTATCGCGTACTCGGCTTCGCGATGGTCGGCATCGGCAACCAAGCGGGCGACACCGGCAATTTTTCGCTGCCCTTGCTCGACAAGTTCCGCCACAATCGCCAGTTCTCGATCGTAGTCCAAGTAGCAAAAGCGAGTTGCCATCTCGTGCGTGGTCGCTTTGAACATATAGCGAAACCGCATCTGAATCGTCTCGAGCGAACAATTGGCCAGCAGTGTGTGCCATAACGGTTCGTCTTCGGGTTTGATCGGCCGCAGCACGACCGCGGTGCCGTCGGATAATTGCAGGTGACGGATCAGTTCTGTCGGATAAGGTCGAATCGCTAAATGGGCAATTTTTCGGCCTGCTGGTGAAACCGTCACACGATCGACAACGACGCGAACATCGGTGACCAGCAGACCGGACGATGGCCGACAATCGGGCCGCAGTTCAACCGTGACAACTTCGGGGCACTCGGTAACCAGAGCCGACAATCGAAGCAGAATGTCGCCAGTCTGCGCGGCAAGCGTTTCTCGGTCGGCCACGGAACCGTCGGCGGAGGACCACGTGGGCAGAGCCGTCAGCATCCGCCGAGCTAAACGATCATCGATTGGCGGCAATTCGAAAACGCGATTCGAATGGCGAGCATCGATCCTCCCAAACGTGTCTCCACCGCGCGCGCCGCCGTCACGCTGGCTTACGAACAGCAAGGTTCCAAAGACCGCGTCACGCTGGGAGCCGACCAGCCAGGGCGACGAAACACTGCCGAGGCGATCCACGGACTCCGGAACGCGGCGTGAAATCTCCGCAACCGTTAAACCGTAGGCCGCCAACAGCGACCGCGACTCCGGCTCGCTCAGCGTCCTCGGACCGGTGTAAGGCATCGCTAACAATGCACGTTTCGTTTCATCACGATCGGCCGGCAACCGCAACGGCAAATCGGCCGGTGTCTCAAACAAGGTCTCTCGGCAACGCCCATAGTTGGCGAGGTGCAAGAACGCTCGCACCGCTTGTTCGGGCGACCGATAGGTGGGGATGCCGGCTCGTTGCAATTGCTCACTGCCCGCTTGCACGCGTTGCCCGCCGATCCACGATGCCAACACCGGTTTTTTGGTTGACTGTGCCGCCGAAATCACCGCCGCGGCCGAAGCGTTGGGATCGGTTTGCCACTGCGGTGCCAGGATCACCAGCACGCCATCGACGGCTGGATCGGCCAGCACCGTTCTTACCGCCGTGGCGTAACGATCGGGCGACGCATCGCCCGCGATGTCAAACGGATTGCCTTGCGACCAAGTGGCTGCCGATAAGGCATCGGGCAGCTCGGCTTGCAGTTGCTGGACCGTTTCGCTGGAGAATACCGCCAGTTGCCCCTGCTGCTCCAGCAAGGCATCCGCCGCCATCACCCCCAGCGCCCCCGCGTTGGTCAGGATCGCCAATCGCGAACCGCTTGGCGTGGGATGTTTGGCAAGCAATTGTGCGATGTCGAATAGTTCGTCACCTTCGAAAACGCGCACCACACCGGCGCGTCGAAACGCCGCCGTAAACGCTTCGTCACTACCTCGCTTCGGCTCCGCGGAGGCTTGGTGCACGCCGCGAGCCGACGTGGTGAACCGGCCCGCTTTGTAGGCGATCATCGGTTTCGCCCGCGCAAATGCGCGGGCCGCGGATAGGAACGAACGCGCATCGCGGATCGATTCGAGGTACACGACCACCGCTTCGGTCCAAGGATCGAGGGCGAAGTAATCGAGCAGATCCGCAATCTGGACATCGATCATATTGCCGACCGATACGATGTGCGAAAAGCCGACATTTTCCTTCACCGCCCAGTCGAGCACCGAGGCGCACAGACCGGCGGATTGGGAGATGAACGCGACGCGTCCTTGCACCGGAGCGGACGAAACGAGGCTGGCGTTCAACGATCGATGGGGAACCAAAATGCCCAGGCAATTCGGGCCGACAACCCGCAAAGACTTAAACGGGAGGGCAGCACCGCGGACGTCGGCTTCCAGTTTCGTGCCAAGCGGGGAGGCTTCGTGAAAACCGGTCGACAGAATGACGATGCCTCCGATACCAGCGGTACCACATTGCCGCACAACGTCGGCAACCGCCTCAGCCGGCGAGCAGACGACCGCTAAATCAACGGGGCGAGGAAGTTCCTTTACCGATCGATAACACTTCGCACCATCCACACTGTCGGCCAGAGCGTCCACAAAGAAAACCTCTCCGCCGAAGGCTTGGAGATTGCGGACGACTGCTGCGCCGCCACTGCCGGACGCTCGCCCTGCTCCAATCACGACCACACTCTTGGGCGCCAAGATCTTGTTCAGGTGGTGGATCGGCATGGAGGAGCTATCCTTCGCGACGCGTGATTCGAACGAGGATCGATCGACTTCGCGTGGCTTGCCGACGATCAGAACGGATGGGCTTCATCGGGTCCAGGCGTCGCATAACGCTGGTCTTTCGCCCGAATCCATAATTCTCCGTCGTCAAGCAGGCGGACGTCCAGGGGGACCAAGGTGGTTCCTCGCTGATTGATCGTCAGCGCCGTTGCGCTGAGGTCACGCGACGCTACGTTCCGGCCGGTGATCGGCGGGATATTAGCGTTATAGAATGCCGTACACCACCAACGTTCTTGGGCGTCTTGAAAGGGGGTGCCATGGCCTAGAAAACGACCTGCAAACTTGCGTTCGCTGTATGGGCCAGTTAAAGAATCGGCCGTCGCGTAATACAAATTGTAACTACCACGACGCATCTGGCCCGTTGACCAACCGGTACCGAACAGCACGTACTTGCCATGAATTTTTTGAATCAAACAGCCTTCATGCCCCATCTTGGAGTGCTCTCCGGCAGGTCGAATCTCGACCGTCGGTCCCGCGAAGCCTGAGAAATCGGCTTGGAGTGGCGCGATGCTGGTCGCACCCCAGATCAGCCACCATGTGTCGTCGTCGTCTTGAAACAGCGAAGGGTCGTGTCGCCGGCCAATGTCGGTCCCCATCGGATTACTCCAAGGGCCGCTTATTTTTTTGCCAGCAGTCAGTGATAGGTTGGCACCTTTGACTGGGGACGGACTGGTATGGACCATCGCCCAACGATTGCCCAACCAATGCAGTTCGGGCGCCCACAAACGCCACGCCGATTCGGGAGTTTTTGCAAATGGCTGTCGGTTGGCTTCAAACCAAATCCCATCTTTCAATGTGAACGGGGTACCGAGTGACTCCCAGTCGATCAGGTTTTCACTGCGCCACACTCGCGCCTGCCAACCGACAATCGATTCATTTCCTAATCCGGTGTTGTAGGGGTCGGTTTTGACGCGTGGTTCGCTCGGATTGGGTGTCGTTCCGGTCAGGTAAAACCAACCATCCGGTCCCCGCACAATGTACGGGTCGCGAATCCAATTGTCGTGGACAAACAACGCTTTGTCGTGCGACTTGAATCCGTCCAGCAATTGCTCACGATCCATCACCGGTGCCACTGCCGGTGGCTCGCCATCGGCTTCGATCCGCGTCGACAGAATCGTACCGTCGAACGGATTGGGGGACTGGTAGTCTCCGGCGGCGGACAGCTCATCAAAGCCGGTCGACAATCCGTCTTTCGGTTCGACGGGGATCAGCCCCGGCGAAGGCTGGCGGAGCGGTGGCTGGTCATCGACTTTCAGCCGCATCAATTGGCGATCGAGCGTCGCTTCCAAACGGATGATCCCTTGGCCGATTGAGTCTCCCATTAACCGTGTCACACGACCGTTAATCCGCACATCGAACGTCGGCCGATTGCTGATCAAATGCAATGCGTAGCCCTGTTCCCGTCCGCCTTGCGCCACGATCACGCCGTTGCGGGATAAACCGCCGGTGTTGACTTCGGCGATTATCCTCAGCGGACGATTCGCAATGGAAGGGCTGTCGACCGTCTGAGGTTCTTCACGTTGTGCGGCCGGATTGAACGGCTGAGGGTAAGCGGCTAGCTGCGTCTGCAGAGTTGCCAAGACTTTCGGTTTGGAAGCGGCCAGGTTGGTCGTCTCCAGTGGATCGGTTTGGTAGTCATACAGCTCATACTGCGCCGTGTCATCGCCACCTTCGAGGCCTTTCCATTCCACCATGCGGTATCGTGCGGTGCGAATCGCGCGCCCGAGCTTCCGCTTGGGATAAACATGGTACGCATGGTCGCGAATCCGTGCCGGAGGATCATTCAAGACCGGCACGAGGCTGAGCCCGTCAATCGATTGTGGCCCGGTGGGGACGGGCAAGCCAGCCAATTCGGCCAGTGTTGGATAAAGGTCCACCGTCTCGGTTAATTGCTGCGTCGCGCTGTTGGGCCGGGTGACACCTGGAGCATGGATCAAAATGGGAATCCGATTTGCCTGCTCGTAGTTCGTGTGCTTGGTCCAGATCCCGAGATCGCCGAGATGAAACCCATGGTCGCCCCACAGCACGACAATGGTATTTTCAGCGAGTTCCAAACGGTCGAGTTCGTCGATGACTTTGCCAATCTGGGCATCGACGTAGCTCATGCTGGCGTAATATCCATGGATCAGTTGACGCGTCAGCTCCTCATCGACTTTGCCGTTTTCAGGAACCGGTTTGTACGCGGTGATCTCGCCACGCCGCTTGACTGCTACCTCCGGTGCATCGATCGGGAACGATTGGTTTGCAGGCATCGGTAGAGCGTTCGGGTCGTACAGGTCCCAGTATTTTTTTGGAGCTGAAAAAGGGAGGTGCGGACGTGCAAATCCGGCGGCGATAAAGAACGGCGTGTCCTTGGAATCGCGGCGGGCTTTGGCCGCTTGCAGGCGACGCATCGTTTCGTTGGCGACGCGACCATCGGCATAATCCGCGTCTTCGGCGATAGGCGACTCGAAAGCCGCGCCCCGTGGTAGCGAACCGATTTGACCGAGTTTTTGATTCGTGAAGAGGGCTTCCTCTCGAGTCAACTGCCCACCGTCGGTACTTGCCGGATCGAGGTACTCCACGACTTTGTCTTTGAAGTGCGGCACCGAAAAGGATTGTGGGTCGCCTAGGTTGCCGTGCCCAACGTGGAACACTTTACCGAGCGACTCCGTCCGATAACCGTAAGCAGCGAAGTGCTGTGGCATTGTCACTGCGTCGGGAAGCAAGTCACGCAGCGGGCTGCCCAAGCCGTACAGTCCAGTTGAAGTCGAGTGGGAGCCGAGCATCAACGTGAAACGCGATGGCGCACAAACGGCTTGATTGCAATACGCCGCATCAAATCGTAGCCCCCGCCGGGCCAATGAATCCATGTTGGGCGTCTGAGCTACCGGGTCTCCGTAGCAGCCCATGATCGGTTTTAAATCGTCGACCAAAATCAACAGCACATTGGGGCGTTGCGGGCTTTGGGCGAACGCCAACGCGGAGGTGAACAAGACGAAGCAACCGCATAGCAATCGCAGATATTGATAATTCATCGCGCAGGTTTTCATGGATTTCGTAATGGCGAGGGCATCCAAGGCTGCAAGCTTTCAGGGTGGAAGCAAGGCGGAGCAAACCTTGAGCCTATCCACTGGGAGCCGTTTGGCAATGCGACAGAGCGTCTGGCATATAAGATATATTGTCAGCACTTGTTCGAGTGCGGTGCGTCTGCCGTAGCGTCTACGGTTCACGTTGTTCGCATCGGCTCCTATTACGAAAACAGGGGGCCGACTTGCGGCCCCCTGTGGATGCTTGCCCTGATTGAACCGTGGCAGGCGAGCGAGCGCCTGATTAGCCCCGGTGCGGTCAACGATTAGCGAGCGATCGTGTCGGTTTCCTTGCCACCGTTGGCAATCCGAGCTTGAAACGGATTGGCCAGCGAGCGGACGAATTCGAGCACGGCGGAGAGGTTTTCGTCGATCTCGAGTTCCTCGATCGAAGCTACTTCCACCACCGCTTTCGAAGGCTCGTTGGTTGACGCTTCGGCAACTTCGCTAGGTAAGACCTGGCCGACGGCGGTGTCGTCATGGCGTTCGATCGCCGCCACGGAGACTTCGGGGCTGGCCGGTTCGTCGTCGGTCCCCAGAGCCGCAAAGTTGCGTCCTTCACGGACTTCGCAATCGATGCTTGGCTGCGTCACTACGGCGTGTCCCGTTGCATCGACCATCGCTTCCATTGGGCAGCAGACCGTCGGGGGAGCCCCTTCGGCTACTTCCTCTGAAGTGGCGGTGGATGCGTCGTTCAGAACAACCGCCGTGGGAGCGGGAGCGACTGGTTGCACCGGAGCGGCCGGTCCGACCATGGCCGGTTGAGCTGGCAACCGGTGGGCTAAGCTGCGAAGCCACTGGACACTCGTGTCTTCGGCTCCTCGGATCGCGGCAGCCAGATTTTCGCCAACCGCCGCGGGCTGCAGTTGGCTGGCCAACCAACCTTGAGGTCGCAGTGCTTCAGTGGTTTGCCAGACCACCTCATCCAACAAGCACTCGATGGGAAACGCCGGGCTTGCTTCTCCGGCTCGGGAGGCATCCTCCACAACCATCGGTGCTGTCGCCACCGCGACCTCTTCCGACACCAGCGACTCAATAGCGACGACACTCGCCTGAGGCTCTTCGTCCATCACAGGGGCAGGGATCAAAGGCAGCTCCTCCGTCGTACCCTCTGCCTCGACAACTAACTCAGTCGCCGCAAGCGTCGCATCCTCAACGTCGGAACTTAGCGGCACAGGTCGCCGGCGACTGGGACGAGGAATCCCGTCGGCAAAGATCTCCCACCGCAGAGCATCGACGGCCGTCAGGTCATAAGGCAGGTACTCTTCAGGAGCTCGCAGCGTGCAGATCACCGGCGAGTCCGCCAGCGGAATCGACTCGATCCGCAGTTCCGCGATCGTCTCCTGCCCTTCCTCCGAACAGTCCAATGCCGGACATTCGGTTTCCGCGATGGAGCTCACGTCGACCGGTTCTTCGCTGGCCAACTGGTCGATTGCCTCGGCCATCGTCTCCGTGGCCACTTCAACCTCTGCTGCCGGTGGCTCGACGACGGCGAGCTCTTCCATCGCCTCTTCGACCGTTTCCGCCTTCTCCGCCGTTGGCGCCCGAGCTAGTTCATCGCCTTGATTGCCGGTGACAGCCAGTTCGCTGGAAGCAGGTGCTTCCTCGATCGTCACGACGGCCTCCTGCATGACCTCAGCAGATCCTTCGTTCTCGTCGCTTGCTAACTCGAGCACTGGCTCGACATCTTCTGCCAATCCCTCCTCCACAACCACAACATCCTCAACCGCCACCGGCTCATCAACGCTGGTCGCATCCGCAGCAACCCGCATCTCTTCTTCGACAGCCACCTCTTCGACAGCCATTTCTTCAACAGCCACTTCTTCGACAGCCACTTCTTCAACAGCCACTTCTTCGACAGCCACTTCTTCGACAGCCACTTCTTCGACAG
>CAYZHQ010000192.1:0-6022 GCA_964477385.1 uncultured Pirellulaceae bacterium
TTTCATTGCAATACCAATCCAGACACCGTCTCCGAAAAAGCGCAACTTCAAAACTCACGCATCGGGTTACCAGAAGCAGCCTGCTACACAAGGCATTGAAGCAAGTCCCATCCGGGAAGACCGTTGCGGCGTCCCTAGTCATTCACGTGAATAATCCGGGCTAGCGGCGTTTGTCGAGAGGGGCGGTCCTCGGCGGATAAACGTCGCGACACGGAAAGACGCGATCCGCATTGCTGGTGGTCCAAGCGATGTAGAAGCAGCCGGCCTTTGCCTAAGCATTTGTTCTTCAATACCGGCATTACTTTTCCGCCAAAGGAATAACGACGGTTTTCAGAACCCATGCTTCCATTTCCAGCGAGGGATTACTGCCTTGCTTTCCGGGGTGAATCTAAGCGTGTCATACCGAGAGCCCCGGTCGTTGCAGCTCGAACAGCAAATCCGGCTTCCCGTATGAACAAGGTAGATGTCCACCTGCTGTTCCGAGAGTTCCAAATCGACGTCAGCAACTTTCCAGCAAGCATCCAGCCCAGGTCGGTGACCGTTGGGAATAAGGAGACCGTCCATCTCCACTGGATAGAGTCCCCCTAAGCAGGCAGGCAGGAGTCATCGGGTCAATGAGCCGCCTTGGCGATAGCCGCGGTTCCTGAAAATAACCGGGGCTATCGCCCAAACGGCTAAGCAGAGTTCTGCGGAATGATTCCTGCAAACCTGCTTACGAGAAACGAGCGAGCAGTCACGAAATTCCAAGGAGACCTAAAAAACACGAGATAAATTTTGTTGCACCCCTCCATTCAAGCCGCTACCATCCCCTGTGTGGCAGATCTGCTTTTCGCCCTTTCTCTTTCATTGAGGTGCCGTTGTGGTCATCAAAACCCGTTCACTCAGGGGAGCTTTCACGCTAGTGGAATTGCTCGTTGTAATCGCCATCATTGGAGTCCTGGTGGGGCTGCTGTTACCGGCTGTACAAGCAGCTCGCGAAGCGGCACGCCGCATGCAATGCAGCAACAATATGAAGCAACTGTCGTTGGCATTGCACAATTATCACGACTCCTACAAGAGTTTTCCCCCCGGGGGAACGTCCATCCACGGAACCGGTACCGGGCACTGGGGGCTTTCTTGGTTCGCGCCGATTATGGGGTTTATCGAGCAGGGCAACGTGGCTGACCAGCTCTACATCGGTGGGAATCACCCGGGCTGGGGACATAGCGGCCAGAGTGGCGGAAGGGTCAACGGGGAACGATTCAATAACATTGTCTTCAACGCGTTTCTATGTCCTTCCAGCCCCTTGGAATCTTTAGGCAACGTAGGCAGTTACAACCATACCAAGCCCAGCTATGTAGGCATCAATGGTGCCGTCAATATTCTCCCGAACTTCGTGAACACGCCCGGTCGGCAGAAATCGTGCTGCGGCTGTTGCGGCAGCGTCACACCCGGCGGCGTGATCGCCAATGGCGGTGTCTTGATCGGTCACGGCTACGGCGGCAAGCCTAGCGGCATTGCGGTCGTGGCGTTCAAAGAAATACTCGACGGAACATCCAACACCATCGCAATCAGCGAAGCCGGAAATTTTGCGATTAATGGCAGTGGCGCAAAGGTGCAAATCAATAGTCACCATGGCTGGATGATGGGCATCGCAGGCAACAACAGTCGCCACTTTAATGTCACTACAATTCGCTATCCGCCCAATACCAGCGCGACGACGTTGCCTGGACGCGGTAATAATGATGGGCCGAACAACGGGATCTATTCTGCGCACTCAGGGGGGGTAATGGTGGGCGTGGCCGACGGTTCGGTGCAATTCATCAGCGACTCCATCGACATGGTTCTGCTGAGTCGTCTCGCGACGCGAGATGACGGACAGGTCGCCGGTTTTGACGAGTAAACAAGGCTCGATTTGAAAGCGGCCTAACGTGACGCTTTTCTCAATCGAGAAAAGCGTCTTCTCGGTTCTCATCGTTTTCCTTCTTGTTTGGATTAAGAGGCGTCCATCATGGTCTGTCTGCTCCGTTTTGGTTTTATGGGTGTCGCTTGTTCGGTCGTTGTCTTGGCAATGGTCGGATGCGGGTCTGACAGTTCCTTTCCCGAAGGTCCCACCGGCACCTTGAGCGGAACGGTGACGCTCGACGACATGCCCGTACCGGCGGGCACTTCGGTCACGTTTATCCACACGAAGACCTCGCAGCCGGCCACTGCAGTCGTGGAGCAGGACGGCACCTACACCGCGAAAATGCATGGGCAACCCAAAGTCCTGGCAGGAGAATACCAAGTCACGCTGGCAGATCCGGCGGAACCCACGCCGACACCTGAAGAGATGGCTGCGCAGATGGAGGCCGCCTATACCGGTGAGGCCGAAGACAAGCCGACCGGTGTGGTCCCCGCCAAATACAACCTCCCCGAAACCAGCGGCTTGACCGCAGTCGTGGCCGAAGGTCCTAATACGTTTGGCATTACCATGTTTAGCAAGTAATGGCTGGTTAGGATCGTGCGACAAAAAAGTGTCGGGTACCTTTTGTGCGAAGCACCCGAAGGGCGAGTTCCTCGCAAAAGGTACCCGACACTTTTTTGTCGCTCATTGCTTAAGCCTGCGTTTTAGCTATTGGAAGTCCAGCCCACCCTGTTTTCAAAACACTGGCCCTTGATGCGAACCATTACCGGAGCGATCCTGATACTGGCGGCGGAGCAAGCCTTCGCGCACGCGCATCTGGTGGGGTTCCCCATGCAGTCGGTGGCCAGCGAGGTCTTGGTTCCATCCAGCATGGTGCTCGCTGTCCTAGGAATAGTGTTTCTGGTTTGGGGACTGTTGGCTGACTTCCGTAAGCCCTCACCCTAAATCGGAGCTGGCGCAATTGTTAACAATGGACCGTGCTGCACGCTCGTTGGTGGGTGTAGTGTTGTTGATCGGCATTGGACTGTTGGCGCTGCGACTGTGGCGCCGGCCACCCGCCGCTGAACTGCTCGATCAGGCAAGAGGGTACCTGATCGACAGCCAGTTTGTTCAAGCTGAGCAAATGGCCAATCAGGCGTTGCAGAAATCGCCCGAGCGGTCCCAGGCGTGGCTGATCGCCGGCGATGCAGCCATGCGACAGCATCATGCTGCCGACGCAATACGCTATTATCGATCGGTTCCCAGCGACGGCGGCAGGATGGAATGTGAGTCCTTATGTCGCTTAGGACAGCAACTGGTTCGAGCGGGTCACGCCCGCGAAGCTGAAGACGCATTGCGAGCCGCGCTGCGAATCGATTCCTGGCACTCAGCGGCCAATCAAGCACTCGCACTATTGCTGCAGAAACAAGGCCGCAGCTGGGAATCGCTGCCGCATGTTCGTCGCAGCTTGTTGAATGGTCAGGTCGATAAGGACCATGTGATGATGCTGGCCGCCGTGGATATCACCTTTGTCGTCGATACGATATTTACCGAAAAGTGCTTGGCGGTCGAACCACAGGATGCATCGGTGCTGATCGTCGAGGCGCGTCAGGCAATCGTGGACAAACAGCTTGACCGAGCCCAGACGTTGCTGCAACGGATCGTCGATAAGCAGCCCGGGTTAGTGGAGGCCCAAGCGCGGTTGGGCGGGATTTTGTTCTATGCCGGCGAGGATGCCCAGTTCGTTGCTTGGCACGAAAGCCTACCTCCTGCTGCGGACGGACATCCGGAGATCTGGCATCTGCGCGGTCTCTGGGCGAGGCGCAGAGAACAAACGGATGCCGCGGTTCGTTGTTTTCTGGAAGCCGCGCTGCGCGACCCGAATCACAGCGGAGCCATTTTTCAGCTGTCACAGTTGATGCGCAGTACTCCCTATGCGGCGCTGGCTGATACTTTCGCGGTCCGCTCGAAAAACTTATCGCAGCTCAATTATCTGCTGGCCGAACTACGCGGGACGAACGATTTTCGTCTGATCCGTAAAGTGGTCAACCTGCTCGGCCAGTTGGGACGGCCTCTGGAGGCCGTCGCTTGGTGTCATGTGGTGCAGCAATTCAATCCCCAGGAGTCTTGGGCTTTTTCCGAGGAACTGCGGCAGGCAAAACGACTGGTGCGGTCCAGCAAGCTAATTGATCTGTTTACGCTTCCCAATGCCCAACTTGCGTGCCGAGTGAAGCTTGACAAATTCCCCTTGCCCAACTGGGAAGCCGTCGAGACGGAAGCCAGTGAGGACGCCCCCGACCGCTCAGTGATCCCGCAAACGGTCCGCTTTGAAAATGAAGCGGTGGCAACGGGAATCGACTTTCGCTACTACAACGGGACGACCGAAACCACAGGCCTAGTACACATTCTGCAGGCCACCGGCGGCGGCATCGCCGTGGTGGATTTCGATCAAGATGATTGGCCGGATCTATACTTCATCCAAAGTGGTGAGTACCCGATTAAAGAGGGACAAAAGCGTTACCTCAATCGGCTTTACCGCAACCTGGGAAATGGTCGGTTTCAGGATGTGACTGAAGCCAGCGGATTAGCCGACGCTGGCTATGGACAAGGCGTCGCAGTGGGTGATTTCAATAGCGACGGATTTCCGGATATTTACGTCGCCAACTGTGGCCCCAATCGGCTGTACGCCAATCGCGGGGACGGTTGCTTCGTCGAAGTGCCCGGAGCCGGCGGTGCCGATGGCGACCACTGGACGACCAGTTGTGCGATTACGGACCTGGACGGAGATGCGCTACCCGAGATCTACGCCGTCAATTACGCGATTAAAGAAGAGGTTTTGAAACTCAAATGCAAGCATGAAGGCCAGCCGCGCACGTGTGCTCCCACGCTGTTGACGGCCGAACAAGATCAACTGTACCGCAATCTGGGCGATGGCCGATTCGACAATGTGACCGCCGAGAGCGGAATCGTGGCGGCCGACGGCAAAGGTTTGGGACTGGTCATTGCCGACTTCGCCAATCGCGGTCGTCCCGATATTTTCATCGGTAATGACACAACGGCAAACTTTTTCTTTCGCAACCAAATGTCCGCGCCGCAGCAGCCTTTGCGATTTCGCGAACAGGCCATTCTTTCCGGAGTAGGCTTCGACGAGGTGGGCAATTTACAGGCCTGCATGGGAGTCGCTGCGGGCGATCCCAATGCCGACGGACTGTTGGATCTGTTCATCACCAACTTTTACGCCGAATCAAACATCCTCTATCAACAACAATCCGATCACCTCTTTGCCGATCAAACACGCAATGCTGGTGTGCGGGACTCGGGCTTCCACATGCTGGGCTTCGGAACTCAGTTCATCGATGGCGAGCTGGATGGTTGGCCGGATCTGGTCATTTCCAACGGCCACATCGATCGCACCTTTGCCCATGGTCATCCAGATCAAATGCCGCCGCAGTACCTACGAAATACCGGATTGGCTAAGTTCGAGGAACTGTCAGCCAGCAGTCTCGGCTCCTATTTCGAAGGTCGGTATTTTGGACGTGCTCTGGCGACGCTCGACTGGAACCGCGATGGCCGAGAAGACGTGTGTATTTCGCACTTGGATGCTCCGGCGGCTTTGTTGACCAACCGCACCGCCGACGCTGGTAATTACTTGGCCGTGCAGTTGAGCGGGGTGGAAAGTAACCGCGATGCATTCGGGGCGACCGTCACGTTGGAGATCGGCGACCAGCGGTGGATGCGTCAGCTGATCGGTGGTGGCGGCTATCTGGTCAGCAATCAGCGGCAGCTGATATTCGGACTGGGAGATGCACAGCAGGTAGGTCGAATGACCGTGCAGTGGCCTTCGGGCAAACTGCAATCCTTCGAGGATCTCAAAGCGAATCAACAGTTGCTGGTCGTCGAAGGCCAGCAACTGGTTTCACTGACACGCTGATCGGAGCGATTGATTTCTGGAACACATGCCGCCAAGCGTTATGCTGTCGATGCTCCTTAGCCAAGGAAATGAAGTCCTCGTCAAAAAATTTTGGCGAGTCCGTTGGTTAGTCCGACACACAACGGTTGCCTAGCTGCACCAACTTCTCAGCAGACACCACGAGATGGGGACACGGACGTTCCAGCCACACGTGCACGAGATGGGGACACTGCACGAGATGGGGACAC
>CAYZHQ010000192.1:6122-8719 GCA_964477385.1 uncultured Pirellulaceae bacterium
TGGGGACACTGCACGAGATGGGGACACTGCACGAGATGGGGACACGGACGTTCCAACCACACGTGCACGAGATGGGGACACGTGCACGAGATGGGGACACCGCACGAGATGGGGACACCACACGAGATGGGGACACGGACGTTCCAACCACACGCACGAGATGGGGACACGGACGTTCCAACGGCAAGAGACCATCAGACGTGCACGAGACGGGGACACGGACGTTCCACTCGCACGAGACCACCAGACGACACCGAGGCGGGGACACCACCGAGACGGGGACACGGAAGTTCCACCCGCACGAGACCATCAGACGGGGACACGACACCGAGACGGGGACACGACACCGACACCGAGACGGGGGCACCACCGCACGAGACGACACCGAGACCATTAGACGGGGACACCATCGGATGCGGACACGGACGTTCCACTCGCACGAGACCATCAGACGACACCGAGACGGGGGCACCACGAGACGGGGGCACGGAGGTTCCGCCCGAGACCGGACACCGTTCGGAGACAGGAACACGGACGTTCGGACGCTAACGCTGGCTAATTACCCTTTGCTTGGTTACTCAATTTCGGCGGAAGTTGGCCGGTTTCGCTTTGTGCCTCGGCCATAAACTCACCTACTCCCTCACCGCTCACGTCGTCAACGGTGACGATCAGGACTTGGGACGGCGCCACGGACAGGGCCTTAACGGCGAAAAGTCCGGAGCTAACGGAACGAAAAAAGATTCGTTTCATGGCGTCAGCCAAAATGACAAATGCAGAGTGAAGGCAGCGTTTTTCATTGCAATGACCTGCCCTTTGCCAAGCCCCGTATCACAAAAAACCCCCGCTGGAGTTACCAGCGAGGGTTGTCGTAAGACACACAGTCTGACTCAAATCTTTATTCAAGCGTCGCGGTTTCACCGGCACGAACCGTACCCATGGCTCCCCACAATCCGTAGGGGCTCTGAGTACCTGGAGGTGTAAAGCCACCACCGTTGGCTACCGGAGGTCGCGATAAGTCGCCGGACTCGACCGAATCGGTGATGAACCGAACGGCGCCATCGCCCATCAAAGCATGAGCGCCGCCGTTGTGGTAACTGCTTAAAGAAGCCAGCCCATCGTTCGGGTCGGAATTTCGAAGGCATGAAGGTGCGTTCGGGGGCAAGACCGTCATCACCGCTGTCGAGTGCCAGTGACCATCCGCCCAACGACGTCCGCGTTGCCAAATGCCACCGCCTGCATAACGCATTGGCGAAGCCTGATTGATGTGAGCTCCTCTCAAACACTGATCAGGCGTAGGAACCCACCAGTTGCTTCCATTCAAATGGTAGACGTAGCTGCGGACGCCTCGCTGAAAGTCCATCACGCACAACTCACCCATCGCGACCGTGTTGGAAGTACCGTCCATAATGTCGCGAAAACGGGTGATCTTTTCCCTCGCGAAAAGTCCTCGGTGATGGCCGGTAACTCCCGTATGGTGACCGATGTCACCCGGATCGGGCGAACGTCCCGCGCCGCGGATCGTGTCCCCATAGCAGTTCCCGTAGTTAGTCTGACCGGCACCGGTAAGCACCATCGGATCGCTTGGGCAGCGATACGTGTTCACCTGAGTCCGCCAAGGAAGGTACGAAGGATTGTCCGTTCCTGGATTCTGCCCGAACGGCGCAAAAATAGTGCCCCCTTGCTGCAAAGGGTTACTAGCCTGCTCCCACAGCGGCTGCTGCTCGATAAAAGGCAAGATGCCAACAAGGTTCTGGTTCACCCGGTGACCGTTCTGCACCGATCCACTCCAGGTACTCGGAAACATTTGGTAAGCGGAATGATAGTTGTGCATTCCCAATCCAAGCTGTTTCATGTTGTTACTGCACTGCATGCGACGAGCCGCTTCGCGGGCTGCCTGGACGGCAGGTAACAGTAACCCAACCAACACGCCAATGATGGCAATCACCACCAACAACTCCACGAGTGTGAAGCCCGGACGCCGTTGGGGCGCCGAACGAATTCGATTCATTACATTCTTTCCAATGAGAAACAAAAAAGAAAATTACGCCAATCAACTGGGCGGAGTCGGATCCGCATTCATCATTTCTTCCATCGCAGCGGGATCATTAACTTCGCTACCGACATCGGGATCGAGCTCGACGTCGCCGTCGAGAACCCTCGTGCCACCGCTAGGTCCGCACCCGGCAAGACCGGTCAGCGGAGCAAGTAAAAACACAGATAAAAGACAGCGGTAAAACATGAGACCTTCACAGGGGTAAAAGAAAAACAAAAAGTCCAGAGCTGGACAATCAGCACCAGCAATGCGTATCTGGCATCAATCGTGGTTTTCTCAACCTAACCACTTGCCGCCCCATAGTCAATTGCATTGGGGCGACTAGTCCCCCGTAAAGGCAGCGTATCGATTGCGTGCCGAAGCACCGAAGCTATCGCCGAACCGCCAAACGGGGTTTTTCCAGAGGGGGCACGAACGTTCTCGGTGGGCCGCTCATCCAATCGCCAGGCGGGGACACGAACGTTCTCTTTCGGCCGCTCTTCGGCCCGGCTCCCACTTGGTGTCGATTTTTTCCCCGGCAGCGGTTGACAAGCTTGCTGGAGCT
>CAYZHQ010000193.1:0-8675 GCA_964477385.1 uncultured Pirellulaceae bacterium
GCTAGGGCTGGAGGTCTTCGACGATTTGACAGTAGGCGTCGTAGCGTCGGGCGTCGATACGTCCGTCCGCGACAGCATCCTTGACGGCACAATCATGTTCGTTGATGTGCATGCAGTTGGGAAACCGGCAAGCATCCACGTAGGGCCTTAAGTCGCGCATCAGACCGCCGACTTCGCTGGCGGTGATGTCCCACAGTTGAAATTGACGGATGCCGGGAGTGTCGACGACGAATCCGCCCGCTTGCAGCGGAATTAATTGCGCCGCCGTGGTGGTATGCTTGCCCTTGTCGTTCTCTTCGCTGACCTTGCCGACGCGAAGGCCAAGTTGAGGTTCCAGCGCATTCAGCAGACTGCTTTTCCCGACACCGCTCTGTCCCGCGACCGCGGTTTGGCTGGTCCGCACCGACGCTCGCAGGTAGTCGATGCCCTGGCCCGTTTCGGCTGACGTTAGCAGCACACGGTAGCCAAGCTGCGCATAAACGCCGACCAATGATTGCAGTTCGGCTTCGTCGATCAAGTCGACCTTGTTGATGCAAATAATCGGGCGAATGCCAAACTGTTCGGAGGTCAAGAGAAACCGGTCGATCAGATTCGGCTTCAGTCCTGGCTGGGCGGCGCTGGCGACGACCAGCAAGAAATCGCAGTTCGCGACGATCACATGCTGCCGTCCTTTACTGGTCCGCGACAGCTCGCTCTTCCGTGGCTCGATCCGCTCGATCATGCTGGTCGACTCAAAATCGGGCCTCACAATCACGCGATCGCCAGCGACCACAACGTGCCGCTGGTCGGTTGACAGCGACTTGAGAAGTTGCCGAACGGCACATTCATATAGGGTGCCGTCGTCGGCTATCACGCGGCTTTGCAGCCCATGCACGCTCAGCACTGTGCCGGTGACAAACGAAGCATCGACATCAAGTTGAACACTCAGGCCGGCCGCGTCATCGGGGTTGGAATTGGCACCGATAATCGTACGGCGTCGCGTCAAGTCACCCTTGCCACTGACGCGTTCGCCCTGCACGACGTCCTCAATGGAATGGACATCGCCCTGTTTGAATTGCCGGGTCAGATCGCTTTTGCGAACGCGACCCTGGTGTTTTTTGCGAAAGTCCGCGCGGACTTTGCGATGATCACTGGGGCGCTTTTTGGCGGCCATTACTCGTCGCTGTCGTTATCGCTGTCGCTACGATTGACTGCCGTACCGGGGCTGTGGTCGGCCGCACTTTCGGGAGCCAATATCGTTTCCGGTTTTTCCTTGCCGTCTTTCTCGCGAAGCTGGACCTGAATGGAAGGACCGAGGATTTCGGTCAGTTCCATCTCACTTAGTTCTTCACGTTCCAGCAGGGCACGAGTGATTTTCTCCAGTTCCTCACGACGATCGGTGAGTAACTTCCGCGCCGCCACGTCGGCTTCGGCGAGAATGTTATGGACCTCTTCATCGATCACCTCTTGGGTGTGTTCGCTGAAATTGCGGGTCTTGTGCATTTCGCGGCCAAGGAATGGATCTTCTTCGGAGGTTTTATAGCTGACCGGACCCAGGCGTTCGCTCATACCCCAGTGGGTCACCATTCGGCGCGCGATACTGCTAGCTCGTTCGAGATCATTTTCGGCACCCACGGTCATTTCGCTGTAGACGATCTGTTCCGCCGCTCGGCCGCCTAGCAGCACGACCAATTGATGGTCCAGTTCTCGTTTGGAGATACTGAGGCGATCTTCCGAGGGCACGTACTGCGTCACCCCGAGAGCTCGACCGCGCGGGATGATGGTGACCTTATGAACGATGTTCGCTCCGTCCAAATGCCAAGCTGTCAGCGTGTGGCCGGCCTCGTGATACGCCGTTTTTTCCTTCTCCGATTCTTGCAGGACTTCTTCCCGTTTGGCGCCCATCAAGATCTTGTCACGAGCGTACTCGAAGTCGCTCATGTCGACCGACTTTTTGTTGTTCCTAGCCGCCCAAAGCGCCGCTTCGTTGACCATATTCCGGATATCAGCCCCGGTCAGTCCCACCGTGCCGGCAGCCAATCGCCGCAGGTCGACATTTTCGTTCAGCGGAACGTCGCGTACGTGAACTTTGAAGATCGCTTCACGTCCATTCAGTGTCGGCCGTCCGACCGTCACGTGCCGGTCAAACCGACCGGGACGGAGCAAGGCGGGATCGAGCACATCGGGACGGTTGGTCGCCGCCACGACGATCACAGCTTGGCTGGGACTGAACCCATCCATCTCGCTGAGGATTTGGTTAAGCGTCTGCTCTCGTTCATCGTGGCCGCCACCGAGGCCGGCACCGCGTTGACGACCGACCGCATCGATTTCGTCGATAAAGATAATCGCAGGGCTGGCATCTTTCGCCGTTCGGAACAGGTCACGAACACGACTGGCACCGACGCCGACGAACATCTGAATAAATTCCGAGCCGTTGACTGAAAAGAACGGCACTTCGGCTTCGCCTGCGACCGCTCTGGCGAGCAACGTTTTGCCGGTCCCCGGAGGACCGTTCAGCAGCACGCCTTTGGGGACGCGACCGCCCAATTTCTGAAATTTTTCAGGGCTTTTGAGGAAATCGACGATCTCCTGCAAATCGGCTTTGACCCCCTCGAGGCCAGCGACATCCTTGAAAGTGATCGCCTGCTCGGACTTCTCGAATCGTTTCGCCGGACTTTTGCTGAAACCCGACAGAAAGCCTCCCCCCATCATGTCACCGCGACTGCGGCGCAAGGTGTAGATGAAGAAGCCGATAATGGCGATCGGCAAGCCGAAGAGCATCAAAAACGTCAGGATTTCAAACGTATTGTCAGGCGTCGCAATCTTGTGCGGGACCTCTTTTTTCTCGAGTTGTTCGAGCAGTTCCCTTTCGGACGCATCGCCGGTGGGGCGGTTGGTGACGAAGTCCTCAAGCAGATCGTCCCCCTTGCCTTCCTCGGAGGGATCGTCTCCGGGGCGAGTTTCGGCGGGGGGTGGGTCTTTGAATTGACCGGTGATCACCCTATCACCGATCTCCACCGATTCAATATTTCCGCGTTCTAGTTGATTGCGAAAGAAGCTGTACGCGATCTCGGAACGTTGCGTACCTCGATTGAAGTACATAATCGCCAAGACGGTGGCAAATACCAGCAACAACAGCACTGCGTTGTTTCCGCGACGCCCACCACCTTCTTGCCCTTCGCGTTTCTTGTCGGGAGTGTTCTCCATTACAGCTTTCTCGTGGCTCCGAATAGTTTTCAATAATGGGTGCGATGCAGGGTCAGACGGTGATCAATCATGGAGGAGCCATTCGGTTTCGAAAACCAAGTAACCTCTAATACGACTGCTCGATCGGAACCTGATTGTAGCGGGGTTTGGATCGTCTGGCTAACCGCTAGGGAGCCGCCAAGTTGGCGGTGCGACAAACTTCCGAGATACTCTAGCAACCATTATGCCGGTCCGGCGAGCCCGCTATTCGGTTTGCTGAGCCAACTCCCACAGCAGGCCGTTAAAATTAGCAGGCAGTAGCTTGCTCAACAGTTCACGCTTCGCTCGTGGAGTTTTCAGTAAATGATCGATCACACGACGTTCCTCGGGCTGGATCACCCAGTCTAAATCGACCGGATGCCCCTCGCTGGCAGCCGTGATCAGGTCCCGCAGGACGGTGTCGCGATCACAGCGGCGCATCGCGACGACTTGCTCGCTACTGTAGCCGTCTGCAAAGAGCCGCCAGGACCAATAGTGGGCGGGCGGCGAATCGGCTGCTTTTGCTGACTCGGCAGCCGAAGCATCGTCGTCCGTCCCGAGGCTCGCACTTGCCGGTAAAGCGGCTGCGGTTGCTTCCGTCGCCGACGCGTCGTTCGGTTGCGTTTCCGACGAGTTATCCGCGGCAGGCGAGTTCTCCGCGGCAGGCGAGTCGTCGTCTGGTTCGGCCGACGAGACCGTCAGGACGATTTCGACAATGTCGTGGCCAAATTGTTCTATTGTTGACGGCCCAATCCCTTTCAGCATCGCCAATTGCTCGGTGTCGGTCGGTTTGTCGATGGCGATCCGTTCGATCGTGGCGTTGGACAAGACGCGAAAGGCGGGGATGCCGAGCGCCGCGGTCACTTTTCGTCGCCAGCTTTTCAATTTCAGCAAAATCGCTTCGTCAGGTTGGCCCGTTCCGTCGGCGGCGGCCGGTTGTTCGGTGGCGGCCGCAGTGGTCGACCCGTCATCCTCACTGCCGGGCGCGGGCCGGTTGGGCATATCGCCTGGTTCCAAGGCGGCGGCGCACGTGGCCAGTCGTTTCGCGAGCGGGAACCCCAGCCGAAGCGAAGCGGGAACGGGTGTCACCCCTTTCATCACCTCCTGGCCCAGTTCGCTCAGTTTGATCGTCGGTCGCCGGTCATCGACTTCGATTTGTTCGGCCATCCCGGCATCACAGATCGCGTCGAGCACTTCGGTCACCTGACCTTGTTTCAATCCACTCAGCATCCCGAAGGTGCTCAACCGGTTCAGCTTCCACTGCTGCATTTTTTTGTTCTGCGAACCGCACAGCATTTGCGCCACCATCGTTTTGCCGAATCGCCCGTGCATCCGCGCCAGTCCACTGAGGGCGATCCGAATGCCGCGCGTCAAGGCTTCGCTGTCGACGCCTTGAATTTCGACGCCGGAGGAGAGTTTCGCGTCGGCACCGGTCAGTTTCGGTTTTCCCGGCGGGCAGCAGAGATCACAGTTGCCGCAGCGCTCGGCATTGGGATCGCCGAAGTAATCGAGAATTGCCAGTTGGCGGCAGCGTCCATTGCGAGCGAAAGAAACCACTGCTTCTAATTTTTCGTACTCGGCCGCCTTGCGCCGGGCGAGTTCTTCGAAGTCGATATTCAGTTCTTCGAACGGCACATCGCGACGAAGGAAATGCACCGCGCGACCGCGAAACGGCGGAACATAATCAAACGCCCGCAGCTTCATCAGTTCGCGCAGCGACCGCGACAGTTGGTCTCGTTCCAAGCCAGCCAACTCCGCCAGTCGACTCGGCCGGACATAGACATCTTCGCCGCGATGACTGCCGACCACCTTCTCACAGGCCGCCAAGACGCGCCGCCGAATCTTCGCTTCGCGCGGCAGCATGTCTTGCAACGTGGGGAGGTCACTATCGATGCGAATGATGCCGTGGTTAGCGCTGCTGTCGAGCCGTTTCAGCACGCCCGCACGACCGAGCAGCGCCTCGGCGGTACTGATCGATTCCGCGGCGACTTTTCCGCCGAGCCCTTCGCGGACTTGCTGCAACGTCAGCTCGATCGGGTCTTCACTACGCGACAGCAGATAGCGATAGACATCATGGACCGTTTCGGCGCTCGGGTAGCGATTCTCGATGAAGAATTCTTGGATGTAGCGATCCGAATAGGCAAAGAACAAGCGGCAGTCGCTGGGCAATCCATCGCGTCCGGCGCGGCCCGCTTCTTGGTAATACGCTTCCAAACTGCCCGGCATGTTGTAGTGCACGACGAACCGGAGGTCCGATTTATCGATCCCCATCCCAAACGCGTTGGTTGCCACGATCGCCGACAGCTCGCCCGACATAAACGCGTTCTGGACGTCTTGGCGTTGGCGACCGTCCAAACCGGCGTGGTAAACGCCAATCCGTCGTCCCAGTTTTTCGGGCAGCCAATCGGCCAGCTCCTCACAGCGTTTGCGTGTCGCGGCATAGATGATGCCGCAGCCGGTCTGCTCTTTCAGGTATTTCAGCACCGCTTCATCCTTTTCGCGGTCTCCCTTGGTATGCGTCACCCCAAAATGCAAATTCTCTCGTTTAAAGCCGGTCACGAAACACTTGGGCGACCGCATATTCAGTAAGGCCTGAATATCGTCGCGGACCGTCGGCGTCGCCGTCGCGGTGAGGGCAATCGTCTGGACGTTATTTAAATAGCGTTCTCGAAACATTCCCAAACGAGCGTAATCGGGGCGAAAATCGTGGCCCCATTCGCTCATGCAGTGAGCCTCGTCGACCGCCAACAGACTGACGTTGGCTCCCTTGATGGCGTCTTGAAAGAAACGGTTCCGCAGACGTTCCGGTGCCACGTAGACCATTTCGTAGCGGCCTTCCGACATGTTTCGCATCACGTCGGCTTGCTCGGAACCGGTCAGCGTGCTGTTCAGCAGTGCTGCCGAAATGCCGCGCTGCTCCAACGCGTCGACTTGATCTTTCATCAACGCGATCAGTGGCGAGACGACCAGCGTGGTCCCTTTCATCGCCAAACTTGGCAATTGGTAGCAAAGGCTTTTACCGCCACCGGTGGGCATCACACACAGCACGTCGTGGCCTTCGATCACGTTTCGCACGACATCTTCCTGCCCCGGCCGAAAACTGCTGAGGCCAAACCGGGGTAGCAGCGTTGCCGACTGGTCGATGGTCGAGGTTTGCGGCATGAGTCCGTTCGTGGATATCGAGAAAAAACGTTGACCTAGCGTTGCAGCGTCACCAGAAAAGCGGAATAGCATCTGCGGGTGTTCGCAAAGTTAGCGAACAAATCGGGTGTTCGGTCGGACACTTGTTCACGTATGATCCTAACGCTTTTTTCCGTCGGCGTTAAGAACGCTGCGGCGGCCGGCATCGCGTCCTCAGTTCGTCGCGGGAGTTTCGTATTCTAAACGCTCGATCCAAGGCATCGCGGTCTGCAAAGCTTGATGCCCGGTCGGCGTGACGGCGGTCCGAGTGATAAACAGCGTCCGCAGGTTCCGCAAACCGTACAGCTTGGGCAGGCCCTCATCGGTGATGCCGGTGCCGCCCAAATGCAACAGGTTCAAGTTCGGCATCTGCGCGACCACGTCCAGCGAAGCGTCATTGATACCGGCCACGTTATCGAGATTCAGCAGCGTCAGGCCGGTCTGCGAACGTAAGTTTTCAATTCCCGCGTCGTCGACTTTGGTCAGCCACAGATTCAGCTTCTGCAGTTTCGGCATGCGGCTGATCGGCTCGAGTGCGGCGTTGGTCAGATCGGTTTCGGCTAATTCCAAGTCGACGACCGAGGTCAAATCGGCGAAGGCGGCCGGTTGTTCGCCAGTGATTTTCGTGCCGCGCAGACGCAGCTTGACCAACCGCGGCAGTTGAGCCAGCGTGGTCAAGGAAGCGTCGGTGACGGGACTGCCGAGGAGGCTAAGTTCTTTCAGGTTCCGCAGTGCCGCCAAATGCGAGACTCCCGCATCGCTGACCAGCGTCTTTTGCAGACTGAGTGCCGCCAACGAATCGAGCCCCGCGAGCGTTTCCATCGAGGCGTCGGTGATGCCACTGCCTTCGAGCTGGAGGTTACGCAGACCACGCAGTTGCGCTGCGATCGCTCGGACCCAGAAGTCGTCGATGTCGGGCTGACTGCGCAGATCGAGCAACACAATCGTGCCCTCTTTTTCTTCGAGACGAATTCCCTCGCGGCGTTCCAGTTCCTCAAGCAGATCGAACGGGGCGGCTGCGTCATTGTCGACCGACGCAGCGGGCATTGCATCGGCAGCCGTGTCGGCAGAGGAAACCGGATCGGGACCGCTGGCCGGCTGGCAACCGGTCAGGAACCAGCATCCGGTAAGTCCGAGCAACGCTTTGGCGTGTAGGACTAGCAGCCGATTCCGCAGTGGCAGGTGGCGATTGGAGATGCTCATAGGGGACTTTCGACACTGGGTAGGGAGATTAGCGATTAACGAGATTGGTTGGCAAGCTGACGCTGAGCGGATACAGATTATGGGCGGTTTTCCCGCTGTGGGAATCAGCCTCCCAAAAGGCTCCCTTGGCAATGAGCGATAAATGAGCGTCGGGTACCTTTTGTGCGAAGCACCCGAAGGGCGAGTTCTTCGCAAAAGGTACCCGACACTTTTTTGTCGCACGATCCTTGGCAGCGGCATTTCGAACGTTATTGAGTGACAGCCTTTCATGCGCATTACCGTTTCTTTGCTGCCGGCACACCGCTGGCCTGATGATGTGATTCCGGCCCAAACGACGGCGATCGTTGTGGATGTGCTGCGGGCGACTTCGGTAATGGCGACCGTCGCGGCTCACGGAGCGGCCGAGGTTGTCGTCTTTGAGACAATCGAAGCGGCGGCTGCGTGGTCAGCTGAGCAGCAACGTTTGGGCGTTCGGCCGTTGCTCTGTGGTGAGCGTCATTGCCAGCCCATCGCGGGTTTCGACGGTGGCAACTCGCCGGCGGAGTACCCACCGGCGCGTGTCGCGGGGCGCAGTCTGGGCATCACGACGACCAACGGCACACGGGCGATCGCGTCAGTGGAGACTTTCCAGCACGTGTTGACGGCCGCGTTTTTAAACCTCAGTCACGTCGTTTCGGCGCTGCATGGTCGAGCGCACGTTCACATTGTGTGTGCGGGAACCAATGGCCGCGTCACCGGCGAAGACACCTTGTTGGCCGGCGCGCTGGCCGACCGGTGCCAGCGCGGCTACGGCGCGGTGTTGGCAAACGACGAAGCACGTCTAGCAGTGGCGGCGTGGCGGCCACTGACGAACGACGCCGGCGACGTTTCGGAATCCTCGATCGGTGCGGCACTGCGAGAATCGCAAGGGGGCCGCAACCTGTTGGCGCTCGGTTTCGGCGACGACATCGCTCGCTGCGCGGCGCTTGACAGCGCTCCGGCCGTGCCGCGTGTCGTGCGGAGGCAACCGACGACATTCCAAGCCGATTGAGAAACTAAGGATCGTGCGACAAAAAAGTGTCGGGTACCTTTTGCGAGGAACTCGCCCT
>CAYZHQ010000194.1:0-8658 GCA_964477385.1 uncultured Pirellulaceae bacterium
ATCAGACGTGGGCGGTGGAGACGCCGCCTGCTGTCCACAGCCGATCAGGCCTAGCACCGTCAGGCTCGCTACGATCCACTGCAGTTTCATCAAATCATTCATCTCTCAGATTCCTCAAGGACTCATTACGGGAAGGGAACTTAAAACTGTCCATTGGCTGAAACGTTTTTGAATGGAAAATCACATCGTCAGGTCGTCCTCCTCGTCGTCGTGATGTGCCAAGCTGACCGCGGCCTGGCCACTGAAGCGGTAGAACAGCCCTGGATGGATCAAAAATTCGCAGAACGTGGAAGTGATCAAACCGCCGAGAATGACGGTCGCGACGGGATAGAGGATTTCGCGTCCCGGTTCCTGCCCGCCCCACACCAGGGGAACCAGCCCGATCCCTGCGGTCAGAGCGGTCATTAACACCGGCGCCAAGCGTTCCAAACTGCCACGGACAATCATTTGCGGCGCAAAGGCTTCTCCTTCGAATCGCATCAGGTGCAGATAGTGCGTGACCAACAAGATTCCGTTGCGGACGGCGATGCCACCGAGTGAAATAAATCCGACCAAGCTCGCTACGGTCAGGTCTTGTTGTGTGACCACGATGGCGGCGACTCCGCCGATAAAAGCAGTCGGCAAAGCGTTCAAGATTTGCAACACAATTCGCACCGATGGAAACAATATCAACAGCACCATGAACATCGCCACTCCCGCGACAACGGCCAGCACGCCAAGCATCCGCGTCGCCCGCTGTTGGCTTTCAAATTGCCCGCCATATTCAATGAAATAGCCCACCGGCAAATCGATTTTTCCCGTGACACGTTGTTTGATCTCACTGACTGC
This sequence comes from uncultured Pirellulaceae bacterium, assembly GCA_964477385.1. Taxonomy (GTDB): domain Bacteria; phylum Planctomycetota; class Planctomycetia; order Pirellulales; family Pirellulaceae; genus Roseimaritima. The sequence goes on from CAYZHQ010000194.1 coordinate 829, forward strand.
ACTGGCCACATCGCGACCTTGAGTGTTGCAGCGAATCACCATTCGTCGCCGCGCGTTTTCGCGGTTGACCGAGTTCGGGCCGCGGCCGTTGTCAATCGTCGCAATCTCCCGCAGCTCAATTTGGCCTTCGTCCGCGTGCCCTGGGTGGTGTGGCAGATCGATCCGCAGGCGTCCCAGGTTCGCATAGTCGGTTCGATACTCTTCCTCTAAGCGAACCAGTAAATCGAATCGCTGTTGGCCTTCCAGCACCTGCGACACCACTTCGCCTTGCAGTGCCGTTTGCAAAACATTGGCAACGTAAGCCCGTGTCAGTCCGTAAAACGCCAAATCTTCGGCACGCAGTTCGATGTGCAATTCCGCCGTCTCCCGAATCGGTTCGATGACCGGCGGGGTGATGCCGGGAATATCTTCGATGCGTGTTTTGACTTGCTGGGCAATTTGCTGCAGAGTTCCGATGTCATCCCCTGTGATTTTGATCGCGATTTGAGCATAGACCCCCGACACCATATGGCTGATCAAATGGGCTAACGGCTGCTCGACTTCGATATCGACCCCCGGTGCTTCGTCACCGATTCGCTCGAGTAACTCGGCCAGAGTCGCCTCGCGGTCGTGATCGCCGGCAGGATTCATGTTCAGAATGTATTCGCCAAAGTTCACCGGAGAAGCATGTTCGTCCATTTCGGCGCGGCCGGTTCGGCGAACAAAATGCAAAATCGGACCGTCTGGATTCTCTTCGCTCTGCTGCATCGATCGAAACACACCGTCGATCGCTCGAGAGACCTGATTGGAAGCCTCCAGCGAAGAACCAGGTGGCAGCGTGACGTTGACTTGAACACTCCCTTCGTCAAACGCCGGCAAGAAGTTCCGGCCTCGTTGCAGCAACTGCCAACCGGCGACAGCCACAGCCAACCAAGTCACCAGCAACAGCGTCGCCGGGAACGCAAGGCTAAGACGAATCAGGGGTGTCGCCAGCCATTTCAAGCGGCTCAGTAGGGGACCGTCCCCGGTGCGGTGTACCGCGCCCGCCTGCGGCAATAGGTAGTAAGACAGCACCGGCGTGACCGTCAGCGACACGAAAAAGGATGCCAAAATCGACAGGATGTAAGCCAACCCGAGCGGCGCAAACAGTCGGCCTTCGACGCCTGACAAGGCGAACAGAGGGAGGAACACGATGATAACGACCGCCGTGCCAAACAGGATGGCACTGCGGATCTCCTTGCTCGCCTCGTAGACGACTCGGATCGCGGGACGCCGCGTTTCGGCGCGGTGGTTTTCTTTTAGGCGTCGAAAAATGTTTTCTACGTCGACGATTGCATCGTCCACCAGTTCGCCCATCGCTACCGCGATGCCGCCAAGCGTCATCACGTTGATCGACAGTTCACTGCCGCTCAGCCAACCGATGATCCGGAAAGCCAGCGTGGTCAGCACCAACGACAACGGGATTGCGGTGAGCGTAATGAATGTCGTGCGGAAATTAAGTAGAAACAGGAACAACACGATGATCACCAGCGTGGCTCCGATGACCAATGCTTCGGCGACATTGAAGATGCCGCGATCGATAAAATTCTTCAGTCGAAACAGTTCGGAGTTGATCCGGATGTCCGCCGGCAGGGAGGCTTCGATTTCCGCAAAAGCGGCCGCCACATCATTGGTCAGCGTGCGTGTGTCGCTGTGAGGTTGCTTGACGATCGTAAAGACAATCCCCGGCTGTCCGTCCACACTACCGTCGCCACGTTTCAACTGCGCACCCTCCTGGACCTCCGCGATTTGCTCCAACAGTACGGTGCGTTTCGGATGATAGCCGACAGGGATCTGTTTCAGTTCTTCCATCACGACGTTCGACTCTGGCCCCAAGCGTCCCAGAATGCGGATCGGCCGTTCCGTTTCGCCAGTAATGGCAAACCCACCACTGGTGTTGATGTTACTGGCTCGCAGCGCTTGCTCGACATCTTGCACCGTGACGCTGTATTCCAGCAACGCCGACGGGTCGATCAAGACTTGATACTGCTTGCGATCGCCACCTTGCATGAAGACTTCGGCCACGCCGGTGGTCTTCAGCAGTCGCGGACGAACGACCCAGTCGGCGATAGTTCGCAGCTCCATCAACTGTTGGGCTTCGGTCGCAAAGGTCGCCTCGTAGGTTTGATTGCCAAGCGTAAAAGCGACTGTCCCGACCGGTACCGAAGAGGACGACCCGGCTGGCGCGACCGCTTCCGTCCAGCGAATCGAGGTCACCTCCAGCGGTTGCCAGGATGCCAGGTCCTCTCGCTCGACCGGACGCCAAACGTTCCATCGCAGGTCCCCTGCGTCATCCCGAATCGCTTCGACCATGTAGGAGCTTCCGCGAACCGGCGCAAGTCGTCCGCCGAAGGGACCGCGTTGACGATACATTCCCGCAACCACGATCTGCCCCATAATCGAAGAGGGCGGAGTCATCTGTGGGCGGATGCCGGCCGGCAGGCTGCCTTCCAGGGTGGCCAGATGCTCTCCCACGATTTGTCTGGCGGAACGAATCTTGGTCGCCCAATCAAACTCCACATAGATCACGTTCAGGCCCGCCGTCGTTTGACTGCGAACCGCTTGCACGCCATTGGCCCCCATCAGCGCGATCTCAATCGGCTGCGTCACCAGCGTCTCCACTTCCTCGGTCGCCAACCCTGGAGCTTCGGTGATGATGACCACCCGCGGTCGGTCCAGATCGGGAAAGACATCGATCTTCATCTGTGTCGCAAGGTACGACCCATACACCAGCACGATCAGGCTGCAGGCCAACACAGCCGCCCGATAGCGAAGCGAAAAACGAATCATGGCATCTAACATGGAGGCTGCTTTCAATGGGCTGCGTGAACGGTGCCGTCGGCGTGAACATGCAAGCCTGGTTGCTCGCCGCTGGCCGATTGAGCCTGCAGCATGCGTTGAAGCGAGGCCGCGGAATGCTGTGCCAAGTAGGTCCCCGGGGTGAGGCTGCCGTCGTTGGCAATCACAATGAAGCGTCGATCCTCATGCAGGACATGCACGGGAATCTGTTTGAACAGGTCCCCGTTTTGCCGATAGACAAACGCGTCCGCACCGTCGCGTGCAACCGCCGCACTGGGAACCACGAACACGTTTTCGAATTTTTCCACCGGCACGTGCAGCCTGACTCGCTGGCCGGGACGAAATCGCCAAACCAAGAACAGATCGTCTTGTTGCCGATAGCTTCGCGATTGATTGGACAGGGGGATAAAAAAATCAAACGTCCGACTGTCGGTGTCGATGGAATTGGCAAGATGCCGAATCTGAAAGTCTTGCTGCAACGGAGGCCAATCTTCGCCTCGGTCTTCGGAGAATTCGATATCGATCGCGTATTGCTCCTTGGTCGCCTGCTCCAACAGCGATGCCTCGCGTTTGAAAGCGTGGCCGACAACGTACAAAGATTGATGGTTTGACAAGTTGGCGAGCACCTGTCCCGCTTGCACTTGCTGCCCCAGTTCGACCTTCAGTTCTTGAATCTCATAGGCTAAAGGAGTCTCGGTTTGGGGATCGACAATCAAGCTGGCCTGTTGCACTTCTCCCGCGTCGACGGCAGCGGAATGGGCCGCAAGGTTTTGGGCGGGCGGTGCGACGACTTCGATGGTCGACACAAATGTCCCTCCTTCGATTTGCTGAAGATGGTCCGGCGTCAAGCCACGAGTCAACAGTTCTTGCCTTGCCGTCTGGAGCAGGGTGTTCTGTCGGTCGCTTTCGCTCTTCAGTTCAATCAACCGATTCTTGGAGACCGCGCCGGAACGGACCGCTTCGGAGAGGCGGTTGATTTCCGCATCGATAATGGCGGTTTCTTGGATCGCCTTAAACAACCGTGTCTGAGTCGCTTGGAGGTATTCGCTAAACAGTCGCAGCGTGAACAAAGTTTCTCCTTCACGTACTGTGTCGCCAGGATACGCATGAATCGTCGTCACCACGCCCACCGCCGGCGACGTGACGCCTCGATCCGAAATCCCCGGTCGATCGGCAATCTCGCCGGGAATCAAGACCGTTCGCCAGTAATCTTGCGGACGGAGCGGCTGAGCATGAAGCCCGAGGTTTTTTCTCGCTTGGACGCTGACTTCGACAATCGTCTGAACCGGCGCTGGCTCCCCATCCGCGTTTGGATCGAGCGCTGCGGCGGACTCGTACCTGGCGCTGAAGCGATCGCGATAAAGCCACGACGCAGCGATGGCCAAACCTATCAAGGCCAGACCAAGCAATGTTTTGGTAAGGGGCGCTAAATACTTCATCATCAACGCATGATTTAAAAAGGAGGTGCCAAACGGCTGTCAGGGAAACGTGCCCGCTTGGAGCGTCTGGAAAGCTAGCCTTGGGTGCTGCACGAAAACGAACGGGCGCAGCATCGACCACGAAACGCATTCGCTGGTTCGTGGCGGCCTACAGCCTTAGAGAGGCAACCTGAAGATAGATCGGTAGCCCGGCATACCGATCAGGTGGCAAGGGAGAGCGTCGTGGCGATGGCAAAAGACGAGGTAATATCGCCCCCATGCCTTCGGACCGTCCAAGCTCGCAGTCGCTGGTCGCGTTTCCAACAGGGAACGCAGGGGCAAAAATGGGATGATGCGTCCCGAGGAAAATCGCGTTTGCATCATGCTCCACAGCCAACGGAATGACCGCACCGGACTCTGCGGGGCATGTGGGTTTGCTTGACGCATGTGGAGCGTTCGATCCCCGGTCGTGATCGTGTGAGTCTCCACGAGCGTGGTGGTGATGCTCGAATGGCCAGTGGATATGGGGACACGCCGCATGATCGCTCGGTTCATCTACTCCGGTTCCCGCATGCGAATGTGCCAACGCGTTCCCATGCATCAGCATCGGAATCAGCAGCAGGCACAGCAGGCGGTTCAGGAATGAGGTCAAGTCAAAACCAGCTATCAGGATCGTTCTCGTCAATGACCGGTTGCTTGGTCGCCGAGCCAAGCGGCATCGCAGACGAATCACTTACCGCAAATCCTGCCGTCGAACGGAGTGACCGCGGGATGAATTAGTTCCAATGGTACTCCTGAGGGGAGCATCGGGAAAGATCAGTCTACCAGAGCACCCCTTCAATCCTGACTGTTTATGGTTGCTAGGACCGCTGTGGCACTTGCGACCAACTCTCCAACCATTCCTCGAGGGCGACTTGCAGTTCCGCCGTCACCGCGGGGTCTTGGACCGGAGTTTCTTCTTGCAGGTCGTCTCGCAAGTTGTACAGTTTCGGCGCGGGCTGGCGGGCTGGGTTGCGTTTCGATTTGGAAGGTGGTGCTTCGATGACCAACTTCCAATCTCCGCGGCGAACGGCGGTGCCGCGACCTACTTGCCAAAACAAGGTTCTGTCAGCAACCGCTCCCGTCTGGGTCAGCACCGGCAAGAGGCTAACGCCATCAAGCTCCACGGACGGAGGTAACACAATTTTTGCTGCCTCAACCATCGTCGGAAACCAATCCATGCTCATCGCGGGCACCGCCGTGGAGGTGCCTGCGGGAATCGTGCCAGGCCAACTGGCGACCGCTGGAACGCGATGGCCGCCTTCCCAAACTTGGCCCTTAAAACCGCGCAAGCCACCGTTGGAGCCTCTGGCGTTGGCACCGTTGTCCGAACAAAATACAACCATCGTGTTGGACGATAGGTTGTGCTTCGCCAAGGTGGCCACGATCTCTCCCACCCCCTTGTCCATCTCGACCACCATCTCTCGATAAGCATTCGCGATATCCTTGCGATCGCCTTGAATCGCTCCCGGTTTCCCCGGCACGCGAATGGCCGGATCGTGGGGGCCTTGGTAGGGATAGTGAGGCGCTTCGTGAGGCAGGTACAAGCAAAACGGTCGCTGTTTGTTCTGTTCAATAAAGCGAACACCGTGCCGCGTAATGAGATGCGTCGTGTAACCCGCTTCGGGAACGAGTTGGTCTTGATGCCACCAATCTTCGTAACCCGCTTGATCGATATGCGAAACGAAATCAACGTTCCCACTAACGTATCCGCGGAACTCGTCGAAGCCATTGCGGGAAGGATTAAACTCGGGGGCATAACCGAGGTGCCATTTGCCAAAGATGGCCGTTGCATAACCGTTGTCGGACAGCACATCGGCGAAAGTGGTTTCGGCGATCGCCAAACCGGTGTCGCGATGCTTCGCCGCAGTGACGACTCCACCAATTCCAGCGCGTTGCTGATACCGCCCGGTGACCAAGGCGGCACGCGTCGGCGAGCAGACTGCGCCGTTGGAATGGTAATCGGTGAACTTCATTCCTTGGCTGGCCAAGGCATCGATATGCGGCGTCGGGATTCGTGGATTGCCAAAACAACCGATGTCGCCATACCCCAAGTCGTCGGCCATGATGATCACGAAGTTCGGTCGGTCCGCGGACGCATCCGCATTAACTAGTCCAATCCCGAAGGGCAGTAACAGGGCAAGCCAAAGAAAGCGGTTCATGATGCTCACAAAAACAGCAGGGCAGCGAAAAGGAAAACAAGCGGAGCTTCAGCACAACGCTCAGTGTACTCCTTCTGTAGATGCCATACTCGTTCTCTAGACGCTAGGTCTGCCAGCCAAGCGACCGCTGGAAGCATCATCGTTTCAGTTTGTCGGCATTCCCGGGCTTGCGACGTTCCACGGTTGCCCTGCGGTTGGTGCGAAAGATGATCACAATTAACAAGATCAAAACTGCTGCGCCAGCGATCAGCCAAACCGCATTCGCATCCCACATCGCTCTCATCGTCATGCTCCGGTTAGGGGTTGGTATGGTGCGAGAACACGCCCAGCCCGCGGCATCCCACTCTCCGCGAAACCAGCGTGCATTGGTCAGCCGCCGCCGACGTTTTGAAGTTGCACGTTTTGATCACTTCCGGAGCCCGGGGGCAGCACAGGAACTACCGTCAGCCAACGGATAGGTAGGTTCGCGTTCCATAGCCCGTAGTGCGAAACAAAGTGTTGCGAACATCTGCCGCCCTCCGGGCTATCCAAACGTGCAACTTCAAAACTCACGCGTCGAGCTATCATTCATGACAAATTGGTGTTGTCCAGCTAGACGGAGGCTTCCAAGCAAGAATCTCTTATTGAAACAGTCCTCACCCAAGCAAAACGTATACCAACTTGGCGCTGCAATCTGGCGTTTGAAAGGACCGCCAAGTTTGGCCTCGCCTCGCGACTAGACGCTTCGCAGGCCCTTGCTCTCGTGGCTCACGTCCCAGCGAGCGCATGCATTAGCCTACGGCCGAAAGGCTTACCGAAGCCAAGCTCAGCGGGCGCCAAAAGGCAAGCCCAGCGGGCGCCAAATAGACGGACAACGGAGTCCAACCGGGGACACAAATCTTTTGCACATTCAGAAATTTAGCCCAGCGGGCGACACATCTTTGCCGTTGGCGTCAGCCAACGGACCACATCCCCGCGGAATCGTAGCCTCAGCAGGCGACAGAACGCTGCGGCAGCTGGATGGCCGGCTGACGCTGGCGATCTTGCCGTACTTGATTCAAGTCATCGCTTGGCTGAACGGTAAGGCGGCGGCTCCGCCGGAGAAGGTACCGCTGATGGTTCCTCGCCACTTCCGCAAGTTCGTCGCCGACGAGCAACGAGGCGAACAGCGCCGGCGGTCGCAGCCCTTGTTCCATCAGTACCTATGGCTCCGGGAGCATCCGCCACCATGATCCTGCACCGCAGCCACGACCGATCCCCAAGCCTTCCAGCCGGCCAGCCCACGGCCGCTCGCCTGCCTGCTGCGCCCGCGCGGCGAAGAGAAGCTTCAGCGGCAAGCGTTATCGCCACTTTAGCGATAACACCTCGGCTCGCGGCGGCAAAACAAGTCCTCGCACCGGCGCTGCAAGTAACAC
>CAYZHQ010000195.1:0-8597 GCA_964477385.1 uncultured Pirellulaceae bacterium
CGAAATCGATCAAACCGATCATGCCATTGAAGTCGACGTTGGCACCAAATGGACGCTCCCCGGGCTGTGGGTAGTCTTCCATCCGACCCTGGAATTCGAAGGTCTGCGGCTGATGGGATGGCGCGGTGATTTCGGCCGCGCCGACCTGTTTGCGTGGCACATGGATAATGCCCGGCACATTCCCAAGCGAGACCTTCAGTTGCGGAAAGCCTTCGCCTTCGGGAACCATCGCACCGGCGCGAATCAATATTCGAAAGGGGCCGGTGCGGGGAAACTCGGGAATGTCCAGCAGAAACTCCGGATTCACCGGGACGTTTCCCCCTTCGGCGCGACGTGGCAATTTGCCGACGGCAGTCTCCGTGGCGTAATAGCGATAGACCGGCGGCCGATCACCGCTGACGATCGCGATCTCCAAAGCCCGCCGTGCCGCCGCGAGATAGGTTTCGATTTGTGTGGAGGACATCTCCAGCGTCGCCCCGTTATTCAGAAAGCCATCGGGGGATGCTGGTTCGGGTGGCAGGTCCGCGGATAGGTCGAGGTCGACCCCCAGCAGGTCTCGAATCGTGTTGGCGTATTCATAGCGAGTCAAACGTCGCATCAAGACGCGGCCGTCGGCGTAACGCTTCGTCTGGGCGGCTTCGTCCAGCGTGGCAGAGATCCAAGCGACCAAAGTCTGACGCTGCACGTCGGTCAGAGGCTCGGCTTTCTCAGGAGGCATCTCCCCCTGTTTGATCTGGTCTAAAGCATCGTGCCAAGTCGAAACATCGAAGGACTCGTGTTGGACATCGGCAACCAACGTATCCAATCGCCGATCGCTTTCCGTTGCCCCTTCTTCGTGGCATCGAAAGCAGAGCTGCTGCATCAGCGGCTTGATCTCCGCATCAAACTGCAACACCCGAGCGGAAGGCTCTGCCGACTGGAGCGATCCCCAACTCCAAAGCCAAATGGCAAGGGGAGCGAGCAGGGGTAGCGGCAAACGCGGGGAGAGACGGCTGATCACGTCAATACGTCCGTCATGACTTCGCCAATGTCGGTTTCCAAACGCTTTCGTCCCGGAATTTCCAAGCGACCGTTGTCCAATCCTAATTGGTGCAACACCGTCGCGTGCAAGTCGGTCACGTAGTGGCGTCCTTCGACGGCATGAAACCCAATTTCGTCGGTCGCGCCGTGCACGTGACCGGGTCGCGTCCCACCACCGCTGACCATGATACTAAAACCGTGAGGATGATGATCGCGCCCCGTTCCCTGCACCGTGCTGTTGTCGCGGAACTCGGCACCCGGTGTCCTTCCAAATTCGGAGCCCACGACGACCAGCGTGTCGTCCAACATGCCGCGTTGCTTCAGGTCGGCGATCAGGCCCGCGATCGGCTGGTCGACTTCTTTGCACAGCCGGGAGTGATTCTTCTTCAGATCACGGTGCGAATCCCACGCCCCCGCGTTGCCGCGATAGCCGTGGAACAACTGGATGAACCGCACGCCCTGTTCGGCCATTCGACGGGCCGCGAGACACTTCTCGCCGAAATCCTTCGAGGCCGACTGATCGATTCCATACAGCCGACGGGTGGAGTTGGTTTCTTGTTGCAAATCCATCACATCGGGGACCGACGTCTGCATTTCAAACGCCAGTTCATAGCTCTTGATCCGCGCCTGCAGTTGTTCGTCGTCGGGATACTGCACCCCCGCGATTCGGTTTAACTGCCCCAGCAAGCCGAAGTTCTTTTCCTGTTGAGCAGGAGTTAAGTCACCGTCGGCCGATTTGACAAAAGCGAGCGGCTGTTCGGCGTCGACCTTCAGGCGAACTCCCGCATGCTTGGGACCAAGATAGCTCGAACCGTGTGTCCAAGCGGCACCGCAACAATCCGCACTCGGATTTCCGAGCACCACGAACTCTGGCAAGTTCCGGTTTGCGGTTCCCAAGCCATAGCTGACCCACGAGCCGACGGTGGGATGAGCCCCTTCGGTGATTTTGCGGCCGGTATGGTATGTCAGTTGAGCCCCATGATTGTTGTCGATCGTCCACATGCCGCGAATCAGACACAGATCATCGGCTCGCTGCTGCAAACCGGGGAACCAATCGCTAATCTCCAGTCCACTTTGACCGCATTGTTGATAACCAACTTGCAAAGGCAGCAGTTTCTTATAAACCTCCCGTTTCTGCTTGGAGGGATCGAGCAGGATTTCGCTGATCTTATCTTTGTTCAAAACACGATCACCAAACGGTGTCTCGTCGATCGACATGCCCGCATATTGATTCAGCGCCGGCTTAGGGTCGAAACTTTCCAAGTGGCTCAAGCCGCCAATCAAGAAAATCCAGATGACCGTTTTGGCTTTGGGAGGATGATGTGGCTGAAACCCGGACTCCGATGCAACGGCTTGTCCGTCCTGGAACAGCAGCGAACCGAGTGCCATGCCGGTCAGCCCCATGCCACAATCGGTCAACAGTCGCCGACGCGACACGGCAGAAGATTTCGATGGGTCAATCATGGCTGATGCTTGCGGTTGTAGAAAAGACAGTGCATGGTGGATCGTTGGGGTGGTTGTTTGGCGGTGTTTAGCGGATCGAAACGAAGTCATTGTGATTCAGCAGAACGATCACCAAGTTGCGATGGGGCTGGGTTCCGTCGGCGAGGAACTCCAAGCAAGGGGCTAATTCCTGTTCCTCGGGATACCGACACAGCACACGCAGGTAAGCTTGACGCACAAATGCCGCCTCGTCCTCCCCAGTCGCCTGCCGCAGTTCATCCGCAATCGCAGTGGCGGCTTCAACGGTCAACTGACTGTTCACCATCGCGAGCGCTTGGTGGGGCTGGACGCTGGTCTCTCGCTGGTAACATTCACTCACCGCCGGCCCGTCAAAGATCTGCACGAACGGTACCAGTTTCTCATGGGCGTGTCGCAGATAGATACTTCGGCGTCGGGAAGTCTGCGCCAGGGTATTGTCGATATCGGGGCCACCGAGGGTAGGATCGAGTCTTCCTGAAATCGCCAACAGGTTGTCTCTTACAATTTCGCCTTCCATTCGACCGATGGGACCGCGCCAGTAGGATGCGTTGTCGGGATCGATCGAGTAGCTTTCGGGATCGGATGTCGAAGCCATCCGGTAGGTCGCACTGGTCACGATCAGGCGATGCAGTTCTTTCATGCTCCAGTCGCGACGCATCCATTCCGTGGCGAGCCAATCGAGCAAGGCGGGATGCGTCGGTTCGCGTCCTCCGAAGCCGAAATCATTGACCGTCGGAACGATTGCACGACCGAAATGCCGGAGCCAAATATGATTGACAGCCACGCGAGCGGTCAGCGGGTTGTTGGAATCGGTCAGCCAGCGAGCAAAGGCGAGACGCCTGCCGGAACTGACTGCGGGATAGACCATTTGCTCGCGTCGTTTCCATTTCGTCGTCGGTTTCTCCGCCACCGCTGCGGTCGCTTTGTCGAATCGCGTTTTCGCCGCCCTGTGGGCTTTCTCGGCTGCTGCGTGAGCGGATTTGGCTTGCTGAATCGCTTTGGCTTTCTCCTTCGCGGTCACTGCGGTCAGCTTTTTCTCCGCATCGTCGAGGGCCTGCTGTGTCTTCGCAAGTGCGGCTTCGGCGGCAGCGAATTCCGCAGCCCGATACAAAGTGACGACTTGCGTGGCGGCTGCCTTCCAAGCCTGCGAGTCTTCCGATAATCCTGCCGCTTCCTGAGCCTCCAGTTCCAGTTCAGCTTGCAACGCATCCAACGACCGCTGCGCCGCCAGGCGGTCTGAGTCACTTTTTGCATCGACCACTTTTTGACCTGCTGCGGCCAGTAGCGCTTCGATCACGAAGGTGCGCTGATCGGGATGCGTCGCCTGATGCGTTAGAGAGACCGGCGAAATCTGTAGTTCGCCCCCGAGTGCGGCAGGCGTTCCCGGTTCGATCGGTTGATCCTTGACCGGGTAACGTTCGTCACCACGAGCCAGCAGATAAGTCTTGGCATTTATCGTCCGATCGTAGACACGTGGAACACCGTTTTTGTCTCGATTTAGCTCGCCTGGAACGCGATCGGTGCGGACGTGGTAGCTTTCGAAGACCGCTCGTAATGCGTAGTACTCGGTTTGCTCGAATGGATCGGTCATGTGGTCGTGACACTTCGCACAGCCCAACGTGACACCCATTAAGGCTTGGGAGGTGTGTTTGACGACGTTGTCCATCCATTGGTCGCGATTGGTGAAATAACTGCGAGCCAGAAAACCGGTTGCCCGCAAGTCGACCGAGTCGCGCGGCATTTCATCGGCGGCCAACATCTGCATCACCATCTGGTCGTAACCCAGATCGTCGTTCAGGGATTCAACGATCCAGTCACGCCAATGCCAAATGTGTCGTTGGCTTTCGCGGAGCGCATCTTTGTAACCCGCCCAATCGCTGTAGCGCCACACATCCATCCAGTGGCGTCCCCAACGCTGGCCATAACCGGGATGTTGCAGCAGTTCGGTCACCACGCGATCGTAGGCTTGCGGGTCCTTTGCGTACTGGTCGACGAAACGCGTGATCGCTTCCGGAGTGGGGCTGATCCCCGTCAGGTCCAAGGTAACGCGACGCAACAGTTGTTCGGGTGACGCTTCAGGCTGAGGCCGCAGATTTTGTTCTCGGCGCTGCTTGTCGATAAAAGCATCGATCGGATTGTGTCCCCAGTTGGCCGCCGCCAGGGGGACTGCCGGTTGTTGGACGGGCTGGAACGGTTCCCAGCGATAGCGGTTGAGCTTCGCGGAGTAACGTGCCAACGCCTGCTCGGTGCGTGCCGAATTGGCCAACTCCGGCAGATCTTGCGAGTCGCCCGGTTGGGTGTCCAGCAGGATCTCCAACAGGTTTGCGACTCCGTCTTCATCGGCGTCCTGATCTCGAATCGCCTGCATGCGATCGCTCATCGCGTCCGGTTTACCCTCCTCGGCCAACTGCTCACCGACGATGCGCATCGCGCGACCAAACGGGTTGTGCGGGAATTCGGATAACGACGAGGCACCGTCAGGATGATCGGCAACATGGCACAATCCACACGTCCGCAAACGCTCCGGCATCAAGTTGCCGAAGTGCTTGACCATGGCAGCTTTATTCGCCGGATTGGCATGGGCCGATCCGAACATCAGCAGTGGCACCACTCCAAGGGCGATCGCGATGCAGCGCAACAATGACACGGGAAACTTCTGCACGGGAACTTCTCAATGCAGCTAGTGAACCGACAAGCTACCGCAGAACGGCAGAACAAGTGGCAGGGGCGGGAACGTCTGGCGCACTTCGCCGAACGCGTAAAGCTGGAGGGATGTTGGAAACCGCTTTGATTGGCTGCCAAAGGTTAATCTGACGCCTTTGGCCCGCGGAGTCAAACGCTTTTTGCTTCCGCACTGTCATTCACGTCACTCGCCTTGGCTGGCCAGTGTTTCACGGAAACCGACGAGTATTTTCGTTTGGCTTTGTACCGGGTAGCCTTCGTGCATGGCCGTTGCGTTCAAAAGATACGTTTGCACCGCCGAAGATGCTTCTTCCGCAGCGGGAACGAAATTCAGTTCCGCGTAGGTTTGATCGGCTGCGACTCGCGACGATTGCACTGCAGGCAGATTTTCCGGCGTCGCCCCGCCCGGCATTTGCCGATGGAGTGTCAGGCTTACGGGACCTTGCAGATTGCCGGCACGAAAAAGTTCGACACCGATCGCCAGCGCATCGGCTTGCCAGGGGAAAAACGATTGAGTCGGATTGATTTTTAGCAACGCACCTTCGACGTTCATGGTGATTCGTTGTTGCATGCGATTGACCAATGAACGCATCTGTCCCTCTGCGTCGGGAATCCGCACGATCGAATTCAAAATGATGCGCGAGGTGCGATCGGTCTGCACCCATTCCGGAATGATCAGCGGAAAAACTCCTTCATCGGCTCCCTCTGGCACCACACTCGAATGGCCCAAGATGCCTTGTCGGACTCGGTCAGGAACCGCCGCCATTTGCAATTCGACCGGCCCTTCGTAACCTGCCAGCCTTTCAACCACCACGGGGGCGGGATAGGTTGTCCCGCGATTGACCGTCCGCGCGGCGTCGGGATATTTTGGACGAATCAGAGCGCGCGGTCGCATGATGGGAGCCAGCAGACAGGTGGCTTCCTGAGTGACCGCAATGCCATCGCCGATTGTCGCCGTGGCATGCACCACCAACGGGTAACCACCCGGCGTGATCGCTTCGTTGCACCGGAGACCGATGTCGATACCCATATCGCTTGAGCGAATCTGCAGGTTCTCCGATGTTTCCACACCCGCAGGCAACCCGGTGATCTGCATGGTGATCTCGCCATCGAATCCATCGATCCGTTCCACGTCGATTCCAATCGCGCCGACTTGTTGCCGACCAGCGCGGCGTTTCTTCGCAATCGTGATCGGCTCGGCACCAATCACCGACTCGACCACCTTGGGAACGGTGATGCGAAATCTTGACCGGGGCGTCGACAAGCAGAGCCGATAGACGCTGGCCAGGCTGCCGTTGGCCGCCGCGTCGTCCGCCACTAACAGGTGATAGATTCCGTCCGCGGGAATCTTGATCAACGCGCGGGGATCCAGGCTTTGGCCAGCGTCGTCGACTTCGCTGACCACTTTTCCGTTGGCATCGAACAGTGTCCAGCGCAGATCCATCGTACGATCGCGAGTCTGAGCGGTGAGTTCGACCGACCAAACCTCGCCCGCCTTGGCTTCAAACCGGTAGGCCCCGTAACCGTTGGCTTGATCCAACACACCGGACAGACAAGCAGGCAGGGAAATCGATATCGGTTCCGTATTCGGCAGGGAGTCTGCAACCGTTTCGACGCGTTCGGAGACAGCGATCGGAATCGATCCGGTCGAGCCATACTCGGTGTTTAAGACATAGTCAAAGGATTGCTTGCCGCTGCGCACCGTCGCGGTTCGTTGTTCGAGTTGCGGTTGGCCTGTAGCAAGGCCATATCCGATAAACGCAACTTCGGTTTCGCTGTTGGGGGGGAGTCTGGTCGGACGCATCGCCACGACACGGGGCCCGGTGCGCATCGCAAGCCGATAAACCATCGCTCGATTTCCGTGAAAATCGAGGTCGTGCACCACCAGTTCGTAGCGCACCCCTTTCTTGACCCGAAAGGTTAACGCCGTTCCTCGCCCCGTCGTATCGATCTGATCGACGATTACTTGGCCCTGTTCATCGCTGACCCGAACCGCTGCGTGCAGCGTGGCACTCGACGCGATCTTTGGCACTTCGCAGGTCACCAGACCGGTTAGCGCAGCGACAAAAGAGTAGCGATCAACCTCCTCTTTCTTCTCCAGTCGCCCGTTGATGACGCACGGCAAGGCTGGCAGTTGCCTGTGTGCTTGCTCGACCGTCAAGGCATCTTCACGGTATTCCGCGACATCGCGAGTGATCACGAACTCGGCCGGTTGACTGGCACCGTTGGCATTGACCACTTGCCACCGAATCACACCGGCGGGCGTGTCGGCAGGGATCGTTAGCCGCGCCGCGATCTCCCGAGGAATCGGAAACGGCTTGTAGGAATTCAACGCCCGCGGTCCAAACCAATAGGGAGCGCCGGGATAAAGCAACGGTCCAGGCAAAGACAACGGCTTTAACACGACGTCATCGTCCAGGACAACAAACTGGGTGTCGGGTGTCCAGTCAAAGCCGCCTAATTGAACGTCAATTGTCGTTCCCGCCGATCCACCGCTTGGGAACGCATATCCCACTGTCGGACGTTGCTGCGACCAAGCGGGTGAAGTGGCAAGCCACGTTAACAACCCGCAAACGCACAGCGCGTGATAGGTTTTGAAGCGACTCATACTAACCCCGGGATCATGCGACCCTTATCGAGAATTGGCACGGGGCGACCGAGCGGCGTGAGGTAGCTCTTGTTGGTGTCGATACCCATCAGCGTATAGATCGTGCGATGCAGATCGTGAATCGAGATTGGATCGGTAATCGGTTCGCTGGCATGCTTGTCGGTCGCACCGATGACTTGTCCGTTACGGATCCCACCGCCGGCGATCATCACACTTTGGGCTTTGCCCCAGTGGTCGCGTCCAGCGTTTCCATTGACTTTCGGCGTGCGGCCCATCTCTCCCATCATGATGACCAGCGTACTGTCCAGCATGCCGCGTTGCTCCAGATCGGTCACCAATGCGGCAAACGCCTGGTCGGCTTGTGGAATCAAGTCGTGTTGCAGCGACGGAAAGCAATCGGCGTGCGTATCCCAGCCCGGGTTGTCGACTCCGATAAAACGACAGCCCGCTTCGACCAAACGCCGCGCCAGCAGGGCGCAGTGACCGATCGTTGAGTAGCCGTACAGCTTGCGCACCGATTCCGGCTCTTTGGCGATATCGAACGCTTGCTGTGCGTCGGGAGAAGTGATCAGGTCGTGCGCTTTGTGGTAGTAGGTACTCATCTCCTCAGCGGTTCCATCGACTTGACGGTTCCACTGCTCCACCCCTCGCAGCAGTTGCTCACGACGGCTCATCCGAGCTGCATTGACACCCCGCGGCAAACGCAGATCCTTCACTTCAAAATCGGGTTGAACCGGGTCGCTGTCGATCACAAACGGTGCATATTGAGGCCCATAGAAACCTGGGCCGCCGGCATCCATCGGTG
>CAYZHQ010000196.1:0-8570 GCA_964477385.1 uncultured Pirellulaceae bacterium
AACAAGCCCCCCAGCGGGGCGAAAGCTCCATCGCCGGTGGCGCAAGCCACCGGTCTACCACACCCAATCCATCCCAGCCCCGAAGGGGCGACGGCACCTCTGCCGGCGGCGCAAGCCACCGGTGCATCGACAACAAACAAGCCCCCCAGCGGGGCGAAAGCTCCATCGCCGGTGGCGCAAGCCACCGGTCCATCACCCCCAATCCATCCCAGCCCCGGAGGGGCAACAACACCTTTGCCGGCGGCGCAAGCCGCCGGGAACCGGCTTCCCACGAGAAACAAGCCCCGGAGGGGCGACAGCATCCCAAGAAGCCGCCGGTCCCTCCCACTGGCAAGACTTGATCATCCATCAGCGGCCAAACACCCCAAGAACCCTGGATTTCACCGCCTCCGCCCAAGAAAATTCCCTAAAAACCAAAATTTCGACTTTTGTCGTGTCGGGATCCGAGGCGATTTTGGTATAGTCCTGGTGAGGGGATCAACCTCGCACAGCCTCGGAAATATCCAAAACCGGAGAGACCACCATGAAATTTAAACTGATTGCGGCTGGCTTGGCCGTTTGCCTGATGGCCGCCGCTGCCACCTCCGCCAAGGCCTGCAACCCGAAAACCGACCCGGGCTGCGACCGCGGTGTCCCGACCCTGACCGGTCCGCTGGCCTGCAACCCGAAAACCGACCCGGGCTGCAATTGATCCGCAGCGAGGTTCCATGGCCCGGTGACTTTGCCAGGGGCCGTGCCAGCCCGGCGGGTGACGCAGCGTGAAAGCGTGCGGCACCCTCCGGGCTTGTTTTTTGTTTGGCCAGTCAACGCAGTGGTGGCTTCCAGCCGCTGTTTGTTCTGTGTTCGAGCGGTGGTCTCACCAGGAGTCCATCGGTGCTTGAAGTCCCGATGGGACGTTAGCTCCTTGCTGGCGGGCTGCATCGATTGCTCGAGTCAGCATGAAAGCGGTTCCGATCAGGCAAGTATCCTTCACCAAGCATGGGTGCCGGCTCGAGTCCCAGCGGGACGCCAGCACCCTGCCGGTGGGCTTGCCCGCCGGATGCTTGCCATTCCCACTGGACACAGCCGCGAAGCGGCGACAGCGATTGAGGCTATCACCCCTTCGGGGTTTCAGATGTTCGGACCGGCTAACCGGCGGGCAAGCCCGCCGGCAAGGTGCTTTCGTCGCTCCGCGACTGGGAAATCGACAAGGTGCGTTCGTCGCTTCGCGACTGGGAGATCGGCAGGGTGCTATCCTCGCTCCGCGACTGGATAGTTCGTAGAGTGCTCGTGTTGCTCCGCGACTGAGTGAGTCGTGAGTCAACATGGCGAGAATCCCCTAAGATGAAAGACATGAAGCACGCCCGAAAACTCATTGTCGCTCTACCACTTGCAATTGCCGCAGCCGCTTCGGCGATGCTGGTTTGGCAACGATTCACCGGGCACCGCTTGCCAGGTTGCGGTCCTCAATCGGCATGCGCGTCGCTGGCCGAAAGCGGATGGGGGCAAGTGCTGGGTGTCCCGTTGTCCGTTTTGGGCTTCGCCTATTTCATTGCCATGATCGTCGGCGTGATGATCACCCGGCGATCTCGATGGCTGACCGTGACCTTGATGCTCGGCGCGGCGGTCTCGGTCTTCTACCTGGGGCTGATGATCTGGCTGCAACGCCTGTGTGGCTACTGCATCGCCGTGCATGTTGCCAACCTCATCGCCGCGGTGTTGGCGTGTTGGCACGCACGCGGTGCCGAATCAGGTGCACAGGACTCGTCGCCTCGTTCACGAGGAAACCCGAACCTCGCGCCCGGCATCACGATCGCGGTGTTTGTGGCGTTGCTGGCGGTGCTAATGACGCTCGATCGGAACGATCAAAACCAAATCGCGAATGAACAAGCACGCGAGCTGAACCGCTCGGTCGATCGGGTGTTGTCCCCCGAACCGACTGAAATCGCCGAACTCAATAAGACCATTGAACCCGACGAGCCATCGCAAGGGCTGGTGGGACGCCACGTCAGCGGCGAGCTGCCTGCGGCGGTGCGGTTGGTTTTGTTCCTGGACTACCAATGCGGCGATTGCATCGAACTGGAATCCGAGCTTGCCGAACTTCGCCGCGAGCATGAATCGATCGCCGTGTCGATATTCCAGTTTCCGCTGTGCAGTGAGTGCAACCCGTCGATCCCGTATCCGTGGTTCCACACACGTGCCTGCGACGCGGCACGCCTGGCCGAAGCGGTGCACGCGGTCGGTGGTGATGCCGCCTTTGCCGCGGCGCACGCTTGGCTGCTGGAGCGAAAGGCAAAATACGAAACCGACGATGTCCGCTCGCTTTGCCAGGACCTGGGCATCGATCATGACGAGGTGTCGCGTCTCATGCACTCCGACCAAGTCACGCAAACCTTGCGGGGCGATGTTTCGACGGGGATCTCGTTGGGCGTGACCGAGACGCCGTTCGTGTTTTTGAACGGAGTGGAGTTGAAAGGGATCGCATCGGATCCGGGCCAAATCCGTGAAGCGGTCGAGCGAGTGCTCGCCGAGCAACAACGCCGCGAGGCGGCGGGTGAACCGTCACTAGTCCGTTCGTTCGTCGATGACCCGCGTCCGCCCACCGCCGATCAGCGTGTGTTGCAGTTGTGGGAACAAGCCGAACCGGCCCCGAGCGTGCCGCCGCGTGGTTCGTCGCTGATCCAACTGGGCAATCCCGATAGCGACCAACGAGTTCTGTTATTCATGGAACCGACCTACGCCGACGCGGCGGCGATGACGTCCGCCCTGCGTGGACTGGCCGATCGCCGGGACGATGTTTCGATCGAGTTGTTTTTGTATCCGATGAATGCGACGGACAATCCAGAATTGCCCGAGTGGCAACAAAAGCTGTACCCGCATTCCGCCATCGCCAGCCGCGCGGTCGTCGCGCTGAGCGAAATGAAGTGGACGGACCGCTTGCACATCGTCTTCGAGGTGACTGGACCGGAGATCGAAACCGAGTCGCAGTGGATCGAAGCGTTCGCCGAGCGTCTCGGTACGGTTGATGACGACCAAAATGCAAAGCCATCGTCGATCGAGCAGTGGAAACAAAGACTATCGGAACCCGGATTGTCGAAAGTCATCGACGCACAGGTATCGCTGGCCAAGGATCACGATGTCACCTGGGGTCCAACGCTGATCATCGATGGCAAGCTCTCGCCCACCGACCGCATCACGGCGGCGTTGCTTGACCAGATGCTGGGACAATAGCGGCAAGCTCGGCGATGACAAATTCACTCACCTAAATTATCGACACAAGGGAAATGTCTTAGTTTTGCCGCTGCTCCAGTCGCGAAGCGACGAAAGCACCCTGCCGGCGGGCCCGCCCGCCGGTTGCTTGGCACTCAATTCGACAGCCGCAACGCGGCGATAGCAGTCGCCACTTCCACCCATACCGGGGTTATGATCGTTCCATTTTCATTCAGGTCCGGCGGCTGCGGCCGCCGGCAAGGTGCTTTCGTCCCGCCGGGACTTGTGTCAGCACCAATGCGGGATACAGGAACCTATGTCGGGCAAATGCATCAGAATGGCATACCACAGGTGAGCGGCGTGTAACTTGGATTCATTAACGCTCGATCTTTTCCTGTTTCCCAAGACAACAGAACCTTCCTTCGAACAGAAGTATTGGCAGTGATTGTGACGAACCCGTACTTACCACCGCGTCTGACTTCCGGCTTTGAAGGATATTCGCGTGACACACAGCAACACGGCAAGACTCGGCTTGTTTATCGCATCGGTGCTGGTGGACTCGCGGCGTCAATTTTCTACGTCGGTATTTTACAGGCCTATCCGATGACAGTTGCCACCGTGATCTACAGCGGTTTCCTGATCTGTATTAGCGCGCAATTTGCTTTCGCGGCATTTTTCGGTCGGTGGTGGACCGAATCGACAACGGCAGATTCAGGGAAACCACAATCACGACAACAAAGAGCACGGATCAATGAACACATCGACTGAAATGTCCAACCATTGCAACGAAGCCAACTTTCGATCACGACTCATGAGCAAGAATCCCGCCACTGAGACACATCCGACCAATAAGGTGGGCTTCGCATGTTTCGATTGCCGCTGTTCCTTCAAGCAGCCGGAATCGTCCACATGGAACCTCGAAGTAGCACCACGACCGTTTGAATGTCCCAATTGCAAGGTTCCAATGGTTCGTTTGGGAACGACTTTTAAAGCACCGCCAAAACGAGCGACTAACCAATGGCTGAAGGTCGAACTGCTCTACATCTTTGGTGAACGCTTTCACCCAGGCTACTATGCTCTGGACGAAGCTTGTAAGACGTTGTCTCAGACCGTTTCCTACCTGGTTGATCGAGGCAACGAAAGGACGGAAGTCCAAGACTGTTTGCAACGCATTCGGAAGCGTCGGCGGCTTGATTGACGGTCTCTTGGTCTTCGGTATTGGAATAAATTTGAGCTAAAAACTACTCACTGGACTTCAGCACTACTTCTCAAAGATATCTATCATGAAGCTACGATTCGCTCCCGTTCTGTGCCTTATCGCAACTTGCTTCCTTCCGTCGCTCGGCATCGCCGAGGAAAATTCTGTTGACCAAGTCGAGGCGTTCTTGAAAGAGAATGTGATTAACCGGATTCGTCTGGCTGACTTTGCTGATCAATGGGTGCGTCCATTGTCGGATTGGAGTCCGGATACCAAGAATGTGGATCGTCAGTTCAAGTCGTTGTCGCGACACCTCTTGGTCGAGTACGAAGTTCCAGCATTCATGGATGCCGCATGGTTCGGCGAATCGTCGCTTGAAAGGCGTTGGTACTGCTGGGTAGCCGCCGGGAAGAACATTCGCAAGGCTCCTGACTTACCGGTGTCGTTGACCAAAGCGATGGCCCACCAATTTCTTTCCGCTCCGAGTGATTACTCGATCGGTGCCGCATTGCGTTGGGGGCAAATCCGATCCCTAGAAGGCGACGGGGTCTTGTGTGATGCGGTCGCCCAGACACGCTTGGTCCGAGATTTCGAAGACGACGCTTTTTGGATGTCCGTTTTTCGTTTCTTTGTCGATAATCCGATGCTCGATCGTGCGCATGTTGGCCCGATCATCGACTTCATTTGGAATCGCCGCTTCGAGCCCGTGATTCGCTACGACCAGCCCGGTGTTCCGATCGAAAGGGAACCAGAGCAGCCGAATTTTTCAATGCGTGGCCGGACGGCGGAAGGGCTTTTGCGAGCGGTCGCCATTTGGCACGGCCAACTGGGAGAAGATCAAAACCGCCCGATGTTGCAGTGGCAAAAATCCTATCACCCCGATTACGAATTCATGGAAGGTTCGGGCGAAGAGCCGGAATGCTGGAGCATTCGTGAACTTTTGACGACTCAGGAGCTTGTTGCCGAAGGCAAGGAAATGCGACACTGCGTGGCATCGTATGATCGCTCGTGCGCGGGTGGCAGGTGTTCCATCTGGACCGTCCGTCGTCATTCACAGGGAGCCTGGCAGCCACATCTGACCGTTGAACTTGGCCATCCCGAGAACAAAATCCGCCAAGCACGTGGCAAGCAAAACCGACTCCCGACGCACCAGGAACAGCGTATTCTGGATCGTTGGATCATCACACTGGAGAATTCCGAATGAGCAAGCGAAAAGCCCCCAAAGAAGAAACCCTCGGTTTCTGGGTGGAGGGCGATAGCTTTCGCCATATCGACGAAGTGATGGCTATCTTTCAAAACCATCTGCAAGCCATCAGCGAGAAACTTGGCATCCAGCCGAGCTACGATGAGCCGGGGCCTTGGAGAGGTTACACCGGTGAACCACCCTCAGTGGCAGTTTGCACTGACTATGCCAAAGCAATTCGCTTTGCGATTTGGCACGGCGGAACTTCGCAAGAGTCTGGTCTTTTCCTGACGGCGAGCGACGCGGATACTTGGTTGACGCTCGTCCGCGTGACAACCTGATCATCAATACAGAGATGAGGCATAACAACATCAGTCACGACATTGTTTCAGCCTCGCTTACTCGCCGACGAAATTCAGCTATTTCGGTAGGTGTGGCACGAAAGGTCTCGACCAAAAAATCTACGTCGCTGAGCGTGTACACATACAAGGAACGACTTCGCTCTGGGTCAGTACCTGGACTGCTGTGATCAGCGACCAGGCGCTCACAGAGAAATTGACCATACTGATTCGCGTTCTCGCCGTTGATGACGACTTATTTCACACCGTCCGATCTTGCTGAAGAGGCTAGCTGGACAGCGCCACTTCGTGGCTTCCTGATTTCGTAAGTTGTGCCTGTACAGCGATTTATCTCGCTTGACTTGGGAAGCAAAAAGAAACGACCCTCCGTGTGCTATTTGTTTCACGACGAAACCACGGAAGGTCGCCTCTATGTCGCTACAGGATATCGCATCGCTCCGAAAGATGCTCGCCCAATTTCTTGCCCTCTTTGCTAACTGTTTCCATGGAGTCAAAGGTCGAAGGCTCTTTGCCGCGTATGTTGGCGGACTGCTCTCGGAGCTGCAGCGAAAGAACGTCGAGGCGATTGCCTTGAAACAAGGCATTGCACCGCGAACGCTCCAACGATTCCTCGAATCAATTAAATGGGAACATGACGAAGTGCTGCGTCGTTGCCGGCAAATTGTCGCGACCGAACATGCCGACGAGGACGCCATCGGCGTGATCGATGAGACCGGTACGGCCAAGAGTGGAAGTCATACGGTCGGAGTCAAACGCCAGTACAACGGAAACCGAGGCAAAATCGAGAACGCGGTCGTCAGCGTTGCCGCTTCGTTTGCGACCAGTTCATTCCAGTGCCTGATCGCCGCAAAGATGTACCTGCCCCGCGATTGGGCTGAAGATCCCGCACGCCGAAAAAAACGCACGTCCCGGACGACGTTGAGTTCCAAACCAAGAGCCAGATTGCTTTGGACCTAATTGATCAGTCGGCCCGTGATGGCATCGTCGTGAAGGGCTGGACGTTTGATGAGAACTATGGACGCGACGGACACTTTCTCGCTGGTCTGGACGAGCGAAGGTTAGCTTTTGTCGGCGAAGTACCGCCGAAGTTTCATGTTTGGACCCGCAAGCCAAAAGTACAGCAAAAACCCGCAAGAAACACGGTGGGTCGGCAAATGAATTATCCGCGACTT
This sequence comes from uncultured Pirellulaceae bacterium, assembly GCA_964477385.1. GTDB lineage: Bacteria > Planctomycetota > Planctomycetia > Pirellulales > Pirellulaceae > Roseimaritima. The sequence continues at coordinate 7,102 of CAYZHQ010000196.1, forward strand.
GGAACGCGTGATCGCGTTGGCAAGAAAGTTCGCAACCTGGGAACTTACTCACCGTGCTTTCGTAATCAAACACCACAGCGTTACCGCGTGCGAGATTCGCAAAAAGGCCCTGAGATTTGGGACGTTCAGTGGCATACTTGTTATCGAAAGACGCACGATGGAGAGCTTGTCAGCAAAACCTGTACGCTGATCGTGGCGAAAAATCTCCGCACAGGAGAAGTGAAGTACTTCATCAGCAATCGAGTTCCCGGTCGTGATGGCTGGACGGTTCGCGAGTTGCTGCGAATCGCGTTCGGACGCTGGAAGGTGGAAGCGTGTTTTCGCGAAGCCAAAGAGGAATTGGGTTGGGATCACTTTGAGTGCCGTGGATGGGACTGCGTCCATCGTCACATGATCGTGACGATCGTCAGTCAATTGTTTTGTGCTCGGGTTCGTCATCGTCTATGCCGCACGGAGGTCGTCACCGACGCGGAGCGTCTGACGCTTGAACAGGTTCGTCGGGCGGCCGATGTGGTGATCCGCTGCATCGGTCTTCCCAAGCGACTTCGAGATGAGCAGTACGAAGCGGAGCGACTCCGAATTAGCTACCATCAACGTCGTAATGCTGAAGCAAGTCGATCCCATCGCAAGAAACGTATTGCTGACTATCATGACCTTGGATTCGACCCCGACAAGATCAAAAGCGTCGAGCCAAAATTCCCGTGAAACCAAACCCAGCCAAATCAAAGTGGCGCTGTCCAGCTAGCCTCTATCCGGAATGGAACGAAGGAAGTATCAGCTTAAGCAGCAGGTGCGGAGTTCCCCGTTGGGCTGACAGAAGTATAAACTATCTGAGCACTTCCGATTACGGATTTCTATCTCAGGATGCTTTTGTCGATTGATGATCCGATTGCCAAAGTCTTTTGATCGTGAATGCACCTTCTGCTCGCCTGATGGTCACTATCAAGAAAAGAAGGATGGTGTAAAGTTTCCTTGACAACAGCCCACAACAGGGAGCATTAAGTCGCCGGTTTGATCAACATCGAAAGCTTCTGTAATGTTTGAGTGCCAGTTCTCATACTGGCTGATGACCTTATTAGGCTTCACAAGCAAGTGACAGCCCCCTCTCGTTTCAATGAGACTCACTGCATCGTGTCCAACAAGCCTGACCGCTTCTTTGTAAATTTCCTCAAGCGAGAGCTGGCATTTTGGTACCTTCGAATCGCTGGACTCGCGGTGAAAAGGCATATCGATGTCGAAATGAACGAATTCTGATCTAGATTTAGCTTTGTGCGTTTGCGTCAGCACTTCTGAGAATGGTTTAATCGAGATCGAGTCCTGGATTTCACTTTGCTGTAGCCGCGTTAACATGGCTTGGATGCTGGCGTAGGTCGCTTTCCGTAGGCAACGAGGATTGGGAGTTAAGTAAAGCGATAGGTAACTGTTCACGGCTTGAAATCGATGTTCGAGGATTCGACGGTTTCGGGTAG
>CAYZHQ010000197.1:0-8555 GCA_964477385.1 uncultured Pirellulaceae bacterium
AAATTCGGTAACACCTTTCTCCGGTTTTCGCTTGGCTGATTAGACCGACGTTTCGGCGTCTCATCCCCAGTGATTTCCAGGTGATCCGATGCAATTTCCACTCTTTCCCGTGCCCCATTTGCCCGTGCCGACTCGCACCACCGCCTGGCTGACGATGATCGTCCTGAGCGGTCTGTTCCATTTATCGCTGGCTCAGGCCGACGTCCAAACGTACCAACAAGCCCTCAAATCGACCGCTTGGGTGATTTCCAAAAATTCGGAAGGCAAATCGAGCGGCACCGGTGTGCTGATCGACACCGAAAAACGTCTGGTCGTGACCAACGCCCATGTCGTGGGCGATTCACGCAACGCGGTGATCTTTTTTCCCGTCCGCAAGAACGAAACACCGGTCGTTGACCGCACCTATTATCTCGAAAATGTGCTGAAGATCGGCATCCCTGGGCGGATTTTGGCAGTCGATTTGAAACGCGATTTGGCATTGATCGAGCTAAGCAAATTGCCGGAGGGTGCCGAAGCGATTGCCTTGGCCACGAAAAGCGTCGGCCCTGGGGAAACGATCGAATCGATCGGCAACCCTGGCACCAGCGATGCCTTGTGGGTCTACACATCGGGGACCGTTCGTTCGGTGTACAAAAAGCAGTTCCGCACTAGCGGCGTCGACCGCGAATTCCGCGTGGTGGAAACGCAATCGCCGATCAACGCGGGTGACAGTGGCGGACCGGTGATCAACCGTGCCGGAGAATTGGTGGCGATTTCCCAAGCAATCGCCACCAAGGCTCGGCTGGTCAGCTACAGCGTCGACATCAGCGAAGTCCGTGCGTTCCTGGAAAGCCCATGGAAAAAGGCTCCCTTGCCGGTGACTGAGGTGCTGAAAAACGCCGAGTTGGAATACGCTCAAGACGCCAGCGGTCACTATAAAGTGAACTTTCCGATCGACATCGGTGGCTCGGACAAAACGGTGACGCAAGAAGTCCTGATCACCAAGGACATCGAGTATTACGAACGAGCCGACGTGCGGAAAATCTGGTCTCTCGCTCGCATCCAAGACGAAGCGCCAAGTTTGGAGATGACCACGCGGCTGCTGCAGCAGAGTGCGCGCACGAAGCTGGGAGGCTGGACGGTCGAGCAAACCAGCAACGGCAAGTACCTGATCGTCTATGTCGCCAAACTCGACGCGACTTCCACGCACGACGCCGTCAAAAGCACGATGCAATATGTCGCCAAACTCACCCGCTCGATGCAGCGGGAACTGACGCCCAAGGCGACCACCGAGGATGCCGCGGCGACGCTGCAAAGTTGGCTGGCCGAATAAAGCCTCCGGCATGCCGAACAGGCAGGAAACACCTGGACGGCCCCGCTGTTCGTCGCCTCGTCGGTGCCGATGGCGGGGCCGTTTTTTGTTGTTTCAGCAGGTTTGTGGTGGGCGGCTGTTCCGCCCCAGGTCGACGACTCGGTGGGATGATCAGGCCGCTGGTGTGGCTGATTTTGGTGGGAAATAAAAACGAGCGTTTTCTTTGTAACGCTTTCGGCCACGGTTCGCTTCTGTTCTCAGCAGGCCAGTGGGCCGCAGAGATTGAACACCTATTTTTAAGGAACCTGACCATGAAACGCTTCACCAAAATGCTCGCTACTTCGGCTGTCGCCCTCAGCACGATCGTCAGCACCGTTTCCCCGGCAATGGCCTGTGGTGGTCGCGGCCGTGGCGGCAGCTTTGGCGGCTTCAGCATGTCCTCACGCGGCTTCAGCATGTCGTCACGCAGCTTCTCGGGGCCATCGCAGCGGTACTCGGTTTCTTCTCACCGTTACTCGGTTCCAACACAGCGGCACACCACGTCGTCGCAGTGGCACTCGGTTCCCAGCCAGCGTTACACGACTTCGGCTCCGCACTATGCACCACCGGTGCACAGCAGCTCCTTCGGTCAACCGCAATTCGCCCAATCACAACCGCAGCCTCAACACTATCCCGCGACTCCCACTCAGGTCTCGCAAGCTTCATTCTCTCGTAGTGTCCCGTCGCGCTCGTTCGCGCAAACCGCTCCGTCGCAAACGGTCTCGACACAGCAACCCGCTTCGTCACGCCTCGCACAATCTCAACCCGGCGCACAACCCCAGTCGCAAGCACAACCACCTCAACGCGCTCCACAGGCGGCACCTCCAACGAAGCCACAATCGGCACCGCAAACTCCTGCCAACACAACCCCCAAGCCAACGGCGCGGCGGAGCGCCCTGCAGATGTTAAGCGGCACGCCTGCTGAGACCCCCGCACAGACGACGTCGGAGTCGATGCCACAATTCCAGCCTGCTCCGGCGAACTCTTCCAACACGCCGACTCACATCGGCACTTGGAAGGCTACGCTCTCCAACAACGCTTCGATCTCCCTAGACCTGCAAGACGATGGCTCGTTCACCTGGAGCGCGCGCAATAAAGAGGGCCAAGCCAGCGAATTCCAAGGACGCTTCAAGATCACCGACGGAGCCCTCACCCTGATCCGTCAAGACAACCAGCAACTCGCCGGTAGCCTGACGATCAACAACTCCAACCGCTTCACCTTCAAACTGAACGGTGCCAAAGACAACGGGCTGGATTTCCAACGCAGCTAATGCGGGGACGGTTCGCCATCGATCAATCATGCACCCCACGAGCGCCCCGCGCCCGTGGGGTGCATGCGTTATCGAAAGCTGTGTTTGGCTTCGGGATATTTGCCGGTACGCACCTCGTCACAATACTCGCTGACGACCGCCGTGATCGACTGTCGCAAGTCCCCGTATTGCTTGACAAACCGCGGCAGGTAGCCGGCGGTCAGCCCCAGCAGATCGTTGGTCACCAACACTTGACCGCTGACATACGGTCCGGCGCCAATGCCAATCGTGGGAACGGAAATCGCGGCCGTGATCTGCTTCGCTGTTTCTGTCGGGACACATTCAATCAACACCGCAAACGCGCCGGCTTGTTCGGCCGCCTGGGCATCAGCAATCAACGCCGCAGTGTCCCGCTGAACGCGGTAGCCACCATCCTGATGCACATTCTGAGGTCGCAGCCCGACATGGGCGATCACCGGGATCCCGGCGGTTGCCAAGGCTTCGATGCGTCCCGCCTGTTCGCAGCCACCTTCCAACTTGACTGCTTGGCAACGTGTCTCTTTTAAGATCCTCGCCCCGGCCCGCAGCGTTCGCCCAATCGACATCTGACCCTCGGGAAAGGGCAAGTCGACCACGACCAAAGCACGCTGTGCAGCACGACCGACCATCTCGGCATGGTAAATCATCTGGTCCAGCGTCACCGGCAATGTCGTTTCGTGACCCTGCACCACCATCGCCAGCGAATCCCCCACGAGCAGGCAATCGACACCCGCCTGATCTAAGATTTGCGCAGTGGGAAAATCGTAGGCAGTTAGCATCGTAATCGGCTGTCCCTGCGCAGCGAACTGGGCCAGCGAGTTAACGGTGAGACGAGACGGAGCAGCAGGCTGGGACATGGAATCCGGACGTTGGCGAGTCTGAAACGGCAAGACAGCCAAAGTCTACGCTGGTTGCCATTGATCGTCGATCATAAGTTCTCCACAGCTATCGTCGCGGGTGCAGGTTTTCGGGCCCATCCCCCGTAAAAGACTTACTACGCACTGAATCTCTCTGCTGGCGCATTGACTTAAACTGTTTTTCTGCAAGTACTTGCGGGTTTCGCTCGCTCTCAGGTTGCCCCCTCAGATGTTCGTGCCGATTCCGAACGGTTTCAGCCTTCGTTAAGCAGGCAGGCTGGAGTCATCGGGTAACGGGCCGTCTCGGCGATAGCCGCGGTTCCTGAATGGAACCGGGGCTAGCCGTGGGCCGTGAACCTCAGACGCTAGCCGTGGGCCCGTGCTCCCAAACGCAAAGCGATCATCGGCACAAACCTGGGACGCAGGTCCTAGGAAAAAGCACAGCATGCGATTCCTGCCGTCGCTTCGCGACTTACGCCTCCACCCTGCTTGGCACCACGGACTTACGTCCGTGGCTACAACCTGCCATGGCTTCGCCATTGAAGACAACAAATTCTGCGCAATTCCAAATCGCCGCAGCTCCGAATTTCTAGCCACCCAGCGCTAGCCGTGGGCCCGTGAACCTCAGTAGTTAAAACGGGAACGGTTGAACCGTGCGATAAACTAGGGGAAGCAACGAATTTCGCCGACGAGAGAAAAAGTGGTCCATCCCGGTTTATCGTGGGTAGAGATCGAGTCCGCCACAGTAAAAGTAGATCGCTGCTAAGCTGCATGGTCGATGGAACCGCCAGCGTCGTCGCGATATCCTGGAGCTCGTGAGCGACGATGCAGATTTTTTACCTGAGCCGCAAACCGAGGAGGCTGTCTATGAACCGCAAATTCGTGATGGTCTTGAAGCTAGCCGTTTGTCTTTGGTTCTGCGGGAGTACTTTGGCTTTGTCAGCGACAGAGAACACCGATACTAAATTTTTTAAATCCAAAGTCGAGCCGTTGCTGCGCGAGAAATGCCAGAAGTGCCACTCCCACACCGCTAAGCAGATGGATGGTGGGCTGACGCTTGATTCCAAAAGCGGTTGGAAAACGGGCGGTGACCGCGGGTCTGCCATCCTGCCTGGGAAGCCGGATGAGAGTCTTCTTATCTCCGCAGTGCGCTACAGTGATCCCGACCTGCAGATGCCTCCGGATGAACCACTCTCGGAGGCCGAAGTTGCGATTTTAGTGGATTGGGTACGCGCTGGCGCCCGCGACCCACGCGAAGTGGAGTCACCAAAGTCGCGTGCAACCGATTGGTGGTCGCTGAAAAAATTGACGGCTCCCGAGATACCCGTTGAAGGCCACCCGATCGACGCGTTTGTTCGCCAGCGATTGAACGAACAAGGTTTGCGACCATCCAGTCGGGCGGACCGAGTTGCGCTCGTTCGCCGATTGTACGTCGACCTTCACGGTTTCCTCCCCACGCCCGAGGAAGTCAAAGCGTTCGTCACCAACAATGCCCCCGATGCTTATGAGAAATTGATTGAAGACTTGCTTGCTTCGCCACGTTATGGAGAACACTGGGCGCGTCATTGGCTAGATGTCATTCACTTTGCGGACTCGCACGGCTGTGAACACGATGTGAAACGTCCTAACGCATGGCGATTCCGAGATTACGTGATTCATCGATTCAACACTGATGTGCCGTGGGATCGATTTATTCGCGAGCAACTGGCGGCTGACGTGTGCTTTCCCGATGAACCTCAGTTAACGACGGCCCTGGGTTTCATCGCGGCCGGACCTTTGGAGTTGAGTCGTGCTGGCACGGCGCCGGTCACGTTTGACTACCTCGATCGAGATGACATGGTGACGCAAACCATGGCTGCCTTTGCCAGCTCAACGGCGAACTGCGCACGTTGCCATACGCATAAATTTGATCCAATCACCCAAGAGGATTACTACGCATTGCAGGCCGTGTTTGCGGGCGTTGGAAAGGGAGATGTCGAATACGAAGAGTCAGCAGAAACAAAGAAACGTCGCCAGGAATTCAAAGCGGTGCTCGCCGCAGCCGCTAATCAAGATGGAAATGTTCTGCTGCAGCCCAAGTATGCCGGAATCGTTAGCAACTGGATCGCTGTTCACAACTCGCAGACTGCGGAATGGAAGGTTCTGAATCCCGACGTCTTCGTTGCTTCCAGCGGCGCGACACTGACGAAACAAGAGGATGCTTCGATTCTGGCCAGCGGCGAAGTCCCTGAACAGGAGACTTACACAGTAACGTCAAGCGTCGATCTCCAGCGGTTGACGGCCGTGCGATTAGAAGTGCTGGCGGATGCATCGCTACCTGAAGGGGGGCCAGGGCGAGCCGGCAATGGGAATTTGCATCTCTCTGAGGTGGCGTTCCAGTGGTTTCCGACCGGTGCCGTTACTGCTACCAGGCCAAAGATTGTGAGAGCTACGGCTGACTTCGACCAAACAGGCTGGACTTCCGCTCAGGCGATTGACGGAGATCCAACAACCGGTTGGGCGATCTTTCCCGAGGTTAACGAGTCGCACCAAATTGTGTTTGAGCTCGAACAACGGCAAGATATCGGAAGCGGTGGAAAGCTGGTCGTCACCCTCAAGCAACTGCATCCACCCAAGCATGTGATCGGGCGGTTCCGTCTGGCTGTGACCAATGCCAAGGGAGGAACCGTCCGCATGCTACCCCGCGAAGTCACCGACGGGCTCGGAAAACCTTCCGAACAGCGTACTCATTCGGAATCTATCGCCATCGCCGCCGCAGCGTTGCATGATTATGCACAGCAGCGACTTAGCGAACTGCCGCCCAAACGGGTCGTTTACGCGGTCTCTCCTTCTTGGTCTCACGCCAAAAAACTGGACGCCCCGCAGTCGCCCAAGGTGGTTCACCTGCTGCGTCGCGGTGACATCGACAAACCGATCCGCGCAGTCAGTCCAGGAGCACTATCGGCCATTGATGCCTTGCCAAGTCGCTTTGAGGACATCGACCCAAACCGCGAATCGGCAAGGCGTGCCGCACTCGCCGAGTGGCTGGCCCACCCTGACAATCCGCTAACTTGGCGGAGCGTTGTGAATCGGGTTTGGCACTACCATTTCGGCCGCGGGTTGTGCGATACGCCAAATGATTTCGGTAGGATGGGCAGCCGACCGACGCACCCCGAACTACTAGAGTGGCTGGCGGTCTGGTTTCGGGATGAAGCCAATGGCTCGCTTAAACAATTGCATCGTTTGATTTTGACCAGCGAAACTTGGTGCCAATCGAGCAGTGGCGGCGCGCTAAACGATATCGATAAAGACAATTTGCTGCTCTGGCGGATGAATCGACAAAGGATGGACGCCGATGTTTTCCGTGATTCGGTTCTACGTATCTCCGGTCGGTTGGATCTGACGATGGGCGGGCCCGGTATCGAACAATTTCAGAAGTTCAAAGGACCACAGGCGACTCCCATGCTGGACTACACGACGTTTGACTGGGAGTCGGCGGAGGCAAAACGTCGCAGCATTTACCGCGTTGTGTGGCGAGGCATCCCCGACCCGTTTATGGATGCGATGGACTTTCCGGATCTGGGTCTGCTGGCGCCCAAGCGTGGTTTCTCCGTCTCCGCGTTACAGTCATTGACACTTTTCAACAACGATTTTGTGTTGCACGGTAGCGACTGGTTTTCTAAACAAGTCGAACAAGAATATGAAGATCGGACGGCGCAGGTTGTTCGCGCCGTCGAAAAAGCCTGGTCACGGTCACCCACGGAAGACGAGCGGTTTCGCTTCGTCGCTTATGCACGCGAGTACGGACTTCCCGCCTTATGCCGCTTGCTCCTCAACAGCAACGAGTTCCTCTTTGTGGATTGATTCCATGCAACGCAGAGTTTTTTTGCAACAGGTCGGAGGGGGAGTGGGCTGGATCGCCGCAACCCAGTTGTTGGCTCAGGAAACCTCGGTCGCACCGAACCCAAGTTTTAATGGTGGTCTGCATCATCGAGCCAAGGCTAAGCGAGTCATCCAGTTGTTCATGACCGGTGGAGCAAGCCCGATGGACACCTATGACTACAAGCCTGCTTTAAAAAAGTTGCATGGCCAAAACCTGGGGCCGAAGGAAAAGCCCGAGGGTTTCACTGCACAGCCGGGCGCGCTAATGAAAAGCCCCTTCAAGTTCAAGCAACATGGCGAATCAGGGCGGTGGGTCAGCAGTGTCTTCCCTCACCAAGCAAAGTGGGTCGACGAAATGGCCTTCCTGATGGCCATGACCACGAAGACCAACGTCCATGGCCCAGCAACCTACATGATGAATTCGGGCTTTCTCTTGCCGGGCTTTCCCTGCTTGGGCGCGTGGACATCCTACGCATTGGGAAATCTAACCAATAACCTCCCCACCTTTGTCGTTCTGCCCGACGGAAAAGGCTTACCTTACAATCAGCGTGGGCCGTTTTCTGCCGGCTTTCTTCCCTCGCTACATCAGGGAACGGTGATCAATGCGGGCGGTGAGACTCCGGTTCCCGATTTATTGCCCAGCAAACGTTTTCCATTCGCCAATCGCGATGCGGATCGAGACGGTTTGGCACTACTTCGGCAGATGAACGAAAAACACTTTGCCAATCGTCACGAAGATAGTCGTCTGGAATCTCGCATTCGTTCCTACGAGCTCGCAGCAAAAATGCAGTTGTCCGCTCCCGAGGCATTTGATCTGTCAAAGGAGACCGAGGCAACTCGTCGGTCTTACGGGTTGGACGAAAAGGTTACTGAAGATTTTGGTCGACGATGTTTGCTGGCTCGTCGACTTTGCGAACGTGGGACTCGCTTTGTCCAAGTTTGGAGCGGACCACAGGGAGCAACCGGAAACTGGGATAATCACGGTAGCATCTCCGGGGAATTACCGCCGATCGCAGCCAGCGTCGACCAGCCAATTGCGGCGCTTATCGAAGACTTGAAAAAACGAGGCCTGCTTGAGGATACCCTGTTGATCTGGACAACCGAATTTGGACGCACTCCATTCGCGCAAGGCGGCGATGGCCGCGACCATAACGGAGGCACCTTTGTGACCTGGATGGCCGGAGCAGGCATCAAAGCCGGTACATCCTATGGCCAAAG
>CAYZHQ010000198.1:0-5505 GCA_964477385.1 uncultured Pirellulaceae bacterium
GTTGCGGCGTCCCTAGTCATTCACGTGAATAATCCGGGCTAGCCTGCTGCGTGGCCTCGGGCAGGCTCGAAAAATACCAGCACCACGTGCCTGAACGAATCCGACGTTTGCCGCGGGGCCCCCGCCGATGCGCCAGACCGCTGTCGTTCCCTCGATCCCGCCCGTTTGCCGAGGTCTCTCGATGGACACAAAACGGTCGGGAGGTGGCGCTGCGGACGCGAAGCGGTACGATTGGCATCCGTTTTATCCCCTTTCGTTTCCTGTCCTTCGTTTTCGCTCGCAAGTTACCTATCGCAATCATGCAAAAAACCAAAGTCGCCATTGTGGGAATGGGCACCGTTGGCAGTGGTGTCGCCAAACTATTGCTCGACCATGGTGATCGAACGGCTCGGCACGCCGGACGTGTACTGTGGCTGGAAAAAGCGGTCGTTCGCGATCTCTCCAAAGCCCGCAGTGCGGTGCTTCCGGCGAGCATCTTGACCGATGACCTGAACGAAGTCCTGGACGACCCAGAAATCACCGTCGTGGCACAGTTGATCGGCGGTCTCGAACCGGCTCGGACGATTATGCTGCAGTTGCTCGAAGCTGGCAAAGATATCGTGACGGCAAACAAAGCGTTGCTTGCCGAGCATGGGCCAGAGCTGTTCGAACGGGCTCGCGAATTGGGACGTAGTATCGCCTTCGAAGCCTCCGTGGCGGGAGGCATTCCGATTATCACCAACATCAGCCAGTGCTTGTCCGCCAACCAAATCTCTTCGCTCGAAGGGATCCTGAACGGGACAAGTAACTTCATCGTCACACAAATGGACCGCCAGGGGATGGCTTACGATGCCGCCGTGCGGTTGGCGCAGGAGAAGGGGTACGCCGAGGCCGATCCGACGATGGATGTCGACGGTACCGATGCGGCACAGAAATTGGCGATCTTAGCTCACCTCGCTTTCGGGGCTCATGCCAATTGGAGCGAAATCCCACGCATTGGAATCAACCGGCTCGATCCGGAAGATTTACGGTTTGCAAGAGAGTTGGGATACCGCATTAAACTGCTGGCGATCGCCCATCTCGACGAAGCCGGATTGGAATTGCACGTCGCCCCGACGTTGGTTCGCGCGGGAACGCCACTGGCCGAAGTTCAAGATGCATTTAACGCCATTCGCGTGGTTGGCGATGCGGTGGGGCCGGTCTTTTATCATGGATTGGGAGCCGGGCAGATGCCGACCGCCTCGGCCGTTGTGGCCGACATTATTGACACTGCGGTCGGCCGCACACGATTGACGTTCCAGACCTTGGAGCTGTTCTCGCCCGATGGTCCGCCACGCGTTCGCTTGCGCGATTTTGATGAACTTCCGGGTCGCTATTACCTGCGTTTGCACGTCGATGACACGCCTGGTGTGTTGGCTAAAATTACGGGTGCTTTGGGGCGCCATGACGTTTCTATCGCGTCGGTGATTCAGCATGAACCGGACGACCGAGCCGACCGGAATACCGTTCCGTTGGTGGTCATGACGCACGAAGCGCCCGAGGGTGCGGCACGTCGCGCGGCCGACGAAATCGAAGCGATGTCGGAGGTTTGTGGACGCGTGGTGCGGCTTCGCGTTAAAGCGTAATCCAGCCCGAATGCGTGGGGCGACTACCCCGTCGACGATGCGTCTGGACCAGATGCGGCATCCACATGGCTTGCTCGACAATCGCCAGCAGAGACGTTGGATCGATCGGTTTGAACAAGCAATGCACACCGCCCAACGGTTCGGTCTTTTTTTCCAAACCGGCCCATTCGTTACCCGCGATCAGAATGGCGGGCAGGTCCTGCGTCTCGGTGATACCACGCAATTCGGTGACCAGGTTCAACATCGCTGGCGCGTCGTCACCGACATCCGCAACCAGCAGGTCTTGTGGTTCGCTGGTTATCGCTTTGTGAGCCGCCTCGGCGGTGCGGGCACAGGTGCATTCAAAGCCCGCTGCGTCCAAGACACCCGCCAAAGCGATCAGTGAAATCGGGCTGGAGTCAAGCACCAGCACGCGTCCGGTCTGCCGGGAGCGCGAGGGCTGATGGAACGAGTGCGAAGGGGGAGAGGCCATGCCGTTATCCGTATCGGGTGCAAAAACGCCTCCTAGCGATACTCGAAAAACGGCCTGACGATCAAGTTCAATCTGCGATCGGCAAATCGAAGTCGCCCGTCATGTCGCGCCAGACGCAATGCACGTGATTGGCAGGGTTTCCCGCCGCATCGGGTTGCGTATTGACGAACTCGATCAAGAACGTCGGTCCGGTGATGCGGTAGTAATGGCCGATCCCTGGTTTCAGGGCACCTGCCCAGGCAAAGTGAATCTGGTCCCAGCCCGCTTCGTCGATCAGCGCTTGACGCGTCTGCGAAACCGAATCGGGAACCGCAGCGTTGTAAACATTGATCAATTTGCCGAGTGTCTCTTGCTGCGACTTGTTCAGCTTCAGGTAGGCGATGCCCTCCGGTGCGGTAGCTTCGGGTTGTGGTTCGCCAGCGAAGCGAATTTCCTGCAGTGCCTCTTCGGCGATCACCGCAGCGCCGCGCTGCTCGTCGTTTAGTGAGTTGACCAAGTCAAACGCCAACACCTCTTCGTCACGCAGGACGCGGGTTCCTTTCCGCACGGGGCCTTTGACTTCGGTCATCACTTCGGCCGGATTCGTCGCGAAGAACTGGGGCGTGCTGTCGACGATCTTGTCACCACGGCATACGAAGTTCAGCGATAGATGATGGCCTTCGAAGCTCAGTCCCCACGGGTTGTCGGCCGAGGTTTGTTGCGGGTCGCCAAAAACGGTTACGTAGTATTTGCGTGGGTCGCGACGAGCTTCGCTGCCGGGGCCTTCGAGTTCTCGCAGCACTCCTTCGAGTGACATAATTTGGCTGGCTTTCTTGTAGCCCGTTTCGCTGAGTGCTGCGCGCACCAGCCGCAACGCTGCGGTTTGCTGAGCCAAGTTCATGTCGCGAAGTGGCAAACCCTTCCGTTCGGGTTTGGGGATAAAGTGCCAACCGACGCGAGCGGGGGACTCGTAAGGCATTTTTGCCAATGCCAATTCGGCTGGCGTCAGCGTATCGAGCCAAGCGGTCGCAAAGGTGCGCATGTCGGCTGCCGGTGGCGAAGCAGGCTTGAGTGCCAAGCCGGTTAGGCAGGCACAGAGGGCCAAGCCACAAGCGACGAACGAAGTTTGTTTTCGATTCATTAGAGATCGTCAATGGAGAGAGGTAGGAGGGAAGGCGGGAGGGCTTGCCAGCGGACTGTCAACCATATCCGCAGCCACCGCAGTGCCAGCCCGCTCGTTGTGCGTTGCGTTAGCAAACGAACCGGCCGCATGCAGATGATAGCCGACCGCGGCGCGGAAGGCAAAACGTGCTAGGCGTCGCGTTCAACACCCGGCACCACCAAGTCGGCTAGCGTCTGCCGTAGCGGGTCATCGTCGGGGCCACAGAACCCCCAGTGCTCGCGCCGCCGCCAGCCCTCGGCGACTTTCCATTTGCCCGACAGCCGGCCCGAATCGACACCGAGGTCCTTCATCGTTTGCACGTAGGAGTCCATGCCTTGGCTCTCGTCCAGCCATTCCCGTTGGCTTTGATGACAAGCCAGGGCGGCTTCTTTGCGATCCATCACCGGGGCGATGTCGACCCAGAAATGCGGCAGCACACGCTGACCGGTCGGCGTGCGATTGCCGTGGGGTTGCGCATGATAAACGGTCACCGGATGGTAGTAGGGATCGACCGGCGGAATGGTTTCGAAGTTTGGCATGCCATGGGCAAAGGCGGCCGAAACGGCAAGCCGAGAAACAAATTCGTGGTCTTCCATATAGTCGACCGGGGCATGCGTCAGCACGATCGAAGCTTGCGATTGTCGCACCACGGCGGCGACTCGTTGAAACAAGTCGGTGGTATAGGCCATCTCCATGTCCCGGCCAATCGGCGGATAAAACGCCGCGCCAATGCTCGCCGCGGCTGCCTGCGCTTCGCGTAATCGCGTCGCCGCACATTCCGTCGGGCTGAGCGTGGCCGATCCGCGGCTACCGTCGGCAACATTTAAATAATGCAAGTCCCAGCCGCGGTCTTTCAGGTGCAGCATCGTCCCGCACATCACAAATTCAATGTCATCTGGATGAGCAGCGATGGCAAGAACCGAGGGCATGGCAATCCGCTTTCAAAGTGACGGTGAAGAAATAGTGACAGGCACGCCCGAGTGGCCTTCCACCGAGGGAACGCGGCAAGAATACCAAAACTGCAGACTCTGTTTGGGCCGCCACGTAATTGCCCGTTACAACAGCGTTGGATTTTTTCACAACGGCCAAGCAACGGCAAGGGTGGACGTTTTGGGAGTTCCTGCCCGCAGTCGCCCAAAGCGGCACTACAGACGCTTGGAGAATACCGTTCCCTCGCTATCGAGATGGAATCGTAAGGTCCTTAGCGTGACCGCATGATCGGGCTGTGAGTCGGTCGCCACCGCTTCCACGCGAGTCACCCCGCGCTGACGCAGTTGCTGCAGTGAAGCCGAGATCGTGTACCGCGCCGTGGCTCCTTGGTCGTCGTTCGAGCTCGATTTCCAGTCCGCTAAGATCGCGTGTCCGGTCGGAAAGACTTGAGCTTCTGGGTCGCTGAGATGGAACTCAGCCCAACCGACCTCCTCTCCGCCTCGCGTAACGGTTGAATATCGCTCCACGTCAATGTGAGACAACGCCGCGGCAAGACGCAAATTCTCCGGCACGCTCCGCAGTGAGGAAACTGTTGTCGAGCGGCGCAGTTGCATCTGCATGCGATCGACCGGAGGCCGGAACTGGTCCAAGGTCACGCTGTAGCGGGCGATTCGGTTCCGCGGCGCAAAGGCACGCTGCATGAACCAACTGGCCGCCGCACGATCGGCGTCCGCAATGCCTTCGCCCGGGCCTAACGGGGTGAGCCCGGTGTAGCCCGTCTCGTGCGAGGGGTCGCTGCCTCCCAGTAAAATGGCAAAGCCCGCTTGCCGCGCCGCGGTCTCGCATTCGGTCAGCAACATCAGCCCCACGGAATCGGCCCCTTCACCGGGCATGGCGCAGATCGCCGGCACGACCGCCTCGGAAGCTTTGCCCGGCACGCTTAACCAAGCGGCAAGGCCGACCGGTTGCTCGGCTTCGACCGCCACGATCAATCGCTCGGGGTCGAAATAGGTGCGGTTCAAAATCGCCTGCTCAAACAACGCGGGTGTCAAGCGAGATTCGATCCCCGAGGCGGCGAAATGCTTCAACCAGACCTGGACCAGTTGGGGAAGATCGTCGTTTCGAAATCTTCGCAGCTCGGTCACAATGGATTCGCAAAGAGAGATCAGTTGGAGCGGGCCTTAGATAATGCCAGATTGTCATCGCCCTTGGCACCCCTGGGCAACCGCATAAACTGTTCCAGACCGCAAACGGTTCCCGGGGCAGGGCTTGGGGTTGCTTTCATTCGCAGTGCTTTCAGGAATCGATCCGATACGGGCATGGCTTGCGAGGTCGTGGCTTGCGAGGTCGTGGCTTGC
>CAYZHQ010000198.1:5605-8431 GCA_964477385.1 uncultured Pirellulaceae bacterium
TGGCTTGCGAGGTCGTGGCTTGCGAGGTCGTGGCTTGCCGAAATTTTTTCTCTTGCGAAGGTGTTCATTGCCTCATGCCCAACACGACTTCCACTTTGCCCCGCGATCGCCGATTGTGGCAAGGAGCCGCCCTGTTTCTGGCGTCGCTGCTGGTGTTCTTCCTGTCCAGCATCATCCTGTATCTGCTGTACGCCTATTGGCGACGAGATGACCCGCAATCGATGGCGATGCTGCCAGCCAGTTTCGTCGTCAGCACGGTTTGCTTATTGGCGATCAGTGGACTGGTGCATTACGCCACCCGGTTGGTCCGCCGCGACCGCCTGCTCGCGACCGCCGCGGCTCTCGGAGGCAGTGCTCTGCTGGCGATCGGGTTCATGCTCGTTCAAGCCTTCGCGCTCTGGCAGATGCTGGAGTCGCCCGAGATGCGCAGCGGATTGTCACGTGGTGTGGGCGGGATGGTGGTGGTGCTGGCGGTGCTGCATGCCTTGCATGTGATGGGGGGCGTGATTTCGCTAGCCATCGTGGCCGTGCGCTCCTTTCAAGGTCGTTATGATCACGAACGGCACGGAGCGGTCGATTTTGCCGCCGCCTACTGGCACTTCTTGGACGCTGTGTGGTTGCTGATGCTGTTGGCGTTTTGGGGCACAACGGGAGGTTTCCAAATCTGAGCCGACTTTCCATTAGGCCGCCTGTGCTGGCTGGAGCACGCTACATCCCCGCGTTGGAAGTTCCTCTTTTCGATTCGGCGATTGCCGTTAGCAAGACTTCCTCGTAGCGATCGACCATCGTTTCCCAGCCGAACCTCACTACGACTTCTACGGCACGGCCAGCAAGCCGCTCGCGGCCCGCACGGTCGCTCATCCATCGCCGCATCTCTGACGCTAGCGCTTCGGCGGGGACCAACACGCCGTCGATCCCCGGGCGGATGATTTCCCGCGGACCACTCTCGCAGTCAACGGCGATTACGGCCACGCCCGCTGCCATCGCTTCCAATAACGCCGAGGGAAATCCCTCGTAGCGGCTGGACAATACAAACAGGTCGGCACCCCGGTACAGCGGCCAAATGGGACGGACCCAACCAGCCAGAGTCACACGGTCGCCGAAGTCGCTGGCCTTAATCATCGCTTCCAGTCGCTCCTGCTCGCTTCCCTCTCCCGCGATGCAAAGCTCCCAGTCGGGAAAATCCGATGCGATTTCCGTAAAGGCGGCGATCAGGCGGTCAAATCCCTTCTCGGGCGATAAACGCCCAACTCCCAGCACTCGTTGGCGCGACGGCGCTGCAGTCTCTGTCCTCGCCGTTGCGGTACCACTCGGAGTCGGCAACGTACCGTCCGTCGCTGTGGACTCGACCGCCGAAGGGATGACCACCACCGGGCGCCGGTTCCAGGCCTGCAGCGTGCCGGCGCTGGCGGGCGTTAACGCAACCAACGCAGCCGCTCGGCGATAGGTCCAACGCCGCAGCAAGGACCACGCTCGTCCCAGTTTCTGCTGGCCGGGATCACTCCGTTCGGAAACCACTACGGGGACCGCCAGCGGTCCGGCGGCAAGTAACGTTAGCACGTTCGTTTGGTCGCAGAAACTCAGCACCACATCGGGCCGGCTATCGCCAATCGCTTGACGAAGTCTGCCAATTCGACGCCGGTTGTGACGGACCGCTGCGCGCACGCCGTGGCTTTCGCCCATCACATTCAAGCACTCCCGCGACACCGAGGCTTCGATGCTGTGGCGGTCTTGCTCGCCAGCATCCAGCGTAATCAGCCGCAGATCATGCCCGCGCTCAGCCAGCCGATTGACCAGTCCGGCCATTACCCGTTCCGCGCCGCCGCCGGATAACGAATGAATAACTGCGGTGATTCGCATTAACAGCCCTCCGCTGTGCGAGGGGTGCGGTGGCCGCAGCGACGACGCATCCTCCCTTGGGAGAATGATCCCGTAAGGGGCTGGTCGTTACAACCCGCACCAGCCGATGGCATAGCTGCCGATTTGTGGCAGGGCAACGATTGAATGGGCTTTCGCAGGCGACTAGGGTAAAAATTCGTCACTGTTTTTTGACTTTTGACAAAACGTCAGATGACGCGATTCGCGGTCATCCATCACGTTCCACTCCATCGAGATCCCCAGCATGAAATCGCTATCCCTGTCGCTGTGCCTCGCCCTTGCCGCTGTTGCCTTGACGGGCGAGCGAGCCGAAGCCCAACATCCTTCGCCCTATGCTAATGGGCAATTGGGATTCTTTAACCCCTATTCGTTCCCCGCCGGTTCTTCGGTCCGCACGCCACCCTACTTTTCCGTCCACCCACCGGTCTACTACTCCACGCGGCACGCGCGGCCCTATGGGATGAGCCCCTTCGCCGCTCCGCCGATGGTCCAGCCCGCTGGAAATTATCGAGGTCGGCAAGCTGCGGAGTTCACCCCAAAGCCCCTTTCCAATCCATACTGTTCCTCGTCAGCCGTGCTGAGCAGCGAAGAAGGGATTCCAGCAGTTTACTCGCCCAGCGATTTTGCGGTTGGCGAGATCCAGACGAATCCTTTCGCCGGCGGACAACGCGTCGCCGCACGGTAACCCATTCGGCTTGCAGCCCGTTGAGATGTTCGTCCTGCAAGAGGAGGACCATGGCCGAAGAGTCATGGTACTTCGGGAAGCGGCCGTAAGGGTGGGAAACGACCGTTTGGTCGCATCGCCGGAAGATCTCAAAAATTCCGTCGTCAACGACTCAGGGGCGTTGACGACCGCGAAGCAATGAGAGATTCTCATCACTCCTACACAGCAAGCGGCCGTGGCGGAACTGGCAGACGCGCTAGGTTGAGGGCCTAGTGGGAGTTAAT
>CAYZHQ010000199.1:0-8327 GCA_964477385.1 uncultured Pirellulaceae bacterium
TGCATTGAGCTATGAACCTCTAACCAGCCTCACCGCCCCGGCCGCACCCCTGCGTCGTGATGGCGAGTCAGACGGCGATCAGAAGGGAATGTCGCTGTCTGGAATTCCGTTTCCTCCGCCACCGGCGATCTGCAGCCGGCGGTTGAAGTAGACGTTGGTGAATTCGCCCTTGGTGCGTTTGGTGACTTCCAGGGTCACGTCGAGCAGCTGTTCCAGCCGGTTCGCTAATTGGCTGAACTTCGCCAGCTCCATGCCGAGCGTCTTCAGATCGCCTTTGACAAACGGCAGCGCCGCTTGCGTGATGACGGAATTCTTGAAGATGTGCCGACCGGCCTGTGATCCCGACAGCACGATCAAATCCCACTTGATCATGGGATCGCCTTTCTGGCTTTGATCCAATCGCACCGAATCGATTCGGACCTGGTACTTGCCATCGGGCACCTCTTCGTAACTGGGCGCCTCGGCGGAGCTGAAATCATCATCGAACTCGGTCAGATCAACCGCCCGGTCAACGACTTCATAGTGGTCTGCTTCGCTCATTTCTGAACTTCCTTACTCTTCGGGGTGCTTGCCGGCTTGGTAGGCTTAGCCGATTGGCCAGTGCCGGATAACTGGTCAGCGGACGTTGAATTGAAAGCGGTGACGAACGCGTCGTAATCAAGCGGCAGCACCTCTGGCAGCCGTCCCGTGCGATCACCCGCCTCGTAGGTCGGATGCGGCTTGGTGCGCAAAACACGCTCGATCGTCACGTTGCCAGCGGCGTCTTTCTTCGGTAGCGAATCGCCGAAGAGAATGATGTCGACCAGACCCAGCACAACGTTACGGGCGCGATCGGGAAGGCTTGGCTGCGTCTTGGTGTACTCCCCGGTGCGCGTCTCGATGGTTTTGTCCATCGCGTGCGAGATCAGGACTAAGCCGTACGGGAGGCTGGCTAGCCGCGTGAGTACACGGTGCCACTCGTTCTTGACCAAGGCCCAGCCTTTGCCGTGGCCCATGTCGCCTTCGTACTCGATGCCGTGCTTGGCACAGACGTATTCGCTGCACATTTTGAAGGCGTTGTCGACGGTGTCGATGACAACCGTCTGGAACGGGTGATCGCCTTTGGCAATCAGCTTGCAGGCGTCGAGGAAATCCTCCCAGCGGTAGGTGGGCACGCGGAAGACTTCGAGGTGATTCAGCCCCGGTTCGCATTCAAAAAACACGGCACCAGGAAATCTGGCCGCCATGGACGATTTTCCCAGCTTAGGAGCCGAGTAGATCAGGATCGTTTGCCGGCCGAGGGCGGTGACCGGCTTGGTCGGTTCAATTGGTAGTGCTACGGACATCAGGGGTACATCCTTTTAGAAGGAGGGTGCTTGGGAAACGTTCGTGGTGAGCTCTTCGTGCGGCGGCGTGATCTCGTACAGGTTGTTCGCGACGTTGGGATTGAACCCGCTTTGGCAGTAAGCCAGGTATTCACACGGGCGCTGGAACGAGAAGCAGTTCGAGGTATTCAGCAGCCATTTGCCGCGCCGGCGTGCATCGAGACATTGCTTGGTGATCTCCCAGACCTCCTCCTGTAGCATGCCCAGGCGGTCTTCGGAGAGATAAACGAACTCGCGGTGGAAGGCCTCAGGCCGTGCGTACCAGTCAGCCAGACGCGACTGGAACGCCTCGTCCGTTTCCGGCATCTGTCGCTTGGCGTTGGATCGACCGCTTTTATTTTTGGCGGCGAGTTCGGTGCGGCGGTCTTCGTACTCCTCCTGCGTCTCGCCCCGGCTTTGTTTCAGGCGTGACTTCAGCAGGACGTTGTAGATGACGCCGACGATCGGGTAGCCCTGCTCGCGGAGGTAGTGGCAATAGAGGGCGATCTGCGTGTCGGTCCACAGCTTGTCGAGATAGTTGGCATCGATGCTGGACGCAGTTTTGTGCTCCAGCAGGTACATTCCGTCGTGACAACCGACGATGCCATCGGCCTTGCCTGCGATGCAGAACGTGTGACTGCTGCGGCCGGTGTCGGGGTTGCGGATTTCGCCGACGAACTCCTTTTCGATCTCGACGATCTTGAAGTCTTCGCTCGGGTATCGCTCCGCGTATCCTGTGAACATCGCCCGAGCCAGTTGCCAAGATGCCTTCACGCCGGCATCGCCGAACCGTTCAGGGAACCGGTTGTCAATGTAGGCGAGGACCGATGCAAGCCGACCTGGATCAGCTGCCTGCTGATACCAAAGTTCCAGCGAATTATGGATCACGCTGCCGAACGACAATGCATCCGACGTCTCTCGGGGCCGAAGGCAGTCGATGTAACGATGCTTGTATTTACGGGGACAGTTACGAAAGGTGTTTAGTGCCGAATACGTCAACAGTTGTTTGTCACGGCGTGTTTCGGTCACTTCAGGAGTTTGGATGCCGGTGGTCATGTTCAAATGCAGGAGAGGGAGTTACTTAAGGAATAGAAGAGTCTTGCGTATCGCTGATTCGCAGCGATTCGCCGTTAAGGCGTTTGTCGCCGCGCTCGTAAGCCAGCTGGGCTTCGCTGATTCGCAGTTTGGCGTTCACCTTCGCGCACCCCCGGCAAATGCGGTTGCCGGCGCCGGAGGATTTGAACAGCGCGTTACATCGCAGGCAGTAGCGTCTGCCTGGTTCGTCCGGTCGCAGACTTTTGGTCATAGTGCACGTTTTTGAGTAAACATCGTTGGCCGATGAACAGAGCGAACCAGCAACTACAGCGACTCAATGGCTTCGATGTCGAAGTTGCCATCGCCGTCGCTCGTGACGAGATAGTGTTTGAAGTTGACTTGCACGACGAACCGCTGATTGGCTCCGAGTTGCTTGCGGAGTGATTTGCAATTGCTGGTGAAGTCGCGAGACGCTTCGTTGAAGCGATCGGCCGATCGCAAGTAGCGACCGACCGTGAGAGAAAGATTGACTCGGCTTTCAATATCAGTGGGGCAGGACATGGATTGGGTATCCTTTTAATGTTTGGTGGTGGTTGTCTATCTGTAGGCCTTCTCAATGTGCGGCCGAGTTGCCCATCAAATCTCGAAATATTTCTCCAGACCCATTGCGGCGAAGCGACTGCGGATCTCGCGCATCCAATTGCCGAGCGTCGTGCGCGGCACATCCATCTGGCGAGCGACTTCACTGAGGCTGTGGCTTTTGCACAGCTCGAGCATTTGTTGCCACTGGGGCGGCAAATCGGCCATAGCTCGCGTCAGATCCATTCGTAGCGCGACAAGGTCCGCTTCCGACCGGCGCCGCTCGCGACCGGTGCGGCGACCGGCGTCGCGGTCATCGAGCGTTTGGATCAGCTCGGTCCGTTCGCCGTCTTCGGTGCTAGTCAGCACATTGAGGCTGGCGACCCCCGACGGGTCACGTTTGATCGCCTGGTGCCGCTGCCGAATCGTGTAGAGTTGGCGTTCAACGACCGTGGTGATGTACGGATTGCGGTGGCCGATTTCCGAGTCGATGTTGGGGGCGGATTTGACGACTGCCGAGAGAACTTCCTGGTACAGGTCATCGCGATCAGCCGCCGAAAATGGTGGCACTCGGATGAGCATCGCGACCTTCTTGCGAATCAAGGCCGTCGTGAACGGGTCGCTGCAGGGATCGAACGGGGTAGCTGCATTCGGATTGATCGGTGGAATCTGTCCCATGGAGAAATTGCCTTCGTGAGAGGGTTTGCTTCACCACGACCGACGCGTGGCACACCCTCCGGCGGGATTTCACGAAAGCGCACGAAAAAAGCCCGCGAGCCGAATTGAATCGGCAAATCGCGGGCTTTCAGCGGTTTCAGGTTTCGATTTCAGTTTCACGAAATCAAGCGAAGTGAAATCGTTGCCGTTCGATGCCCCCTTTCCCTGAGTCCTACTTGTCGCGACGAAGGCTGCTCAATGAAGATTTGTCTCAGTCTCGCCATCAATCGCCAGCAAGCCGATAAAGAAACTTGAGGGGTAATGCTCAGGATCCGTCAAACTGCGCAGTTTTATTGCGAATTTACTTTCGAATCGCTCAACACCTTTCTGCCAGTCAGCGGTACCGGGATTCGCCGTCATCAAAATCAGTGCGTAGCGATGCAATGTTGGGATTGCGAGCAGTTTACTAACATCTGGTTTGATGCCATTTGTCGGATCGTTGAAGTATCCGTAAGCGTTGTAGTCGATCCCCTTCTGACCCCCGACCAGCCAGTGCTTCAGTTCGATCCATACGAAATCACCGTCATTCAGATCATCCCAACTGAGAACAAGATCCGCCTTTCGTCGCCCGGAACCAATCAGTTTTTCACGTTCAAAACCGAAGCGCTTTTGGACCTGGCACTGGCATTCAAGGAAGTAAAGCAATTCCCCTTTGAACCATCCTTCGACTTGTATCCCTTGTCTAGCGAAACAGGAAAGGATTTCTTGGCGGACCAGGAACGCGGACTTCAGCTGAGCCACAAGATCGCAGACTCGCTTTTCAGTAATCGAAATGTTGGCTGTACTCAAGCTGGTTTTCCCCTTGTCCAAAAACTAACGGCTGTCGCTTGACGATTGCAAACGTATTCAAAACCATGAATTGAGTGAAGTTAGCGTCGTATTCTACTTGATACGTCGCGTCGCCAGCTTTCGCCACTTCATGACTTCGTAGACGTCGTCGGCCGCTTCCCACAGGATCCGTAGTTCCGGCGCGGCCCCGTCCGCCAGGCAACGTCCAAGCGTGGGCGGAGAGACACCGATGCGTTCGGCCAGCTCAGCCTGCGTCGGTTTGGGCAACAGCTCTGGAGTACCGTTCCGCTCATTGGTTTCGAATGCGTAGTCGGCGGCAGCAACAATGTGAGCGTTCAGCTCTTTACGCAAAGCCTCGATCGCCGCAGCTCGTGTTGCTCTCTTTGACAATTGCTGGGGCTTTTCGGCTGTCACGTCAACCTGTTCGAACCGAGACGCGATGATGTCGTTGTCGAGTTGGAAACCACCGCCTTCCCAATCGAGCACATCCTCAAGAGCAACAACGATACAGGGCACCCGCTGCGACCACGCCAGTGCAGCGTCGCGCGTCGGCGTGAACAAACATGCTCGCCGATGCGTTGCTAGTAACGATTCGGCTTTGGCAATTGCCCCAGGGTCCGCACCGCGCATGAACCAGACCTCCCGTGATTGGCCGCCCCAGGTGGCACGACCAAGCTTCCAAAAGCCCCGGGAATCGATCGCTTCGACCGCAACGCGGTGCGATTCGAACACCGCCGCCAGGAACGCCGGGGTGTCGATGTCGAAGCGATCGAGTTGCCGGGGCTCGATGGCGACCGGGCCGCAGTGAGAACACGCAGCGTAAACACGGCTGATGCCAAGCACGTCATCGAGGTACACGAGGCGGCAGTGTGATCCGCAGTCCACACAATCCCACGAACCGGCGGGCGGTGCCGGCAGCAAAACGCCTGCACCTTCCAGCTCACGCAGAGAGCCGCCGAGAATCCCGTTCAGGTCGTAAAGATCGAAACGTGGTGGATCAAGCTCCCACCGCCATAGAATCTGCTGGAGTGGGGCGCCCACGATCGATGTTCCAACGCTTGAGGTACTTCTGGATGATTGAAACCCGCTCGCTGCGCTCGCTGCGGACGTTACAGGTGTTGGGAAAACTGACCGTGATGGTCTGACGTCCCGGTTTGCGCCCGGCCTTGGGCAGGAACTCGAAGAGGATCGCCACCGAAATCACGTTCCACTGCGACAGCGATTTTCCCTCGGTGCGGATCGTCTGTTCGATCGCTTTGTGAATCGATTCATCTGTTATCGTACGATCGATCGCCAGGTCCACCTTCCGACCGTTCGTTTTGTGGGCCAGTCGCATCCGCACGACCTCAGCCGCCACCTGGTCCTGCGGGTCAGTCACAAGACAAAAATGCGGATCCTTGAGTTGGTTCATCTCAAACGTCTTGCCGGGGACGTGTTCTGCCAGTTTCCAATTCAGAATGCAGCTGGTTAAGCAGTTCTCCAGCCCTTCCTTCATTCGCTTGGGCAGTTTGGCGTAGGTTTCCAGCGAACCTTCTCGGCTGTCGTAAGCGAAGACGACCTGCATCGTCTTGTTGATCACGATCGGCACGAGGTTGCCATCGTCGTCGTGCTGGTTGGCGGTCTCGCTGTAATCGTCCGGGTACGCAAAGAAGTAATGCACGTTGTCGCGGGTGTAGGTTTCGACCGTACAGAGCCGGCCTCGCCCCTGGTCCTTGAGCAGCGAAGAGATGGCATGCTCGAGTGCTTCGATCGCCTCTGGGCTGGTATTGGGTGTCGTCGAAGGCAGGTCATTCCGCTTGCGCCACCAGCTGAGATGGTCGATCTCGTGCAGCATCAGCGCGGTCTCGAAAACTTTCGGGTGACGCAGCCGTGTCCACATCGCACGACCGTGGACACTCATTTCTTGCGGCATCTGCAGGGGCAATTCTGCTAGGTCGTGCAGCTTGGCCGCCTCGGCGATGGCGGTCATGCCGGACTGGCAACTCAGCTCGTAGACCGCTTGCAGTTCCTGGTCCAACTCGCCGGCCTGGGGCGTCGGCAGATCGGTGATGTAATCGAGCAACGGATCGAACTCGCGCTGTCCGAGGTGCTCCCAGTCGGGATCGAAACCTGCATGCCCCAGGACGCTGAAAAACTCTTGAAGTAACTCATTGGGGACCATGCGGAGCATGGTGGGAATTGAAAACTGGCGTGACATAACTGATTTTAAACCTCGTAACCACGAACAATACCGACAACTTTTCCCAGAACACGAAAATCGCAGTCAGGCGGAATGTTGATTGGCCGGTACTCCTTGTTAGCCGCTCGCAACTCAATCACTTCGCTGGAGATGTACAACCGTTTGACCGTTGCCTCGCCGTCGGTCAGAGCGACAACGATATCGCCGTGCTCTGCGATCGGTTGCTGCTGGACGATCGCTAGGTCGCTTTCGTAAATGCCTGCCTCGATCATGCTGTCGCCGGAGATCTTTAGCGCGAACAGTTTTCCGTTGGAACTGCCGCCCCGTAGGGTGGATCGGCCAACGGTGATCGTCCCCACTCGATGTTCTTCCGCGAGCATGGTCGGACCCGCTTTCACGGTCCCCAGGACCGGCACCGCCACCGAGGCTGCGAACTCCTGCTCTGGTTCTCTGAGCACCTGGAGATTTCGAGCCTTGCGGGCGTGTCGGCGGACGTAACCTTTCCGTTCAAGTTGCTTGACGAGGTTGAAGGCCGAAGCGGAAGTGATTCCCAGTAAATCGCCCAGCTCCGACATCGTGGGGGGGAACCCATTGCGCTCGATGAACACGCAGAGTTTCGCCAACGTACGTCGCTGGTTTTCGGAGATCTTCTCTTCGGTCGGTCGTCCTCGTTTCCGTGCTGTGCCAACCATCGCTGCTTCCAATTTAGCGCTGACATGTCGCCTTAACTGTTGATGAATAGATGATTGCTAGCGTTGTTGACACCTTTGGTCACAGCTCCAAAAAATTCGCTGAATTGGCAATAGGCGGAATTAGCGCTGATAGAAATCCCCGCGTCAGAAACCGGCTGGATTCAGAAGGCCTACGGATAGGGACAGCCTAGTTTACAACACGGGCGTCTCCGTCCCGCCACGCCAGCCACCGAGACCGAATGCATCGCGCACAACCGATCCACGAACTTTCGCCGCAGCAGATTCGCCACGAACTCGCCACGCTGTTCGCCCGGGGCATCGTCCGCCTGAAAGCCGGCCAGCACCAATTCGCCGGCAGCGATGCTTTGGGGGATCGTTCCGATTCGGAGAAAAAACCCGCAGCTGGGCTTGAGGACGCGTGAAATCCACTGCTCTGTGTGTCCACACGGGTTTACAGATTTTGCGTTCTCTTTTTCTCGGAGGAACAGACAGTTGTTGAACATCGACAAAGAAGTCGCTCGCATGCGGGAGATGACCGTGGGCGAGCTGCGTGAGCAGTATGCCGAAGTTTTTGGTGAGGCCACGAACGCCCGCAACAAACAATGGTTGATCAAGCGAATCGCCTGGCGGATGCAGGCCAACGAAGAGGGGGATCTTTCCGAGCGAGCTCGGCGGCGAGCGATGGAACTGGCCAACGATGCCAATATCCGAATGATGCCGCCACGGGACTCAAAACGAGCCGCCGCTGCGCCGGAACGAACGATCGCCCACGAAGTGAAATCGCAGCCGAGCCAGGAGCTGCTGCCCGGCACCAAGCTGGAGCGATTCTACAAGGGCCGAACGGTTCACGTGCTGGTCACCGACAAAGGCTTCGTCTTCGAGGGCGACCGCTACAAGTCGCTCACGGCTGTCGCCAAAGCGGCGACTGGCAAGCACTGGAACGGCTACCACTTCTTCGGACTCCGCAAGCGAGGAACTAAGTGATGGCCAGCA
>CAYZHQ010000200.1:0-8322 GCA_964477385.1 uncultured Pirellulaceae bacterium
AATCATGGCAACCGATATGCGTTGGACAAACAGTTTCCGCGTCGTTGATCCCTAGGGAAAAATAGGGGAAACCCATGGCGTTAGGGGGAGTTGCTGACTAGCCTGATACCAGGTCGGGCCGGAGCATCATTGCGTTGGATAAGCCGCTTCATGAAACGAAATCAATCGATCACTTGGGGATCGCAGCCCGCGTTACGAGACGCTGTCTTAGCCCGAGTGCGTGTTGCCTTTACGCTGCTTGAACTGCTGGTGGTGATTGGAGTCATCGGTATTTTGGTGGGGTTACTGCTGCCCGCTGTGCAAGCGGCGCGCGAAGCGAGTCGACGCGTCGACTGTTCGAATCGCGTCAGGCAACTTGCCTTGGCCACGCACATGCACCACGACGTGTTGAACTTCTTCCCGCCGGCTCGCTACGAGTCGCGGCCTGATGCTGACCCGGTAGACCAGTGTGGATTGGAGACACCCACGTGGCTCGCACGGGTGCTGCCTTACATCGAACAGGCTGCATTGGGCGCGCAGTGGGAGTACTCAAAGCCCTGGCATGAGCACCCCGAGAACGTTCGGAGCATTGTTCCCGATCTGTTCCTCTGCCCGTCGCGCAGGGCCGGAACGCAGCCCTTGGGCACGCGGCAATTGCGCACCGCCGTCACGGCGGGTGGAGGCCGATTGCCTTGCGGTTGTCCCCTTCCGCCTCGACTTGCCGGCGTGAGTTCAGATGTCACCGGGGCGTTGAGCGACTATGCTGGGAACCATGGCGACTTGACTCCCGGGGCGACCGGCGAGCCGACCGATTTCTACTATGGCGGCAATGGCTCGGGGGTCATCATCAGCGTGCGCCCTCGTTGCCTGAACGGGCTAGCCATCGCGCCGCATGATCGCATTCGCATGGCATCGGTTTCCGACGGAACCTCCAGCACCTTTCTGTTTGGTGAAAAGTTCGTTCCGTTGGCGGGGCTGGGGAAATTTCCGGAAGATTCTCCCGCTTACGATGGCGACCATCTGCCCGCCTCGAGCCGACTTGCTGGGCCGGGATTGCGATTGGCGCAAAGCCCTTCGGATCCGCTGGCCGACATGTTCTCGTTCGGCAGTTGGCATCCCGGTGGAGTTCACTTCGCACTTGTCGATGGTAGCGTTCGGTTCTTTCCTGTCGAAACCGATACCAAATTGCTGGGGACCTTAGCGAATCGACACGATTCGCGGGTCGTGGAGCTGACGCAGTGAATAACGGTAGGCGCCGTGCGAAAGTCAATCCAACGCAGTGTGTCGCAATGTTGCTGTTTCTGTTGCCGCCGATGATCGGTTGCAATTCCCGGATCGGGCCGACCGCGGGAATGGTAAAGTTCGAAGATGGTTCGCCAGTGCAAGCGGGAAAGATTGAATTCCGATCGATTGCCAATGGTAGTCGCTACAGCAGCCGAATCGATCTCGAAGGTCGCTTTCAGCCCAGTGATCCGGACCGTCGCCTGGGTCTTCCCAGTGGCGTGTACGAAGTCGTGGTCGTCCAGTTGGTGCTGACCGAAGATCTGAAAGCAGAAGATCATCAGCACGGTCAAACGGTGCCCAGACGCTACGCCGACTACTACACCAGCGGCTTGCAAGTCGAGGTGGCAGAAGATCAGACCAGCGACATCGAAGTTATTTTGGCAAGCGAATGACTTGCTCGCCAATTAGGTTATGGGCTCGGCTGGTACAGAGACTCTCTCGATCAGTTCGGCGGAGATTTGGGGATTGCCGTACTTCGCGGCAATGTCACCAAGCGACACGATGCCGACCACTTGGTCGTCTTCGCCCCGGACCAACACGCGACGGATTTGGCGCTCCTCCATTTCCAGTACCGCTTCTTCGATTGTCGCGGTTTCCGGGAGCGATACCAGTCCAGCGGTCATCACTTCGCTGACCGGTGTCTGTGCACCGTCTCGACCGTTCGCCACCGCACGGAGCACAATGTCGCGGTCGGTCACGATTCCGATTGGCTGACCATCTCGGAAAACGGGAACGCAGCCGACCCCGAGTTGATCCATGGTTCGCGCCGCACTCTGCACGCTCTCTGAGGAGGAAATACCTCGAACATGAGTGGTCATCACGTCTCTCAACAGCATCTTTCTGCTCCTTAAGTTCACGCTCGTCAGCGGATGGAGGGGGGGAATCAAAAAAGCGGTTGTTGACCGGGGGAAAATCCCCGCGGTCAGCACACCCGTTTACCATTCGAGTAGGTGTTCAAGTGCGCAAACGATAATCAGCAAACGGCACGCCAGCGGTAGGGTTTCTCGATGCCCGTTTGCCGTTTTGATCGTCTTGGTCATTTCTTCCTGCCACGTTTCGAAAGCGAACGCAATCCGAGGGTGTGAGGGCGAGTTCGCGGGAACGCAGAGCGAGTATCGGCATGCCAGCAGGACCGCAGGCGCCGGCATGGCGTTTGCTCTACTATTAATACTAAATGGTTAACAATGTCGAGTGAGCTCGATCAGGCGTGGTCGCTGCCATGCAGGTCGCGACCACTCCCGTTTCCATTCAACGATTTCTCCTTTTAAACACAATCAGAATTGCAATGACTCCCACGACCATCCAGACGGTACATGGCGTAGTGCACCCTACGCTTGCCGATTTGCGTCCCGAAGCGAGTGAAGAGGCTTCCGAACCACCCGCTTCCGAACCAGCAAGTTCCGAACCAGCCAGTTCCGAACCAGCCGCTTCCGAACCAGCCGCTTCCGAACCAGCCAGTCCCAGAGTTTTCGCTGTGAAGCCGTTTGGGCGATCGCCACGGTTCTAGTCTGAAAAGCCACGGGCATTGCCGAAGTTGCTCGTTCGAAATGTCGCTGTCGAGCTAGGCTTTGCAGTGATTTGATCGTTTTCCCAGTAACCTGCCGTGTCTGCCGTCATGGCGGCGTGTGCGTCCGCGGCAACGATGGAGGCAATCATGGTCCACAAAAAAACCGTCCGCGATCTGGAGTTAGCAGGTCAGCGCGTGCTCGCTCGAGTTGACTTTAATGTGCCGATGGATGAAGCGGGGCAAATTACGAGCGACCACCGCATTCAAGCAGCGCTGCCAACTCTGCGATATTGTCTGGAACATGACGCAAAGTTGGTGCTGATGTCCCACTTGGGCCGACCAGGAGGTCAGCCCGACGAGAAACTGAGCCTGCAACCGATCGCTGACCGGCTGCAGCAGATGCTTGAAGGTGTTCGTGTGAGGTTGGTAAAGGACTATGCCGATTGGTCCCCAGGCGAGCAGGATTCGCGAGAAATTATCCTGTTGGAAAATCTGCGTTTTCATGAAGGTGAAAAAGCGGGCGACGAGGCATTTGCGGAGCAGCTCGCCCGGTTTGGTGAGATCTACGTCAATGATGCGTTTGGGACTTGCCATCGTAAGCACGCTTCGATGTTTGCTGTTCCAAAACACTTTCCCGAGGGCCATCGTGTAATCGGGTTTTTGGTGGAACAAGAGCTAGCGGCACTAGATGAGTTGCGGGAGAGCCCCGAGCATCCGATGGTTGCAATTTTGGGCGGTGCTAAGGTCTCGGACAAAATCGAGGTGGTCGAATGTTTGTTGGACCGAGCCGATTTGGTGTTGATTGGCGGCGCGATGGCTTACACCTTTATGAAAGCCAAAGCGATGAATGTGGGGGCATCGAAAGTAGAAGAGGACAAGCTGGATATTGCGCGGCGGTTGATCGACGAGGCAGGTGACAATTTGATGCTGCCGGTCGATCATGTGATTGCGGACCAGCCCGATGCGGATGGCAAGATCGAGGTCGCTGATGGCGGCATCCCCGATGGCTGGTACGGCATGGACATTGGCCCCAAAACGGTCGGGCACTTCACCGAACAGATCAAAGACGCGGCCACCATCCTATGGAACGGTCCGGTCGGCAAGTTCGAGGATGAGCCGTTCCTGAGTGGCACGTTATCGATCGTACGTTCGATGGCCGCCGCGGAGGGTAAGGCATTTGTCGGTGGCGGAGAAAGTAGCCAAGCGGTGGAGCAATTCGGTATGCTCGACCGGATTGATCATGTGTCGACCGGTGGCGGTGCTTTTCTCAAGTACCTGCAAGGCAGTGAGCTGCCTGCTTTGACGGTGATCGATCAGCAATCGGCCGAGATGCCGGAGCGGTCATCGTGAATCTGCAAAGGCTGCTTGCGGACTTGGCCATCGAGACCGATTCCAGGATCGTGTTTGTCGTTGCGGACGGGCTGGGTGGGCTGCCTAAAGAGGCGGGCGGTGAGACGGAATTAGAAGCCGCCGCGACGCCTCATCTGGACGAGTTGGCGCGTCACGGAACGACGGGGCTCGTGCATCCGGTTTCGCCGGGTATTCCCTGCGGTAGTGGGCCGGGGCATCTTGCCTTGTTCGGGTATGACCCGGTGACGCATGCTGTGGGACGCGGCGTTTTGTCGGCACTTGGAACCGGTTTTGATTTACAGTCTGGAGACGTCGCCGCGCGGGGCAACTTTTGCACGGTCGATCAGCACGGAAAGGTAATCGATCGTCGCGCGGGACGCATCGCCGATACGGAGGGCGAGCGCCTGGTCGAGAAATTGTCCCAGATTCAGTTCGATGGGGTGGAAGCCATCGTGCGACACGTCAAGCAATATCGCTTTACCGTGATCTTTCGCGCTGATGGCTTGGGTGCAAGCGTCAACGATAGCGATCCGCGACGCACGAGCGTGAAACCTCACCCATTGGAGGCGGCCGACGAGGCTGCTCGCCGCACCGTGGCTGCGGCCAATCAATTTATCGACCGCGCCCGCGAGATCCTGCAAGAAGAGCAGTCGGCGAACATGATCTTGTTACGCGGTTTCGGGTCGCTGCCTGACATCCCGTCGATGCACCAGGCTTATCGTCTCGATGCCTGTGCGTTAGCGGTCTATCCGATGTACCGCGGCTTGGCACGCTTATTGGACATGCGGGTTCCTGAACGAGCGAATGGCTTGTCCGAGCAAGTAGAGCAGTTGAAGGCTGCCTTTCAGCAACACACTTTCTTTTTTCTGCATCACAAGAGCTCCGACAGTCGGGGCGAAGATGGCGACTTTGAAAAGAAGGTCGAGGCACTGGAGGAACTGGATCGAATCATTCCGACAATCGCTGAACTGAATCCCGACGTGCTGGTCGTGACCGGTGATCACAGCACGCCCAGTGTCTTAAAGCGTCACAGTTGGCATCCTGTGCCCGTGGCGTTGTCCGCTCCCACTTGCCGACCCGATCGGACGACATGCTTTGGGGAGCGTGAAGCGATCACCGGAGGGTTGGGACAGTTTGCAGCAAAGCACTTGATGCCAATTGCTCTAGGACACGCGGGCAAAATTGATAAGTTTGGAGCTTGAAAAAATGGCTGAAAAGTATCTGTTGATTAGTGACTTGGATGACACCATGCTTGGAGACAGCGAGGCGCTGGAAAGGTTCCATGCGTTTTGGCTGGCAGCGGAGGACCGTTTGTCACTCGTTTATGCATCGGGCCGTTTTTTTGAAACGATTCAACGGGATGTGGAGACTACCGCCTTGCCGGCTCCCGTCGCAGTGATTGGAGGAGTTGGCAGTGAGATTCGTAGTTTTCCCGATGGCGTTTTGAATGCTCATTGGGTCGATCGCATCTCTTCTCATTGGTCGGCCCAAAAAGTACGCCAGGCCCTGGCTGACGAAGACCGATTGGAATTGCAGCCCGAATCCGCGCAGTCCGATTTCAAGGTCAGTTACTTTTTTGACCAAGCCTCGCAGGCCTCGCTGGACCGCCTTCAGTCCAAACTGTTCGATGGAGGCGTCAATGTACACTTGGTATATAGTTCCCAACGTGACCTGGATGTTTTGCCTGAAGGGGTCAACAAGGGAACGGCGGCTGCTTTCGTCGCTCATGAACTCGGTTACGACCGCGAGCATGTCATTGTGGCGGGAAATTCGGGCAATGATGCAAAACTGTTCGAGCACGATTTTTACGGGATTGTCGTCGCCAATGCACACGACGACTTGAAGCAGAACGCCACCGGGCCAAAGATTTTTTTGTCGCGGGCCGGAAGGGCCGATGGCGTTCGCGAAGGGTTGCGGCACTGGATGCAAAGCAACCACTCCAAACGCTCGCAGCACGTTGGGGAATCGCCACCTACGCGATAGTCCCGGTACTGGCGAGCACCGGGACTATCGTCGTTCAGCTAGGCGAGTGGTGTTTTGCTACGCCACGCCTGTCTGCAGCGGGGCTTTAGCGTCCACCCGTTTGCTTCGCGGACATCGTCGCGCCATCTTCCAAGGCGACGGGCTTCCAAGTCGACATCCGGTCGAAGAGATCATCCAAAGCGTTGACGACCTGTTCGGTTTCGCCTTCCCAATGGAATGTGACGGCGGTGCCCTCTTGCTGAACCTTCACGTTCCGCAGGAGTTGCTTCATCGGCGCGCTGCCTTTGGACCAGAGCCTCTCGTACGCGATGATACCGTCCATCACACGGGTCATTTTTTCGGCAACATCTTCGGATTGAGCAACGAATTTGGCTCGTTCGTACAGCTTTCCATCCGCCTTCTTACCCAGCACGAAGGTGACCCTTTCGTGTTGTGCAAGCACTGGCATCGCAGGTCCCTGCTCCTCCAATTTCGCCAGATGGATCGCTGCGGCATACATCCAGCCGTCGGTTGCTTGATCGATCAGCAGAGGCGAATCAGCCTCTTTCAGCGACTTTGAGTCGCCTGCTAACAGCTTTAGCGTTTGCTTCGCATTCTCCACCGAAGAACCGAGCAGCAGCGTGTTGTCATCGACCATTACCACAGTCATTTGGTAACTGCCGGGCTGGCCATTGTGCTTGTGATCATGCGTCTGCGCCTGTTTGGCAAGCGTGACCGTGTGAAGCGTGTGGCCATTCCAGTTTGTGGCCTCGTATTGCTCTGCCTTTCTTAAGCTGGCTTCAATTTTCGAAGCGTCATAGTCAGCCTGAATGATGCTCGTGCCGGTGTGTTCTTTGAAGTCGCGGCTGTACATGGTGATCGAGGCAAGGTCCCGCGGGGGATCGATCCCAAAACGTTCTTGCATCCAGCCCTGAACCATCCTGGTAACGACCGTGTTGCGCTCACGGAATGTCTCCAGGATTTGGGAGTCACTGAGCGCTTCATAGTCAACATGAACTAGCCAGGTGGCGTCGGCCGGCACATGCGCGGGGTCCAGTTCCCCCGCGGAGATAGCGGGCGCGGGGCAAACGAAAGTGGCACTAACCAGTAGTGCAAACGTCTTCAGACCAGAGAGCCATTTCATCGTTTCGTTCCTTGGTAATCGAGGTGTCGTGGGTACTGTCGAAAGCTGAAGCCAACGAAGCCTTAGCCGATGCATAGCTCAGCAATCACTGCGCCACGTGAGGTTGCGGAGCTCAGCAACGCAAGCGTCGCAGCGCGCGGTTTTGCGACTCGATTCTGTGACTCTGTGACATTGCGTATCGCCTCTGTGTATTTCGGCGGCGCTGTTTTACATCTGTGCGCAGAGCTCGCTGGAGGCAATTTCGATTCATTGCCTGGCCGAAAAATCGTGCTTCTGTGGGCTGGGGGTTGAGCTGAACGGCCCGCAGTTCCCGATTGCCGATTTGGCTCGGCATTCGAATTGCTACAACGACAAGCGGGCACTGATTCACGCGGTGATTACGGAAGCAACTTGGGCGAATCTGTGCTAGTGCTGGCGCTACTGTTTGTATTCCAGCGTTTGGATGACAAAGTGGTGCAAACCCGATCAACAGCTTTTTCTAAGGAGCTTTCCATGGCAGAATCGACTGCCCCCGCGACGATGCAGCATTTGGGTGAGACGCGTGGCATTGCGGATCACGACCACGACTTGGTTCACGAGCTGAGTAAGCGAATCGATTCCTTGTGGCGATACGATCAGTACATCGCCAACGCGGAATGGCGAGACGAGATTCGTGGCTTTTGGGAAGACGTAAAAAGCCAGGAGCAGCAGAATATCCAACGGCTTAAACAGTTGATTGCGCAAGAAGTCCAGAACGATTGCTTTTGATCGACAGTCCTTTTGGAAGTATCGCTGGAAGCGGCGTTCCTCCTGCCAGTCGATCGGTTGCCAGTCGACCGGTTGAACGTTCAGCACGTGTGGCGTGGCTTTCAAGCTTTCGGGGCTCAGGTGTCGCACGCTGCAAAGGGGCGACTGCGCGCCCTGCAACTCGGCTAAGCCGCTGATCCAGCTGTGCCGCGAATCATCGGGGCGATAACGCCCCAGGACATGGTGCACTTGATTGGCCAATTGAGTTGCTAGTTGCTAGTTGCTAGTTGCTAGTTGCTAGTTGCTAGTTGCTAGTTGCTAATTGCTAATTGCTAATTGCTAATTGCTAATTGCTAATTGCTAATTGCTA
>CAYZHQ010000201.1:0-8313 GCA_964477385.1 uncultured Pirellulaceae bacterium
CTTCGGGTGCTTCGCACAAAAGGTACCCGACACTTATTTATCGCTCATTGCTAAGATATTAGCTGTATGATTGGCTGATGGGCTCTCCGATCGATTCGCCGGATGGCTTTGGCGAACCTTCCCTAACTCCTACCGTTCCGAGGTTAAAAAGCATGTCTCCACGTCTTTCACGGTTCCTGGCAATGCTTGCCGTTGTGCTGTTGGTTGCCGGCCTGCTTTCCCAAAGGCCGTCGGCTCAGGAAAACTCGGCCGCCGACGCCAACCCCGGTAAGTGGGTCCCGCTGTTCAACGGGAAGGACTTGACCGGCTGGACGCCAAAGATTCGCTACCACGAATTAGGGGAGAATTTTGCCGATACGTTTCGCGTTGAAGAGGGACTGTTAAAAGTCCGCTACGACGGCTACGACCAATTTAACGAAACCTTCGGGCACCTGTTTTACCAGACACCTTATTCTCACTATCGCCTGCGAGTGGAGTACCGGTTTGTTGGCCAGCAATGCCCCGGCGGTCCAGGTTGGGCGACCCGCAACAGTGGCGTGATGATTCACGGAGAGTCACCGCAAACAATGGCCAAGGATCAAGACTTCCCCGCTTCGATCGAAGTCCAATTGCTTGGCGGAGATGGCCAAAAGAATCGCACGACCAGCAACCTCTGCACTCCGGGGACCAACGTGGTCATGGACGGAGAATTGATCAAGGCACACTGCATCAGTTCGACCTCGCAAACCTATCATGGCGAGCAATGGGTGACGGCGGAGATTGAGGTTCGTGGCAATCAGGTTATTCGTCACATCTTGGACGGGAAAACGGTACTCGATTACAACCAGCCCCAACTCGACCCGCGTGACGCGCACGCCACCGAGTTGGCCACCGCCAACGGCAGCTTGATGCTCTCCGGCGGGACGATCTCTTTGCAGTCCGAAAGCCATCCGTGCGACTTTCGTAAAGTCGAAATCATGGTGCTAGATTCGAAACAAACGACGGCAGGAAAACCGATGAGCGATCCCAAGAAACCTCTCGCCTACAATCCGCTCACGCCGGAAGAAGCTTACGTCATCTTGCGGAAAGGAACCGAGCGAGCAGGTGTCGGGGAGTATACCGATCTGAAAGATCCAGGCACCTTCGTCTGCCGTCAGTGCAACGCTCCGCTTTATCGCAGCGACAGTAAATTCGAAAGCCATTGCGGTTGGCCCAGCTTTGACGATGAGATCAAAGGCGCGGTCCGGCGCGAAGTCGATGCGGATGGACGGCGGACCGAAATCCTGTGCAAAAATTGTGACGGACATCTCGGGCACGTGTTCCTCGGGGAAGGCTTCACCGCCAAAAATACGCGACACTGCGTGAATTCCATTTCAATGAAGTTCGTGCCCAAAGGACAGCCATTGCCGGCCGTAATCGTGCTCGAGCAAGATGCCAAGAAAGAAGAATAAACAGCCATGAAGGCTTTGGTAAAACGACACTCGCGCCCAGGGCTGTGGCTGGAGGATGTTCCGAAGCCGACCATTGGGATCAACGATGTTTTGATTCAAGTGGAACGGACCGGCATTTGTGGCACCGATGTGCATATTTACAAATGGGACGCCTGGGCTTCGAAAACCGTGCCCGTGCCGATGGTGGTCGGGCATGAGTTTGTCGGCACGATTGTCGAAGTCGGTTCGAACGTCACCGACTTTCATCCTGGCGAACTGGTCAGTGGCGAAGGGCATGTCGTGTGCGGTCGCTGTCGCAATTGCCTCGCCGGTCGCCGCCATCTGTGTGCCGACACGGCGGGCATCGGCGTGAATCGGCCCGGTGCCTTCGCGGAGTTCATCGCGCTGCCGATGACCAACGTTTGGCATCATGATGCGACGGTCGATCATGACGTCGCGGCAATCTTTGATCCTTTTGGGAATGCCGTCCATACCGCCCTGTCGTTTCCTTTGCTGGGCGAAGATGTGCTCATTACCGGTGCGGGGCCGATCGGCTGTATGGCCGCCGCGGTGGCGCAGTACGCCGGAGCGCGGGCCGTGGTCGTGACGGATGTGAATCCCTGGCGACTGAAGTTGGCCAAACGGTTGGGAGCGACTCACGTTGTCGATGTGCGTGAAGAGCGGATCGCGGACGTGCAGAAAACGCTGGGCATGCGAGAAGGCTTTGATGTCGGTTTAGAGATGTCGGGCAACCCGTCGGCGTTTCGTGAGATGCTGGAAAATATGTGTCATGGCGGCAAGATCGCCATGTTGGGGATCCCCTCCGAAGAGATGTCGATCGATTGGAACACCGTCGTCTTTAACATGCTGACCATCAAAGGTATCTATGGCCGTGAAATGTACGAAACGTGGTACAAGATGACCGTCATGTTGCAGGGCGGGCTGGATATTTCTCCGGTGATCACTCACCGGTTCCCGGTCGATGACTTTGAACAAGGGTTTGAGGTCATGCTGTCCGGACAATCCGGCAAAGTGATTTTAAATTGGACCGAATCCTAACAGACACCTCAGGTGGAATGCATGTACGGAGCCTTTCAGCAGCAGTTGATCGAGCAAACCAGTGAGATTCGCGATGCCGGGACTTACAAGTCCGAACGCGTGATCGAATCGCCCCAAGCGGCTCATATCTCGGTCGACCATGGCCACGAAGTGCTCAACATGTGCGCCAACAATTATCTGGGGTTGGCACAACATCCCGAGATCATTGAAGCGGCTCACGAGGGATTGCGACAATGGGGCTACGGCTTGGCGTCGGTGCGATTCATTTGCGGGACTCAGACGATCCACAGGCAGCTGGAGAACCGGCTCAGCGAGTTTCTCGGTACCGAAGACACCATCCTCTACACGTCGTGTTTCGATGCCAATGGCGGCCTGTTTGAGACCTTGCTGACGGCTGAAGACGCCGTGATATCGGATGAGCTGAATCACGCGTCGATCATCGATGGCATTCGCTTGTGCAAAGCCCAGCGGTTCCGTTATCGCAACAATGATTTGGCCGATTTGGAAGCCAAGTTGCAAGCCGCTTCCTCGGCTCGCTATCGACTGATCGCCACCGATGGTGTCTTCTCGATGGACGGCTATATCGCCAATCTACCGGGAATCTGCGACTTAGCCGAGAAGTACAACGCGATGGTGATGGTCGACGATTCGCACTCGGTCGGCTTTCTGGGCGCCCACGGGCGAGGGACCCACGAGCATCATGACGTGATGGGGCGTGTCGATATCTTGACCGGAACCTTGGGTAAAGCGCTCGGAGGTGCGAGCGGAGGCTACACCAGCGCTCGGCAAGAAATCGTCGATCTGTTGCGACAACGCTCGCGGCCTTATCTGTTTTCCAATTCGGTCGCTCCCCCAATCGTAACGGCATCGATCAAGGCGATCGATCTGATCCGCCAATCGACTTCGCTCCGTGATCGCCTGGAAGCGAACACGCGGTTCTTCCGCGAAGGAATGACCAAGCTCGGTTTTGATTTGCTGCCCGGCGAGCACCCCATCGTGCCGATCATGCTGGGCGAAGCGGCTTTGGCGGCGCGGTTTGCCGACGCCATGCTGGCCGAGGGGGTGTATGTGATCGGCTTTTCCTATCCGGTGGTGCCCAAAGGCAAAGCCCGTATCCGCACGCAGATCTCGGCGGCGCATACCGAAGAAGATCTCTCGATGGCGATCGAAAGTTTTGGACGCGTCAAGGCGGCCATGCAGATCTGAGGCCTCTGTGGAGGCTCGACGACGAACTCGCCACCTTGGCGAGTTCAGGCGATCAGCAACTGGAAATCGGTTGCTTGGGTCGGTCGCGTGCAGACTTTTACCGATTCAGCCCACGCCGGAAGGGCCAGTTCCACACAGGCGACGCCAATCACAATGGGACGTTGCGTACCCGCTGGCCGAGAGATGACCGCCGTCAAATTGGCTTGCACGGCCGGCGGTGTGATCGAGTTCACTTGGTTGATCAAACGCCGCAGCGCCAACCGCTGCACACCACTTCCCCAACCATCCATCGCGGTTACGAATTCCAGGGATACGTCGCGTTCCGCAGTTCGCAGCAGTGCATCGGCAAGCGCCGCATAAAATGGCGGTCGCAATCGTAAACCGGGTTGTGCAATGACAACCGGCGTCCGCGCTTGCACGTCAGCAAGCTCGATGAGGTGCTCGGCAAGCGCTTGCATGATTCTTAACCTCGACGCATCCGGTTCAGGAGTCGCTGGTAATCGACGCTATCGCTGGGATCGTCATCGAACACGACCGGACGAATCGGTGCCGCTTCCAGCTCGATCGACTCTTCGATGATCAGCATGTCGCTGTCGTCGCTGAGGAAAATGTCGTCTTGTGTCGGATGCTTGCCCGGGGTGGGACCGAAACCATCGGTGCCAATCGCCGAGGTCGGCGGAATCGTCGCGGACGATTCCGCCATGTCATCGGCGCTATGCAACTGAATGCGACTCGCTTCGGCCGACAAATCGGCAACCTCGCGATGCAGTTCCTGTTCGGGTTGGCAGTCGTCATCGAAGGAATCGATCAACGCTGGTTTTACCGAACTCAGGGCTTGAGGCGTGGGGACCGTTTCTTCGTCTTCGAAGTCGTCACCAAACAACGCCCCAGGCTCGACGATTTCGGCTTGCACTGGAAAATCGCCAACCGGATCGACGGGCAGCGAATTTTCGATGATTGCCGGTTCGCTTTGTAGTTCCGAATCCCACGCGATCGACGCATCAATGATGGAAATGTCACACGCCAAGGTCGAGTCCGAAGCGGGCTCTTGGCAATCGATCGTCTGCTGACAATCGGTGGTCTCTTGGCAATCGGTGGTCTGCTGGTAGTCGGTGGTCTGCTGGTAGTCGGCGGTCTGCTGGTAGTCGGCGGTCTGCTGGTAGTCGGCGGTCTGCTGGCAATCGGTGCCTGCGCAGCCTAGCGAAGCATCGTTCGCCACGGCATCGGCTTCGGCGAATACTGCCGACTCATCGTATTCCTCGTCGGCAATCCGCAGCAGCGATTCGGTCACTCGATCCAAATCGGCTCTCACGGCTGGCTCTGCCCATTCGTTCTCCTGGGCGGCAGCGGGCCGGGACTCGATCAATTCGTCGGCCGTTTCTTGGACTTCGGAATCCTTTTGCCGCGGCTGTTCGGGAGCCGGTTTAGTCAGTTCACCGAATTCGATGATGTCAGGTTTTTGCTCATCAAGTTTCGGCTCGTCAGCTTTCTCGGCCACGGTGGGTTCGAGGGAGGCAAGCGTTTTGTGTGTTGGCGTGTGAGCCTGAATGCTGCTGGTCTGAGACATCCAGGCTGTCGGGTCACGAACCTCCGGTTCAAGCACTGGTCCGGCGAGTTGCTGGGATCGCTTCCATGCTTGATTGACATGTTCGCCGCCGATCATGTCGCCTTCGACACAATGGAGGACTTGTCGCATCACTTGATGGATCAGACGTGGCACCCCGCCGGTTGCGAAGTGAATCGCCGCGGTGGCTTCCTCTTCGACCGTTTTGGGCGGATTCGACTTGGCCATCGCTTGGCGAATGTACTGAGCGGTTTCGTCTTGGTTAAACGGATGCAAGTAACACCGCACGGCAACACGTTGGGCCAGCGATTCCATGCTCGGCTGTGCCAGACGGTCTTCTAATTCATGGTTGCCCGCCAGTACGGTCCGCACGCAGGAGCGACCGCCCCGCACGATATTGGTAATCATGCGGACTTCTTCCAGAATCGCATCAGGCAGCGTTTGGGCTTCGTCAACGATCAGTACCAGGCCTTGCTCGCGGGACTGTGCGGTTTGTGTGAGGCGGTCGATCAACGACAGTCGGAGTTCGCCTTCGGACAGATTTTTGTAGGGCATGTTCAGATGGAACAGGATATTTTGCAGCAGACTGGCATGGTCCCGCGGTGCCGTTTCGGCCAGCAGCACGACATCAAAGGTGTCTCGCAGCGTCTCGCTTAGCAATTGACAGAGCAAGGACTTGCCGGTCCCTGGCGGGCCGATCACAACTCCCAGGCCGGCATCGTGCCGAAGCGTATTTTCCAGTTGCTCTCGACACGATTCGATCGAACCAAGCGACTGAAACCACCGAGTGTCAGGAGCCGACGAAAAGGGCGAAAAATCTGCTGGCGTTGAGCGTGTCATGTGTCTGTTGGGGCGGATGGAGGAAACGCACCGGGGCGCGTTGTAATTCGCAGACTTGTTGCTTATCGGCACAACCGGCAACCGACTGTAACGGTTATTTGGGCTCGTTTTGGAACGACCCGCGGGAAACGGGGGGCTGTTGAAGCGTTAGGCTGCCTTTTCGAGTTGGTGTCGCAGGCTGGCGATCGACCACAAGCCGAGAACTTTGTCGGCATATTGGCCGTCGTCTTGAGAGCATTCTTCGACCAACGTTGCTTCGGGAGCGGGCAGCGAGAACGGTTCGGCAGACAGATTAAGTGGTCGCCAGCGGCCCGTGGGAATATCCGTGTTGGTGGTCCGTTCGGTAAACGTGGTGGCCAGTAGGTAGCGGGCGTTGCTGGCCGCGATATTGGCGAGGGCTTGGCGGACATGTTGGAAGGAAAAGTGCACCAAACAATCGCGGCAGAGAATCAGGTCCGCGTCCGGCAGGGGTTCGCTCAGCAGGTCCAGCTTTTGAAAGCGAACCCCTGGCCGTGCGTACTTCCGATTCGATTCGATCAGTTCTTCAACAATGTCACAGCCGATGTACTCGACGCCCGACAGGTCGACTTGGCTCATCCAATGGAAATCGCCACAGGGAAGGTCGACGACCGACTGAACGCCCAACCGGGCAAACCACTCGGGCAGCGATTCGACCAGTCTTCGCGTTTGCGCCCATTCGGATCCGATCCCCGATATCGATTCACTGCTTTTCCAGACGTTCAACCGATAGATGTCGGCAAACACTTGGCTCGGTGGCAAATGCCGTTGTCGACGCTTAGCGATCTTGCGGCCGACAAACGTTTTTAGTTTGCCCAGCAGATGGGTTGCGGGGACGGAAGACTGCGGAACCGAGGGGGGCTTGTTCATAGGTTTTCCTGTTCAAACAAAGCGGCAAGAAGCGAGGACTTGATGCGAAACCGAGCAAGCCAGGCTCATGCGACGCTGCGTTGGGGAGCGGAATCGGACTGGGGAGGCGAGCACAATTGTTCCGTGGTAAAGGCGGGCACGCGTGGGGCTGGCACGTTGGAACGAAAGAGCGCACCGACGGCGCGGAGGCCTGCTTCGAGGGTGCTGCGGAAGGTAATGAACGACCGGGGATGCTGACGCCACTGCTCGCGCAAATGCTTTTTCGCGGTTTGCCATTGCCCCGCCCGAATCGCCGCCCGAATGTACTTGTGGGGACCACCAGCCGAACGAACCTGCTCTTCACGCAGCAGTAAGTCGGCCGGCATCGGCCGCTTTCGACGGCGGTAAGCATCGGTCAACACGCCGTTGATCCTGCGTGCCCGTAACGCCGAATTATTCCAACTGCAACTGTCGAGATGTTGTCGGTAGCACAGCAACACCTCGGGCAGATTTGCCAGCGGTCCACGTTCGGACAAACGCAGCCACAGATCGTGGTCTTCAATCCATTCGAACTCCGCACGGTATCCGCCCAGTTCGCGCACCGGATCGCGGCGCATCATCACCGCCGGATGCGCCATCCCGGTGCGTCGTTGCATCAGGCAATGATCGATCGCCAGCGGATCGGATTCGAGCACTTGGACGTTTAGCGGATCCCCGTCGGCATCGATGTTGAGGATCGCGCTGCCGACAGCCAGGACGCTGGGATGTGTTTCCAGGAAGGCGAGTTGTTTTTCGAAACGGTCGGGCATGGCGATGTCGTCGGCGTCCATCCGTGCGATCAGCGGCCCGCGGACCTCCTCCAGCCCACGGTTCAGGGCGCCGACCAAACCGCAGTTCTCCTGTTGGATCACACGCACCCTGGGGTCGCGCTGAGCAAAGCGTCGCAAGATTTTCGCCGTTGTATCGCGACTACCGTCGTTTACCGCGATCAGCTCGAAATCGGCAAAGGTTTGAGCGAGAATGCTTGCCATTGCTGATGCGAGATGCCTTTCACCGTTGTAGACCGGCATCACCACGCTGATCTTGGGGACGCGCGGAGGGGCAAACCGCTGAGACATTGCGAAATCGATCCATGAAAGCAAACGGGTAGGTTCCCCCAGCAATGGTCCGGTTGTCGGCTTGCCGGCGGCAGATTTTCGATCTCGATCCTAGGAGGCCTGTGGAGCTGGGTCCAGATCAATCGAGGATTGCTATCGGTGCCCGATCGCACCTTCCGGGGTCGGTTTCACGGCGGAGCCGGAATGGCCTGAGACGCTGTCGGTGAGCGCGACGGCAATGGGCGTCGGTAACGTTGCCACGTCCAGCGGG
>CAYZHQ010000202.1:0-8234 GCA_964477385.1 uncultured Pirellulaceae bacterium
CAGAAGGGCCGTTTCAATGATTTTAGAGCGCTGCGGGCGCGTAACCAATCGGCTAACATACATGGATTCCTGTTACGGTCTCCTCTTTAGCTCGCGAGAAATGCCGTCGATGTCGGCTTCCACCACCAGCAAACGCTCGCGCCGGCACTCCGTTGAGGCTGGCGTTTCGTCGTCAGCGAGCGAATCCGATCCGGCAGCCGCCGTCGGTGGCGTCGCAACACGACGTGGAATCAAGCGACCCGGCGTGTGGATCGCCGTGGGAGCTTTCTTGTTGGTCGCCGTCGTGGGCGGAATACTAACGATGCAGGGGGGAACCCGTCGCGTGCAGCTTGGCACAGCGGCGTCTGCTGTTCCGGCAACCTACGACAGCGAGCGAGCGTTTGGGTATCTGGAAAAAATCTGTGCCATCGGGCCTCGAATCAGCGGCACGCAAGGAATGCAGCAACAGCAACAGTTGTTGATCGATTTCTTCGAGAAGCAAAACGGGGTGGTGCAATTGCAAGCATTCGACGTTCGGCATCCGCTGACGGGAGCGAGGACGACGCTGGCGAATTTGATTGCTCGATTCGGCGTCGATCGGCCCAAGCGGTATTTGATCGCCGCGCACTACGACACTCGTCCCTTTCCCGATCGCGATCCGGTGAATCCTCGTGGCGTCTTCTTAGGGGCCAATGATGGCGGCAGTGGCGTCGCCGCTTTGATGGAACTGTCGCATCACTTGCGCGACCTGCCCAGCGACGTGGGCGTCGACTTGATTTTGTTTGACGGCGAAGAGCTGGTGTATGACAGCGATCGCGATCCTTACTTTTTAGGGTCGACGCATTTCGCCAGGGAATACCTGGCTCAGCCGACCACTCCCCGCTACCAAGCGGGGATTTTATTGGACATGGTGGGCGATGCGGAGCAGCATTTTTACATCGAGAAAAACAGTTGGCGATACGCGCGTCCGGTGGTTCGAGAGGTCTGGGGTTTAGCGGAGGATCTGGGGGTGAAATCGTTTCATTCGCGAGTCAAACACGAAGTCCGGGACGACCATATCCCGCTGAACACGATCGCCCGCATTCCCACCATCGATATTATCGACTTCGACTATCCGCGG
This sequence comes from uncultured Pirellulaceae bacterium, assembly GCA_964477385.1. GTDB lineage: Bacteria > Planctomycetota > Planctomycetia > Pirellulales > Pirellulaceae > Roseimaritima. Next base: position 1,100 of record CAYZHQ010000202.1, read on the forward strand.
CCCACGACGCGAGGCATGTCGTATTGGCATACGCAGCAAGACGTGCCGGCAAATTGCAGCGGTGAATCGCTCGCGGCGGTCGTATACGTCGTTCATCAATGGCTTCAATCGAAGTAGCTTTAAGGCGGAGATCTGAACATGACCGCCGCCTGTCTGGTATTGGCTTTCACGCTGTTCGCGTTTGCGTTGTGGCTGGAACAACGTGACCGTGGTGAACCGCAAGCCGGCCAAGGCGATCAGACGTTCGACGACGAATACTTGGCGGCTCGCCGTCGTGGGCGGCGCGTCGTGCATGGCCTGTTGATGCTCAGCGCGGTGTTGATTGTGATCGCCGCGATGGCCGGTCCCGGTCCGGTATGGATCGCCATGTGGTTGGCGGTGTGCGGAGTGTTGATTGTCGTCATGGTGCTGGGGTTATTGGATTTTTATCGCACCAATCGTTACTTCGCCCGCAAGCTGACGCAGTTTCACAAGCAGTCGCTGGAGCAGCATTTTGATGTCCCGCCGGACAAGCGATCGAGCACAGACCAGCCGCCGTCGAGTGAAGAGTCGTAGGCCAGTTCGCGCTCTTTTTTCGCAACCCGACGCATCGGTTTTGAAGGATTTTCCCGCGGTCCGCCAGCGCGTTGTCAGCGCATGACCGGCGCTGGTACGATTTCGGGCGCCGCTGGCTCGCGCCCGTGTCTAGGCGACTCGACGTTGCGTGCGGCGACTCCTCTTCCCATCCTTCCCCGCTTTCCCAGGTGCCCGCAATGACCGTTTCACGACGACGATTTCTACAAACCTCTGCTGCTGCCGCGGTGGCTGCACCGGCGATTTTGACCGGTAAACGAACGGCTGCTCAAGAAGTGGTCGGCCAGGGCGACCATGTTTTTCAGTTCAACCATCAGTGGGCTCAATTGCCAGCCAAGTATGCTTGGCAAACGACGCATAACGTGGCGGTCGACCCCGCGGGGTTGGTGTATGTGATTCACGAAGGCCAGGCAACGCGTCCCGATCATCCTTCGATTTTCGTCTTTGATCCCGATGGACGATTCGTGCGGGCGTTTGGCGAAGCCTTTCAGGGTGGCGGTCACGGCATCGAGATTCGGCAGGAAGGGAGCGAAACGTTTGTCTACGTGGCGGCGTATCAGCAAGCCAAGACGATCGCCAAGATGACCACGACTGGAGAAATCGTTTGGCAGCAATATGCCCCGGTCGGAAGTGGCAATTATGCCGAGGCCGAAGCGGCGGATCCCAAGAAAGTCTGGGGACGCGATCGATTTCTGCCGACCAACTTTGCTTTTCTGCCCGACGGCGGGTTCTATTTAGCCGACGGTTACGGCAGTTTTTACATTCACCGCTACGATGCCGATGGCAAGTGGTTGTCGTGCTTTGGGGGAGAAGGCGCCGGCGAAGGCAAATTCAATACGCCGCACGGCTTGTGGGTCGATGATCGCGAAGGCAAGTCGCCCGAGTTGGTCGTTTGCGATCGGGCTCACAACCAACTGCAAACGTTTGACCTGGAGGGGAACTACAAGCAAACGGTCCCCGGCTTTGGCTTGCCAGCCAACGCCGACACGCATGGCGACCTGCTGTTGATTCCCGAATTGGTGGCTCGGGTGTCGTTGCTGGACAAAAACTACCAGACGGTGGCGACGCTGGGCGATGACCGCGAGCGGGTGTTGGGCGACAAGCAAAAATCGGGCGGCTTTGGCATTCGCGGCGATGCAACGCGTTGGCAAGCTGGCAAGTTTGTCCATCCGCACGATGCTTGCTTTGATGCCGACGGAAACATTTTTGTCGCCGAATGGGTCTCGACCGGCCGCGTGACCAAGCTAACCCGCGCGTAAGCCCCCCTCAGCGGGCGGCGCCAGATAGCCGCGATGCGATGCTGGCTGGTGGCGAAGGGGACTGGTGCGAAGGGCACGGTCCACGGGGTGGCGCTTCAGGTTACTTGCGCTCGGTTGTGGGCTGGCCGGCGCGAGGCACCCAGCCTGCAATCTGGCCTTTGCCGACCAGCGGCAATTCCGATTTGCCTTCCAGTTCAATGTCGCCATTGGAGAGCCGCACGACGGCCGCCACGTTGTCGCCGGCAGGTTGCTTGTCGCCCCAACGAACGGCAACATGAATGGAATTCTCCACCGAATCGCGACGCATTTTGGCAATTTCTTCGGCTTGGAAATCCCATCGCCCCAGCCGTGGATCGTCGTCCGATCGATTGGGGTCTAACAAGACGACCGACATGTCGGCATCGATGTCCATGCCGCTGACATCGACGACGTTACCTTCTTGGTCGAGGAACTGAATCACCAAATAGACCCCATCGACCGCTGGATCGCTATCAAAGTTATGTCCGCCGGAAAAAGTGGGGTTGATGCTCAACGCCACCGGTTGCGCCCACTGGGGAGCCTCGGTGGAAGGCATCGGGATCTGTCCAAGGGGTGGCTCGGGAGGAGCGTCCTTGCTGGGCGGCGGAGTGATTTCGCCAATGTCGATATCGGGTAACTCCAGCGAATCGAGATCGGGCGGGACCAAGGCGTCGTCACCCGGGACAGGCAAATCTTCCGCTGGGAGCCGATCGAGGCCATTGGGCACCGCGCCGGGTGGCGGCAGCAGCGTTGCCTCGGGAGACGACTCGCGGGGCGGATTGCGGGGCGGCGGCAGCGGGGAGCGATCAGGCGAGTCGGTTTGCGGATCGGGCCGCGGGCTGGGCGGTTTTGGCAAAGCCGCTTTGGGGCCGGCGGGTTGCGGTTCGCAGTTCTCGATCGTGCGCTCCAGCCTATTGCGGAGCACCTTGTTTTCGTAATCGGCTTCGTACAGTTGATCTTCTAAAACCCGGATTTCGCTGGCCATTTTGTCAGCGTACAGATCTTGGTGCGGCTGGCTGCGACAGCCCGACAGCAGCGCCAGTAGGCCGAGGGAAACCCCTAGGCCGTTGCGAACGTTCGGTGGGAGAAGCCGTGCGAGCATCGGTCGGTTGCTATCAATTCCAGGCGAGTTGGAGTGCAGGCGTTGCGCCCTACAGTGCGCCCTACAGGAGGTTCGATAACAGCGATCCGCGTTGCGGGTCAAGATAAGTCAGGCACAGCTACTCTAACTGTCACAATCGTCACAGGTGTTCATGCTGTACCTGTGCGTCAAAATGAGATGCATCGTTATTAGCTTTTCGACTCCGTTTTTCGGCTCCGATGTCCGATTTCAGATGTTGTCGGTGGGGTTGTGTAGTCATGACTCCGTCGTTTCTGAGTGGTTCGGTAGGTCGAATGTTCTAGTGGGGATTTGAATGCTCGATCGACGATGATTCTCGCGGATCAGATAGAACCGAACGGTGGGAGGGTAAATTGTTTGGTGCCATCCCACCGTTTTTTTATGCGCCGATGGCGACCATCGATATTCCGGTTCGCCACCCGGTTTTGCTATACGGCGAGTCGTTTTGGACAAGGGACCGCGGAAAGTCACCCTGTTCCGGGCATCGCAAGACGCGTGAACATAAAGTTAGGAATCGAAGCATGGACGCGACGGTTAAAGACGAAGCGACGAAGCCGCGACTGCGGATTTACAACGAACCCTTAAACGACGAATCGTTGCGGCGGATTCGGTGGTTGTTGTGGAGTTCTTGCATTGCCTTGCTGCTCGTTCCCGTGGTGACGTTGATCGACATTCCGATCGCGCGGTGGTTCGCGGGCGATCCGTTTTCCAACGACGTCGATAAAGCGATTCAATTGACCGAAGCCTATTCGCACGGCATCGGCGTGCTGTTTATCGTGATGGCCATTTTCAATCTCGCCCCACAGCACCGCTGGTGTTTGCCACGTTTGGCGACGATGGCCTTGGGTGCCAGTGCGGTGGCCACGATTATTAAGATGTTTGTGCTGCGGCCTCGTCCAAGCAACTTGAATTTGGACATTGCGACGCGCGACGCGGCTTGGTTGTGGCGATTCGACTGGCAGCTTGATCAAGTGGCCGCCTTTGACGCCGGCACGCGCGCTTTCCCCAGCGGTGACACCGCCACGGCGGTGGCGCTGACCGTTTCCCTGGCGATGTTGTTTCCTCGCGGACGCTACTTCTTCACGACCTTCGCGGTACTGACGATGCTGCAACGCATGCAGTCCAATTCGCACTTCTTCAGCGACGCGATCGGCGGCTTGGCTTGCGGCCTGTTCTGGTGCTTTGTCTGCCTGCATCCCCGGTTGTTGGGAGCCTTGTTCGAGCACATGGAGCCGACCCATCGGGGCCACCATCGGGGGAGTGTGATCAACAAACGGCAGGCGGCGTAGCGGATGACGACCGCTCCATCGTTGGTCAAACGCTCCGGTCAAGCTGGCGGAGCGTCTTGGTCTTCGGGTTCGCGTTCTTCGGGTTCGTGACGCGGACGGAGCTGGCAGAACATCGCCTTCTTTTGGTCGGGCAGCGCGTAGTCAAAGCCACAGCCCTTAAGGAAATCTTCTGAAGAGGTGATCGCCATGACTTCCAACACGCCAAGTTCGCGCGCCCGCGCGACGCTCATCTTGACCAGCGTGCGGCCGATGCCTTGCGTGCGGAATTCCGAATGGACCACCAAGCCCTGGATCTCGGCCATTTTGCGGCTGTAGATTTCCGCGGCACAAAAGCCGACGACCTGCGAGTCCGCGACGGCGACGAAGCCGTGCTTGGTCAGTTCGGCAATTTCCTCCGCCGTCCGCCGCAGTAACTTCCTCGCTCGCACATCGGGTTCCATCAAAGCCACCACCTTTTCGGCGTCCTCAAAGGTGGCTTGGCGAAACAGCACAGGGCGATCGGTGGGGGCGTGCTTCATCGATTGATTCGAACCGGACTGGTGGCTTCTTTGATGGCGTTTCGCATGACTTCGGGTTTGGGTTCCTGGCCTGTAAACAGTTTGTACTGGTAGCAGGCTTGGCGAACAAACATATCGACTCCGGTGATCGTGCGGCAGCGGGCGCGTCGCGCGTGTTTGATCAGCAGCGTTTGTTCGGGATTGTAGACGGTGTCGAACACAACCAGCGACTCGTCTTGTTTGTTAAAGTCAAAATCGTAGGGCGAATCGTCGACTTTGGGATGCATTCCGATCGGCGTCCCGTTGATCAGCAGGGCCGCGGCGACCGAATGCCGATCATCCCACTCAATCGCTTCGGCATCCAATTCATTGGCCAGGTGTTGGGTGCGAGCCAACGTGCGGCTGGCGAGGGTGATTTTCGCGCCGCGATTCTTCAGACCCCACGCGATCGCGCGCGAGACGCCACCGGCACCTAGAATCAGCACCGACAGGTCTTCGTAGGCCTTGTCTTTTTCCTTGTCCTCCTGAGGCGGAATGACGGCACTAATGCAGTCCATGGCAGCGCGGTAATCGGTGTTATAGCCCAGCACGGTACCTTCTTCGAAGAGGATCGTGTTGACCGCTCCGATGCCCGTTGCCGCCGATTCGGCTTGATTGCACAGATCGAGCGCGTGCTCTTTGTGAGGGATCGTGACACTTAACCCATTGATCCCCAGCCCCGGACACTCGTTAAAAAACGGCTCCAGCTCGTCCGACGGAATGCGCAGCGGCAGGTAACAGCAATCAAGGCCGTCGGCGATGAAGGCCTTGTTATGAATCAGCGGGCTGTGGCTGTGTGCGACCGGATCAGCGACCACGCCGAACAGCCGCGTCTTGGCAGTGATCGCATCGTAGCGATACAGCTCCTGCATCTGCCGCCAATTGAGTTGCCCTGGTGCCAGCGTCCGGTCGGAGCTGAAGGTGGCGTAGGTAAAGGGGGCTCCGAACCGACCGGCAAGGATCCGGCTGACCATCCCCAGTTCCCCCATGCACAGACCGATCGTCGGCACCTTGGCCTGTTTCAGCAGTTCGAACATCCGCAGGTTATCGCCGAAGCAGTTCGCCATCGTCGCGATTTTGACAATATCGGCATCCTCAGCCGCCATCGCGGCATGCAGTTCGGCCAAGTTGTCGGGCGTCTGCTCGAAATCGTGAAAGCTGATGATCCGTTTGGTGTTGCCATAGCGAGGGATTTGAGCCGCCACGTCGGCTTCGATATCGACGTAATCGACTCCCGATGCGATGGCGCCGCGCAGCAACATCAGACGCTCCTCCTCGCTGCGTGCCCAGCGACCGCCATCCTCGCGGCGACGAGCGGTCACCACCACCGGACAGGGGCGGTTGGCCAGAAGACGGCGCAAATCGACCGCGCGGCCGATGTAGTCCAGCCGCAACTCTACTAGGCCGACGCCCTGTTCGGCCAAGTGTTGGTGTTCGGCAATGGTTTGTTTGTGGCGAGTCCGCCCGATGCTGACGCAGATCATTCCTGGTTTCGGTGCCTTGGATTCAGGGAAAGCAGCTTGGCAGGCAAAAAAACGGCCGCCGAAAAAGTGATTCGAAAAAAGTTTCTTCAGCCTCAATAGCTAGTCGATATCGCTCCGCCCACCAAGGGGGTGTTGGCGGAGAAGTTCGCGACAGGATTGGCCATGCGGGCGATCACACCTGGGGATTAGGTTTTGACGCTGAGCATGGCGGCTTCTATTTCTACGCATAAAATAGCCTCCCACACACCCAGCCCCACCCCCGAGCGGTCTCGGGGAGCAGAATCCCGCAGATCGCCGGGACGCTGGGCCAGCGAAGCCCTATAATAGATGCCATGAATACGAGACGCCCCCTTTGTCGATTCCAAGTCGGTAGTTTATTTCTCGCCAGTTGGCTGTTATTCGGTTCCGGTGCCGCCGACGCGCAGCGTCTGCAGTGGCCCACCGAACGTGGCGATGCCCAGGGTACCGGAGCGGTGCCTCAGACTTTGCCTGCCCGCCTGGTCGAAACGTGGCGGTACGAGGCGGGTGAAGCGATTGAATCGTCACCGATTGTCGCCGCTGGCAGGGTATACGTTGCGGACGCTGAAGGGACGCTGCATGCGCTGGACCTCCAGACGGGAAAAAAAATCTGGGCCGCCAAAGTCGACGGTGGTTTCTTGGCTTCTCCGGCCGTCAAAGGCGATGCTTTGTTGCTGGGTGACTACAACGGCATGGTTTATTGCTTTGATGTAGCCACCGGCAAGGAGCGCTGGAGGTTCGAGACGGAGGGCGAAATCAGCGCTGGCCTGGCATTTTACGAAGACAACGTGCTGGTCCCCTCGCAGGACGGCAAGCTGTACTGTTTACGAATCGCCGA
>CAYZHQ010000203.1:0-8222 GCA_964477385.1 uncultured Pirellulaceae bacterium
GTGCAGCAATAACACCAAACAAATTGGACTCGCCCTACATAATTACCACTCGGCGTACCGCTCGTTGCCACCGGCCTACACCGTCGATCAAAATGGCCAACGCCTCCACAGTTGGCGCACGCTGATCCTACCGTACTTGGAGCAAAAAGCTCTGTACGATTCGATTGATCTTTCCAAGCCATGGGATGATCCGGCAAACCAACTGGCCGCGCAAGCCACCGTTCCCGCCTACCTTTGTCCGTCGACGGCGATCGACCCTAACCTTACCACCTACGTGGCGGTCGTCGATCCTGCGGGGCTGTTCGCGGGCCCAGAACCCACCACGTTCATGGATATCACCGATGGCTTATCTTCAACGGCGATGGTGGTCGAGACCGACTCCAACAACGCCGTGCCCTGGATGAGCCCCAACGACATCACGCTACCCACTTTTCTCAGCACCGGCACGGGCCGTCAAAGTGGCGGGCACGCGGGTGGCGCGCACGTTGTCATGGCCGATGGAGCGGTCAGGTTTGTGACAGACAGCCTGAGCGCCAGTGAACGCGAAGCGATCGTGACACGCAACGGCGGCGAACCGGCTAGCTTCTAAGCGACCGAACCCGCTCTGCGAAAAGTTTATGCCCGAGCGTACTGCACGGGCAGAATTCCAATGGGGTTTTCCACCCCCAACTCCTTCGCCGCTCGATAGGGCCAGCAAGGGTCCCGCAAGCTTTCCCGCCCCAGGAGTACCAAGTCGAGTGCCTCGCTGCGCAGTGCCTCCTCGGCTTGCTGGGCTTCGGTGATCATCCAACTAGTCGTCATCGGCAGGCCGGTCTCGTGCCGCATGCGGGCAGCCGTCGGAATCATGAAACCGGGCCCCCAGGGAATTTGAGACACATCGGGCGTCACCAGCCCGTGACTGACGTCCAATAAATCGAGCCCCGCGGCCTGCATCCGTTTGGTCAGCTCAATCGATTCGTCCACGTCAACTCCTTCCTCGACCCAATCGGTCACCGATAGCCGCGCGGTCAACGGCAATCGCTCAGGCCAAACCTCTCGAACGGCCGTTAGCGTTTCCATGATGAAGCGAATGCGATTATCAAAACTCCCTCCATATCGATCGCTTCTCCGGTTGGCGAGCGGGGAATAAAACTCATGCGCTAAATAGCCATGGGCGAAGTGTAATTCCAACCATTCAAATCCCGCAGCGAGCGAACGCTGGGCAGCCGAGACAAAATCGGCCTGCACGCGGGCGATATCGCTCACGCTCATTTCTTGAGGCACTTTCCCAAGGCCGCCTCCGAAGGGAATCGCCGAAGGCGCGATCGTCTCCCAGCCTCCCGCACCCGTATCCAGATGATCATCCCCTTCCCAGGGCTTATTCGCGCTCGCCTTGCGTCCCGCATGTGCCAACTGGATACCCGCCACAGCGCCGTGCTGTTTCATGAAAGCGGCCAGCTTGGCAAACGGCTCCACATGCGCGTCGGTATAGATGCCGCTATCGGCGGGACTGATGCGGCCTTCCGGCGCGACGGCTGTCGCTTCGACAATCACCAACCCTGCTCCACCAACGGCGCGCGACCCCAAGTGCACTAAATGCCACTCATTGGGAAATCCATCTTGAGAAGAGTATTGGCACATCGGGGAAATCCCGATGCGATTGCGAAGCGTGACATCTTTGAGTGCGAACGGCTGGAACAGTTTGGTCATGATTGCCTGTTGGTGTGGATAGTAATTCGCAAAGCAGCAGAAATTGGCGGTCAAACCTGAAGGTGCATCGGCCATACAGGGCGCGCACGGCAACACTACGGATCGACTTTCGACCACCATGCCGGCCTAGCCTAACGCAGAGTGCCGCATGCACAAAAGATGGCTCGCCACCATTCAAAGCCGCCCGTGATTCTCCAACGACAGGCACAGAAACCTCTCTGTCATTGCAATGATCGACCTCCGATTGCCCGACGCGGGTCTTGAGCTGCGCGCTCCAAGATGCGCGCGATGTGCAAAATGAAACAGCCTTGCGTTGACCGAAACCGGACGCTTTATCAAAAGATCCTTACTGCAAAATTTCTTTTCGGGCTTCTCCTTTTAAATGCTGAAGAACCCCAACTGAGATCATTCATTCTGCTTTACCCCTTGCCTGCGCCCGATTCGAGAACAGTGAAAGGCACAAACATTGCATTCCCATCCCCATGTGCTTGCACTTCGTTTGTTTCTTTTTCGGAATCCACCGAAGTCAACCACTGCAAATAATACTCGAGATCCAAAGCTTGATGAAAGCGACTATCGAACATCGCGAGATCACTGCCAGACTTTGCTGAAGCAACTTTTACAGACCTCAAGTAACCCCAAGATACAAGCGGGAATTCCAATGGTACGCCCTACGCTAAAACAGAACTCAAGAAACAAGCGTCGAAGAATCCAACAGCAGCGAGCAAAGCTCGAAGTCTTGGAACAACGCGTCTTGCTAGCTGCGGATGTTTCTTACCTATCACCGATCCATGTATTTTCCATCGACGACATTATCGGTGACTTTGCTGGAAACACGTTTGGGAATGACAGCGATCCCATTCCGATCATTGACACTTCGGCCACTTTTGAAGACCCCAACAATCCTGACCCGCCTGACTACGATGGCCCTGTGCGGGCAATTACGGACCGCGATGGGAATACGCTATATCCGGTCGACAGTAGCTTTGGCTTCTTTGTCGATGGCGTCGAAGGATCGGGGGATTTCATCGGTGCGGTCCCCAAGGAACGCGACGAAATTTATACAGAAGGCTGGGTCGGTAACATCCTGGATGAACAGAGCGAAGTGATCGGTTTGTCGTTGTCGGATGCAGCGACGGACACTTTCAAGGCTGGGCTACCATTGGGAACCTGGGCAGCAGGCCTGGGTGGCAATTCAGTCAAGGCATCCACCGAGCATTACGTAGTGATGCAGAATGTGCTGTCGGATCAATTGGTCCCGGATCCAGTGATCGGCCCGGACGGCCTGCCTCGCGGTCCGCTGGACAACGACCTTGTCATGATCGGGGGTGACTATGACGGATGGCTGATTGCGGACATCATCGCCGAATTGACCACGCAACTAGAGACCGATCCATCCGTCGATGTCTTTCCTTTTGACGGTGGCGACGGGGTGATCGACATTCGCGACGTATTGGTCCCGAACGAAGCGACGGTCATTGAGAATATCGCGGTAAGCGACGACTATTCGGTAACTCTGAAAGATGACGGCAAACTGCTGTATCGCTGGGGCACCCTAGTCAAACGCCCCAATGACCTACGTTTCCAAGCCCAGCTCGATCTGCCTGCTGAGTGGCTGAGCCCTGAAGCCGATACGCTGAACGAAGGTCGGGGCTTTCGCGTGACAGGTGCGGAACTGATTGTGACGCATGCTATTACGAACAATCCAAACGACCAAATTCGACCCGAAGACTGGGAAAACGAAGCGGCCACCGGGCGTCAACCTTCCTATCTGGTGATCGAAGATCCCGAGCACCCAGGAGACGACAATTTCGCGTTGTGGGTTTCACCTGTCAACGACTTCGCTGGCGATGGTACGTTTTACCCGAGTTATTTCAAACTGGACTCCGACGGAAACATCATCACGACTCCTGAACCGGGCGATGAATTGGTGCTGGATCTAGATGGGAATGCAGTAGGAGTCCGAAACACCGATTCCGATGGCAATCCTGTGGGAACCATTTTGCGCTATGTCGGCCGTCCAAGCCTTACGACTGACATTCTTATCTCCGAAGGCCTGGAGGACGGCTTCACAAATGCGTGGTATACCACGATGGACCGCGATCCATTTGAGGCGGTGCTAGATGAAAACGGCGACTATGTGGTTGGTCCCCGATGGCGGATGAAGTCGAATAAATTTGGACAAGACCTACCGGGAGTTGAAATCCCTTTAATTCCTCACAGCGAGCCACCCTTTACAGGCTCAAATATCCGCTATGAGGTAGGCGAGATGACAACTACCACGATCAATTTACTCGACTGGGAAGCAGGCGAGGATTCGCCGTTACTGTATAGCAAGGGCTGGACAACAGCGGACCCCACCCGCGTCAACGAAAATGGTGTGACGGAGAATGGTTTGCAGTTGACCGAAAAATTTGATATTGCGTTTTATATCAAAGGCGATCGCAAGCCGACTCGAGTCGACGATGTTCAATTAGTGCTAAATTATGAGACGGATGCAGATTTTGATTTCGGAGATGCTCCGAGCAGCTTTCCTGTGATGCTTGCACAGGATGGCGCGAGGCACTTCTCAACCGGACCGACGCTGGGTCTCCAACGCGATACCGAAATCGACGGCTTACCCTCAGCACTCGCGGATGCCGACACGCCGGACGAAGATGGCGTGTCGTTTGGAACAATCCGGGCTGGCGAAGAGGTCACTGTAGAAGTCGAGGTGGGAAATCTCCCCAGTGGCACGGCACGACTGGATGCATGGATCGACTTTGACGGTAGTGGATCGTGGGAGCCTGTGGAGCAAATCGCCGATTCGCTAGAAGTGTTGGCCGGCAACAATTTGGTCACATTCACAGTCCCCAACGATGCGGCCATCGCTCAGTCGTTCGGTCGCTTTCGACTCAGCACCGAGGGCAACTTGGCCACAACGGGAGCTGCCGCCGACGGTGAGGTGGAAGATTGGCTGATTCCGATTGTCCCTGGGGACGCACAGCCCGACAGCCTTGCCTTCTACAACAGCGAGACAGGGGATTGGCAAGTGGGCCTGTCTGATAGCAGCCAGCTCAATCTCTCCAACTGGGCAACCATTCCACCGGCATCGCCGTGGGCAAACTTCCTCGAAGGCGATTTCAACGGTGACGGCTTTACCGATATCTTCCGCTGGAATACCACTTCGGGTGCCGTCCGCATCCTTGAGTCCAACGGCAGTGACGCATTCGACGATAACGTCTGGGCGACGATCAACCCAAACTCAGCCTGGGGAAATTTCCTGGTCGGCGATTTTAACGGCGACGGACGTGACGACGTTTTCCTGATCAACACGACTGGCGGAGGCGTCCGCGTGCTGCAGTCCGACGGATCCGCATTCGTTGAAGCGCTTTGGGGCAGCGAGAATCCGAACTCACCGTTTGTCGGCCACGATGTCGGCGACTTCAATGGCGACGGCCGTGATGATGTCGTCCGGCGCAATGCGGTCGGAGGCGGGATCCGTGTCCTAAACTCGAACGGATCGGCGTTTGTAGATGAGTTATGGGGCTCCTTTAACTTAAACTCACCGTGGGACGATTGGCTGATCGGCGACTTCAATGCCGATGGGAACGACGATATTTTTCGTTGGAACACCGCGTCGGGCGGGATTCGTGTTTTTAACTCTGACAGTACAATGTTCTTCGATGAACTTTGGGGCGTGCTGAACCCAAATTCTTTTTGGGCTGGTTTTCTAGTCGGCGACTTCGATGGCAATGGCTCGGATGATATCCTGCGGCGCAACAACTCTTCCGGAGGCATGCAGCTGTTGCGCGAATCGGTTGATGGCGATGCGTTTGACGATGAGTTTTGGGGTGCAGTGAATCCCAACATAAACTGGACCGCTTTCCGCGTCGGCGACTTCGACGGTGACGGTCGCGACGATCTAGCACGACTGCATCCCACCACGTATGCCGTGCAAGTGCAAAGGTCGACTATTTCGGGCTTCGCCGCCGATGAACTGTGGGCCGTTCTAGGCTCCAATCCTGACTTGGTACTGCTCGGCGACTACGGCATCTGAGACGCTTCCGACGCGAGCGTCAGGGCCTTCAAAGCAGAGCGATGTCACTTCGGCAGCATGCGTAATACTACTGGATGCGGTGCGAGCCATCGGTAACCAATTTGGCGAGCAACATCGGAACGCATTTTTACAACAGCCCTGAGGACCTTCCTAATGCACAGCCTAACAGCGGAGGGCTCGCCACATTTGAACTGACTGGAACAGGGAACAGTCGGGTTCTCAACCTCAGTTCGCTAAGTGTCACCGATGCATTGACCTTTCAAGCGAAAATCGTTACCAAAGACGTTTTCAATGGCATCGCCGAAGAGACTTTATTGATTACGTTCACCGGATAAACCGGTAATAAGTTTCGAGTTTTCAACATACCCGAACAAAGCCGCACGCGGAAATTCTGCGTGCGGCTTTGTGCTATTTCTGATTAGCGACTAAGTTGCCGAGCGACTCCTGGAAGAGCGAGCGACACGCTCTTGCTTACGCGCTCTTGCTCATGGGGAACAGCTTGGTGTCGCCAGCGACAACACTTTCGTCGATGGTGTAGACAGTGCCTTCGGGTTGGTCAGGCAGTTCGTACATGATCTCGAGCATCACTTCCTCCAAGATACCTCGCAGACCACGTGCCCCGACACCTTTGTCGATCGCTTTCTGAGCGATGTGATACAGAGCCGCATCGGTGAACTTCAGCTCACACTTTTCCATTTGGAACAGCGATTGATATTGCTTGGTCAGAGCGTTCTTGGGCTCTTTCATCACACGCACCAAGCCTTCCGCGTCGAGCGGCAGCAAATTGCTGACGACCGGCAAGCGTCCGACCAACTCGGGAATCAAGCCGAACTCCAAGATGTCATCGCTACGAACTTGGCTCAACAGCGTACTGACGTCTGATTCGTCGCGAAGCGAACTCCCGCCACCAAAACCGAGCTTGCGATTGCCGAGTCGCTTGCGAATGATGTCATCGATGCCGGTAAACGTTCCACCGCAGATGAACAAGATATTACTGGTATCCATCTGGATGTACTGTTGCTCGGGATGCTTACGGCCTCCTTGCGGCGGCACATTAGCGACCGTTCCTTCAAGCATCTTCAGCAGGCTTTGCTGTACGCCTTCGCCGGACACATCGCGGGTGATCGAGACATTGCTGCTCGTCTTGCCGATTTTGTCCACTTCGTCGATATACAGGATCCCGCGCTGAGCCGATTCGAGGTCGAAGTCGGCTGCGTGCAGCAGTTTCAGCAGCAGGTTTTCGACGTCTTCACCGACGTAGCCCGCTTCGGTCAGGGTGGTTGCATCGCCGATTGCAAAGGGCACGTTCAACATCCGAGCCAACGAACGAGCGAGCAGTGTTTTACCACTACCGGTCGGACCGACAAGCAGGATGTTGCTCTTTTCGATCTCTACATCGTTGCTACCTTCCCACTCGCTGTTCAACCGCTTGTAGTGGTTGTGAACGGCAACGGCGAGCACCTTCTTGGCCGCCTCTTGGCCAATCACATATTGATCGAGGTGCTCGACAATCGAACGTGGTGTAGCAATGTCACTGAACAGCGTCTTGGAGGGACCGCGTCGACGCTGTTCTTGATCCAAGATCGATTGGCAAAGTTCAATACACTCGCCGCAGATGTAGACATCACCCGGACCCTCAACGAGAGGCCCCACATCACGGTAGCTTTTGCGACAGAACGAACAGAACGCGTTTTTCTTGGTCGTTCCGCTTCCGCGGCGGGCACTGGGAGTTTCTTTGGAAGGCATGCACGGCTCCTTGCTGTGTTTGTCAAACGCGACGGCGACGCGGCCATGAGCCGAGCTCGAACATTGCGTCGTCGGTCGTGTTGGACAACGGACTGGGAAGGTCCACAGCTCGAATACTTCCCACGGCACCGATTCCCCCGGTGGGAGACCGGGATCCAATGCACAGTGGGTTCGGGGCGTCCATGTCCTCGAAATCGAGCCAATCGTGGTTCAGGTCAAAGGTCACTATTCTAAACGGCGGTGTGATCGGGCTGAGGACCTAATCACAACGAACGGTGGGTGCCGTGGTCGTCCTGACCACTATTATAGGAATGATCTCGCAAGACTGTGAAGCAAACCGGGAATAACGAATAAACGGATAACGTCCCACAGTCGGTTGAGTCGGCCCTACCTGCCCGACAACAGCAAAACGCCGCATCGAGACAGAAACCGTCCTTCACCGAGGTACTGTTTCGGAATTCCAGGCCGCCCGTCTAAGGCTCGAGAGTCCATTCCCAAAACTTTGCTAGCGATTTCCAACCGATTCCCCCGTCTTGGGCGGTGGAATCGCGAAAGGTTGCCACCACAAAACCTACAGATCTAATCATCATGCCTAGGTTCGACAGAAGGACTGTAATCGGTATGCTCGGAATGGCCGCTAGGACTCGTCTTGGCTGCTGCCGAATAATACGCAGTGTCCTTCTCGATGGTCCAGAGACTAAATCGAAAAACCAGCAGATTCAGCAAATCTATGGGTTGACGAACCGTC
>CAYZHQ010000204.1:0-8194 GCA_964477385.1 uncultured Pirellulaceae bacterium
GGAACGTTCGTGTCCTGGAACGTTCGTGTCCTGGAACGTTCGTGTCCCTTGCTGGCGGCTTCTGGCGCGTTAGCGTTTAACTTCAACACGATCTGCCGCAATGAGCTTGAGGAGAGCGTTGGGGCTTTAAACCGCTGACGCGTTACTCACATCGAAGCGAAGAGCTTCGGTTCTAAGTGAGTCCAGCGCCCGGAACAGCGACTTTGGGGCGGGGGCCGTTGTGGGTTGGCGGGCCAAATGAGACAAAAACCTGGAGAAAGTGGACGCGAGCCCAAGAGGCTTCCTCCGTCAACCGGGGCCGGCGCCGCGCGAACCATTGTCGAAGCGGATAAATGGGCTTTTTCAATCCGCAAAACTGGCACAAGCGTTGCGTTTTCACTGAGCTGCCGTGGGGCAGGCGACGCCTTAGCATGACTTCTCTAACCGCCGTCGGCTGATATACTTGGAACTAGCTGGGCAGTACAAACGGTGCCCCCCTGTTGTTCAATAAAGCAGTCCGTCTGCAGGATTTCATGAAGCGTTCTCGCCACATCGACCAGTTGCTAAGTCAATGGACTTATGACCCTACGTCTCTATCGGTACGCATCGTCAAGGGTGCGGACGGTCGTGACGTGGTGCAAATGCGTGTCGACATGGGCCTGCTGCAATTGGAAACCACCGGACGTCCCGATGGTGTGAAACCAGAGGGCTACGATTCATATTTGGAATACCTGAAGAATCGAGAGTTAACCTCAGGGCACTTTTCGCTTAACGAAGCAGAATGCAATGAAGTCGACCGCGAGTTCATGCAAATGTACCACCGCCGGATCTGCTGGTTACGGCTGGAGTACTATCGCCGGGCGGTGATCGACGCGGACCACACGTTGGCCCTGATGGATGTTTCGACGCGACTGTCTCCTGATGAAGAGTGGACCGCGACGCACGAGGAGTATCGTCCCTTTGTGTGGTTTCAGCGAACGCAAGCTCAAGCGTTGGCGGAACTCGAAGAGAATGGTGCGGAGGCCGCTGTGCAGGCGTTCAATTCGGGCCTGGAGTCGATCCGGCAGATTTTTGTCGAACACGAAATCGAAGAGCACTTCGAGAACGACGAACTGGTCAAGCGTTTGGAAGGTTTACGCGAATCGTTGCGTCACGAATACGAAGTCGGCAGCACGCTTCTGGAGCGATTGGAAGCGGCCGTTGCCGAAGAGCAGTACGAACTTGCGGCTCAACTTCGCGATGAGCTTGCTCGTCGCGAAACGTTTTAGTTTCTCGCCGTGGCGGCTCCGACCTGGCCCGTTTCGATGCTCTTTTCGCCCCGATTGGGCACATCGATGTGGCTGCTGCAGTTGCGTTGGATGGCGGTACTGGGGCAATTGCTGACCGTCGCCATCGCATGGGGCTTAGTCGATTTCGGGTTGCCGCTGTTTCCCTTGTTGGCGTTGATTGGGTTGACCGCCAGCACGAATGTGGCCTACGGAATTTGGCTGTGGCGACTCCGACGGATGGCGCCGCAAGAGAAACCCGGCAGCCTCCCCTCCCGTCGCTCGCCGCTGGCATCTTCATCGCACGACACCGCCGATCACTTGGCTTCATGCTTGATGCTGCTCGACTTGTGTACGCTGACAGCGATGTTGTTTTTTACCGGCGGTGCGACCAACCCGTTTGCTTTGTTTTTCTTTGTGAACTTGGCTGTTGGCGGCGTCATTCTGCGACCGCGTTGGGCCTGGACGCTGACCGCCTTGGCGGTGATCGGTTACACGCTGTTGCTGCGGTATTACTATCCGGTCGAAGCCTTGACGATTCGCGACTCACGACTGGGCGGCCTGATTCCGACGGTTGGCTTGTTCGTTGCCTTCGCGACCTGCGCCACCGTTGTAACCTTCTTCGTGACGCAAACGGCGGGCGAATTGACGCGGCAACAGGATCGTTTACGGCAAGCGGAGGAAGAACGCTTGCGTCATCGCCAACTGGAAGGCTTGACCACGCTGGCTGCCGGAGCCGCACACGAACTGGCCACGCCACTCTCGACCATCGATGTGATCGTGCGAGAACTCGGCCGACACCTCGAAGAATGCCAGACCCCGGCCTCGGTCAAACACGACTTAAAATTGATTGATGGAGAACTGGAATCGTGTCGTCAGATTTTGGTGAGGATGCGCGCCGCGGCGGGCGATCAATCGGGTCAAAGCTGGGATCAGACGACGGTAGAAGATTTGATCGACGCGACGTTGGAGGGAGTACGTGATCCGCACCGCGTTGATGTCGTGGATGGTCCTGAAGCGGTCGAGCAACAAACATTGTGGTTGCCGCAAGAAGCGGTCGCTCAAGCGATTCGGAATCTGATTCATAACGGCCTCGATGCGGGAGACGCTGACGGACGGGTTCAGATCGCAACCCGTTTAGAAGGCGACGTGGTGAGCTTTGAAATCAGTGATGTTGGCTCGGGGATGTCCGACGAAATCTTGCATCGCATCGGAGAGCCCTTCTTCACAACCAAAGAGCCGGGGCGAGGCATGGGACTGGGACTGTTTCTGTCGCGCAATGTGATCTCGCGACTAGGCGGCCAGATGGAATTTGACAGTCACTCCGGCACCGGCACCACCGTTACGGTCAAATTGCCGATCGCCGCCCAGCCACCGCGAAATTAAGCCCAGCGCGGGACTCGCAGCCGCATCCACAAGCGAGCCGCTACACTTAGACTTCCCGATCGGCCGAGTCGTCGCATAGGGGCAAGTGGGATCGGTGTGGGCAATCCTTTTCTGACAGAGTGGCGTGGTGTTTCGAACCTTACGTAACGTAACGCTGTGGGCCGGGCCTATGGCGGCAGTTGCCATCAGCATGGCTTGTCGACAAAGCGGTATGGAGACTTCCGCGGCGTTTTGTGCTGGCGTTGCCGTGTTGTGTGCGGTCTGGTGGGTCTTCGAAACGTTGCCGATGGCCGTCGTAGGCATCATGCCGTTTGCCGTCTTTCCACTGCTTGGAGTCTTGACTGCCAACGAAGTCGCTCGGTCTTATGGGCATTCGATGATCCTGCTGCTGCTGGGGGGATTTTTCTTATCAGCGGCGATGGAACGTAGCGGCGCTCACCGGCGATTGGCGTTACAGATGGTGCGGACGGTTGGTGGTGGCAGCGGACGCCGACTGGTGCTTGGTTTCATGTTGACGACGGCCACGTTGTCGATGTGGATCAGCAACACCGCCGCTTCGCTGATGATCTTGCCCATTGCGTTGGCGATTTTGAAGCAAGTCAAAGACGACGTCCAACTCCGTACGGCGATGTTGCTGGGAATCGCGTATTCGGCGAGTATCGGCGGGATGGGAACGCCGATCGGAACGCCACCCAATGTGTTGATGGTGGGTTATGTTCAGCGCACGTTTCATCACGACGTGACTTTTTTTCAGTGGATGTCGATTTCCATTCCGATCGTGCTGGTCCTGTTGCCCTCCGCATGGCTGTGGATCACTCGGCATCTACGAAGCGGGCTGGCCGTTCAAATGCCGGCGGTCGGTCGTTGGCGACCGAGCGAAATCCGGGTACTGATCGTCTTTGGGATCACTGCTTTGGCGTGGGTCTTTCGCGCCGCACCGGCAGGTGGTTGGACCGGTTGGCTGCCAGCAGTCGATGCTGCGGGGAACTCGACGATCAACGATGCCACGATCGCGCTGGCAGCATCACTGGCACTGTTTATCATTCCAGCGGGCGAGGATCTGGATGGATTGCAAGATCGCTCGGAACCGGGAAGCGAGCGTCAAACCAGCCGTCTTCAAGCTAGCGAGCCTCAACGTAGCGACCAGACTGCGGTGACGCAGCGGTTGCTGGATTGGGAGACGGCCACCACGGTGCCGTGGGGCATCCTGCTGATGTTTGGAGGCGGCTTGGCGCTGGCCAGCGGTTTCGAAAAAAGTGGGCTGAGCGAATTGCTGGGGCAACAGCTCAGCCGGATTGCCGACCAGCCGATGTGGGTGGTGATGCTTGCCATCTGCCTGCTTGTTTCGTTTCTTACCGAAGTCACCAGCAGCACCGCGACCACTTCGCTGCTGTTGCCGATTTTAGGCGGGCTCGCGATTGCCAGTGGGCTGCCATACGAAATGATTTTGATTCCCGCCACGATCAGCGCTAGCTGTGCTTTTATGTTGCCCGTTGCCACAGCGCCCAACACGATCGTTTTTGGTGCGGGAGGATTATCGACAGCAAGTATGGCACGCACCGGCGTCGCCCTGAATCTGCTGGCCGCCGGCTTGATCACCCTCGTCTGCAGCCTGACCATTCGGCCGACCTCAACCGCCAATGAAATAGTGAACCAAACGGTCGATCTTCCGGCTCCAGTTGCGACAATCGACGCGGTACCGGCCGCCCCCGCGGCTCCCTAGCGGTCGCCGGGGCAGAGCCCCAAGGGTTGGCAAAAAACAGATGACGGAAAAAGCTTGACTGGCATCACTGCTCGCTGTACTTTGTGTTGTAAAGCAAGCCAGTCATCAACATTCTTGGCAGGAACTGACTTTGGAACTTCGCAGCGCCCTCGAACAGATTTCCGACATCCGGCAGCAGATGGCTCGCAGCGAAGTCTTTCGTGGTTATCGCCCATTGACGGTGGGGCTGTCGGGAGTGTTGGGACTATCGGCAGCCGCGTTTCAATCGCATTGGGTGGTTTCGCCAGCGACGGAGTTGGGGCGTTATTTATCGCTGTGGGTGAGCGTTGCACTTATCAGTTCGAGCATTGCCGGGGTAGAACTATTCCTTAGTGCCAAGCAAGCCGGTGCGGGCCTGACACGAGAGAGAACGCGGTTGGCGGTGGAGCAGTTTTTGCCCTGCCTGGCAGTGGGAGCGTTGCTGACCCTTTGTGTGTATCGCAGCGCACCGCATGTTGCCTGGATGTTACCCGGTCTCTGGTCGTTGTTGTTCGGCTTGGGGGTCTTTGCCTCACGTCGGTTGTTGCCCGACCCGATCGTGTGGGCAGGCTTGTATTACGTTATTTGCGGTTGCGTTTTGCTGCGCTGGGGGCAGGCCGAATATGCGTTTTCTCCCTGGCAAATGGCCATCGCCTTCGGGGGTGGCCAATTGCTGTGTGCTGCGATTTTGCACTGGACGTTGGAGCGAAATCATGCCGCATAAAAAGCAGTCTCAGCAAACCAACGCCTCCGCGTCGTCCTCGCAAAGGGGAGGCAGGTTCTCCTATCACGGACTCGATCGCGTGCTGCACGAGAAAGCACGTTTGAGCATCCTCGCTTCCTTGGCTGCCAATGCCGCGGGAATTTTATTCAACGACTTGAAAGATCTCTGCTCGCTGACCGACGGTAATCTGAGTCGGCACCTGGGCGTGCTGAGCGATGCGGGATTGGTGGAGATCTGGAAAGGAGGCCGCAGTGCACGTCCGCAGACCATGGTGCGCATGACCAACGCGGGACGCGAGCGATTTGCGGAGTACATTCGCGTGCTGGAGCAGGTCGTCGCGGATGCACAACGCCAATCGCAAGCCCAGGCCGAAATCGATCCGCCGGGACTGACTGACGGTTGGTCGCCCTCTTGATCGCTTACATTTTTTTTGATCACTTGCTTTGCAATGCAAAGCAATCTCGTTTCACTGATCGCGGCCAGCGGAGAAGCAACATGAGAATCGTAAGGGCTACTGAGTTGGGAATGTGTTTTGGTGTTCGCGATGCGTTGCAGATGACCAGGGAAGTCAGCGATCCGGCACAGGTCACTATTCACGGAGAACTAGTGCACAATCCGATCGTGATACGGCAGTTGCACGCGGCCGGTTTTGAACAGGCACCGGAAGACCAACGTCAATCGCTGGCGTCGACGCCGTTGGTGCTGATTACAGCACACGGCATCAGCAACGCGGAGCGAAAACGACTTGCGGCAGGCGGCAAGCAGATGATCGATACGACATGCCCTTTGGTACGGCGAGCCCACGCGGCGGCCATGGAATTGGCAGCCGAAGATCGCCATGTGCTGTTGATTGGAAACCCCGGTCACGTGGAGGTTCGAGGGATTGTTGAAGACTTGGATAGCTGCGACGTGATCGCCAACCCGCAGCAGGTGCAGCGGTATCAGAGCCAACGGTTGGGGATCGTTTGCCAAACCACCATGCCAGCTCCGCTTTTAGCAGAAATCAGGGCCTGTATCGCAGCGCGGAATCCAGCGGCCGACATTCGCTTTGTGGACACCGTCTGTCATCCTACCAAGCGTCGTCAGCTTGCAATGTTGGACTTGATTCGCCGGGTCGATGCCGTGGTCGTCGTTGGCGGCCGCAATTCCAACAACACGCGGCGTCTGGCAGAATTCTGTCGGCAGCGCAACGTGCCGGCCTTCCATGTAACGTGTGCCGAGGAGATCGAGCCGCAATGGTTTGGCAATGCCCCAACCGTTGGACTGACTGCCGGGACGTCAACGTTGGACGAAACGATCGATGAAGTTCAGGAGCGATTGGAGCAAATCGCTGACGGCAACCGCACGCGAGCTTGCTGAGCAATCCGCCGGCGCGGGACATCCAACACCGAATTATGGAACCTTCCGACAAATTTCTAAATCGATTTTCGAAAGGTAGGTATGAGTACATTCTGGGTTCCGCGTGACATGCGAGTCGCCCCCGAACTATCCACGGCAACATCCACCGGTCCGGTTTGCAAACAACATGCGTTGCTGATCAATCCGTTTTACCCCAAAGACCCGCACGCAAGTTTCGGCAAGCATGTGCTGACTCCGACGTTAGCGTTAACCAGCATCGCTGGCAGCACGCCGGAGCATTGGCAGGTCGGCTACTGGGACGAAAATTTGCTGCAGGGGCCGCCGCCTTGTGATCCGCTTCCCGCCGTGGTCGGAATTACCGTCCATCTGACCTTTGCCAAACGCGCCTACGAGTTGGCACGCTGGTATCGGGAACGCGGGTCGATCGTCGTCTTGGGGGGCTTGCACGCGATTTCTTGCCCCGACGAGGTGGCTCCTCATGCCGACGTGCTGGCGCTAGGAGACGGCGTTCAAATTTGGGGCCAGATCTTAAGCGACATCGATGCCGGCGAGCTGAAGGATACCTACCGCGCGGACTTTAAGCGGCCGTATCGTGAGGACCCGCCGCCCCGTCGTGATTTGTTGAACCGAAGCGGATTCTTAACCACGACCAGTTTGATTGCGACCCGAGGTTGTCATAACCGATGTGGCTTTTGTTATCTGTCGACGAAAGGGCTGCACATGCCGTACTTGATGCGAGACGTGCAGCAGATTGCCGATGAGTTCCAGCGGGACGGCCAACCCTACGCGGTGTTTACCGATAACAACTTGGGTTCCAATCCCGAGTACCTGCGTAAACTGTGCCAAGCGTTGCGACCGCTGGAAAAGATTTGGAGTGCAGCGGTCAGCATTGATGTCACGGATGATCCGTCGTTGGTGCGCGAGATGGCTTTGGCTGGTTGCACGGGTGTGTTCATCGGATTCGAATCATTGCAGAACGACAACATCACCGAAGCGAACAAGAAGAGCCCCCGCACGGAGGATTATGCGCAGCGCGTCGAGCTCTTGCATCGCAATGGCATTCAAGTCAACGGGAGTTTTGTGCTGGGATTTGATCACGACCGAGAAGACGTCTTTGCAATGACGGTGAAATGGGTGGAGGAAAACCGTCTAGAGTGCGCCACGTTTCACATCATGACACCTTACCCGGGCACGCCGTTGTTTCGAAAAATGGAGTCGGAGGGACGCTTATTGCACACCGACTGGAGTCGCTACGACACTGCCAACGTCGTCTTTCAACCGCGGCATTTAACCCCCGAGCAATTAGCGGAAGGTTACGACTGGTGTTACCGTCGACTGTTTTCAACCGCATCCATCTGGCAGCGTCGCCCAAGAGACTGGCGAGCCGTTCCGGCTTACCTGGCAATGTCCTATCTCTACAAGCGTTCCAACCGTTTTTGGCACTTGTTGATCAAATATCAATGGACCGCACGGGCCTGGCGTCCCCTGGTCGAGCTGACTCGACGCCGGCATCTTCGATTCCGCCGTCGCTTGGCAAAGCAAGCATGTGGTCAGGCAGGACGCAGCAGCAGCGTCGTATCGGCGGGAGTATAGCGAGGCTGACGCTCGCCATTCGCCATCAGCAACCTAGCGATGTTCTCTCTCGCCCTGGGCCGGTTAGCAATGAGCGATAAATAAGTGTCGGGTACCTTTGATGCGCAGCACCCGAAGGGCGAGTTCCTCGCAAAAGGTACCCGACAC
>CAYZHQ010000205.1:0-8109 GCA_964477385.1 uncultured Pirellulaceae bacterium
GTTTTAGCGAACCTCGCCGTCTGACGGAATACGAATCGTCGGCAACCTGCCATGGAGCATCCTCCCAGGTTGCTTCGACGGCGGAGGCGGCTTGAAATTACCGATGATCGACCAAGCGAGGGGAGCGGCGAACGCGGAACTCTGGGGGCAAGTCGACGTATCGCGACGGCGTTGGTTCCAGCTATCCCCTCTGTGGGTTCGTCCGGCTAACGGGGAGTCATATGCCAGTCCCCAGTGCCAGTGCGAACGCTAATGCCCAGGACGCAACTCCTTGCCCTTCGAGACCGCCGCCGTTGTGAGAAAGAGCCTGGGCGGCAAGGCCGAATTCGATCGATGGCCTGACGGTGGTCAGCGTTGCTTTGCTGGCACAAAAACCTCTGCCCAGGAATCGTTAAATGGAACTTGGCATTAGCGAGGGCTTTTTCAACAGGACACTTTGTCGCAGCTTCCCTAGCATTCTTCAGTGGAGCGATGCCCCCATTCATTAGGGCATGGCAAGTTTCCAACCTTCATTGAGGAACGGTGAAATGGTCGCTTTCGATAGCCCGATTCGAAGAACTGCCCGACTATTCGAGCTGAAATTTGTTCACAGTGAATCACAGCTCCGCAATCATTTTCGGCGGAATCTTGACGAAGAGCAGAAACTACAGCAGATGGCCGCAGCGACGGGACTTGACGACAAGGGGTTGCTGCGAAGGTTGCAAGAGGCCGGTTTGCAACCCGAGACGGTTGGCGCCTTGCCGTTCTTTCCTCTCGCGATGATGGCTTGGGCGAGCGGTTCAGTCACGACTGCGGAACGGCAACATGCCGAACAAGCGATTGATTCGGCCGGCGGAAGTGGCAATAGCGATGCGATTGAGCAGTTTCGACAATGGCTGCGGCAGAAACCGAGCGACCAGTGGTGGCCACTGTGGGAAGACTATGTTCGCGCATCGTCGGCCACGCGGGAGCCCGACGGCTCGGTGCCCGACGGGCATGCCATCTGGCAACTTGCCAAACGGATCGCCATCGCTTCGGGAGGCGTATGGGGGTTCGGAACCATCTGTTCGGCCGAACAAAAGATTCTCGAACGCATTCAGCAAATTTACGTGTTGGCTTAGCAACACAACCAGCCGTGGAGGGTGGATCACCAGCACGAAGCGCCGGCGAGTCATTCACCGGGTCTTGTTGACTCGACTCGCTGGCGCTTCGTTAGCGTGCTCGCGAATGGCAATGACGGCGGGGTGCTTGAGCTTTCTGTCGATGGAAACGGCATAGTATTGCTCTTGCACGCCGTCGGCGAGTCCGACTTCGTGAAGCCCATAGATGTTGGTGACATCCTCCTGAATGCGTTTTGGAATAGCGAACAATCCCAAGCCTTGACGACCGGCGATTTTGAGCATCGCACTGTCAGCGAATTCGCCTCTGATGTTGGGAGTTAGGCGAAGGTCGCTGAACCACTGATCCATTGCACGGCGCAGGATGCTGTTCTCGGTCGGCAATAAAAAGGGGGCCCCGTCCAGCGATTCGGGAAACCGGCGATGATATTTTTTAGCCAGCTCCTTCGTGCCCACAATGATCACATCGGAGCGTCCCAAACGATGCGAGTAGGCTTGGACCTTGTAAAGCGGATCGAGCGCGGTATCCGAAAGGATCACGTCGAGTTTGTGAATGGCTAGATCGGCCACCAACTTCGACATCTCGCCTTCTTGACAGATCAATCGCACCGATTGGGGCAAGCAGAGAGCAGGCTGTAATAGTTGAAATGCGACCAACTTGGGCATTACATCCCGAATGCCAACGCGCAGTTCCAGGGGGCGGCCGACGGGTCGACCCTTGACCATCTCCATCAGTTCACGCCCGGTGGAAAAAATTTCCGCAGCGTACTCGGCAACCTGCTCGCCCATCTCGGTCAACGCGATCCCGCGGCCCTGCTTTTTCAGCAGTTGCACATTCAGCGCACGCTCTAACTGCTTGACCTGGACGCTCACGCTCGCCGGGGTGACGTGCAACATCTCGCTCGCTTTCTGGACGCTCCCTTCCCGCGCCACCAACCAGAAATTCAGCAGGTGATGATAATTCAGCCAATCCACGCCCACTCCCATCTTTAAGCCACGCTAAGGATCGCTCATTGCTAAATCATCATCCACGAATCGCTAAACAAGCTTGACTAATTATAGGGACGAGGGTGTGGCCTTGGATGCAATCGATTTGTCCTCCTTGGCCATCAGCGAAGGGCTGCGTCCGTTTCAGCAGTCGGCCTCAATACACCGTTGGGCGCTAGCGACTTGCCAGGAGCTTTGCCCGCAGCGCCGTTGCCAGTCGCTGCGCAGCGACACGCACCGCAGCGACGTCGGCCGTGCGTTGCGGCCAGTCGTCGCCCGACAGTTCCGCCTCCAGGTCGGCACAGAGTTCTCGCAGTTGCTGGGCACCAAACAGATCGGCGGTCCCTTTCAGCGTATGGGCGGCGCGTGACAGGATGAGGGGAGATTGATTTTCAATGGCCCCCTGCATCTCCTTTAGCAGGATCGGATATTCCGCGAAGAAGGCCGTCGCCAGCTCTTTAACGACCGGCAGGCGTCCTGAAAATCGGTTGAGCATCGGCTGCAGATCGAGGACCGTCTGCGCACCATCGCTCACCACCTCGGTGATCGAATCCTCCGCCGCGGGAGCCACCATCGGGCCCGAGTCGTGCTGGCACGTGGCGTAGCGCTGAAGCACCTGATCCAGCGTCTGAGGATCAACCGGTTTGGCGATGTAATCATCCATGCCGGCGTCCAAACATAATTGCTGATCATCCTGCATCGCGCGGGCCGTCATGGCGATAATCGGTGTTCGCAACGAACCCTCTGCCTCGGCGCTTCGAATCGCCGCGGTCGCTTCGAAACCGTCCATCTCCGGCATTTGCAAATCCATCAGCACGACGTCGAACCGCCCCGGTGCCCAAGCCCGCACCGCTTCGGCGCCGTTGCACGCAAGCGTTACATCATGGCCGCGCTGCCGCATTAATTCGATCGCGACGCGCTGGTTGACCAGCCCATCCTCGACCAACAACACGCGCAGGCTCTGCGTGGGCGGCTCAGGCTGCGGAGACGCGGCCAGAGCAGGTTGCCGAGAATCAAACACATCGAGGATCGCGTTTAACAATTCGGAGTGGACGAACGGCTTGAGCAGGTACTGCGACACGCCGGCATCGCGACATCGATCCAGATCGGCACCGTGTGCCATTGAAGAGAGCATGATCACCGGCAAGTCTTGCAGTTGCGGATCGCGTCGCAACTGTTCGGTCAACATCAATCCATCGACGTCGGGCATCATCATGTCAAAGAGCCCCAACCGAAACGGCTCGCCACGCGCGACTGCCGCACGAAGCACCGTGAGGGCTTCGGCGGCGCTATCGACGGCGGTCGGCCGCAGCGCCCAGTGATCGAGTAACTCCAGCAGCACGCGGCGATTGGTCGAATCATCGTCGACAACCAGCACCGGCAACCGCGAAAGTTCCGCCATCGCTTGTCGATTGTCCAGTTCTTCGGACGCGGCATGGCCGACTTCCAGCGGTAGCGTAAAGCGAAACGTCGTCCCCACCCCGACATCGCTTTCGACATCCAAGTCGCCATGCATCAGCCGGACCAGTTTGGTGGAAATCGCCAGCCCCAAGCCGGTGCCGCCGTAGCGCCGCGTGGTCGATGCATCGGCTTGCGTGAAGGCGTGGAAGATGTGCTGTAATTTCTCTTTGGGAATACCAATTCCAGTATCACGCACCGAGACCTGGACCCACACAATGGGAGCCCTTGCGGCGGCTTCGTCATCGGCGTCCAAACAGTCGGCATCCGAGGGAGCCACCACCGGTTCGACTTGCACCACAATCTCGCCCTGCTTGGTGAACTTGATCGCGTTGCCCACCAAATTGACGATCACCTGCCGCAGCCGAGTGGGATCGCCACGGACGATCGATGGCAATTCAGGCTGGACTCGGCATGCCAGTTCGATCCCTTCGGCTTCCGCGCGGACGGCCAACATCTGAATCGACTTGGCGACCAATTCGGATAGCGAAAAGGGGGTCGTTTCCAGTTCCAGGTGCCCCGCTTCGATCTTGGAAAAATCGAGGATGTCGTTTAGCAAACGGAGCAATGATTGTCCCGATTGCTGAATCAGATCGACATAGTCGCGTTGACACTGATCGAGATCGGTTCGCGTCAGCAACTCGGACATTCCCAAGATGCCATTCATGGGCGTGCGGATTTCGTGGCTCATGTTGGCCAAAAATTCGCTCTTCGCCGCGTTGGCGGCATCGGCCGCATCGCGGGCTTCGCGAAGCTGAATCTCGATCTGCTTTTGCTCGGTGATATCGCGTGACATCCCAAACGTTCCGACCGTGTTGCCGTGGCTGTCACGAAGCGGCAACTTGGTCGAAGAGCACCAACTGTCTTCGCGATCAGGCCACGTCTCTTTTTCGACTCGGGCGATGATCGGTTTGCCAGTATCCATCACCTGCAGTTCATCCACCCGCGCCTGATCGGCATGCTCGGTAGTGAAGATGTCGGCGTCCGTTTTCCCGATCGCGTCTTCAGGCGACGCCAAGCCAAATTTCTTGGCCATTCCGACGCTGATCCGCCGGAAGCGACTGGCGCGATCCTTAAAGTAAATCGCATCGGGTAAATTGTTCAGCAGCGCATGCAGTAGATAACGTTCTTCATCCAAGAGGGCTTCGATCTGTTTGCGTTGGGTGACGTCCCAAAACAGCAATTGCACACCGATAATATTTCCATCCACATCGCGCGCCGGCCCTTTGATCCGTTCGATCCAGCGGTACTCATCGTCGCGCAGCGGCAGCAGTTCCACATTTTGCAACACTTTGCCCGTCGCAATCACAATGCGGTCGTCGTCCATAAACCGCTTGGCGTTTTCTTCCGGAAAGAGCTCCAAGTCGGTCTTGCCGAGCACCTCTTCGGCGACGTAGCCGTGCAGTTCTAAATAAAAGCGATTGGTGAAGACGCGTTGGCCGCTGAGGTTTTTGACAACCAATGCCAGCGGCAGACTGTCCAGCAGGTTACGGAACGTTCCTTGATGCGACCAATTCCGCGGCATGGAGTCTGCGGTGGGATAGACGACCGCGACCAGCTCGCCCCCCGCCTCGCGCATCAGCACTAACTCCAGCGTCGTTTCGTTCCCCGCCAAGCCACGTTGCAGGATCACACTCCGTTTCTGGCCCAGCACACATTCCGCAATCGCTCGTTCAAACATTCCGTATTCGCTGGCGTGCACCCAAGCATGCCACCACGGCGGCTGGCCGGACGAGCGAGTGTCCTCAGGGAGGGTATCCGAGACGCCCAGCAGACGCTGACAGGCGGGATTCAGATACAGCAAACGCGAGGCATCGGCAGAGGCCACCCAAACCGGTTCGTTCAACTGTCCCAACAGCGTGCAGGGAAGCAGCGATGCACGGTTTGCAACGGGATCGACAGAGCGATCAAGTGGAGTCATCGCGAAGTTACCGCGGTTAGATTCGAGACAAGAGAAGAGCAAGACGGTGATAAGTTCGACAGCTTCCTTTTATTGTCCGACAGGCACGTTGCGAGTGCAATGCTTGACCATCACTAACTCATGCCCCGTTTCATCGACGACGACCTCATCCATGAAGCTGGTAATCAAGGCGATTCCTTGACCATCCTCATTTTGGATCGCCGACTCGACATCCGCTTGCATCAGGGCGGCGTCAAAGCCGGTCCCTTCGTCGGCCAGCACGCAGCGAATCTCGTGCTCGGAAACCTGCACGTCGATCTTCAGCCGCCGATCGCGATAGGGTAACTCGCTGCGCCGCTGGGTGATAAAGTCGGGCTCGATCCCGTCGCCAAAACCGGCTCGAAATCGAGCCACCTCCTCGGCGGTCAATTCCAGATTGCTATGCAAGATCCCGTTTTGAATCGCGTGATCAAGGGCCGTGCTGAAGCGAATCAGCTCATTGTTGCTCAGCAGGCTCATCCCGGAAACCATCTGCACCACCAAATCGACCAACGGCGCGACAAGATACGGTTCGCTGGGCAATTGAAAGACGAAGCGATTGTGCACCAACGAATCGACTAGCTGAGCGTAACTTTGATCGGCTCGCAACACGCCCAGCACGTCACGAATGGTGGCGTTGAGGAGCATGCCCAACATGTTTTTGGGGACGTATGCGGCCGCACCGCGACGCAACGCCTGCACCGCTAGGGCTTCGCTGCCTTGAGCGGTGATCAGGATCGCCGGCAGATGAGGGTAATCACGCTGCAGGGTCTCGACCAATTCCAGCCCCGATATTTCGGGCATCTCCAAATCGGTCACCACCACGTCGGGCAGTTCCGTTGCCAGATGCACCAAGGCATTGGCCGCGTCGTGCACCACGGCGACCTGATGTCCTCGATCCTGCAGCATCAATCGAATTTCCATCGCCTGCGTAGGGCTATCTTCCACAAGTAGGACGGACGGCATGGTGGCGTTCCTTTGAAAAGACGATGATAGAAACCCGATATTCTAACAGTGTTTCGTAACGGAGATGGGACCGTACAATGTCGCCTCGACGCAAACACCACATCGCCACATCGCGACGACGCCTACACGGCGACCTATCCGACAGCCCGTCGATGCTTCCACGTGACCGCCACGACGGCGTGAACGTTTGTCCTTACGCGGATCGATTGATGAACTCTCCCACGCCAGACCCTACCGATCGATCCAAAGCCGATGAATCCAAAACATCGAACACGGCTGCAAAAACTCCGAAAAAAGCCCGTCCAAAGGAAGCCACGCGACGGTTTGGTCCGGGGTTGCTGATCGCTGCGGCGTTTATCGGTCCCGGAACCGTCACCACGGCTTGTCTGGCGGGGGGCAAATATGGGCTATCGCTGCTGTGGGTGGTCGTCTTGGCAACGCTCGCAGTGCTGCTGTTGCAGGAAATGGCCGCACGACTCGGCGTGCTGACCGGACAGGGCTTGGGTGAAAACCTGCGTCGTCAATTTCCTCAGCCCGCGGTGCAGTGGACGATCGCCGGATTGGTTACGTTGGCGATTGGTTTTGGCAATGCTGCGTTTCAGACGGGCAACTTGGTCGGTGCCGCTTGGGGTCTGTCAGCACTGACTTCGATCGAGCTGACGCCGTTGGTGGTCACGATCGCGGTCTTGGCTTCGCTGCTGTTGATTTCCGGCTCTTACCGGGTAATCGAAAACGGGCTGATTGGCTTAGTCGCGCTGCTTGGCTTGGCGTTTGTGTTGTCGGCCGTTTTTTCGCTCGGAAGTGACACGCTGAAAGTTTCCACCGCCGTGCCAGGAATTCCTGTCGGTTCGTTAAGCACGGTATTGGCGCTGCTGGGGACGACGATCGTGCCTTACAACTTATTCCTGCATGCATCGGCGGCGAGCAATCGTTGGGCGAAGCATCGCCCGCGCGGCGATGGCATTCGGTTGGCGCAGCGCGACACGCTGATCAGTCTAAGTATTGGTGGGCTGATTACCGCAGCGATCTTGATCACCGCTGCGGCGACGATGAATGGACGAGCCCCGTCGAGCGTTGCCGAAATGGCCAGTGGCCTGCGAGACACGCTGGGAGGTTCGTTCGCGCACAGCCTATTCGCGATCGGACTGGCAGCCGCCGGTTTGACCAGCGCGGTGACCGCACCGTTGGCTGCCGCTTACGCCATCAGTGGCGTAATGGGCTGGAGCACCGATCAGAAGGCATGGTCGTTTCGAGCAATCTGGATGGTGATCATGCTGACCGGCGCGGTATTGGCTATCACCTTGGGGCAGCATCCCGTGCAAACGCTGGTCGTGGCACAGGCCGCCAACGCGCTCGTACTACCGGTCATCGCGGCCTTCCTGCTGATGGCGTGCAATGCCCAACTGCTGGGAAAATACCGCAACTCACGGTGGCTCAATGGAGGCGGCATCGCAGTCCTGCTGACGGTGCTGGGACTGTCGCTGTGGAAACTCGTTGCGATCTTTGCACCGACAAGCTAACCAGACGGCCTCACTTTCCAAGACAGCGGCGTGCTCTCGGTGACCAGTCATTGCAAAGCGACGCTGGTCAGCTCAGGCCGCCGCAAAAAATTCGGTAACACCTTTCTCCGGTTTTCGCTTGGCTGATTAGACCGACGTTTCG
>CAYZHQ010000206.1:0-8095 GCA_964477385.1 uncultured Pirellulaceae bacterium
AGGGCGAGTTCCTCGCAAAAGGTACCCGACACTTTTTTGTCGCACGATCCTTAGACCTTGACCGTGCGCAGATGCAGTTCCTTGAGCTGTTTCGCGTCGACCTGACCGGGCGCTTCGGTCATCAGATCGCTGGCCTTTTGCGTTTTTGGGAATGCGATCACTTCGCGAATGTTATCCAGCCCGGCAAACAGCATCACCCAACGATCGACTCCCAGTGCGATTCCACCGTGCGGCGGAGCGCCATACTTGAGCGCGTCGAGCAAGAAACCGAACCGATCCCGTGCGGTTTGTTCGTCGATGCCCAGCAGTTCAAAGACCTGCTGTTGGGCTTTACCATCGTGGATCCGGATCGTTCCCCCGCCCGCCTCGCTGCCGTTGATGATCAGGTCGTAAGCTTGTGCCCGACAGGCTGCCGGATCGTCGGTCAGTTTCGACAAGTCCTCCGCCAAGGGGGCGGTGAACGGATGGTGCATCGCCACCCACCGATCCTCTTCCGCGTCGTGTTCAAACATCGGGAACTTCGTCACCCAGGAATAGCTCATCGCTTCGGCGTCGTACAGTTCCAGTTCCGCCCCGAGGCGTTTCCGCAAGCCGGCCAGGCCCTTACAAGTCACCTCCCAAGAGTCGGCCAAAAACATCAGCAGGTCACCCGGCTGGCCTTCGCAAGTGGTGCCAATTTTCGCCAACTGTTCGGCGGTAAAGTTCTTGCTCGTTGGCGACCACAGCGTGCCGTCTTCTTCGACGCGGAACCAAGCGAGTCCCTTGGCACCAAAGTTCTGCTTCACGTAATCGGTCAGCTCATCGATGCGTTTGCGAGAGAACCCGGCGGCTTGGCCTTTGACATTGATGCCGCGGACAAAGCCACCCGCGTCCGCGGTGCCTCGAAAGACCCGGAATTCGACTTCCGCCGCGATCGGCGTGATGTCGATGATTTCCATGCCGAAACGCAAGTCGGGGGCGTCGGTGCCGAATCGCCGCATCGCTTCATCCCACGTCAAACGTGGCAGCGGCAGGGCCAGATCTTCGCCCTTAAGTTCCTTGGCGGTTCGCTGAACCAAGCCTTCGATCATGCCCATCACGTCGTCTTGATCGACGAAAGACATTTCCATGTCGAGCTGTGTGAATTCCGGTTGCCGGTCGGCACGTAGGTCTTCGTCTCGGAAGCACTTGGCGACCTGCACGTAGCGGTCAAAACCGGCCACCATCAAGATCTGCTTATACAACTGCGGAGATTGCGGCAGGGCATAGAAACTGGTGGGATGGACGCGACTGGGAACGAGATAATCGCGTGCCCCTTCGGGCGTGCTGCGGCCGAGGATCGGCGTTTCGACATCGATAAAGTCGTGCTCGGCGAAGTAGTCGCGCATGATCTTGATGATGCGGCTGCGCAGTTCCAGGCTTCGTAACATCGCCGGTCGACGCAAGTCGAGGAACCGATACTTCAGCCGCAGGTCTTCGCCGGGCAATTCCTGCTGCGTCGGCGTGAACGGAGGCGTGGGACAGGGATTGAGCACCTCGTAATGTTCGCAGCGGACCTCGACGGCACCGGTTGGCAATTTCTCGTTTGTCTTGCCTTCCAGCCGCGAGGAGACTTTGCCGCGGATCAAGATGACCGACTCGGTGCCGACCCGGCCTGCCACGTCGATCAAATCTTTGTCGGCTTCAGGGGGACCGACGACAACTTGCGTGATTCCGTAGCGATCGCGGAGGTCGATGAAGACCGAACCCCCGTGGTCGCGTTTGCTTTCCACCCAACCGCAGAGGGTAACGTCTTGACCGATATGTTCGCTGCGAAGCTGACCGCAGGTGTGCGTACGTAACACGACAGTGGTATCCAATACGAAGGCGAAAGCAGGGATTTTTGAACGTCTGGGCGTCAGACGGGCCCGCATTGTAGCGACCGGCGGGAATTCGCAAACCGAGTCACCACAAACCGAGTCACAGCGAGGGATTATCGGGAAGCCAAGCTTCGCAGACCGACGAATCGTTAGGGTCGGCGACTGGTGCGTCGCTTTTGCGGTCAGAAAGCCCGCCGTGGCGGGGCAATCTGATTTACATGAGACGTGTAAGGCAACTATACTTCGTGCCAAACCAGCAACGATGGCTTTCTTCTGGCCATTACCTGCCGTGCTCGTACCCTTTCCCGTTCCTCCCGCCGCATCCCGGCCCAGCATCGCCCGTCGGAGAACCTCATGGATCTACCATTTTCGCGCAGCAAGTTAATGCTCGCCAGTTTTCTAACCCTGGTCGCGTCGGGAGTCGGTTTCGCCACGCGAACGGCGGCCGGAGGCGACTGGGAAACCGAGTTTGGAATCGGCGGTGGCCAATTTGGTGCGATTCTCGGCGCTGGATTCTTGGGCTTCGGCATAATGATCTTCTTCGGCGGGATTCTGGTCGAAAAGTTCGGCTACAAGCGACTGCTGGTGCTGGCGTTTGTGATGCACTTGGCCAGTGCGGCAATGCTGTTCGCGGCCAACCCTCTGTTCGCCACCTGGCAAGAAGCCGACGCAAGCACAGCGACCACCAAAGTTTTCAACCTGCTGTTTTGGAGTGCCTTCCTGTTCTCCATCTGCCAAGGTTTATACGAGGCGGTGATCAATCCCTTGATCGCCCAAATTTACCCTGAAAGCAAAACCCACTATTTAAACATCCTGCATGCCGGCTGGCCTGCGGGGATGATTATCGGCGGTCTGTTCGCCGCCGGATTTATCGGACCGAGTGCCTGGTTTGTGCAGATTCCTTGGCAATGGGGTTTGTCCAGCTTTGCCGTGATCGTGGTTGCCTACGGTGTCTTGGCCTTGCCCGAGCGATTCCCCGAAACGGTTGGCGAATCGGCCAAAGCGGGCTTCGGTAACGTCTTTTCTTGCTTTCTCTCGATCCCCTTCCTGTTCTTGATCGTGCTGCATGCGATGATCGGCTACATGGAACTGGGGGTCGATTCCTGGATGACCAAGCTGATGGAAAACGTGCTGCCCAACGCGGTGCTGATCCTCGTTTACACCTCCGCCTTGATGTTTGTGTTGCGATTTTTTGCCGGTCCGATCGTTCACCGCATCAATCCGATTGGCTTGTTGTTGGCCAGTTCGATCATCGCTTGCTTGGGACTGCTGTGGTTGGGGATGCCGACGGAAAACGTGGCCATGATCTTCGCCGCTGCAACCTTCTACAGCTTTGGCAAAGCTTTCCTGTGGCCAACGATGCTGGGAGTCGCCGGCGAACGTTATCCGCAAAGTGGAGCGATCGCGATGGGAGCGCTCGGAGCAGCCGGAATGTTGACCGTCGGGCAAATCGCCGGTCCACGGATCGGAGCCCAGCAGGGTTATCACATGTCGGCTGCCCTAGAACAGACGGCTCCGGAAACCTTCGATCGTTACAAAGACGATGAAACAGTCAGTAGCTGGTGGTACGACTACACGCCGCTAGCTCCCGCCAAACTGGGTGCGGTCAACCAAGTCAAGGAAGTCGAAGGTGGCGGCTTGGGCGAACTTGAATCGATCAAAGAAGCCGACCTGCTGTCGCCGGAGCAGAAGGAAATGATGCTGGAGCATGCCGAAAAGGACATTCCGGCTGTTCAAGCGGCTTATCTGGCGGGCGGCCGCAAGGCGCTGACGCTGACCGCTCAACTTCCCTTTGCCATGGCGATCGGTTTCGGGGGCTTGCTGCTCTACTTCATCATGCAAGGTGGCTATAAGCCGGTTGAGACGGAAGAAGAAACCGAAGAAGACGAAGAGGTCGCACTCGGCTTGGGCGAACCCGCCCCAGCAGAATATTGATCAGCCGCAGTGCTGCTTTGCACCTAGACGGGCGGTTATAATCGTCCGTCTGCGGGGTCCCTCAAAAACACTTTTTGGAGATTGAATCGATGGTTAAGAAGCTTTTAGCCGCCGCCGTGATGGCTGCCTTTGCCTGTGGAGTGAACGTGAACGCAGAAGAAGCTCACGAGTGCGATCTGGATTACAAAATCGCTTCGATCGACGGGAAAGAGGTCGATCTGGAAGACTTCGAAGGCAAAGTCGTCGTCGTCGTGAACGTGGCCAGTCGCTGCGGTGCCACGCCTCAGTACGCCGACTTGCAGGCGATGTACGAGAAGTACAAAGACAAAGGATTGGTTGTGTTAGGTTTCCCTTGCAACCAGTTCGGCAGCCAAGAACCTGGCAGCGATGCCGTGATCAAGGAATTTTGCAGCTCCAAGTACGACGTGACCTTTCCGATGTTTACCAAGATCGAAGTCAACGGCGACCAAGCACATCCCTTCTACAAGAACTTGACTGGCAAAGAAACCAAACCAGCCGGTTCGGGTCCGGTGGGTTGGAACTTTGAAAAGTTCATCATCAATCGCGATGGTAAAGTGGCGGCTCGCTTCAAGACCCGCACCAAGCCGACCGATTCGGAGTTCTTGGCAGCCGTGGAAAAAGAACTGGCCGCCAAGTAACTTTCCTGGGTTGTTTTGCAAGCCACAGTTCCTTGTCGACTCCTTGTCGACGCGACTCACATCCGCCTCGCTGGTTCCGAAACATTCGGAATCAGCGAGGCTTTTTTGCTTGTCGGCTTCCGCCACGCTTCAACAGGGGTTTCCGCAAACGATTCTGAGCTTGGCCGTTCCAACGACGAGCAACCGACGGTGCCTCAGCCCTCGACCGGCACGATCGACAGTCCGTCGCTGGCGCGCAAGATAATGCGGTAGCTCTTGCCCTTTTCGGCTTTGATGGAGACCGCTTCGCCATGAGCCGCCCGGATCCCTTTTTCCTTGGCCTTCTCACGGTCGCTGGCAAACACCCAAAACTGGTCCCAGATTTCTTTTTCAAATGCGGAAGGCTCACCACCCCGGGAATAGGCTTGCGGCAATAAGCCTGCCTCGTCCAGCTCGAAACCTTCGATCGGTTTCTGGTGCTCTCCGAAGATCCGGCGGAACAGTGCCAGCGAAGTCCCGCGTTCGAGGTTCGCCTGCTCGACGAACTCATCTTCGAACTTGACCACCCAATTATCGATATAAACCACGTCCCCTTGGAGTGTAAACTCGCGAGGCGTTCCGATCGGATCGCCGTCGGGGCTCAATTCACGGAAGCGAACGGTCGTCTGGAGCTGTCCCTGCTCGTTAGGGGCTTGATCCACAATATCCAGGACAGCTAGTCGCTGATCGGTTTTCAGCAACCGCATCGAGGTTTCCAGTTGATCGATCTGCACGGCGGCTTGCTCCAGTTCGCCCTGCAATCCCGTAATCTGCTCTTGAGCGGCCCCCAGTTCGGCCTTGGTGCGACTGACCAAATCTTGAGCCATTTGCAGCTCGCGTTCATCGCTGGTCACCTTGTCGTAGACCACCCAACCGGTGCCGCCAAGAAAAAATAAAATCACCGAAGCGAGCACCGTTCGGATCGTACTATTGACCGTAGCTACGGTGTCGGTGATGCGTCCCATGGGAGCTAACTCGAAAAAAAGTTCAAAAATGAGGGTTAAGCAATGTCTTTAACCTATCGGTTGTCCATTGGCACGCCACTCGCGTTGTTTGCCATCATACCCAGAAAGCACATTTTGCGGGGCAAAACGATGATGCGGAATGCAACAAGTGTTGCAAGTTGCAACAGTCATAACCGGCCCTGGAAAACGCACCGGAACGGGGAAATCCGTGGAATAATGTTCGCACCTGCCCGAGCCTCCAAATAGACTGCATTGATGATACGGCCACTTTATAAAACGCCATCCACACTTTTCGGAATACTCTTCTCGGAGAATCGACGCATGGGACCGCGACGCGTCATGAACTTTTTGGCTGTGGCTGCTGTGATGGCAACCACCGGCCTCCCCGCTGCCGACCCGGTAGCGGGTAACCACCGTTTGGCCACCTACGGCACTCCCGCCGGCGATCGTTATTTCGCCCTTTCGGTACAGCCCTCCGCAGACGATGGCTTGCTGCAAGCCGCCCGTTCGCGGCCAGCTAATATTGTGGTGGTCATCGATACTTCAGCCAGTCAGGTTGGGGCGTATCGCGAAGCGACTTTGTCGGCCGTGCGGTCGCTGGTCAAGCAATTACGTGCCGAAGATGCGGTCAAGCTCTATGCCGTCGACGTGAACGCGGCACCGTTGAGCGAAGCGTTTGGGCAAAGCAACGAACCGACCACACAAGCGGCGTTGGCAAAGCTGCAGCGTCGATTGCCGCTGGGCAACACCAACCTCGCCTCGGCCCTGCATGCCGCTCGCGTCGATTTGGTAGGCAAGCAATCCACCCGCAGCATTATCTATATTGGTGACGGTTCTTCGCTTGGCGAAATTCGCAGCGAAGATCGCTTTGCCATGCTGGTCGACGCCCTGCGAGCTGACAAAATCTCGGTTCACAACATCGCCATCGGTCCGACCACCAACGTCGAATTGCTGGCCACTCTGTCGAATCAAACCGGCGGCCTGACCTTCGTCCCCGGCGAAGATAACTTGGCTCAGTCCGGTGCCCTGGGACGGCAAGCCGCTGACGCGGCGAGCACCGCGCCGATGTGGCTCGATAACCTGCAACTGCCTGCCGGCTTACAAACGGTGCAAGCGGATCGCTTGCCGCCGGTTCGAGTCGATCGTGACACGGTGTTGATTGGACAAATCAACGGCACAACCGACGGCTTGATCGCAATCGAAGGGCAGGTTTCCAACGTCCCCTTCCAGGTTCACGTCTCGGCAACCGCCGAACCGAGCAATCCCGATTTTGCATTCTTGCCAGGCATGGTCAACAGTTGCAGCCACAACAGTGGCTTGATGTTGCCCACTCCCGGATCATGGGCCCTGCGAGAAGTGGCTCGAGCGATGACGTTCCGCGCCGACCAGATGGTCGAGAGCGGCACGCTGGCGCTAAAGCAAGGCAATGCTCGTGGGGCTGGATTAGTGGCCGACTTGGCCTTGCAGATCGACCCCAACAACCAACGCGCCCAGGCGATGTCTCGCTTGGCTGCCGACGAAAAAACCTTGACCACGATGCTGCAAGGCGAAGGCAATCTAGAAGACCCGCCAGCGCCTCCCCGCGGTGGATTTGGGGCCTTGGGGCCGGACGAAATGCTGGAAGAGCCCAGCGGGTTGCTCGGCAGAACACTCAGTGATCGTGATCGCAACACCGGTCGCCTGATAGCGGAAGTCCGCGCGGGATTGGCCGCTGCACAACGCCAGATGGCTCGCGATCCCGTCCAGGTGACCGAGAGCCTCAAGACCCTGCAGGCGATCGTCGAAAGCGAACCCGAAATCGACCCCGAGGCACGAGAAGAGCTGCTCGGTCAAGTCCGATCAGCCCTTCAAGTTGCTTCGGCTCGGACGCGTGCTTTCATCGAAGACCAACAGAGCATTCAGCAACGTGTCGCCGCTGGCGAAGCGGTTGAGCGATTGCTGGCCGAAACGTTTCGCAACGAAGCTCGAATTGGACAGTTGTCCCAGCAATTAAACGCGGTCATGCGTGAGGGTCGCTACGACGAAGCGGCCAACGCGATCGCTCCCGATTTGGCGACTCTGGCAGGACCCGAACGTGTTATTTCTCAGCACGCACTCGAGCATTCGCATATTGCGGCGACGGTGCGGCGCCATATTCGATACCAAAACCTGCGTGAGCGGGCCTTTGTCGATGCCCTCAGCTTAGTCGAAAAAGCGTTTATTCCGTTCATCGACGAGCCACCGATCGTGTACCCCGACGCGGAAGTTTGGCAGCGGCTCAGCCGTCGCCGTCTAGAACGCTATGGGTCGCTTGACCTGTCGGGCGACAACCCCGTCGAACGTCGGATCTACGCCGCCTTGGAAGACGAAACGACCGCCGGTCCATTTATCGAAGAATCGCTCGAGAACGTCGTTCGGCAACTGTCCGAATTGCACGACATTCCGATTCGT
The DNA here is from genome assembly GCA_964477385.1 of uncultured Pirellulaceae bacterium. GTDB lineage: Bacteria > Planctomycetota > Planctomycetia > Pirellulales > Pirellulaceae > Roseimaritima. The sequence goes on from CAYZHQ010000206.1 coordinate 7,846, forward strand.
GTGGACATCCGTTCGCTCGAGGAAATTGGACTCAGCGGCGACGTGCCGGTCTCCAGTGATTTGAAGGGCACCAGCCTACGCTCTTACTTGCGGTTGATGCTCGAAGAACTCGACTTGACCTACATGATCAAAGACGAAGTTCTGAAGATTACCACCACCGAGACGGCCGAAGCCAACTTGGTCACCAAAGTCTATCCCGTCGGCGACCTGGTCGTGCCCGTCATCCCTGGCCGCCTGACCTGGCAGAAGG
>CAYZHQ010000207.1:0-7907 GCA_964477385.1 uncultured Pirellulaceae bacterium
GCGCGATCGCCGGCGGAAATCCCACCGAGAGTGAATTGCTGCTGCGGGTCACAGCGGAAGATCCCGACATGGTGATGCCGCCGCCCAGCATGGGCAAACCGCTGACCGCCACCGAGGTCGATGCACTGCGGCGTTGGATCGCTCAAGGCGCCGACTACGCACCGCATTGGTCTTACGTGCCGCCACAACGAGTCTCGCCGCCGCTTGCGAACGACCCTTGGGTTCGCAATCCGATCGACGCCTTCATCTTGCCGCCACTGCGTGCGGCCGGCTTGCAACCCTCTCCCACCGCTCAACGCTACCATCTGATTCGACGTGTGGCGTTGGATCTGACCGGTTTGCCACCCTCTCTCGAAATGGCCGATGCATTTGCCAACGACGATTCGCCTCAGGCTTACGAGCAATTGGTCGACCGTCTGCTCAGCGACCCAGCGGCGGCGGAACGTTGGGCGGCGGTCTGGTTAGACCTCGCGCGGTATGCCGACAGCGCGGGCTATGCGGACGATCCTTCACGGACGATTTGGGCTTATCGTGATTACGTCATCGATGCGTTTGCCGCCAACAAACCATTCGACCAGTTCACCATCGAACAGATCGCGGGCGACTTGTTGGAAGCGATTTCACCGAACGACGACGGCCGGCCGGTCAACAGCCCCGTCGTGGCGACCGCCTTCCATCGCAACACAATGACCAACAATGAGGGCGGCACCAACGACGAGGAATTCCGCAGTGCGGCGATCGTCGATCGCGTTAACACGACGTTTGCGGTGTGGATGGGGACGACGATGGCCTGCGCCCAATGCCATACGCACAAGTACGATCCGATCACGCAAGAAGAGTACTTTCAGGTCTACGCGATTTTGAATGGCACCGCCGATGCCGACCGACGCAACGAAAGCCCCACGGTGCCGGTCTACAGTCAATCGCAACGGCAACAAAGAGCCGACTTGCAGGCACAGATCGATGCGTTGCGTGCCGCCGAAGCGTCGGGCTCGTTCCCTCGCACGGAACCGCAGCAGGAGTGGGAAGCGTCGCTGAAATCCAACGTTACCCGAGGTCAAAAAGTTCGGATCGATCTGCCGGGTAACGGCAAGATGCTGTCGCTCGCGGAAGTTGAAGTTTGGGTGGCAGGCAAAAACGTGGCACTCGATGGCACGGCCACCCAATCCTCCACCGACTACGGTGGCGAAGTCGGCCGCGCGATCGATGGCAACACCAGCGGTGACTATCAACAAAACAGCGTCACCCATACTCGCACCGAAAACTCACCGTGGTGGCAAGTCGATTTGGGCAAAGAGTTCGAGATCGAATCGATTCGCTTGTTTCATCGTACCGATGGCGACCTCTTTACGCGCTCCAATGGGTTTCGCGTCAGCGTGTTGGGAGCGAACGATCAGATCGTGTTTCAACAACCGATCGCCAAGGCGGGTACAGTCGATGACCGCATCGTTGTGGAAGGGGTGCCTCAGCGAATCGCCGAAGTCGCCGCCCTTGCGATCGCCGACCGGACACCCGCTCAAGCGACCGAAATCGGGCGGTATTTTTGGCAACGTCAACGTGAGTCGCTGGAGCAACAACTCGCCAGCATCAAGCCACGGACGACCGTGCCGGTGTTGCAAGAACTGGAACAGCCGCGTGAGACGTTCGTGCAGATTCGCGGCAACTACCAATCGCACGGCGAACGGGTTGAACGCGGCTTGCCAAAAGCGTTGCATCCGCTGTCCAAACCAAAACCATCGGCCGACCGCTTGGGATTGGCTCGGTGGTTGGTGGACGACCAAAACCCGCTGACCGCACGCGTGACGGTGAACCGATTGTGGGAAAAACTGTTTGGCATCGGTTTAGTCGCGACCAGCGAGGAGTTTGGATCGCAGGGCGAACTGCCCAGCCATCCGGAGTTGCTCGACTGGTTGGCTGTGGAGTTCATCGACAGCGACTGGGATTTGCAGCACTTGGTGCGTCTGATGGTCACCTCGGCGACTTATCGCCAGAGTTCGGATGTGTCGTCGGCGGCGCTCGCCGCCGACCCGTTTAATCGTCTGCTGTCGCGCGGTCCCCGGTTCCGCGTGCCGGCCGAGACGGTGCGCGATCAAGCTTTGGCCGCCAGCGGTTTGCTGTCCCATCGCATGTTCGGTCCCTCGGTCCAACCGCCGCGCCCAACCCTGGGGTTAAAGGCCGCTTTTGGGGGCAGCACCGACTGGACCGACAGCAAGGGGGGCGACCGCTATCGAAGGGGCTTGTACACGGAGTGGCGACGCTCGATGCCGTACCCGTCGATGGCAACCTTCGATGCGCCCAGTCGCGAAGTTTGCACGCTGACTCGCGGCCGCACCAATACTCCGCTGCAAGCTCTGGTAACTCTAAACGATCCGGTCTACATCGAAGCGGCACAAGCTCTCGGACGCGCGTCGCTGCGAAACGAGACACTGCAAGACGCCACCTCCCCACGCGAACGCCTGCAGTGGATGTTTCGTCGTTGCTTGATCCGGCCGGCGACGGAAGAGGAACTCGCGGCCTTAGAAAAGCTGTATGCACGCTCGCTGGAATGGTACGCATCGCGTGATGAATTGGCGATGCAAATGGCGACCAACCCGCTCGGCCCGATTCCGTCCAACGCGGACGCTTCGCCAGCGGAATTGGCGGCGCTGACAGTTGTCGGCAATGTCTTATTGAACTTGGACGAAACGCTGCAAAAGCGATAGGAAATCATGAACGAACAAAGCTTGAAACGGCTCGAAGTGATCCGCAATCGTACGCGTCGCCAATTCTTACAAGACTGCTCGGTGGGACTGGGCGGAATCTACTTGGCGTCGCTTGCCGGGACCGCGAGTGCGTCGACGAATCCGCTGGAACAGCGTCCGTCGCATTTTACGCCCCGTGCTAAGAATGTGATCTATATCCATCTGGCCGGTTCGCCACCGACGCTGGACATGTTTAACTACTGTCCCGAACTGAACAAGCACGACGGCGAAGAGTGTCCCGATGAGTTCTTAGCGGGACGCAAGTTCGCCTTTACCAGCGGCACGCCAAAGCTGATGGGCTCGCCACACCAGTTCCAGCGCGTGGGCGAGGCGGGGCATTGGATGTCCGACGCGGTGGTCCACCTGCGAGAGGTCGCCGACGAGCTCTCGTTTGTCCACTCGATGCACACGGACCAGTTCAATCACGCGCCGGCGCAACTGCTGCTGTTGACCGGATCGCCACGGCAAGGCCGCCCGTCGATGGGGTCTTGGGTGACGTATGGCCTGGGAACAGAGAACCAGGATTTGCCCGGCTTCGTCGCCTTAATTTCGGGCGGGACGCAACCCAGCGCCGGCAAGAACGCTTGGGGCAGCGGTTTCTTGCCATCGGTGTTTCAAGGCGTGCAGTGTCGCTCCAAAGGCGATCCGGTGTTGTACGTCAGTGATCCACCGGGCATGGAACGCGAGCTTCGCCGGATGAGTCTCGATTCGCTGACCGAGCTGAATCAGATGCAGTTACAACAGTCGGGCGATCCTGAAACGCTCACCCGAATCGCCCAGTACGAGCTGGCTTATCGGATGCAGGCGTCGGTGCCCGAGGTGATGGATATCTCGCGAGAAACCGCCGCCACCTTAGAGGCCTATGGGGCTCAGCCGGGCGCTTCGAGCATGGCCAATAACTGCTTGCTCGCTCGTCGGTTGGTCGAACAAGGCGTCCGCTTTGTCCAGTTGTTCGATTGGGGCTGGGACTTTCATGGCACGAGTGCTGGAACCGGGTTGGGGGATGGCCTGCGGAATAAGAGTCGTTCGATGGACCGTCCCGTGGCGGCGCTGATCAAAGACCTCCGCGACCGCGGGTTGCTGGACGAAACCTTGGTCGTCTGGGGCGGCGAATTTGGCCGAACACCGTTCCGCGAAGGCCGCACCGCGGGCAGCAAAGTCTTAGGCCGCGATCATTATCCCGATTGCTACAGCATCTTCATGGCTGGCGGTGGCACGCGACGCGGCGTCAGCCATGGCACGACCGACGAGCTAGGGTTTCAGGTCGCCACCGATGGCGTGCATGTGCATGATTTCCAAGCCACGCTGCTGCATCTGCTGGGGATGGACCACGAACGATTGACCCATCGTTTCCAAGGCCGTGACTATCGCTTGACCGATGTGCATGGGCACGTGGTGAAGGAACTGCTGAGCTAGCCATACAGCATGCGGTCGAGCGCCTTGATGGCGACGGGGAAGGGAGTTTCGCCACTGCTGAATTGCTCCCACCAGTCCCCCAGCACGTCGACCATCTGCGGCGTTGGAGCTTGTTGCCATAACTCCATCGCGCGCCGCAGTGGCAGCTCACCGGGTGCGAACAATTCCAATTCTTGTCCAGCGTGCATGACGATGGGCACGAGCGCCAGCGCCGTCACCGCAGGCAGATGTGCGGGATCGATCAGACGGTTCGCCTGCGCTTGACGCATTCCCAGCCGGGCGATCAACCAAGCCACGCGGAGGACTTCGGGGACCGCTGGATCGGCATTGGTCAGCATCGCCTCGACCCACACACGCTGCCGTAGCGGATCGATTTGTCCCCCGCCCCCGCAAACCGGCTGGACAAAGCAGAGGGTCGCGCGTTTGGGCAGCAGATCGGCATGCGTCGCTTGTCGAATTTCCCGAACCAAACCTGGACCGCGTTCTTCCCACATCGTTTGCAGCGGCCGCCCACGGAGCGGAAGTTGTTCCGCCAGTTTGGGCAAACGTTCGTTGAACGCCAAACGGATATCGGTCAGCTTCCCCGCGATGGTTCTTGCCAGCGTATCGGTCGATAGCGGCGAACAACCGACTTCGACCAATGCCGCTTCGCACCGTGTGGCGTCGTCGCCCTCTTCGAATCCGCTGGCGACCAACGTTTGCCAGAACTTGGCAAGATCCAAATCGGCCATCCCTAGCTGGCTGTTGATGTCGCTGACCGGGCCGATCAGCAGGTCATCCAAGGCGGCGTCCGCGACCGCTTGGTTTTGAGCGACTGCGCCGGCAGCATACAAGACGCTGCCCGGTGCGCTGGAGGTCCACTTAATCGTCGTCATAAATATCGAATCGGCTGGCTTAGAGAGGGGCAGGCGGCAAGATCAAGCTAGCTGCGACGAGCTGGTCGACTCGGTTGCGGTTCGTTCATCTGCTGCTGAATCCAGCGTTCCAGTTCTTCAAAGTCCACCGGCGGCAGTTTTGATAGATCGGGACGCAGGGCTTTGGCACCCTTGATGTAGACATGCTCGATCTCGTCCTGCTGACGATCGGTGTTCCAGTGAATCAGGATCCGAATGCACAGCGGTAGCGATCCCGGCACCGCCACCTCGTAGCTGCACAGCAACGGCACATCCAGCCACCCCAATTGGCGTGCTGCCAAGGCAGGGAATTCGGCATCGAGATCCTTGGTCACCGTAAAGGTGGCACTGCCAATGTCGCACGGCAGCATTTCGTTGCGACGCATCACCAAAGCCAGCAATTGACGTGTCGATGCCAAGATTTCATCGCGGTCGTTGGCCGAAACGGTGGTTGCACCACGTACCCCACGGCACAGCCAGCGGCGTTCATCAACAGGATCAGGAGAGGATTCAGACATTCGTTAAAGCATTGGGGAACGGTTCAAAACAGTTCGCAAAACGCAGGTCACCGCTCGATTGCGGACCGGCGTTTGCCGATAAGATATCATACGTGACTCGTGCTGCTGGCGTAGCCCCAGTAAGGCCCGTTTTCTTCCTTTGAATCGCTGCGATTTTGCCCCTTTTTCTGTGAGCCCAAGCATGCCTACGCACTCGCGGTACCAAGAAAAAATCATCAAGAATTACTACAAAAATCGAGATTCGATTGCGTTACAGAAAGCTCAGGAGTTGGTCACCGAGCTGTACCTCAGCGAGGGCAAGAAACGCGTCTCGGTCTGGAAACGACTGGAGGGGCACCTCGAAAAGGCAGGCCTGCCCAAAGACCGCATCGAGCATCTGAAAACGCAAGACGACCCGGCGCTGGTCGCCAGCGAACTGGCCAAATTGACGTAATTTCGCTCGACAGCGCCTCATTACATGAGCCGTTTAGCCCGCTATCGCCAAAACGGCTGATTTGTTTGATGCTCCGCCAAACGCGCTCCGGTCGGCTGAATGAGCTGGCCCAAGATTCTTCTCGAAAAAAGTAAATCCGCTCGCTGCGGTCGGTCGTCATACTAGCGGTTGCCCAGCAGTTGGCGACGGTTTTGCTTCTTATCGAAAAATCGGGAGAATCGCGATGTCAGCCAAAATGGCTTCGGTCACGCTCGTCTGTAGTGCATTCCTGCTGTTTGTCGGCTGCAGTCGGGAGGCTGGTCAGGTGGCCAATCAACAGGTCGACCAAATGGCCGGTCGCGAGATGGAGTCGGCCCCCATGCCAACCGCCGCGCCGTCAAGCCTGATGTCTTCCCTTGACGAGATGGCGATCGAGGCTCCTGCTGCCGAAACCGATGAGGGGACCGGACCGGGCGCGGCGGGCGATCGCTATGACGAGATCGTGGAGAATCCTTTCCTGCGAGTCGACGCTAATCCCTTAAGTACTTTTTCGATCGACGTCGATACGGCCTCTTACAGCAAAGTCCGGCAGTTCTTGTTGGAACGACATCGCCTGCCGCGTCCCGATGCGGTACGGATCGAAGAGCTGGTGAACTTCTTCGACTACGCTTACGATCCTCCTCAAGCATCGCAGCGAGAGCCGTTCGCAACGCATGTCGTGGTCACCGATTGTCCATGGAACGAACAACATCGGCTGGCTCGAATCGCGATCAAAGGGCGCACGATCGAGACCGATTCGCGACCGCTGAGCAACCTGGTCTTTCTGATCGATTCGTCGGGATCGATGAGCGCTCCCAATCGCTTGCCGCTGCTGAAACGCGGCCTGAAGTTGATGCTTAGCGAACTGAACGCCAACGATCGCGTGGCGGTTGTGGCGTACGCAGGTTCGGCCGGGTTGGTGCTCGACAGCACTCCGGCCGATCAAGCGGACACGATTCTCAGCGCCATCGACAGGTTAAAAGCGGGCGGCAGCACCAACGGCGGAGAAGGCCTCGAACTAGCTTATCAGGTGGCTCGCGATCACTTCATTGACGGTGGCACCAATCGCATCCTGCTGTGCACCGACGGCGACTTTAATGTTGGACGCACCGGCACCGATCAAATGTTGGACTTGGTCGAAACCCAATCCAAGGGGGGCATCGATCTGACGGTTCTTGGGCTGGGCATGGGGAACTTTAACGACGCCATGCTGGAACAGATCAGCGGTCGAGGCAATGGCAACTATGCGTTCATCGACACCTACAACGAAGCACGCAAAGTCTTGGTGCAGCAGTTGGCCGGCACGTTGGTCACGATCGCCAAGGATGTCAAATTGCAGATCGAGTTCAATCCGCAAGAGGTCGCCGCCTATCGTCTGATCGGTTACGAAAACCGAATGTTGGAAAGCCAAGACTTTAACGACGACAAAAAAGATGCCGGCGAAATCGGTGCCGGGCATACCGTTACGGCACTGTACGAGATCATTCCCGTCGGTGCTACCACCACCGACGATGTGCCGACCACCGATCCGCTGAAATACCAGCAACCGGGCGAGCCCTCCACGGCCGCAGAATCGGGCGAACTGCTGACGTTGAAGTTGCGTTACAAGCTTCCCAGCGAAGCCGAAAGTCAACTGCAAGAGATCGCTGTGTTTGATAGCCAACAATCGTTTGATCAAGCCGATGACGATCTCCAGTTCGCCGCCGCCGTTGCCAGCTTTGGCATGCTGCTAAGAAGCAGTCCGCACGCCGGATCCTGGAACTACGACACCGTACAGGAGGTGGCCGAGTCGGCGATGGGGAACGACCCTTGGGGAATGCGAAAAGAATTCGTCGAACTGGTGGCGACCGCGAAACAGATTCAGCGGTGAGCCTCGCAGACGCTGGCC
>CAYZHQ010000208.1:0-7905 GCA_964477385.1 uncultured Pirellulaceae bacterium
AATCATAATCCGCGTGTCGGGGGTTCGAGTCCCTCTGCCGCTATTTCCGATTCGACCGAATGATGGAGCCAACCTCGGCAAACGCTGGGGTTGGCTCTTTTTTTGTCCCCGGGGTACCCACGGGGCTGATGGTGCGCGGGGCAAGCAACCTCGGATTCCTTGCGAACATTCTCACGAACGTTAGAATGTTTGCGGGCGATGACTCCGAAGTAGGGCTGCTGTTTTCTTTCCGTGAAATCAAATCAGCCGCAAAGCATTAGAGAACGTCCGCTTTTCGGGAACCGCGTGCTAACGCACCGCGGCGAATGCAACCGGGAAGCTCGTGATCAGTTGCTTAGCGTGAAGGTCTGTTGAACCACGGCCATGGGCCAGCGTAATGCCTTTTCCCAGACTAGGAGGCGAATGCGATGACGGAGGGCTTGGAGATGGTGAATCCGGAACAATGTGCGGTCTATTTAAAGGCGATCGCCGACCCGACGCGGCTGAGAATCTTGCGTGCCTTGCAGGCCGGTCCGTTGACGGTATCCGACGTGGCGCTGGCCATGGAGATGGAAATCGGTTTGGTGTCTCATCACTTGCGTACTCTGTTTCACGCCAACATTGCCGCGTCACATCGAGAGGGCAAATACGTTTATTACGCGTTGAATCAAGATCTATTGAAGCGACGTGCGCGAGGCGGGACGCTTGATTTTGGTTGCTGTCAGTTTCAACTCGCTGGCGCATGATGCACGTCAACGCCTCCGGTCGCCACCGTCGCTGACGCGTCGTGCAGACATTTCCTTGCCTACCAACCTTCATTGGGCGCTGCCCAGTTAAACACCAACGAACCTCACACGGAAATCGATGGCTCACGCACATTTCATCATGATCGGCGGTTTTCTCGGAGCTGGCAAAACGACTCTGATCAGCCAGCTCGCTCGTCGCCTGCAGGTCGACGGCAAGCATGTTTGCATCGTCACGAACGACCAAGCGGCAGGTCTGGTCGATACGGAATTACTGAAAAGCCAAGGCTTCGATGTCAACGAAGTAGCGGGGTCCTGCTTCTGCTGCAACTTTGATGGCCTGACCGGTGCGATCGCGGAATTTGATGGGCGGCAGAAACCGGATGTCGTGCTGGCCGAACCGGTGGGCAGTTGCACCGACTTGATTGCCACGATCGCCATTCCGATGCAAGAACGCCTGGGGACCGAATTCACTCACAGTCCCTACGCCGTGGTGCTGAAGCCGAGTCACGGGATGCGGATCTTGACGGGGCAAGGACGCGGCGGTTTCTCTCCCAAGGCGGAATACATCTTCTTGAAGCAGCTTGAAGAATCGGAGTTGATCATCATCAATCGGATCGACGAACTGCCGGCGGAACAGATCGCCATCCTACGTGAGGCGATTGAACAGCGTTTTCCTGGACGGCGGATCGTGTTGGCGTCGGCGAAAACGGGGCAGAACCTGGACGAGGTCTACGAGGCTCTGTTGCAGACGGCTCCCCAGCGTGACACGACGATGCAGGTCGACTACGACGTTTACGCCGACGGCGAGGCGGAACTCGGTTGGTTGAATGCGAGGGCGAGGTTGACAAGTCAAGGTTTGGCAATCGAGCTGGATCGGGTGGTTGTTGAGTTGGTCGAAGGCCTGAAAAGTCGTTTTGCGGCAATCGACGCCGAGCCCGCGCATTTAAAGGTGCTCGCGACCGATGGCCAACACGCCAGCGTCGCGAATTTGATCAGCAGTGATTCGTCGACGATGCTGTCGGTGTCGAGCGAATCTGCCGATCGAGAGGTGACACTGACGATCAATGCCCGTGTGCGAGTCGACCCGCAAGATCTCGAGCAAGCGGTTCGCGGTAGCTTGCAAGCGATCGCCGAATCACTCCAAAGCGAACTGACGTTGCTCGACTTGCAATCGTTCCGCCCTGGCCGTCCCGAGCCGACGCATCGTGTCGAGCGGGGGTAGTGTCGAGCAGAAAAAAGCTGGCGGATGGGTTTGCCAAGCACCCCTCGGCGGTTGCGAAGTTGCTCGGCGGTTGCGAAGCGCCATCGGTTTCCGCACTTTGAACGATGCGAGGGCTTACAATGCTTGCTGGCAGACGCTTGCTTCCTCCAACGCCCCGCCCGCCGATGAATACGCTTGCACCCCAAACCCCTGCGTCCGTGATCGGTCACGATGCCCATCTGATTCGCTCGCGCAGCAACCTGCAGCGACAACATCGAGCTTGGTTAGCAACGGCTTGCTGCGTCTTTGCTGGTTGGCTGGTCATCGTGAACCGCGTCGATGCACAGGTCGTTGATGCACAGGTCGTTGATGCACAGGTCGTTGATGCACAGGTCGTCGCTCCATGGCAGCGGCACACGATCGACGCATCGTTGATTGGTGCCGATGGCGTGCGTCTGGCCGACTTCAATGGCGACGGCTTGCTGGACGTGGTGACGGGCTGGGAGGAATCGGGACGCGTGCGGCTGTACCTGCACCCCGGTTACGAACGTGTGCGAGAGATGTGGCCGGCCGTGACGGTGGGTATCGAACCGTCTCCCGAAGATGCGGTGGCGTGCGACATGGATGGGGATGGACGACTGGACATAGTCAGTTGCCATGAAGGGAGCAGCCAGCGGGTGCTGGTTCACTGGAATCGTTCCGACGGGAGTTCGCCGTCGCTGCTCGATCCGGGTTCGTGGCAAACCGAAGTCGTCACCGGGCTGAGTGGCCAGCGGTGGATGTTTGCGGAACCGCTGGGAAAGATCGGAGGCAGGCAAGCGATTGCGGTTGGTTCGAAGGACCGCAAGGCTTCGATCACGTTGCTGTTGGCTCCGCGGAATCGTGACGCCACCGACCTGTCGGCTTGGACGATCCATCGATTGCGAGACGCCGGCTGGATCATGACGCTCCGCGCCATCGACATGAACGACGATGGCAACCGCGATCTCGTCTTCAGCGACCGCAGAGGCTCCGCGCGGGGGATCGGCTGGCTGGAGCAACCTGCCAAAGATGCCGACAGTGCGGCATGGCCTGAGCATCGGCTGGGCGGTCAGCAGCACGAGGTCATGTTTATCGATCCCGGCCCGCGGCGCATTCTCGCGAGCACTCGCAATGCGGAATGGCTCGACTTGCAACGCAGCGACCAGGGGACCTGGAGTATCGAGCGGCGTCGGAATCCACAGGGTGTTCCTTTGGGCAAAGCGATCGCAAGGCTGGGCGATCGAGGCATGGTCATGACGGCGAACACTCAGGCGGCGAAGCGGGTGCCGCCGACGGTCGGTATGTGGCATTCCTTCGACGGCGATCAGTGGACGGCGATTAGCAAAATGCAGCAAGTGAAATTCGATCGCATCGAATGTATCGACCTGGACAACGATGGCGACTTGGACGTGATGACGTGCGAGGAACGGCAAGGTCTGGGCGTGGTGTGGTACGAAAACCCCGGCATCGAGAGGGCCAAGTAGCCACCCATGCAGCGCCGCTGGCATGCTGTCGAACCGAGTAATCCAAGTGGCGAAGCCCCTACTCGCGAGGGCCGTTGAGCTTCGGCTCGACCTAGGGGCGTTCGTATCAACGGACCGCGACGCGTACAATGAACGTCGTGGGACAACCCAGCGCACAGGTTCAGGGTCACGAGGGAAACAAACGATGAAGTTTCGAATTTCAAGACGGAATGCTCTGGTGGGCGGTTCGTTGACGACCGCGTTATCACTGGGAGAACTCGCCGCTGCCGACGTTATCTTGCCGGCCGATGCGGTGCGGTTCCGGCCCGAGATCGAACCGTTGGTGCGACTGATCGAAGAGACACCTCGCGAACGTTTGTTCGAGGTGATCGGCGCGCGAATCGAGCGCGGGCTGAGCTACCGGGAGCTGCTTGCCGGCTTATTTTTAGCGGCGATCCGCAATGTCCAGCCACGACCGTCGGTCGGTTTCAAATTCCATTCGGTGTTGGTGATCAACTCCGCCCATCTGGCCAGTCTGGCCGCTCGCGATACCGATCGGTGGCTGCCCATTTTCTGGGCGCTCGATTACTTCAAGTCGGCTCAGGAACGAGACGTTCGCGAAGGCGATTGGACGATGGCGGCGGTCGACGAACAACGCTTGCCTTCCGCATCGCAGGCGATCGCGCAACTGCGAGCGGCGATGCGTGACTGGGACGTCGAAGCTGCCGATGCGGCGGCGGCGGCGGCGGCGCGGGTCGCACCGGCCGACCAATTGTTCGACCTGTTTGCCGAGTTCGGCACGCGCGATTTTCGCAGCATCGGTCACAAAGCGATTTATGTGGCCGGCGCGTTTCGCGTCTTGGAGGTCATCGGCTGGCAACATGCTGAGCCGGTGATGCGAGGTTTAGCGTATGCCTTGCTGAATCATACGGGCGACCCCAATCCGGCTGGTGTGGACTTAGCGGTTGACGCGGCAGGCCGAGCCAACACCCGCTTGGCTGACTCTTTGCGAGCGGATTGGCTGGAAGGCAAAGTGGATGACGCGGCCACCGCTTCGTTGATCGCCACCAACCGCCAAGGTTCGCCGATCGAACTATCGGAAGCGACCGCAGCGATGATCAACGAGGGCATCGGCGTGCAGTCGATCTACGATGCTCATTTTGCCACCGCGGCCGAACTGGTGATGCGGCAAGCTCAGATCGTCCCATTGCACGCGATGACGACGACCAACGCGATCCACTATTTGTTCAACCGCTGCGGAGACGATTCGCTACGTCGTTGGTTGTTGTTGCAGAACGCCGCATTCCTGGGTCACTTTCGCGAGTCCGCAGTGGGCCGCGCCAAGCTTTCGGACCGTCTGATTACCGACTTGCATCCACACGATGGCGCGACCGACTTGGCGGCCGCGGTCGGCGCGATCGGCAAAGGAGGGGAGCAACCCTCGCAGCGGATTTTGGGTTATCTGCAAGGTGGCGGCGATCCGGCGGCCTTGATGCGGCAAGTCCGGCAGTTGATTTTCTACAAGGGCAATGATTCGCACGACTACAAGTATTCGTCGGCATTGCTGGAGGATTACTACCCGCGTTCGCCACAATGGCGAGACAAGATTCTGGCCGCGGGCAGTCACCTGCTGACCGGAGAAAACACTCCCGACACTTCGTTGCCCCAGCGAGTGACCGCCGCGTTGGGCTGAGTCTTCGGATCCGTCTGGGCCTTCGGAGAAGAGTGACCACCAATTGGTGACGGGCAGTTGCGCCGATTTTGACAATCGTAGGCCATGAGCAGTTTTTTGCGGCTGATTTGCTGGCCTGGGTTGATCCGCATTCCGTCTCGCGACGTTTTTTCGTGCAATTTTTGATAACCCGTTTTCCTTCTCCGCCCCGAGAAATTGCACATGAACATTGCCTTCGAAACCGAACGAACCAGCGACGCGATGCTCTCGATCCTGCAGAACCAGAATCGGCAGTTGAATAAGAGCTTGGCCAACATCCAAGCCAATCTAACGCAGGCGGTCGAAGCAAATTCCGAAAACCTTGCCGCCAGTCAGCATATCGAGCAGAACTGCTTACAGTTGACGTCCGAATCGGCAACCATTCGAGACGAGACGGACGCCTTCAGCCGAGCGGTTTCCGAGATGCGCCGGTTGGTGGAGCAAACCGACCAGCAACTGAACGGTATCAATGGCTTTGTCGAAATGATCGAGGACATCGCCAATCGCACCCGCCTGCTGGCACTCAATGCGACCATTGAAGCGGCCCGTGCTGGTGCGGCGGGCAGCGGTTTTGCGGTCGTTGCCGGCGAGGTCAAATCGCTCTCTTCGCAAACACAGGAAGCGGTCATCAAGATTCGTGATTCGATTCACGAAGCGTTGCGGAATTCGGGAGAGGTTTCCGAAACCGTCCGTGATCTCGATTCGCGCAGCCAAGAAATCCGCGACTCGATCTCGACCTTTGACCAGCATGTGCAGAGCACGAACGAGAAAAACATCGAAGCAGCGCAGCGCGTTTCGGGAGCCAACGACCAGACCTTTATGAGCCTTGCCAAGCTGGATCACGTCGCCTGGAAGGTGAACACCTACTTGAGTGTGCTGGAAGGCGCTTCGACGTTTGAATATGTCGATTGTCATCAGTGCCGCCTGGGCCAGTGGTATTACCGCGGCGATGGCCAGGAGTCGTTTTCACACCTGAACGCCTTTGTCGGCATGGAAGCCCCTCACCAACGGGTGCATGAAGCGACCGCAAAAATCTTTGACGAGATGAACCGCGGTATCTCGACCGACGACCCGGTCATTTCGCAGCACCTGCAAGAGATGGAAGCCGCCAGCGATGGGGTCTTTCACTATCTCGACCGCATGCTGGCCGAGAAGAAATCGAAGCTGCCGAGATAACTAGGCTGATGGCCCAAGCTGCTCACACGTTGCGCGGCGCACCTTCCAGCGGGAAAGCAGGAACGTCCCCGCACGCAGCCTAGCGACCGCGAGGCAATCGTTCATCGAGTTGCTTGGTTAATCCGTCGACCAACTGAGGCGATTGTGCAGCGATGTTGACCGTTTCACCAGCCGCCGTCTGATGGTCGTACAGTTCGACATGCCCGTCGTTGTGTGCGATCAAACGATGCGTTGCCGTGCGGATCGTCCGCGCATTGTTGCGGTAGGCGATCGCCGGATGTCCCGGCGCGGCAGGCGACTGCAGCATCGGCTGCAACGAAGTTCCTTGCACAAAGTCGGGCTGAGGCAGCTTCGCCAAATCGCACAGGGTTGGAAACAGGTCGAGTGTTTCGACCACGCCTGTCGCTGCAGCTCCCGGTTGCGGAACGCCGTCGTATTGAATGATCAACGGTGAGTGCAACGACTCTTCAAACAGGGCGTGTTTGCCCCAGATCGCGTGTTCGCCAAGGTGCCAGCCATGGTCGCCCCACAGGATTACGATCGTTTGCCGGCGTTTCCCCGAGTCATCCAAACGCTGCAGCAAGCGACCGACCAACGCATCGGCGTAGCTCACACAAGCCGCATAGTGTCGGCGGACTTCGGTGGCAAAGGCTGGGTCGTCGTTCGGATTGCGTTTCCAGCGGTTGTACTTCATGAATTCGCCACTGCCGTGCCAAGTCGTTTTACCGGTCGGTTTTTCGGCATGCGGAATCGGTGGCAGGACCTGATCTTGATAGGGCAGCATGTATTTTGCCGGAGCCCCAAAAGGCAGGTGTGGCCGAATGATTCCGACGGCCAAGAAAAAAGGTTTCTCTTCGCTGGTCAGCGTTTCGAGTTGCTGCAGCGATTCGTTGACAATCAAGCCATCCGGATAGATCGAATCGGGGCCGTCGGTCGACTGGAAAACATCCATCGCCTTGGCGTTTCCACGAATCTCGCCGTTCGCCAAACCATGCATTGCACCGCGAGGATGCTGCCACGGGCCGGCGGGCAAGAGATGGCGATCCCAGGCATCGGGCATTTCCACTTGGGATTCGTCATCCCAGTCCGCACCGCCACGCCCCCCCGGGTGATGGGAGACTTTGCCGACCGACACCGTGGTATAGCCGTGCTGGCGAAACCAAGCCGGCATGCTGGGCGGGACCGATGCGGGTTGATTAGCGATTTGTTTTGCACGTCGAAAGAGCGCTCCGTTGTCTGCGCCGCCATAGCGTCCTGTCAGCAGGGTAAACCGTGACGCACCGCAGGTGGGTGCTTGGACGTAGTGCCGTTCGAATCGGCGTCCCGTCGCGGCCAAGCGGTCGATATTGGGCGAGGAGATGTAGTCTTTGCCGTAACAGCCCAGTTCCGGCCGCAGGTCGTCGACGCAAATCAACAACACGTTGGGCTTGGGATCGGCCGCATCGAGCTTGCCAGCGCAGAGGCCAAGCAGGATGACGGCCAGCACGCCCGACAACGATTGCATCGCAAACCGAAACATAAAACTCTCTCTTGGTATCAAACGGAAACGAACTCTAAGGATCGTGCGACAAAAAAGTGTCGGGTACCTTTTGCGAGGAACTCGCCCTT
>CAYZHQ010000209.1:0-7856 GCA_964477385.1 uncultured Pirellulaceae bacterium
GATCGCTGGCAGGTTCGCCTGCGGACGACGGAAACCAGCAACAACGGGATCCCTGAAGTCGAATCGCAATCCAATCGCGTTAAGACGGAACTGACTCATCTGGTCTACACCTTCGACCGCAGTGGTTGGGCGAAACTTTACGTGAACCAGCGTATGGAGTCGGAGCAGCGTCTTGGCGGGGATCTTTCCAATTGGGATGAACACTACCGTCTGGGCTTGGTCAACGAATTGTCCAGCGATCGCCCCTGGCAAGGCCACCTGCACCTGGTTGCCCTTTACGATCGGGCGCTTCGCCCGGCCGAGGTCGCTCGGAACTTCCGTGCCGGAGCGAGCCTGGCGCCGCCGACCGAGGAAGAACTGGCGGCAGCGCGGGAACGTAAAAACGGGCAGCGGTTCACCACCCAGATCGCGCCCCTCCTGTCCACACACTGTCTGGAGTGTCATGATCCATCGACGCATCAGGGCGGATTGGATCTGTCGGTCGCGTCGGGGCTGACGGCCGGCGGTGACAGCGGAGCAGTGATCGAGCAGGGTTCCGCCGAGGAGAGCATGCTTTGGCAGTTGGTCGATTCCAATTCGATGCCGCTGGATCGACCCGCTTTAAGCGATGAGGAAAAGGCGCTGCTGAAACAGTGGATCGACAACGGCGCCACCTTTTCGCTCGAGCGAATTGATCCGGCCATCTACGCCAACGGCACGGAGCGGCAAAGCTCGTTCGTCCGGCGACTCACCCTACCCGAGTATGTGGAAAGCGTTCGTGCGGTTCTCGCTGTGGATATTTTGGCAGAAGCCGAGTCGCAGCTTCCGCGCGATCTGCGCGCCGACGGGTTCAGCAACACCGCCTATAACCTCAACGTCGATCTGGCTCATGTTGAGGCGTACGCGAAGTTGGCCGAACTGATTGCCCAGCGTACCGACATCAAGAAGCTGGCCTCAATGCATACGAAAGGCCGCGAGCTGACCGATGAAAACATTCGAAAGGTGATCGAGCCCCTGGCGCTGCGGTTGTTGCGGGCTCCGCTGACCCAGGACGAGGATCGGCGCTATTGTGGGATCTCCACCACCGTCGCCGCGGCCGGAGGCGATTTCGAAGAAGCCCTCAGCTACATCCTGCAGGCGATGCTGCAGTCGCCGCGGTTCCTGTATCGCATCGAGCGACAACCGGCCGAGGGGCCGCCGCGCCCTGCGGGTGACTTTGAGTTGGCGTCGCGTCTCAGTTACATCCTGTGGGGAGGACCGCCGGACGAGACACTGTTGAAACTGGCCGAGGATGGCGAGCTAGCGCGAGAAGAGGTCGCGAAACAGGCGCGTCGGATGCTCGAGGACCCACGCGCGATTGCTCAGTCGCGGCGGTTTATCAGCGAATGGTTGAATCTGGATCATGTGAACAACTTGCGTCCAAGCGAACCCAGGTTCCCCGACTGGCACGCTCAAATTGCCGCGGACATGCGGCGAGAGACCCTGGCGTTTTTCGAGGAGATCGTGTGGGAGCAAGAACGGCCGTTGGGCGATCTATTCAACGCGCAGGTTACGTTCCTCACCGAACGCTTGGCCGAACATTATCGAATGCCGGAGGTAAAGCGCGGCGGCGGCAATGAACTCCAACGCTACGACCTGTCGGACGTTCCCAGCCGTGGGGGACTGTTGACGCACGGCAGTATTTTGACCGTCGGCGGTGATGAAGCCTCGATGGTCACACGTGGCTTGTTTGTCATGCGTCAATTGCTCCGCGGCGTCGTGCGCGACCCGCCACCCTGCGTCGACACCACGCCGGTGCCGAGCAAGCCGGGGCGCACCCAGCGAGCGGTGGCTCAGTCGCGGTTGGCCGACAGCCGTTGCGCCGGTTGCCACTCCAAGTTTGAGCCACTCGCCTTCGGTCTGGAAAAGTTCGACGGACTTGGTTCGTTCCATGAGCAGGACGAGTTCGGAAACGAGCTCCGCGATGACGGCCAGGTGCTGTTCCCCGGGCGAGCCGAAGCGGTGGCCTATGAATCCTCAGCCGAGTTGATGGACCAGCTTGCCAACAGCGAACGGGTCAAGGAATCGCTGACCTGGAAGGCGACGCAGTTTGCCCTCGGGCGTTCGCTCGGCGCCGCCGATGCTCCGCACGTCGCTCAAATCCACCGTAAGGCGCAAGCCAATGGCGGAACCTACCAAAGCTTGATGGCCGCGATCGTCACCAGCGACTTGGTCATGCTGGTCCGGCCCGAATCGATCTGACAGGCCGTCTCGGATTGACAGGCCCGCCTGCTACAGGCCATCCGAAATACCGAGCAGCTACCCCTGGGAAAGAAACCATGACACAGCGAAACATAAACCGTAGAACTTTGTTGCGAGGAGCTGGTGCGGTGACGGTCGGGCTTCCGTTCCTCGAGGAGATGCTTCTCTCGCGTGCGACCGCGGCGCCGGCGGTCCAGGTCCCGGTGCGGGCGTTCAACGTCTTCTTCGGGCTCGGCATCCCCGCACCGCTGCAGCAAGAGGGCTATGACGGAGTTCTGGAGCCGCTCAAGCCGCTGCGCACCAAGCTGGCGATCGTCCGCGGTGTCGACCAAATCCGCTGTGACCGCTCCGGGATGAACGCCCACTACGACGGCGCCACCGGCGCCTTCACCGCGGAGGCTCCCGACGGGGAAGCGAAGGCAGGCGGGCCCTCGATCGATCAAATGATCCGCCAAGCTCATTATCCCGAGGGCTTGCCTGGCAGCATGGTGTCGACGCTGGTCGCCGGTACGTTTTTCCGCCGCAGCCGCGTGGGTCGCTACGTTCACAGCTACAAGGAAGACGGGACGGTGGCCGGTGCGATGCAGGAGTCCCCACGTGACTTGTTCGAACGCGTCTTTGGTACGGTCAACCTCTCCGGGGACGAAACGGATCTCGAACGTCGGCGGCTCAAGCGGAGCGTGCTGGATACGGTGGTGGATCAGTACAAGTTCTACACCGGAAACCGTTCCCCCCTCGGGGCCACCTCTCGCTCACGCGTGGCCGATCACCTGGAGCGGATCCGAGAGTACGAGCAACGAGCTTATTCGCAGCGTCGCCGCACGGAAAACTCTCCTGAACTTCCGCCGCGTTCAGAGATTGCTCACGGCGGTGAGGCCGATCCGGGCGGGGAGGGCATCGACATCACGCTGGAAGAATTGACAAGCGAATGGCGGCTGATGTCGGATCTTTATGCGCTGGCCATCCAGACGGATCGAGCCCGTTTCGGAGCCCTGACGTTCCTGGCTGCCGGGGAACGCATCCGGCTCAAAGGCAAATACGAATTCGACGGGCGGACCGTATTCGAGTTCGACGATGCCGGCCAACGCAACAGGGGCGGCTCGGGCGGCTGTAGCCATGAATGGTGGCATGAGTTCAACGAGAAGAAGAAGAACGAGGAGCTCCGCGCCCACGCGCACATGAAGATGCGCGAGGTGGCCTACCTACTTCACCGGCTTGACGGAGAAGAGTGCGTGGAAGCCAACGGCAAGACGATCCTGGAAAACTCGCTGATCACGATTTCCACCGAGTCGGGCGACGGTCGCCACAACAACGTCAAGCGGGAGTTGTCAGGTATCTTCCACGCCGTCACGGGCGGCAATGGCCGCCTGAAAACAGGCCAGCTGCACGATGTGGGTGCCGAGGGAATTGACGTTTACAACACAATCCTGCAGGCCTATGAGGTCTCCAAACGCCTAGGGCCGGCCGACCGCGAGTTCCAATCGATCGACGCCATCCGGGCTTAGCCCGACTTTTTCCAGTTTATGCCGCTTGGGCAAGCCCGAAGTCTAGCAGTTTGCATACACCAATCGCCTCATTCCGCAATTTGGGAAAGGGGAAAAAGTCGAGCTGAGTGCCAACGGCGTGGCCTACCTGTTAGTCCGTGATCGCAATTCCATGGCCCTCAGGATTGCATCGAGAACTTGGTCAAGCCGCTTGCCTACGTCCTCGACCAGGAATCGCAACACAAAGTACCCGCATTCCTGCAGCAACGCATCCTTGCGACGGTCACGACGATATGCGTCACGGTTGGAGAAGTGTTGACCCCCATCTAGCTCGATTACCAATCGAGCGTCTGCATCAAGCAGGTCCACTTCCATGTTTCCCCATCCGTCAAACGGAATGGGTAGCTCCTCGTTCAACGCAAATCGCCCCGCTGTGTTGGGAAGGGATTCAAGGCGGTGAAAGAGAAACGCTTCACTTGCGCTACGAGCTCGGCGCAGACCCTTAGCGTCCGAGTCAAACTTTCGGGCAACATGGACAAACGACTTCGCCAGCGGCGCGTCGACTCCGTCACGAACAAGCCGCCGCACCGTGGCCGCGTAATCGCTCTTCCATTGGGGATCGACGGGCAAAGGTATCTCCACAGGCCAGTCGGGAACGGCACTACCAGGTAGAAGGACGCTGTAGCCGACCGATTCATATCCCGCACAGCGACGATCGAACATCCGCGAGAGCATTGCGACATTCAGGTCCGCGTAGTCATAAACGCGAACTTCCGTCTTTCCTTCGTGCAACCGGTGCAGTCTACCGACATATTGTGCGATCGTACCACGCCAAGACACTGGCAGCGTCAAGAACAATGTGTCGAGGCGAGCGTCGTCGAATCCTTCACCCACGTACCTGCCCGTAGCCAACAGCACTCGGTCTTCGTCTGACCGGATGGCGGACAGACGCTCAGCGATCGCCCGTGACGCTCTGATGCCGGTACCGCCTTTCAGGACGACAACATGGCGAACACGTTTCTCGAGATGGGCTGCGAGTTCATCAAGGTGGTCCTTTCGTTCAGTTAGCACAAGTGGGGACCGGCCCTCGCGAACCGACTGAATGACGTCTTCACAGATCATGCGGTTTCGATCATCGTCAAAGCTCAACTCGCGATAAAGGTCATGAAACTGAATGCGCCGATCATCGTTCGCTTCTGAGACTGGACGAAACGCGGTGGGTCGAACGATTACTGAATGCTCAAACGGTCGGGCGACGGCTTCGGATTTTGCATCGACGCGATGTCGGATGGGTCCGCATTGCATGAAGACAATCGGATGATGGCCGTCTTTGCGGTTCACCGTCGCGGATAACCCCAGAACGTAACGTGCCTTCGTCCGGCGCGCGGCGAGTTCAAAACTCTGCGCCGACAAATGGTGACACTCATCGATAATGACGTGCCCGTAGTCGGCGATCCAGTCCTTGACGACGCCTTTCCGCACGAGACTCTGGATAATCGCCACATCGATTTGCCCTGTGAACTGCTTTCGTCCACCACCGATGCGACCAATCGAACTTGGCGAAATCCCGAGAAACTCGGACAGTCGATCCACCCACTGGTCGAGCAACTGCCGGCGGTGGACAAGTACCAGCGCATTGACACCTCGCTCTGCGATGATCGATGCCGCCACAACAGTCTTGCCAAACGCCGTGGTGGCAGACAGGACGCCGGTATCGTAGCGAAGCAGTTTCTGCGTGGCCGTTTTTTGTTCCGGCCGCAATTTGCCATGGAAAGCCACGTCAATTGGCGTCCCAGACCGGCGCTCATCGCGGATACTAACTTGGATCTTCAGATCGTTCAGCAAACGCTGGACATCCTCCAGGCAGCCTCGCGGCAACGCGAGGTGATGGTCGTCGGTCTCAGCACAGCTGATGATCCGGGGCTTTCCCCATGTAGGTAGCCGCATCGACTGAGCTTTGTAGAACTCCGGATTTTGAAAAGCAGCGAGGCGCATGAGGCGATTTCGAAGTGCCGGCGGCAAGCCCGCTATCGGTAGATAGATCTGATCACTCAACGTCAGTTCCAGGTTCGTCGGTAACTCCGCTGCGGGAATCGGAGCGACGCTCTTTCGCGAGGGTACCATCGACCATGGCTCACCCTCATCATTCACCGGCGTTTGAACACCCAGCACACGGCCTTTCTCGCTTGCTCGATTCACTAACACTTCGACGGCGCCGAGCGGCATCCGCCGGATGGAAGACAACAGCGCCCACTGGTCATCATAGGGATGGAAATCACCGTCGATGAATACGCTATTGCCGCTATCACGGGGACGCTTCTGCAGTGGCAAAGCGATCAGATTCCCGAATCCTGCTCGAGGCAGCGTGTCTTGATTGGGGAAGAGTCGGTCGTAGGAGTCGAGTCCGAGATCCGGTCGCCGCTCCATCGTCTCGGTGAGAACAAAGGAGCCAAGGCGGCGTGCGATAGACGCTGGTATCGCCGTGTCGAAGAAGACCCAAACATGTCCTCCATTTCCCGATCGAGAACGTTCAAGTGAGGCCGGGATATCAAGCACCTTGCAGGTCTCAAGAACGGCGACCGCATCGTCTTGCCAGTTGGCCTTGTCAAGGTCGACGGCCAGGAAGCAACATGTCTCATCCAGCAGCATTGGGTAGAGACCGGCCGTAAAGTCGCTTCCGCGTTCGTCTTTCCCGGTAAGATGACTACGGATCACGTCGTCCGTGACAGGCAGGAACGAGCGATGTTGGCAATGAGCACATTTGACGCGAGGTTTTTCGCAGATCCCCGAAACCCACTCATTACTGCATGCTGGGGAGTAACCGGTTTTCCCTGTAGCACGACTCTCGAAACGGCGAGGATAAACGTCTTCGCGACCTCGGAAAAGCGACCGGAAAAGGTAGATCTTTTCGTTCGCTTCCGATCGGTTGTTTACGCTGGCTGGAAGCATGGAAGAATCGTCAATTTTGGCGTATTTCGTGAAGCGAGTTGCCGCCCCGCCCAACAGCTTTGAATTCCGCAATAAACGCGAGCATCTCCGGCAGGTCCGGGATACACCTGCAACTTCCCGACCTCCAGTCGATCCCCAGGAGGCCCTTCAGCGAATGCACCAGAAGCCCGCAAAGTGCGTGACGAGCGAGCGATCTTTGAGCTTGGACGCGATGACTATCCGCGCTCACCCTGCTGCCAATGCCCTCACCTGCGCGGATTCCACCCGCAATACCACCAAACAATGATCATTCTGCCCGGTCACGTATAAGACCCCCTCCCGATAAACCAAATCGTGACCGCTGTCGCCGCCGCCCTCATCACGCGGTTCGGCGTTGGCCAGGGGCTTGGCAAACCGCTGACTCGCCAGCTTGACCGGATGCTTGCGGGGGGCGAACTGAGCAGGGTCGGCAACCACGGCGAATTCGCCAAACAGGTCCACTTCGTGCGACGAAGCGATGCTGTACTTTTCGCGCAGGTTCACCGCCCCCGCCAGGGTCGGCGTGACCGGGTCACTGATGTCAAAAGCATCCAGCCAACCATGCTTGCTGGCGGCGAAGATCGTATCCCGGCGGCAGACCATCCCGTTGATATGACGAATCCGTTTCCGATCCGACACCCGAGCTTGAAAAACCGGGGCCTCTGGCTGCGACACGTCGATCGCATGCAAATCGTGCGTCCCCAGAAACAGCCGCCCCTTTGCCACCAAAACCGTTTCCGCCTCCGCCAACTTGCGGTCATCGTGCCGCTGACACAGCAGCTTCGGTTGGTCGGGATTCGCCACATCGACGATCGCCAGCGAGCCGCCCTTGCCCGGCACGAACGCGAGATCCCCTTGCAATTCGATATCGTGGGGACGGTCGAACGCTGCACGATCCCTCAACACGGCCGCCACGGAAAATGTCGCGTCCGGATCCTCGCCCAGAGACGCTCCCGCGGCGATCGCCCAGAACAGGATGAAGAGGGTGGCAAGTTTCATGGGTCAAGCCTGCGAAGCGCGTCTCTTGGATTGCGAATTCCCTCGTGGGCCTGACAACATGCACTGGCCCACTACGGAACACCACGGTACTTCGACCTCCCTGGATACAGCGTCCCAGCTAAGCCATCTCGAGCCCTGTCAATGTTCCGGTGCTTGAGGCGAAGCGATCCGTTTCCAGACCGAGGC
>CAYZHQ010000210.1:0-7833 GCA_964477385.1 uncultured Pirellulaceae bacterium
AGGTCGACTTTGTGAAGATTGATGTGGATGGCTATGAAGGTTTGGTGCTAGAGGGTTGTGCGCGTCTTTTCGATCGCTGCCGACCGGTGGTGTTGCTTGAAGTTCACCCACATTTAATCGGAAAGCTTGGATTTACAACCAATGATATCTATCGCTTAGTGAGTCAGTATTATCAAGATATTTCGGCGTATGAGATGCCGCGTCCAGAAAGTGTTTCGCTGGCACACAAAATCTCGGCCCGTTACCTGCGGCGTGGTGACCTATCCCAGGTCCCTGACGTTCCAGCTCTAGTGAAACAATCTGACGCCGGAATGCATAATTGGACCTTTTGGCTTGTATGTCGGCCTAGTGAAAGGACGCCTGATCGCCTGCCCTCCGCTGTCAACGCCAGCGGAGGGGTGTAGCAGTGAGAGGCTAGGAACTTTCAGGAAAAAAGGACCTAGCACAGGCAAGCTAGATAAGGGTCACGATTACTGCATTGTTGACACCATTTCGGACGAACAGTCCTCCTAGGATGTCAACGGTTAGAGTTCCGCTACCGACAAGTTCCCCGGTTAAGGCAACGCGAGCATCGGCCAAGCTGTCGATTAGGCGGTCGCTTCCACCCAGGTCGGCAGTTGCGAAGAACAGGTCAACGTTATCTGACGCGAGGAGGTCTCCGCCGATAGCAAGTGCGTTATTGATCTTGATCAAGATATCGCTGCTTGCTCCGCCGGTGGCCGAGACCGTGCCTCCGAGGACCGCGTCGGTCGCATGCTGAATTGCCAGGCGATTCACGTTCGATACCGAACCTGCGATTCCGATTAAGCTGGCTGGCGTTGAGGAGTTGATGCCGCGCAGATTAAAATCATAGCCATTTCCCGTGACGTCACCGGTGATCAGGATACTTTCGCCTCCGCGAGCTTGAAGCAACGTGTTACCGATCAGCTCTAGGTTTCCGTTAACCAAGATGTCGCCGTCGGCAAACAGGCCTCCGTTCACTTGCAGTGTGCCTGAGCCGGGACTCGAGGGCGTCTCAAACGTCAGGTCGCCGTTGCTGGCAAGGGCGGTGAAGTGAAGAAAAGAGGCGCTCGGGGATTCGATGGCGACGCTGGCAAAATTGCTTGTCTCGCCCGAGAGGATGGCATTCAGCGGAGCAGAGATCAGCAGTTGTGGTGTGGGGTCCGTGGATAGGGTCGGACGAGCCTGAAAACGGCCGTTGACAGTTACCTCGCCACTGCCGCCGTCGGCCACGCTGAGAGCCTCAACGATAACATTGCCAGCCCCGGCAAACCCACGATTATTGTTTGCGTTCAACGAAGTGGTGTTGAAATTCACCGAAATTTCGGAACCCACATTACCCGTGTCGATCGACTCGTTCATGTCAATCGATGTCGCAGTTAAGACGGTGTTGGTAGGAAATAGCAACCGTGTGGACTGGCTGAAATCATTTTGCAGTTCAATGCTGCTCGTCTGAAGTCCTCCGTTCTCACCACCAATAACGAGGCTGTCGTAGGAAGCGAAAATCGCTAGGTCGGAGTTGTCAAGATGCAGGCTATCGAAATCCGTTGGCGTCGAAGCGATGTTGGCAACTAAGACGGGGTTACCAGCAATGCGAGAACGTAAAGTTGCCGAACTAGGCGAACTGCTGGGAGTAACCGCGCCTGTGACGGTAAAGCGGCCACCTTCAATGGTTATGTCATCGACTGTTGCAGTCGTCAGGCGAAGGTCCTGACTGCTTAATAGAGCAGACGCACTGGTTAACGAGCCCACGAAATCGAGTTGCACCACGCCCGAAGCGTTGACAGCCACTGCTGAGACGTCATCAGCAAAGGCTACTAGACCTGGCGCAGCAACCGATAAAGTTCCCAATCCGGAGGCGGTGCTCTCGAAAAATACATTCAGCCCCTGCACCGCCATGCTCGAATCATTTGTCGAGAAGGCACTGCCATTGACGTCAACCGGTGCAGTTCCTGCCTGAACCGAGATGTTTGACGTGATTTCGATCGTATGGGATGTCAGGTTTCCAAGATTGATTTTGCTATCCGACGTGATCACGTCACCATCGAGTACAACGGTTTCGCCAAGCAGGTTAATTTCACCACGCAATGCTCCCGGCTGGACCACGATGCCTCCACTGCCAATCGTAATGGCTTCCGTACCGAGCGGTTGGTCGTTGACTTGTAGCCCTTCATTTCCCCAGCCCGCTCCTCCATTGTCGTTGACCACTACGGAATTGGCTCCATTGAGCATCCGAAATCGAATACGATCATTGACGTTGGAACCGTCAACCGTAACCGTGTTTGGATCAACGGAAACGACATTGGCACCCGCGGAAATCGGATTGCTGTCCGTAATCGTGTAGATGTCCGCAACGCTGTCGTAGTCGATTGTAAAGCTGTTGTTTTCGGCGTTGGAACCGTCAATTCGCAATTCTCCACCAACAACCGACGCGGCCGACAAAACTAGCCGATTTTCCAAGGCTTCGAAAACGCGTCGACGCTTGAGAGGTTTGCTGCTCCTGCCAGTCGTTTTTCGGCCCGCTGATTTGGCTAAAGAGATACGCATTGAGAATAACCTCGATTGAGATAGGCGAAGGATGTTGGGGACGTCTGACAGCGGCAACTTCGCACGATGCCCGCAATACGGAAAACGAGCGTTTCGTGGAGGGAGAGCTAAGGAGGACTGGAATGTAGCAGTAGGCAACAGGGCCGTTACCGGTCAGGTAGGGAGCAAACCCCATGGTTAGAAGTCAAAGTGTAATGTGCCGGATAATCGTTGCAAGCGTTATTTTGGGGCAAAAGCGGTGAATGGGAAGAGTGGGGTCCTGGCGTTCTTGAGCTTTGGGTTAGCCAGCCTCGCGTTTTTTGCAGCGATGCTCGCCCTCCCAAAGCATTTCTTCACTGAGCGAAGGCCTTCTGAAACCAAGTCGTCAAGGCAAGGGGGGGCGTTGGCGTCGTGGACGAAATGGTGCTGATCCCTTGCGTCTGTCAACGGGCGGCAAGCGGGGCCTGCGGGTCTCTGTTGGGATGTCGGTCGGCTTCGCCCTTGCCTGGCGGGTGTGTCTGAGACGTTGGAAGCGGTTGTGATGTTCGGATTAGGATAACTGCTTGGTCGCGTTGCCTTCGTTTGGCGTGAGATTCTCTTGCCCAAGTTAGAATGCATTCTCTCGATGGGGGAAATTTGCAATTCCAAACGAACTTAAAGCTCGACTTGTTACATGCTGGCCATTCTGTCTCACGCCTGGAATGACGATTTAACAGGTGGCTCTTTTAAGGTGGCGACCGAGTTTTCACGACGTGTGGCAGCCACAGGCCAAGAAGTTCATTTCCTTTGCGGTGTGGAAGCGGGCGTAGTCGGGGGGCCGGAAAAAAGTGATGGCGTCCACGTTTGGCGATATCCTTATCCGCGATGCAGTGGGCCTCGGGCTTTGCTGTTGCATGTCAAACGAATGGGGGAGCTGTACCGGCACGTTGCTTCACGGCACGCTTTTACGGTGGTGAATGGGCATTCGCCGTTGCAGTATTACGCTGTGGCGCGGCAGCGACAGCGATTCCCTGACGCTCGATTCTCCTACACGGTGCATTCTCCTTTCCAGGATGAATTGCGTTCGGCAGGTCGAAATGGATGGTCGATCGGTAAGATTGCATCGTTTATCGATGGCCGTTGTCTTGCATTGTCGGACGTTGTCACCACCGATTCCCAATACACGCACGATCGCCTGCAGGAAATGTATGGCGCAAGTGCGACCAACCATGTGCAGGTTGCGCCGATTTGGGTCGATGTGCAGCGGTTTCGTGAGGTTGCCGACAAGAATCTTGTGCGGGTACGTTTGGGACCGCCTTGGGAACCGAACGTTCCAACTTTGCTGTCGGTGCGTCGACTGGAACGCCGGATGGGGTTGGACCGTTTGATCGATGCGGTCTACCAAGTGGTCGAGGAAGGGTTTGAACTGCGGTTGTTGATTGGTGGTTCCGGTTCGATGGCCGAAGCCTTGCGATTGCAGATTGATGCCTTGCGATTGAGTGATCGCGTCCACCTGCTCGGCCGTGTCTCGGAGGCGCAACTCGCCGATACGTTCGCCGCGGCCGATTGTTTTGTTTTGCCGTCGACAAGTTTGGAATGTTTTGGACTGATCACACTCGAGTCGTACGCTTGCGGTGTGCCGGTGATCGCCACGCCGGTCGCGGCGATTCCTGAAATCGTGCGGCAGCACAGCACCGACTGGTTGACTGCCGATACGTCAGTCGCTGCCTTGGCTGCGAAACTCCGGCAGTGGCTGCGTGGGGAACTGACGCACGATCCGTGGCGGTTACGAGCAATCGCGGAGAGCTACCGATTGGAACTGCGTGCAGACCACCTGGCGCAGGAAATCGGAGCATTCGCACCTGAGACATCTCATGTTTCCGCAGCCATAGATCAATGAGCCAACGCCACCAAAGCCCCTATTCGTTTGGCGTTCAAATCGCACGCATCGCTTGGGCGATTTGCCAGACGACCTTGTTCCGCTTCAGTCCACGTCCCCTGCCCCGTTGGCGAGTTTGGCTGCTGCGATGTTTCGGAGCCGGGGTCGATCGCACTGCAAGAATCCATCCCGCGGTGCGCATTCAATTCCCTTGGAATCTGCGGATCGCCGCCAACGTGGCGGTGGGTGAGGGTGCGATCCTCTATGCATTGGGCAAGATCGAGCTGGGCCCGCGGGTGACGATCAGTCAGTACGCGCATCTTTGCGCTGGAACCCATGACTATCGCACTCGAGAGATGCCTCTGGTCCGGCGTCCCATTACGATCAAGGCGGATGCTTGGGTGGCCTCCGGTGCATTCGTCGGTCCGGGAGTCACGGTGGCTGAAGGAGCGATTTTGTCGGCACATGGGGTGGCGATGCGGAACCTGGAGCCTTGGAAGATCTGGGCGGGGAATCCAGCCAGCGTCGTCAAGGATCGACCACCGATGGACGGAGATGCTTAATGCAAAAATTGCCTCTTTCGGTCGTGATTTTGACTTGCAACGAAGTCGATAACTTGACTGCCTGTCTCGATTCGTTGGCGACGGTGACGGATGACGTGCATGTTGTCGACAGCGGATCGACGGATGGTACGGTAGCGCTTGCCCAGCAGCGTGGCGTGGCGGTGCAGTGTCATTCGTTCGAGGGATTCGGATCGCAGCGCAATTGGGCGATTGATCATCTCGATCATCAGTATCCGTGGGTGTTTCATCTGGATGCAGACGAGCAATTCACGCCGGAACTCGCGGCCGAAATCGAGTCTGTTCTCCAACGCAACGACTCGACCGTTGGTTATTACGTGGCGAATCGTTTGATGCTTGGAGGTCGCTGGTTGCGGTATGCGGGGAACTATCCGACCTATCAGTTGCGTTTGTTCCGCTGGGATGCGGTGCGTTTTGAAAACCATGGGCATGGACAACGCGAAGTGACCGAGGGGCCGCTCGGCTACCTACGGCAACCCTATGTGCATTATGGTTTTTCAAAAGGGATGGAAGCTTGGTTTCGGAAGCACGCCGGTTATGCGCGCGATGAAGCTCGGCAAGCCGTCGCTCAGCAACGCCCCTTGGTGCACGAGATCGTGCAGTGTGTTGCGCGCGACCGGGTTGTGCGGCGGCGAGCGTGGAAAGCGGTCAGTTATCGTTTGCCGATGCGCAGTGCTTTGCGGTGGTTGCATACGATGGTGCTCAAACGAGGCCTATTGGATGGACGAGCCGGCTGGACGTATGCTCGGATGTTGGCGATTTACGAAGCGATGATCGCGGTGGAAATCGAAGCGGTCCGTCAAACCCAAGGTCGGTTTTGAGATGACGGGATTGCCAAGTTTGACCATCGTGATTCCAACCTACGGTCGTGACGAGGTGTTAGTGCAAACGGTCGACGCTTTGCTGCGGCTCGATGTGCCAGCCGACCGATTGCTGGTGATTGATCAAACGCCCGAGCATGATGTGGCGGCGGAGCGACAGTTGCGGGAGTGGCATCAGCAGCAGGCGATCGATTGGGTGCGGCGAAAAGAGCCATCGATCACCGAGGCAATGAATGCGGGGCTGAGTTTGGCAACCACCGACGCGGTGCTGTTCTTGGATGATGACATTCGTCCGGCCGCGGGATTGGTCGCGTCGCATCGGCGTTGTTTGCAAGCCCATTCAGACGCTTGGGCATCGGTCGGTCAGGTGATTCAGCCTTGGCAGCAGCCCGAGCCCCTGGCCGCACCGCGTCGGCAGCAGGGGTTGCGGGTGGACCACGACTTTCCGTTTCATTCGTTATTACCGGATGAAGTTCAAAATGTGATGGCTGGAAACTTGTGTGTTCGGCGTCAGCGTGCGCTCGCCATCGGCGGTTTTGATCAGAATTTCAAAGGTGTGGCTTATCGCTTCGAAACCGATTTTGCCAGACGGTTAGTGGCAGCGGGAGGTCGCATTCGTTTTTGTCCCGAGGCTCGCATCGATCATTTGCGAGTCGAACGTGGCGGAACGCGGCAGTCAGGAAATCACTTGGCGTCGGCAGATCCGATTCACGGTGTCGGTGACTACTATTATGCGATGCGCCACGGCGGCCGTTGGCAGGCAACGGGGTACATAATGAAGCGGTTTGTGCGAGAGGTTTGCACGAAGTTCCATCTCCGTCACCCATGGTGGATCCCTGTCAAATGTGTGGGAGAAGTTCGTGCTTGTTGGTGGGCCGCTCGATTGGTGCGTCAGGGACCAAGCCTATTGAAAGGCGAATCCTATGATCGCGATCTCTAATGTTATCAATGAGCGATAAATAAGTGTCGGGTACCTTTTGTGCGAAGCACCCGAAGGGCGAGTTCCTCGCAAAAGGTACCCGACACTTTTTTGTCGCACGATCCTTAACCTTCTGCCTTCGAGCGTGGATTCACTGATTGAATGACTTGCCGCGTTGCTTTCTTGACGACTCATCCGATTCAATACCAAGTTCCGGTGTTCCGTTGCTTGGCCGCCGATGCTGAATTGGATTTTGAGGTTCTGTTCTGTCAGCTACCCAGTGCCCAGCAGCAGGGCGATGGGTTTGGCGTGGAGTTCGAGTGGGACATTCCGTTGCTGGAAGGCTATCGTTACGACGTCTTGGAAAATGTTGCGGCGAAACCTTCTTTGACACAGTACGGTGGTTGTGATACGCCGGGAATCGGCAAACGAATTCAGCAAGGTGGTTACGATGCGGTTGTGATAAACGGTTGGCTGGTAAAGAGCTGTTTGCAGGGCTTGCGGGCGTGCCGGAAATTGCGGATCCCTTGCATTGTCCGAGGCGAGGCGAATGATTTGCGGCAGCGACCGGCTTGGAAGCGTTGGTTGCAAGCGAGGTTGGTGCGGCGCTACGCTGCCTGTTTGCCCATCGGGAATGCCAGTCGCGATTTTTATCTTCGACGTGGGGTTTCAGCGGAACGGTTATTCCCGG
This sequence comes from uncultured Pirellulaceae bacterium, assembly GCA_964477385.1. Lineage (GTDB taxonomy): Bacteria > Planctomycetota > Planctomycetia > Pirellulales > Pirellulaceae > Roseimaritima. The sequence goes on from CAYZHQ010000210.1 coordinate 7,397, forward strand.
CACCGTATTGCGTGGAGAATGATCGGTTTGCTGCTCAGGCGGAGCACGCTGCGATGCGGCGTGAGGCGTTGCGAGCCGACTGGGGAATCGATCGAGAGGCGGTTTGTTTCTTGTACTGTGGCAAATTGATCGACAAGAAGCACCCGCTCGAGTTGCTGCAGGCGTTTGTCGGTGCGGTCGCACGCGGTGCCAAGGCGCACTTGTTAATCGTGGGTGATGGTCCGCTGCGCGGGGCATGTGAACAGCGGATTCGGGAGTCGCAGGCTCCGGTAACGATCACTGGATTTTTGAACCAGTCGCAGATCGTGGACGGCTATGTGGCGGCCGATTGTTTGGTCTTGCCATCGGATGCCGGCGAAACCTGGGGCTTGGTGACCAATGAAGCGATGGCTTGTGGACGACCGGCGCTGGTCAGCCACCTAGCCGGTTGCAGTCAG
>CAYZHQ010000211.1:0-7683 GCA_964477385.1 uncultured Pirellulaceae bacterium
ACATTGATCTTGATGGAAGAGTTTGATTCCATCCCGCCCGATTTGATGGAGCGGTGGTTTGCCAAAATCAACGGAGATGCGGCACAGATTCGCCGCCCGTTGAATTTACTAATGCAAAACCCCTCGGGACGGCGATATCTGGCAGACAAGTACAAAGCGATGCCTGTCGATGCACCGCTACGGGAGCCGATTCAAGCGCTGTTTGCGAACGAGCTTGCCGCTGTCCACGAATTCGGCGACTACCGATTTTGGACAAAGGAGGAATGCAAGCGTCTGGAATCCGATCTGCAGCTTGAAACGGCCGATGCAACCAAGCCGTAATCGCCCCGTGCGGGACGAAGCGGGGACACGACCTTCGCGCCCCTTGGCAACCGCAAGTCGCCCCCTCGCCGGCTTGTGCCGCTGGGGCGCGATTTTGGAAGTTAGACGCCTCTGGTGTGGGCTTGCACCGATTCTGGCGACTGGTTCACGCCTAGCTTCGTGGTTGCAGGCCCCCGGCGGAGCCCCTAGGTGGAAAGCTCACTCATCCTAACCGATCCATCTCTGGGCAATCCCATGCCACTTATCTCATGCGCAGCGCGGGCGCTTCGAAAAGGGAGCCCCGACGGCATTTGGTACTGGGTGACGAGCCTGCGCGACGCGTTTCTAACACTCAAAGGGCGGTTGGAATCGAATCCTATCGACGCCTACGAGGTGATGAAGCCAGTTGTCGAAAGCAGTGAACCCGAAAACAAGACGGTCATCTGGTTGGGTTTTAATGAAGAGGAGGCGGAACAATGATGACTCGCCTTAGTCTGATATTACTTGCCACGACGGCGATTGCACTGACGGCAGGTGGTCAGGATACCGCGACGGAATCAAAGCATCCGACCGAACCCGAAATCATACCGCTACCGCCTGTCGCGGCGGATTCAGGGCCGTTTTTCCCGATCGATTCTGATACCGGGGTTGGAGTGATCGATGCGCGAGGAAACGAATTGGTCGAAACAAATTTTAACCTTTCCAAGGTCTACGCGACTCGATCGATGGGGAGCCTTTGTTCACTCGCTGGACAGGAAAGTCTGATTTTGGCCAGTCCGTTTCGCTGGATTGTTCTTGACTCGACAGGCTCCAAAGAGTTCCCTCCTCCTTATCCCAATGTGGGAAACATTTTGAACCTGGGGGATTCTCTGTTTTCCGTAAACGTATTGGGGACCGGATCATCAGAGACCAGTGGGGACGTATCCCGGTGATCTATGACCCAAAGGATCGCTGGAATCCGCCCGAGGGCGTGGTGGCGCGGGGACGGGTTTCTGAAGGCAAAGTTGCGATCAGTCTGAACGGAAAACTGGGCTACGCCGACCGTGACGGAAATGTGGTTGTGCAGCCCCAATTCGAACACGCCGAACCGTTTTACGAAGACCGCGCGGCGGTCTGCAAACAGGGCCGATGGGGCTACATCAATCCCGCTGGCAAACTCGTCATCCTGCTTCAGTACCGCGGTTGCAGTTGGTTCGACTCCGGCGTGGCCATCGTTAAGCCCTACGACCAGTCCGAACCGCTGCTGATCGACAAAGATGGCAACTTGGTGCGCGAGTTCCCGATGCCCTGGAAGGTGCCCGACGGATCGTTTTCAGGATTCGTCGGCGGTCTGATTCACATGAATGTAGACGATGACCCATTTGAAGACCCATACGGTTTTATGGACCCCGAGGGCAAGTGGGTGATCAGTCCTGCCTACCATGAGGCAACCAACTCCGCCACTTTCGAAAACGGACCTGCCATCGTCATCAAGCGTCATTACATTGAAGGCCAGTCGGGTTACGCGAAGGATGAATGCATCCTGACGCGGGATGGCAAATTGGGGCCACGGTTGCTAATGGGCTCGAGCTGGAATCCGTTTCGGCACGGCCTCGCTGCCAGCCGATCCACAGGCGTCTACATCAACGAGCAAGGTAAAGTCATCTGGAAGCCAAGATAGCCTGGCCGCCATTGCGATGGGTGTCGAACCGGACGCGAACGGGGACATGCTACTTTGGCCAATTTCAAGCGAATCGACCACACAGGAAAGGCGAAATCGTGCTGCAGCACTCGCTAGCATTTCCAGAAGGTTCATGTCCCCAATCGGCACACTGCGTCCCCCGCGTCCCCCGCGTCCCCCGCGTCCCACACATCCCACACGTCCCACGCGTCCCACACGTCCGAAAGAAAACCGCCGGTTTTTGCAAATCAACGTTGCCTCACCAAATGTTTCCCGCCCCCGGCGTGTAGGCTTTCGAAATCACGCTGTCGGTGATCATGACCGCCGACTGAATGATTCCGCCGACGGTGACATTTCCCGAGATATCTACCGCCGGAGCAGCAATCGATAGCTCATCGGCTTGCATCAAAATCTCAGGCACATTGATTATGAGGACACCGTTTTCGAATTGAATCGCCTGCTCGATGGACGCGAGTCGAGAGTCAACGCTTTCGACGTCCACCGACTGCATCTCGATTGCCAGCCCTTGGTTCTCAAGTTGCTGCTCAAGTTGCGTGATCTGTTGTTGTTGAGCCGACAACTTGGTTTCCAACTCCGCCAAACGCTCTTCGACGGTGGGTGCCGGGGGCAACTGAACCGTGGCTAGCTTGGTTTGGGGCGATTGCTGGTACTTAATCGGCTCGGCCGAGAAAACGGTAGAAGCGGAAACAAGCAAAAACGCGAATGTCAACGTGCGGAACATGAGCCCTGCCCTTAACGTGTGATGAAATCCTTGGGGTAATACACTTTACCAAGCGAACAACGTAGCAATCTGTTACATCGGCGCGAGGCAAAGAAAAAGCTGATCGCCGGGCCTTCGCTGATCAGAATCCGACTGCTTTACCTGCGTTGCGTTCCTCATTTTCATTTTTTGGGAATGCAGCTAACGCGGATGCGTTTGTCTTGGTGTGGTGAGGCATCGGTGTCTGCCGCGTCCATCAAGACTCACTTCTTCCTAAGAGGAATTCTCATGTGTTCGTTCGTTTCTAGCGCTCGATTCGGTGTGATAGGACTGGCATTGACCGTGGCGATGTTCGCTAGAGCAAAAGTGCAAGCCCACGAATTTTCCTGGGACAACTTGGCCTCGGCCGAGATCAAACTGGCAGGCAGCTTTGATTTCGAAAACCATGTTGATTGGTACATGAAAAAGTACCGTCCTTCGGTATGGAAATCCTGCAAAGACGACGAATTCACGCTTGACGATCGCAGGCAAGAAACGCTGGCGATGTTTCGGGCGAAGGTGGACCAGTTCGATGAAACTCAAGTCTTTTATCTTCGTGCTCAGATGACGCTTGGAGACTACGACTTCCAAAAGAACTGTTTCCCAATTCAGAATATGGGGCCAACCAATTATTGGTACGAATACACCTATGACAGTGGCGACATGCCAGCAAAAATTCGCGTGTACATTAAGAACTATGCGGATTTTAAAACGCTTCCGATGCACAAGGAACAAGCTCGTTCCTTCGTAAGTTCACGTAAAGATCGCAGAGGTAACGTGGATCGAAAAGTGTACGCGATGATCGAACTAAAAATTGTTGAGCGTCGTGTTAGGGGAGAACTGAATGCGGAAATCCAATCGGCAACGTTCTATGCCGACAAATCTCACACACGGTTCTTGGGGCAGTTCGAAAAGCCTGTTGAGACCGATCCAACACCAACGCTTTCGGGTGCCGCTGATCAAGCCAGCGGCGAAGTTGCGCCCGCTGTGCCAGAGCTCTAGTTGGCAAATTCTCTTGCCGACTTTTCGACCGACTTTTACCTAGCAAAAGACAGAGCGTTTGGCGTCGCGCTCATTTGCTAGGGAGTCATCTGCATCCATTCGATTCTGCCTCCATTTGTTCACTTCGCGACGTCGGGTCTGAACCCAGTGAAAGCGTCCCACCTGCAACAATACTTGATCCAATGAAATTTACATTCTCGAAATTCCAAACGTCGATTTTAGTTGCGATGTTGTTTCTGTTCGTTGATTGCCTGCCTGCGTCATCGCCAGCCAAGGCGGAGGAACCGCAGCGGAATACCGCGGAAGGCATTCGTCAGGATCGATTGAAGATCGCGCAGCAGACCTACCGCCGCTTGTTGAAGAAGGCGGCAACGCTGCCCGAAGCAATACGACTAAAAAAGCATCGTGATAACAGAGAGTATCTGATGAAGGCGGCAGAGCGAAATGCTCGCGAGCCTTTGACTCGGGGTGGTTTTGGTTTTGGAATCAGGGCGCATGCCCGTTCGATGGGAGAAGCGGCGGGCCGTGCAACTGCCGCCCGTCAAGCGAAAGATAATCGACGAGCAATGAAGCGACATCAGGCGAAACTCGATGCCTACGTCAAGGCACAGGCTTGGAGCTTGGCGTCGTCGGCTGAGCAGGATTTGCTTGCTGAGTTCTATCCCAGCCTTGTGCATGAGGTGGGGGCATCTGACAAATTTCCTGCACTTTCAGCCACAAGTCGACCCTCGAGTTGGCAACGTTACCACGCACCAGCCGCACCGATTGAGTTCATGAGTCCTGTGCAACCAGCCATCGAAGGCGAGGGGCCCGTCGCGTCCTATCGATCGGTTATCAAAAAGGGGAACACAGAGTTACTGTTGACGATCCTGGATCTGGGAGAAGAGGCTTCCGCGGACGAGAATAATGATTTAAATCGAACGACGGTGGAGTCGCTGGCCAAATCAAGCCGAGGGGAGATCCAAAAATCGAGCGTTTGCAAGTTAGCTGGACGCAATGGTCACGAAGCGACGATTACTTTTGTGGATGCCGGAGCTCCGCGGCATTTGACTGCGAAGTCGATCACCTTGGGCAATAAAGTTATCGTGGTCTCTGTGCTCCAAGACCGCGACCAAGCTGACAGCCCGATCGCAAAATGGTTTTTTGATTCGATCAGGCTTTACTGATACTGCCACGCTGAAGAGGCCGTGGCTAGCCGAAACGGATTCAAGCACGCTGTCCTGCTTTCAAGGGCAAGCGAACTGCGACGCGCAGTTTTCTGGGCTGTCTTTCTATTTCACTCGCCACGCACCTAACGCGTTAGCGTTTAGCTAATGGGAGAGTAGTAGAAAGCAAGACCAACGCAAAGATGTATGACCAGGCCGCGAAGAAATCGAACGCGCCGCTCAGAACAGCGAAGCAAACGTGTGGTCGTAGCGATGGCCACGAAGTTGCGTTGAACCAACGAAATGATCTCGGCAACGGACACCGCGTTTCAGTTCGATCGGTCAAAAGGGGGGAATTCTTGGTCGTATTGTCGTGTGATTTCCCTGCCTACATGGCCCTGCAAAGATTGATTATGATGTCGTGATCCACTACGACTCATCATTGGGGTTCTTTGCTTTCCATGAGCTCGACGCCGAAATCCAATCACTACGCAGATTGGCAGCACGATCCCACGCCGACCAGTCTTTGGGAGCGAGTTTTGGATGGCGATTCGTCTGCTTGGCAGAACTTGGTGGACGTTTGGACGCCTTGTGTTTTTGAACTTTGTCGCCGCAAAGGGATCCAAGAAGCCGACGTGGGAGACGTGGTCCAGCAAGTGATGATTCGCGTTTTTCGTTTTCGCGAAAATTTTTCTCCTTCAGCCGACGGGCATCGGCTGAAGGCTTGGTTGCTGATGATTATCGGGCAGGCCATTGCCGACTATTACCGGCAATTTGCAGGCAAGAACCGTGCTCAGGGTGGATCCGACTTTGCCGACCAAATCGCCAATTTGGCCGAGACCATTGATCGTGAATCGGCAGCCGATTCGGCCGATGGGGAGCAGCTTTTCGATGCGGGACTTTGGATGGCACGAACGCTGGACGTGATTCGGGCGGATGTTACCGAGCAGACTTGGCAGGTCTTTGAAATGTTCAAAATCCAGAATCGCACCGCCAAAGAAGTCGGCGAGCACTTTGGGTTGAAAGAAACGACCGTGCGGCAGCGTGTTTTTACGGTCACCCAGCGGATCAAGCGTGAGGCAGAAGGTCTTTTTGACGACGACGAACTTTCGACCTAACGCTCTCCCGTTTCTCTTTTAGGACGCGTCGCGCATGAGTGAAAATGGCATTTGCGGAACCGGAATGCCTAACCTTCGGGGATTGAGACAATGAGTTTGGACGAAATGATCGACCACCTTTTGGACGCCTATCGGAAAAACCAGTCTCACACAGTCGTCGATTCACAGTGCCAAGCGTTGATCGATACCCTCCGTGATCCCAGCCATATGCGGGAATTGGTCGCACAAGACGATACCACGGAAACCCTGCCATTTGAGACGCGTAAGTTTGGCGAGTTTGAATTGACCGGCTGGATTGGCGCTGGAGGAATGGGCCAAGTCTATCGGGCCGTGCACGCGGAATTGGGCTGTGAACAAGCTTTGAAGATGTTGCCACCTGAGCGTGTGACCGACGCCCAAGCGATGAGCCGTTTTAAGCGAGAAATTCGCGCGATTGGGCAACTGAATCACCCGTCGATCTTGACGGTCTACGACGCTGGGCAGGTTGACGGCACGCCGTATCTGGCGATGGAGCTGATCGACGGTCGGTCGCTATCGGAAATTGTTCGAGACGCTCGCCGAGAAGGTCGCAACGTCGATGTCGATGAAGCTTGCCGTCTGATCGCTGACGTGGCCGACGGTATTCAGCATGCGCACGAGAATGGTGTTTTGCATCGCGATATCAAACCCGGCAATTTGATGATGGATTCGCAGGGACGAGTGAGGATTTTAGATTTGGGACTGGCCAAAATTGTGGATACAGCTCAAACCTCCCGCATTTCAGGACTTGCCGTTGACGAAACTGATGATGCAGTATCGAACCTGACTGACGAACAGCTGACCGCGGGACAGCAAATTCTGGGCACGCCCGATTACATGTCGCCGGAGCAAATCGCTTCCATCAATCAGGTTGATGCTCGCAGTGACGTGTATTCTCTCGCCGCCACGCTGTACTATTTGTTAACTGGGCAAACAGTGTTTACCGGGTCCGGATCGAGCCTATTAAGCAAAGCCATCGCGGTGCTGCAAACGCCAGCCCCCCGCGCGAGCGAAAAACGCAGCGACTTGCCCGAAGGCTTGGACGACGCCATCGCAAAAGCGCTCAGCAAGAATCCTGATGAGCGGCCGCAAACCGCCGCTGAGTTTGCTGCGATCTTGCGTCCTTATGCAACCCCCACCGAATTGCCAACAAATAAACCGACACTGCAAGTCGCATCGGCAGCGATGCCACCGCTGCGTCGTGCCGGTTTGTGGCTGCTGGCACTCCTGCCACTCGGTGCTGCTCTTGCTGCGTTGCTGATTCTGCTAAATGGTCCCGACGGATCGACGCTGCGAATCGAGAGCGATGATCCGGATGTCAAAGTAATTGCGACGTGGGCGGGAGAGACTGCCAAGGGCTCCGCACAGTCTCCGATGCAATTCGAAGCAACACCAGGCAAGCCAGCAACACTTCGTGCTGGCCACTGGATTGTCAGCATCGATGGCGACCAACGCGGACAGTACGAACTCTCGCAAACCGAGTTGACTTTGAAAGACGGCGAGACCAAGCGATTGGTGGTGACGCAGGCTTTGCCGAAGACCACATCGCCGGCGATCGTAACTGACACCCCGGTGCGGCACATGGACGAGGGGTTGGACTGGTCTCCTGAACCAGCGAACCAAAGTCTCGCTGGTTTGGCACTCCAGCCGGCGAAATTCAGTGACTACTTTGACGTTGGC
>CAYZHQ010000212.1:0-7647 GCA_964477385.1 uncultured Pirellulaceae bacterium
ATCCGCTACATCTTGGTATCGTGATGATTCTCAATCTGGTCCTTGGCCTGCTGACGCCCCCTATCGGACTGGTGCTTTACGTGCTCAGTTCCGTCACGGGAAGCTCTGTTCAAACGGTCACGCGAGGAACGATCCCGTTTCTTATTCCGCTACTGATCACGTTGATTTTGATCACGTTCATTCCGGCATTCAGCCTCTGGCTGCCCGGCCTGTTAGCAAAATGATTGCCGTCGATCAAACGCGTTGCAAAATTGACTCTCCCGCTGGGAGAATGAAGATTAAGATTGAACCACTAAAGAAGCCAACCTGAAACAATTTTTTCAGAGGAAAATAATGTTAACCAATTCCGAGATCGAACAATACCATCATGACGGGTTTGTCACGCCCAACTTTCGCTTGGACGAAACAACGCTTAACGATATCCGTGACGCGCACGCTCGATTGGTTAATCGTCACCCTGAGTTCAGTGACTATTGTTCGGCGCTGCTGGCCTACGACACTTGGTTCCTAACGGTCGCTCGACGACCTGAACTTTTAGACATGGTTGAACAAGTCCTCGGTAGCGATATCGCGTTGTGGAATTCCAGCTTCTTTGCCAAACCTGCAAAAGTCGGAACGCGAACTCCCTGGCATCAAGACGGAGAATATTGGCCAATTCAGCCGCTGGCAACTTGCACGATCTGGATTGCGATCGATGCATCAACATCCGAAAACGGCTGCCTGCGCGTCATCCCTGGCTCGCACAAATCGGAGCGACTGGCCAAGCATAACCGTAGCGATGCAACCAACATCGCTCTCAATCTGGAACTGGACGAAGCCGAGTTCGACGAATCCAAAGCCGTTGACATCATCTTACAGCCCGGCGAAGTTTCACTGCACGACGTGTATCTCTACCATGGTTCCGAACCAAACTTCTCGGATCATTCCCGCCGCGGCATGACTTTACGGTATATGCCAACTTCGTCCGTTTATTGTCACAACAACAAATCTCGCCCTGAACCGGACGATCGTTTGGACCTGTCGAACCGAACGATCTATCTGATGCGGGGCGCTGACCAGTCTGGCCAGAATGACTTTCGAGTGCGGTACTAAGCCATGAGTGATAAATAAGTGTCGAGTACCTTTTGTGCAAAGCACCCGAAGGGCGAGTTCTTCGCAAAAGGTACTCGACACTTTTTTGTCACACCATCCTAATCCATCAAACAAACTACAAATTGGCGGACTCGCGTGCCGGTCCGCATCCGTGATTTCGAGGAAAAACTTTATGTTTAAGTCATTCGTTGTCTTTCTGGCCACATTTTCCATTTTTGCGACTGCATCCGCAGCGCCGCCGGTCCGCGAGTTCGATGCCCCTGGCGCGCCACCTTTCAACGTACTGAAAACCGGCGAGAAGCCGCCACTGGACGCGTATGACAATTTTGTCATTGGCCCAGAGTACGTTCCTGCACCTGAACGCAAAGTGATTAAAGGCGTGCCCCAAGGCAAGGTACAACAGTTTTCGATCGACTCAAAAGAGACCGCGATTTACAACCCCGGGATTGCCCGGAAAAAGTTCGGCACTGTTGATCCAAAGAATCCAAAAACGTTAATCGTCGACACGCACGAGATCGACTACAAACGGCAGATCACTGTCTACATTCCCGCTCAGCACAAGCCGGGTTCGGAAGCGCCGTTCATGGTTGTTCACGACGGCCCCAAAGGCAAACCAAACATGACAATGCCGCGCATCCTGGACAACCTGATTGCACAGAAGCGAATTCCGCCGATCATTCTTGTCCAGATCGCCAACGGCGGTGGTGACGCCCAAGGTCACCAACGCGGGAGAGAGTATGACAACATGTCGGGCCTGCTTGCCGAATACATTGAAACCGAAGTGCTTCCGCGCGTCGAGAAGAACTACAAGGTGAAGCTGACCAAGGATCCCGAAGGCCGCGCGGTGATGGGATCCAGTTCCGGCGGTTCGGCGTCGTTGATCATGGCATGGTTCCGCACCGATCTTTACCGGCGCGTGCTCACGACATCGGGCACGTTCGTGAACCAAGCGTGGCCGTTTGATCCCAAGTATCCCGATGGCGCGTGGGGCTTTCACAATGCGATCATCCCCAACACTACTAAGAAGCCAATCCGGCTGTTTATCTCAGTGGGTGATCGCGACTTGCTCAACCCCAACGTCATGCGCGATGGCATGCACGACTGGGTCGAAGCGAATCATCAAATGGCCAAAGTGCTCAAGACCAAAGGATATGAGTATCAATATCTGTTCTGTAGAGACTCAGGCCACGGCATTAACAACGCCAAAGAGCAGTTTCTCCCACACGCCATCGAGTGGGTTTGGGCGGGTTACGGCGTCGGGAAGACAAAGTGATATCCTAAGGATCGTGCGACAAAAAAGTGTCGTGTACCTTTTGCGAGGAACTCGCCCCTCGGGTGCTTCGCACAAAAGGTACTCGACACTTATGTATCGCTCATTGCTAAGTGCTTGAATAACGAGTCAGCAGACAATCACAGACAGTACCGATGCGGCACCGCGGTTTCCGTGTCGGACAACTTGCCTCGGTGTCCGTTTTCCAGCCGGTTCATAGTGAGCCACCTTCGATGTCTCGCATGGGGCGGCTGTTCGACTGGCATGCGTCAGCAATGGATGTGCATGAGATTCCAGGGTCAAAAACAAGAACAAGAACTCAACACTAGTCAGTCGGGCCAGTCTGCCCCAGAGGTACAACAATGATACGAATCCAGCTTATTCTTTTGGTTCTGTGCATCGGGTCACGCACGTCGATGGCACAGAATGTCGCTCCGGTGAAACACCTGATCGACACACACATCCATTTGTACGACACCACTCGCGACATCGATGTATCGTGGCCGCCAAAAGAGGACACAGTGCTCTACAAGCCGCACCTGCCTGCCGAGTATTCCAGACTTGCAAAAGCGTCTGGAGTAACGGGAGTCGTCATCGTTGAGGCAAGCAACCACCTCGCGGACAACCGATGGGTCCTGAACCTTGTCGATAGCGATGACTTTTACGTGGGTCTTGTTGGAAACATTGATGTTTATCGCGAGGACTTCGAAGACCAGTTGATGAAGTTAAAGCGAGACCGAAGGTTCGTGGGCGTGCGTCCACGCGGACCAGAACCAATCAACTTCTCCGACAAGGCTGTAGTTAAGAACCTCAAAGTGCTCGCAGAGCACAACCTGACGATGGACTATCTGACGAACGGTGGCGGCATAGCGGGAATCGAGACGATCGATGGCGTTGCTCGCGCGATTCCCAGCCTCCGCATCGTGGTGAACCATTGCCTCGGTTACAACTTTGATGGTAAGCCACCTGAGCAAGAATGGATTGCGGCTGTTGCAAGTCTGGCAGAGAACAAGAACGTCACCTGCAAAATATCTGGCCTTTACCAGCGATCCGTCCCGCAGCCCGCCCCCCAGTCTATCGATCACTACGAGGCCGTTCTCGATGTGCTGTGGGAAAACTTTGGGAAGGAACGCCTTATCTATGGTAGCAATTGGCCCGTCACGAAGCATACCGGCACTTATGCCAGCTTCATTCGGTTGGTGGACCGGTTCATCAGTGAAAAAGACCAGAACGCCAGAGAGCACTTCTACTGGAAGAACGCCGCAGCTGCCTATCGCCTTCCGCTGCAATAGCCACAGGTTACCGATCACTTAGCAACGTTAGTCGAGCCAACACCTGCCTTGCAGCATTTTCGCGCCGGAGACGCAAGGCAACTTCGGTTTTGCCGGTTCCGATCGGCATCACCACAACGCCACGCTTAGCCTTCCACCAATGTTTGGCCACGTTGGTCGGCTCGCCTCGCAAATCAACTAGGTCGACGCCTCGCCATCGCACGTCCGTCCAGGCGCTTGCTTGCTCTGAATATGCAAGCTTGCGTTGCCATAGCATCGTATTGATCGATCGAAATCGGAATGCTTCGCGGCGCCAAGCCTGCGCACGAGGATTCCAGATCCAGACAGCGTTGCCAAACACTCCTTCGACTTCCACGCGAGAAGGACCGGCTGACAACAAAGTTCCTTGGTCATACGAAATCTGCAATGGACTCTTACCGTTCATGGCATCCGTTTACTCATGATTGGCGATGGACGCATCGGTCGGCCCCCTGGTCGGTTGCGGCTGGTATCATTGGATCGCGCCTCGCTGCGTTTGAAACAACCCCACCAAAGCTAATCGATCGGACGGCCGATGTTCCTGCAAGCTCGATATTTGCTTCTCCTGGCGATCGTGACAAGCCTTTCAATGCCGCTGGGGATCGATTCCGCGCATGCCGACGATTGGCGGCACGCAGGTCGGTTCATCATCCTCACCACACCCGACGGGGCCGACCTGCCAGCATCGACGACCGAGAAGGACTTCCCGCTGCTGATTCGTTTGCACCACGATTGGTTCGACTTTACCACTGCCCAACCCAATGGTGAGGATGTTCGGTTGGAGACAGATTCGGGCGCACCGCTGCAGCATCAAATCGAGCACTGGGATGCCGTCGCAGGTACGGCCAGTTTGTGGGTCAGGATTCCGGAGATTCGAGGTAATGCGCGGCAAGTGATCCGGATGCGGTGGGGAAACGTGAAGGCTGCCAGTGAATCCGATGGCCGCGCAGTGTTTAACGAATCCAATGGCTACCGCAGTGTCTGGCACCTCGGCGACCAGCCAACCGACGCTGTGGGAACGCTGACCGCGGACGACAAAGGTACCAGGGCGGTGCCAGGAGTGATTGGCCCAGCGAGCCACTTCCCCGGGAATGCCGGTATTTTTTGCGGCGACCAAATCGAGGCTTTGCCAACCGCGCCGAGCGTTCATACCACGCAGGCTTGGTTTCGGGCACAGAGTGCGAACGGCATCGTTGTGGGCTGGGGAAATGAACAGGCGCAAGGCAAGGTGGTCATGCAATATCGCAGCCCGCCGCTGCTTCGGATCGATGGCTATTTCTCCGACGCAAATGTGGCTGAAGACATCGAGCAAGCGATGCCGACTTGGGTGCATGCCGTCCATACCTATCGACTAGGCCAGTCGCTGCTGTACCTCAACGGGCGGCTCGCCGGGGAGGGAAACCCGCGTGCAGCTCCGCTGGCAGTGCAACGTCCCGCCAGGATGTGGATCGGAGGCTGGTACAACCGCTATGCGTTCGTCGGCGATATCGATGAACTGCGGATCTCCAATGTTCTGCGTTCGGCAGATTGGATTCGAATGGAATACGAGAATCAGCGGCCATTGCAAACGATGGTGGGTCCGCTGATTCCCGAGGGGACCGAATTCTCGGTCTCCCAGCCGCAGGTGGTGATGAAAGAGAACGAAACGGTGCGGCTGACGGCCAAGGCGGGCGGCGCTCAGAAGGTCTATTGGTCGGTTATTGATCAGGATACGGAAACCGTGGTCGCGGTCGATCGATTCGCATTCGATTACGACGCCGGACGAGTCACCTCCGAGACGAATCGCATCCTCCGGTTCAAAACGGTGTTCGCCGACAATGTTCAATCGATTGACATCCCCGTGAAAATCCAAGAGTCCATTCCGGAACCGGAGTTCGTGCTAGCCGCTCCGTTGCAGTGGGACGGACGCGAGTCGATTGAAGTCGTTCCAAAGGTCGCCAACCTGCCGGCCTTGCAAGCCCACGGTGTCGATGTTTTGAATGTGCGGTGGCAGGTGTCGGGCCTGGCGACGATCGACGAGCGGACACCCGAGAAGTTGGTTTTGCATCGTTCGCAGAACAGCGGCGAGCTGAGCGTATCGGCGTCGATTGCCAACGGCGGTGAACGGGTTTCGGCATCGACCAAGATCCTTGTTGAGGAGCCGGCGAAGGATCTGTGGGTGCATCGCTTGCCGGAAGCGAACGAACAGCCGGTGGACCGTCAGTTCTACGCCAGAGACGACCAGAACGAGGGCACGCTCTATTGCAATGGTTCCCTGCCAAACACTGAGGGAGAAGTTTTTTTAAATGTCTTCGCCGATGACAAGCCGTTTTTCCAGCAGCGGCAACGGCTATCGGAAACGGGGGCATACGCCTTTACGGTGAAGCTGAAGCCGGGCTTGATTCAGTATCGTGTCGCGTTCGGCCGGAGCGTCGATGGCGACGAACAAATGCTTCACACCGCCCAAGATATTGTTTGTGGGGACGCCTATATCATTGAGGGGCAGTCCAACGCTTTGGCAACCGACACCGGCGAGCAATCGCCTGCGGTGACGCATCCCTGGGTGCGTACCTACGGAAACCCGCGATCGGGTAAGGCTGCGGGGGAAGCCAACCTGTGGTGCCTTCCTGTCTGGAAAGCAAGGAATGGCGAATTGGCCGAGCTCGGTTATTGGGGCATGGAGCTAGCGAAGCGGTTAGTGGAAACCCGCCAAGTTCCGATTTGCATCATCAATGGCGCCGTCGGCGGGACACGCATCGATCAGCACCAACGGAATGAGGCCGACCCGACCGACCTGCAGACCATTTATGGTCGCCTGCTATGGCGAGTCCGCGAAGCTCGTCTGACGCATGGAATTCGCGCCGTCCTATGGCATCAAGGCGAAAGCGATCAAGGCGCCGACGGCCCTGATGGAGGCTACGGCTGGCAGTCGTACGAGAAGTACTTTGTCGCCATGTCGGCCGCCTGGAAGCGGGACTTTCCGAATGTCCAGCATTACTACGTCTTTCAGATTTGGCCAAACGCTTGCAGCATGGGCGGCGGCAATGGCGACATGCTGCGCGAGGTCCAGCGGACTCTGCCGCGGCTGTATTCGAATCTCGACGTGATGTCAACGCTGGGCATCGAACCGCCCGGTGGCTGCCACTATCCGCTGAAGGGTTGGGCCCAGTTTGCAACGCGCGTCGAACCGCTGCTGGGCCGAGACTTTTACGGGCAGGTAACGGAACAACCCGTCACTCCGCCTAATTTAGTCGCAGCGTCGTTCACCACCTCCGGCCAACAGACGATCAAACTGGAATTCGACCAACCGGTTCGTTGGGACGACCAATTGATCGACCAGTTCTATCTTGACGATGTACAAGGAGAGGTCGTTGCGGGAAGTTGCCACGGCAAGCGACTAACATTGCAGTTACGGACCGCGTCGCAAGCCAAGAAGATCACCTATCTGAAAGAGACCGCATGGAGTCAGGCAAAGCTGCTTCGCGGTGACAATGGGCTTGCCGCACTCACCTTCTGCGACGTGCCGATTGCCAAGGCGGTGGCGAAGTGAGCCTCCACCGCAGGCTCTCTTGCGGCCGGTTAGGAGGAATCATTCCACAGAACTCTGCTTAGCGTTTGGACGTTAACCCCGGTTGAATGCAGGAACCGCGGCTATCGCCAAGGCGGCTCATTTGCCGGATGACTGCGGCCTGCTTAGTCATCCCGATAGAGCTGATATGCAGGAACCGCGGCTATCGCCAAGGCGGCTCATTTACCGGACGACTCCTGACAGCTTAGTCATCCCGATAGAGCTGGAAGGTTTCTTCGGCGACCCGCGTTCCGTCTAGGTCCAAGTAGAGATGCCATTCGCCCAGTTTGTCGGCGACCGGTTCCCAGATCGTGTCGCCAAGATAGAAATTCCAGTCATTGCTCTTGATGAATACCACGCCGTCAAAGGGAGGCCGCCGTTTGCCGTTGGCGTCTAGAATCCCCGGGTGATCGATGCAGTACTCGAGC
>CAYZHQ010000213.1:0-2387 GCA_964477385.1 uncultured Pirellulaceae bacterium
CCGCCCGACAGCCCCTTCGGTTTGTAGTGAATCCGATCGCCTAAACCGACCGCTTCCAGCATCGCGCGACAACGCTGGTTTTCGTCGGCTCGTGACCGCCGCTGAGGCTGCAATTCCAACGCCATCCGCACATTCTGCATCGCCGTCAAAGACGAAAACAAATTATGAGCTTGAAAAATAAACCCTAACCGCCGGCGCAACTGGTTGATCTCGCTGACCGACGATTGGTGCAATCCCTGCCCCAACACGAACAACTTGCCTTCCTGAACCCTCCGAAGCGTTCCAATCAGCGTCAGCAGCGTCGTTTTTCCGGAACCACTCTGGCCCGTCATGATCACAATCTCACCTGGCCGCACGACCAAGTTATTATCATACAGCACTTGCTTCCGAGCATCGCCGGTGCCATAGAAATGTTGGACGCCGCGGACATCGATCGCCGCTGCCGTAGCCGCCTGAGCGTCGAACTGGGTGGCGGAAACGATTTCTGTCATACTGGAAGCTTCGGCCATGCGAGTTTTGTCAAGTTTGCCGGGTTCAGAGATTCTACGTTCTCCGTTCATTTTTTATTCACAGCAAGATTAATGCCTGCATCCATGCCATCGGCCACTCGCTGGACCTATCTTAACCACTGCGCGCTCGGGCTGGCGGCTTTGTTGACGCTTATCGTCTGCGGTTGCCAACCGCCGGCTGCTCCCGTGACCGAAACGCCTCGCCAAGCGACCCAAGTCGCCTCGCTGGCGGCACTCGGTGCCCAACCCGGTGCGGCGATCGTTGCACAGGGCCAGTTAGAACCGGCCGGCGGCGTGCTGGCGATCATCGCTCCGCCTGGAGACCGCTTGGAAGAACTGCTGGTCGGCATCGATAGCGAAGTCACAGCGGGCGCACCGTTGGGGCGGCTGGCCAGCCAAGCGGCTCGAGAAACCGAATTGTCGGTGGCCGAAATTAAGCTCGCCGAAGCCCGCAAATCGAAAGCGGCTCAGGCGAAAGTAGCTAGCGCCAATTTGATGGTCGCCGAAATCGGATTGAAACAAGCCCAACTGCGTGTCCAACAGGCCCGCGATGAATTCGAACGGGCTCAGGCCAGTGGCGGCAAACTCGATTTGCTCGATCAACAGGTCTCCCTGGCAGAAACCAAACTCGCTCAACTGCGCAGCGCATCAAGCGACCCAACTGCCGGCCGGTTGGTCACCGCCAACAGCCTTGACCAACAACAGTTAGCGGTCAATCAAGCGCGCTCGGATCTCAAGGCGGCGCGGGCCGAAGCCGAAGCGGCTATCGAAGCGGGCGAACTGGCGGTGAAGGCGGCCGAACAAGAACTGGAAGCGGCACGCTTGGGCATCGAGTCCGCCGACGCATCGTCATCGCTGGAGTCGCTCGCCGAACAGATCAAGCTGCTGCGTCTGCAAGTTCAAGCCAGCAAGTTGCTCAGCCCCATCGATGGCACGGTGGTCGCCGTCCACGCCCAGCCGGGAGAACCGACGACCGGCTTGCCGCTGCTGCAAGTGGCCGACCTCACACGTATGATCTGCCGCGCCGAAGTGAACGTTGCCCAGCTCCCGCAGATCGAACCTGGCGCACGCGCTTCGATTACCAGCCCCGCCATCGAAGGTTCCTTCAGCGGTCAAGTCCGCTCGATCAGTCGCCTCATCGGATCCCCTTCGCTGCCCAGCCCCAACCCGCTGGCTCAAGTCGATTATCGCACGACCGAAGTCTTGATCGAGATCGACCCCGAGGATGCTCGCCGGGCGACAGGGCTGATCAATCTACAAGTCGATGTCGCCATTGTCCGTCCAGAGAATTAAACGATCGCGATCGATGAATCGAACTCCGCTGGCATGGAAGAATCTCACGCACCAGCCGGCACGTACTATCGTGTCGATCGGCGGGATCGCGTTCGCGGTCATGCTGATGTTCATGCAACTCGGGTTCCTGGGAGCCGTCGGCGATACCGCCACCAAAGTCTACGATCGCCTGCCCTTTGAAATCATTCTGCGGTCACCCGAGTACCTGCACGCCTACGATCCGCGGTCCATCCCGCGAAACACCGCCCTGCAAGTCGCCGCGATGCCCGAAGTCTTCGCGGTCAAACCACTCAGCCTGGGAATCTCCACTTGGCAGAACCCCAGCACCTACGAGTTCCGTGCCGTTGCCGTGATGGGCGTCGATCCCAACAACAGTCCGCTCGACCTGCCCGAGGTGTCGCAACAATTACCGCTCTTGCTGCACGATGACTATGTGCTGATCGATCGCACGTCCAATGCCGATTTAGGACCCGCGAACGGACAGTCATTCTCGAGTGCCGACATCGGACGCACGACCGACGTGCTGGGCAGCAGCATGCGGATCGCGGGGACTTTTGAAATGGGCACCGGACTGGCTGCCAATGG
>CAYZHQ010000213.1:2487-7530 GCA_964477385.1 uncultured Pirellulaceae bacterium
CTACCCGAATACGCAACCCTGAAAGCCATCGGCTACAGCAACGCTTTCCTCGGCAAAGTCCTGCTTGCGCAAGCGACAATCTTAGCCGCCGTTGCGATGCCGCCCGCGCTAGTCGGCTCGCTGGTGCTGTATGAATTGACATCCCGGTTCGCCGACCTGCCGATCCGCATGACCTTGCTGCGTGTCGGGCTGGTCGCCTTGCTGTCGCTGCTGATGTGTAGCGTCGCCGGGATGATCGCGCTGCGTAAACTTTCCAAAGCCGAACCGGCCAACTTGTTCTAACGACCGAAACCCCGCATGCGAACTCCGCTGGCCTGGAAGAACTTGACTGCCGATTGGCGACGCCTCATGTTGGGTGCCGCCGGGGTGGGCTTTGCCGCGGTGCTGATGTTCATGCAGAACGGTTTTCGGTTCGCATTGCTGGACAGCCCCGTGCAGTTCCTGCATGTCCTGCAGACCGACCTAATCGCCTTGAGCGCTGCACGCTATTCCTTGCCCAGCGAACAAACCTTCGACCGCAGCCTGCTGGAACGCGCCGCTTCGGATCCCGACGTGGTGCAGATCACCCCGATGTATATCGAACGTTTCAGCAGCCAGATCCGCGTCGCTGGCGAATCCCGTCGGGCGATCCGCGTGATCGCCGTGCCGCTTCGCCATGGCCTGTTCAAAGACCCGGAAGTCGAACAGTTCTTTGATCTGCTGCGCGGTCCGGGAACCGCCATCGTCGACCGCAGTTCTCGCAGCGAGTACAAGCTCGCCTTGGACGACCCGGAACAACTGCGACAACAGTCGGTGGAACTGCTGAATCAGCGGGTTCGTTTGGTCGGCACGTTTCATCTCGGCACCGACTTTGCCAACGATGGCACGCTGATCATGAGCCAGGAAAACTTCGCCAATTACTTTCCCTTCCGTGGCAATGGGCAACCGCTGGCACAGCCCGATTTAGGCTTGATCCAAATTCGTCAGGGAGCCGATCCCCAAGCCGTGGCACAACGTTTGACGGAACTCCATGCGACCGCTTGGGACGTGATGCCGACCGAAGCGATCATCGAAAGGGAAATCAATTTCTGGAGCCGACAAACTCCCGTTGGAAAAATTTTTACTGTCGGGGCCCTGATGGGATTCGCTGTCGGCGTGATCATCTGTTACCAGATTTTGTTCACCAGCATTCACGA
Source organism: uncultured Pirellulaceae bacterium (assembly GCA_964477385.1). Taxonomy (GTDB): domain Bacteria; phylum Planctomycetota; class Planctomycetia; order Pirellulales; family Pirellulaceae; genus Roseimaritima. The sequence continues at coordinate 3,663 of CAYZHQ010000213.1, forward strand.
TTCGATGCCTGAATTCGCGACCTTGAAAGCGATGGGCTATCCCAACCGTTTCTTTCTAGGCTTGGTGGTTCGCCAATCGATCTACCTTTCGCTGATCGGCTTCATCCCCGCGGTGTTTATCAGTTGGGGACTGTTCCTAGGCCTCCAAGCGGCCGTCGGTTTGCCGATGCTGCTAACCCCCTGGCGCATCCTCATCGTGCTGGTCCTCACGGTCACGATGTGCTTGGTCAGCGGCCTGCTGGCTCTCCGCAAGCTACTTCACGCCGACCCCGCAAGCCTCTTCTAGAGAGGCTTGCCGTAGGCGTAAGTCCACGGTTAGTCGAAACCCGGTGACAAGCTCAGCCGGCCAAGAGCATATCGAAGACAACGCGTTGGAACTTGGCCTGCAGCTCGGGGCTGTTTAAATACTGCATCATGAGGTTTTGATGCGCTTCGCCACTCTCCATAACCGCCTCGTCGGTAGCTTCTGCAAAATCGCCCAACAACGCTTGCTCTGGCGAGTTGTTGGCGATCTGATGCATCACGCGTTCATTCTCTCGCAGTTTATCGCGCACCGTATAAGCATGGCTGATCAGATCGGCGTTGGTCAGGCCATCGGTGACATACAACTCGTTCAGGCGGTGGATGATCTGCGACAGCCACTCGTCTTTTTTCGACTTCGCTTTGCCACTGCCGAAGTCCGCCGGTACGGCCAACCCTTCGGCACCTTCTTTTGCCAACAACAAATCCTGCTGCTTGATTTTCGAAAGCCGATAGTGGCTTAACGCCACCGACGATAAGTCAATCGGGTCGTCCTCGGGCAGTTCTTCCCGAAGCAACGGGGCGAGGTGCCGAGCGTACAGGTTAAGCTGCTCCATTTCCGTGCTGTCGTAGTCCACGATCTGCGACATGAACTCGTAATACCGCGTGAACGAAACCAAGTCCGCCCTGAAAATGCCCAGCGCATCCATTTTTTTCTTGGCCTCCTTCATCTCCCCTTCCGCATTGGCGAGGAACACCGGGTCGCCGAGGGACTTGGCATGCTTGAACAACTTTTTGTGTTTCTCGAAGTCTGCCTTGGCCGCCTGAAAACGCGTTCGCCAACGATCCATCGCAGGCTTGCAGACATTGCTGAGCGCCGCGTTGCTCTTGCTCTTCACAAAGAACACTTCGCTGAACTGCGTCACCTCGGTCCATAGAAAAATGCCACTGCCGCGTAGCTTGTCGTGCAGATCCCAAATTTTGTTCGGGTCCGACACATCCAACAGATTGGCCGTCTCGTAATACTCCTGAAACGCTGCCAACACGTCGTCCGGTTCATTGACAAAGTCCAGTACGTACGTGTCCGTCTTGCCGGAGAAAGTGCGATTGAGACGCGACAGCGTTTGCACGCATTCCAAACCGCCCAGCTTCTTGTCGACGTACATCGCACACAACTTGGGCTGGTCGAACCCCGTTTGGAATTTCTTCGCCACGATCATCACATGGTATTCACCGGTGTCGAACGCCTTCCGCATCTCCCGGCCTTTCAAGCCTGGGTTCATGCCGCTTTCGGTGAATTTCTCACCCACCAGTCCCTCTGTATTCGGATCGTCCGAATGGAATTCAACCTCGCCGGAAAAGGCTACCATAGCTGCTAGTTGGCTGTACTTTTTCTTCTTGATGTACTTGTCGAATTCCAACTTGTATCGCACGGCTTCCTTGCGAGACCCCGTGACGACCATCGCCTTGGCCTGACCGTTCAACAGCCCCATGACCGTTTGCCGGTAGTGCTCGACAATCACCTTCACTTTTTGCGCGATGTTGTAATCGTGCAAACGAACCCATTGGCCAAGTCGCACCTTGGCTTTCTTCGCGTCGACTTCATAATCGGGTTTGGCGACCTGCTGCGCCAACTGATAGGCGACCTTGTAGCTGGTGTAATTCTTCAGGACATCGAGGATGTAGCCTTCCTCGATCGCCTGACGCATGCTGTAAACATGAAACGCTTCGGGCTTGTTTTGTTTCGAAGCCGTCTGAGCGGGATCGGGCAGTCGACCAAATAACTCCAGCGTCTTGCTTTTCGGCGTTGCGGTGAAAGCGTAGTAACTGAGGTTGGACGCTCCTTTGCGAGCTTCGATGCTCGCTGCCAACGCATCCTCGGCGGTAAGCAATTCGTCGTCCTCTTTCTCCTCTCGGGTCAACACCTCCTTCAACTGCCCCGCCGTCCGTCCCGACTGCGAACTGTGAGCTTCGTCGGCGATGATCGCGTAGCAACGTTCCTTCAAGCTGACGCTGTTCTCGATCGCTTTCAAGACGTAGGGGAAGGTTTGGATCGTCACGATCACGATCGGCTGGCTGTGCTCCAGCGCCGCCGCTAATTTCGCCGACTTCGACCCCTGGCCTTCGTCGCGGTTGATCCGTCCCACCACCCCATCGGCGTGCTCGAATTGGTAGATCGTGTCTTGCAGTTGGTCGTCCAGCACGGTCCGGTCGGTGACCACGATCACACTGTGAAAAACCTTGTCGCCCGCTGCGTCGTACAGCGACGACAGTTGATGCGCCGTCCAGGCGATGCTGTTCGATTTGCCGCTGCCCGCGCTATGCTGTGCCAAATACTTGTGACCGGGGCCCTCTTCGCGGCTGGCCTGAACCAGTCTGCGGACTAGGTCCCATTGGTGATAGCGAGGAAAGATCAGCGATTCTTTCCTCGTCTTGCGCCCGTCCCAAGCCTCTTCGGTTTTGATTTCCAAATGGATGAAGCGGCCGATGATCTGCAATAGATTCGCCGGTGCCAGCACCTCGTTCCACAGATAGCCGGTTGCATAATCGTGAACGTCGGCAGGTGGCTCGTTCCCCGCACCGCCATCCTTGGTCCCTTTGTTGAACGGCAGGAAGCGTGTTGCGTTGCCCGCCAGCCGCGTCGTCATGGCGGCGTTGTACTGGCTGACGGCGAAATGCACCAAGGCACCCCGTTTAAAGGTCAGCAGCGGTTCGGGTTGGTTCGTTTCGGGATCCTTGGGCAGCCGCGTCTTTCGGTACTGATGAATCGCCCGCTCGACCGTCTGCGTGAACTCGCTTTTCAGTTCCATCGTCGCGACCGGGATACCGTTGACGAACAGCACCAAATCGATCCGCCACTTCTTGGCAACAGCCGTCTCCTTCAGCCGTTTGGGCGATAGCTTCGGTTCCTGCACATCTCCTGCCGAATCACCGGGGCGAACGCCCTGCCGCTGATTGGCTTCCGCCGTCGTCCACGGGCTGTACACCAGTTCGGGCACCACGCGGAGGATATTGCCGTCGTACATCGCCAGCGTATCGGGGTTCAAACCGTGCTCGGGTTGGAACTGGCACATTTTGAAGCTGGCCGACTTGTCGCGAATTTCGTGGCGCAGCACACCGAGGGTGCCGAACGTGCGCAAGTGTTTGTCGCTCGCCTGCGGATCGGCTTTGGAAAGCTGCGAGGCGAGTTTGTCGATGAACGCTTGGCTTGCGCCGGTGGGGTAGAGCTGCTCGTACTTCGCCCACATTTTGGGCTGAGTCGTTTGGACGTACTGCAGGCAATCTTCGGTGTAGAGCGCCAGTTTCCGATCGTACTTAGCCGGTTCGCCCAGCTTCCACCCACCCGCGACCATTTGGTCGATGATGTCCTGCTGAAAAGCGGCTTCTTTGGAGTCGGCGTTCATACCGCGTTTTCCGAGTCGTTCGAGGTTGGGAGGATGAATGGCGATGGGATGTCACTGTTCTTTCGCCTGAATTGTCGGGTGTTGCGTCTTGATTCGCTTGACCATCGTCGCCAGGTGACCGATACTATAACTGGCCCTGTCACTCTCGAAGGCTCAAGTTCCACTTGGGGCACGCCGCAAGGCATAGTGAGTACGGGGTTTTTTCATGCGCCGACCGCACCGGC
>CAYZHQ010000214.1:0-7423 GCA_964477385.1 uncultured Pirellulaceae bacterium
CCGAAAGCAGCAAGCGGTCTTCGAGCCGATCAAGCATCAGCCGACGACGACGCGTGCGCCGGCGCCCGCGTTGCGTTGCGTTGCGCGTGAGATGTGTGGCATAGGATTGCCCAGAGATGGATCGGTTCGGATGAGTCGGCTTCCAGCCTAAGGGCTCCGCAGGGGGCCTGCAACCACGCAACCAGGTGTGAGCTAGCCGTCAGAATTGGTGCAAGCTCACACCAAGGCTAGCTGTCAAACTTGCGCTCCGGCGGGGCGAGCCCGCACGGGGTCGACTTGCGACTGACAGAGAATGCGCTGCGGCTAGCTGTCAAACTTGCGCTCCGGCGGGCCGAGCCCGCACGGGGGCGACTTGTGGCTGCCAGAGAATGCGTCGGGTTACTACTTCATGGTTTTGTGTCACCGAAGTGGCTCGGACCTTGTTGAATGTCGGCGACAACGTCGGTTACAGCACGATCCGCGAAACGATTTCCTCGATCAACCGCTTTCCGGCGGGCGTCTCCAATCCGTTCGATAGCACGCTGTGATTAAACGGCAACGGCACAAAGTCCTCGACGCCGGGCAACTTGGCCGATTCCAAGGAGACCGCTCCGTCGCCTCGACCGACAATCATTTCGTCGCTGCGACCGGCCGCGACCAACTGGCCGGAAATCGCCGTCACCGCCCCGTTATCCGTTTTTAGATCGTTGCCCATTTTCTCCATCCGGTGTGCCTCTTCGGCATCCAATGGACCGGCGGTTCCGGCAAAGATGGTGTAGCGAACGCGCGGGTTCCGTGGTCGCGTATTCAATTCAACAAACAGGGGCGATTCGGGACGCAGATCGACTTGAGCCGACCCCATGCCACCTTCGAGGGCGCTTTCGACAATCCATCGGACGTTCTCTTGCCGTACATTCGCGGCCAACGCTTCGACATCGACGCCGACCGGAAATTGCGCCAAGTGCGAACCGTGGTTGGGTGGCGCAACCATGATCAATTGATCGACGTTACCAGGATTCCGCTCGGGCGACTCGAGCACATGTCGCGACACGAGGCAACCCATCGAGTGGGCGATGATGGTCAGCTTGCGATCGGGATACTGTCTTGCCAAGTTACGCAATGCCTTTGACAACTGATCGCTTGCATCGCGAATCGGTCCGTCATTCGGGTAAGCGAAACGCCGACTGGCGATGCCCGGCCGATCGAGCCGCTTCAGCAACGGTTCGGTGGCATCGACACCCGAGGCAAAACCGTGCACCAAAATCACCCAGCGATTCGGATCGTCCGCACCGGTCCAGCGTTGGTCATCCACCAATCCCATGCGCTCGCTTGATTCACCGATCAACTTTTGTCTTAGCAAGCCAACGGCGCCACGAATCAGATCACCGGTCCGTTTCTTGTCCAGCTCGATGGTGATCGGTTGGCCGTCGGCAGCGGTGCCGATCACGATCGTTTCCGTCTCCGCGGTCGACGCCTCGGCAGCCTGCTGCGTCGGGACTGCGAGCGGCTCTTGTGCCGAGACTCCCAGCGGCAGCAGCAAGACCGCCACCCCTGCCCACCACGCAAACCGACGATTCCGATCATTCGTTGTGAGCATCTGAAACTTCCCTTGGAAATGGTGCTGACTTGCCTTCCCGTCCGGTCAACGGGTCCGAGAAGCCCTACAATACTTTCACGCCGAACCATCAGGATACCGTCTAGGACGGGCTTTGTGCGGCCTTTTTAGCAGTCTCGGAGAATGACGATGCCGAATGTACCACCCGGCGGCCGGGTTACGATCAATGCCGCGTTTTTGCAGGAAATCAAAGCCGACCATGAGCAACTGAAAGAGCTGCTCGACCGGCTACGGCGGCTGACGGCGCAACCTCAGGCACTGGCAAATCACGGCCGGGAGTTCATCGATCTGCTCAGCTCGCTGCGTGACCAACTGGCGTTCCACTTTACCCTGGAAGAGGCCTACGGATATTTCGAAGATGCGATTGAGTCCTCTCCCCGATTGGATAACCAAGCGGGCCAACTGCGCGCCCAGCATGCCGATCTGTTTGTGTTGGCACGCGACTTGGCCGACGTGGCGGCTCAACAAGCACTCGACGGAAGTGCGGAATGGGAACCGCTGGCCAAACAGTTTGTCGTCTTTGATAATGCACTCAAAGCTCACGAATCGGCGGAACTGAATCTGATCCTAACCGCCCTCGAAGACGACCTAGGAGGAGGAGATTGAATTTGATCCCAAACATCCAACTGGCCAACGGCCAAACACTACCAAGCGTTGGCTTGGGGATGTGGAAGGTGGCTCCGGAACGTTGCGAATCGTTGATCGAAGAAGCGACTGCGATCGGGTATCGCCATTTTGACTGCGCTTGCGATTACGGCAACGAAGCAGACGTCGGTCGGGGACTGCAGCGCGTGCTGAGCAGCGGGCAGGTGGCGCGCGAAGATCTGTGGGTAACCTCCAAGCTATGGAACAACTATCACCGCCGAGAACATGTCCGGGCGGCGGCCGAGCGATCGCTGGCCGATCTCCAACTCGACACGCTCGACCTGTATCTGATTCACTTTCCGATCGCCCAGCGCTTCGTCGATTTCGAGACTCGCTATCCCCCGGGCTGGTTCGATGATCCAGATGCCGAGCATCCCCAGATGCAGCTCGACCAGGTGCCGCTGGCCGAAACATGGGGCGCGATGGAAGAGCTGGTTTCGGCGGGCCTCGTGCGGAACATTGGCGTCTGTAATTTTGGCACCGCCTTACTGCGAGACCTGCTGAGTTACGCTCAGGTGCGACCGGCGGTCCTGCAAGTCGAATCGCATCCTTATCTGACGCAGGACAAACTGCTTCGATATTGTCAGCAACAACAGATCGCGTATACCGCCTTCTCGCCGCTCGGCGCGCTGTCCTACTTTTCGCTCGATATGGCGACGCCCGACGAGTCGGTATTATCAGCCGAAGTCATCCAAGCGGCGGCCGCGGCCCATCATCGTACGCCCGCACAAATCGTGCTTCGCTGGGGAGTGCAACGCCAGACGGCGATTATTCCCAAGAGCTCGCACAGCGAACGGTTGCGAGAAAACATCGAACTGTTCGACTTTGAGTTAACCGAACAGGAGATGCAAGCGATCAGCGGATTGGATCAACATCGACGATTCAATGATCCGGGCGTCTTTTGCGAACAAGCCTTCCATACCTTCTGCCCAATCTACGAATAGCTGGTGGCGAGTCCGTTTCGACGGACATCCATCGGTCCCCTTGCATTGATTTCACTGCCCCAATCGAAACCAAAACCAACCGACAGCCGTGGCGAAAGAAACTTCCTACGATGACTTTGTCGACAATCCATCCGTCGCGGCGGAGATCGTCGAGGCGAAACTGGCCCCCTCGCAAGCGACGCCGCACGGCGAGCAAGGGCTGTTTGAACGCGTCACGCACAGTCGCTTGGCGGTGCTGGGCGTGCTGTTTTTGATGACCGGTTTCTTGGGGCTTCCGCTGCTGTGGATGAACCCCCGCTTCTCCAATATGGAGCGGTGGCTGTGGGCGGTGATCGTGACGATCTACACCTGCATCCTGATCGCCTTGGCGGGCTGGATTGTGATGTGGTCCTGGAACAGCATCTCCAACAGCTTGTAAGCCCGCGGCGTCAGTCTTCGAATGGCAATTCCGCCGCACCGCGATGCGCCATGCCTTGCTTGAAGTGCTGACGACAGACCGACATGTAACGGTCATTTCCGCCAATCTGGACCTGTGCACCATCTTTGACAGGCGTGCCGTGGGTGTCCAATCGCAAGACCATCGTTGCTTTGCGACCGCAATGACAGATCGTTTTGACTTCTACCAAACTGTCGGCCAGCGCTAACAGGTGCATGCTGCCCTCGAACAACCTTCCCCGAAAGTCGGTGCGTAAACCATAAGCCAACACCGGCACGTCGAGTTGATCGCAAACGTCGGTCAACTGGCGGACTTGTTGTTTGGTTAGAAACTGCGACTCATCGACTAAGACGCAGTGCAGGGGCGTTGCCTGACACGCTTCATTGACGTGAGAAAACAGATTATCGGTTTGATGAAACGGTTTGGCTTCGGCGGACAGTCCGATTCGCGAAGAGACCTGTCCGGTGCCGAACCGATCGTCGACCGCGGGCGTAAAAATCAGCGTCCGCATACCGCGTTCGTGATAGTTGTAACTGGACTGCAACAACAACGTTGACTTGCCCGCATTCATTGCCGAGTAATAGAAATAGAGCTTCGCCATGACGACAACTTAAACTTCGCCGATGCGTTGCTGAATGATCGTGAGGTGATGCTGCAGATGTGCCGCCGCTAGCCATGCGACCGTGCGGACCGTCATCGGCTTGCCATCGGCCGTGCCGATCTGCTCCCAAGCGGGCGGGCGGATTCGTTTGAGCAACAGAATGTTGGACTGCCGCAGCCAGCCGATCTCCTCCACCAGCTTGCTCAATTTGCCCCCCAGCCCGAACCGTCGCGCGGAGTAGGCGTTCTCGTCCCAACCAGGTAACGGCGTGGGATCGCCCGCGGCAAACCGTAACATGCGATAGCCAAAAACGCGTTCAGCGTCGGCGACATGCGCGAACACCTGCCGGATCGTCCATGTGTAAGGCGGATGCCGTTGATCGATTTGGTCCGTGCCTAAGCGACAAGCGACCTCGCACAGCGGCGTCATTTGGGCATGCAAGATCGCCAACACATCGTCCCCCTCGACCATGGAAAGGTACCGCTCGATCGATTCGTTGGCGTGGTATTCGTCGGGGCTGGGTCGTCGCGAAGCGATGCGTGACATATCGTATAGCTAGGTTAAGCCGAATCGGTTGGCGGAGGGACTTCCTAAACAGGATGACGCCCATTCTAAACCAACCTTTGAAATTCACCATCCATGCTGGAGCCCCCGTCCGCCGGGAAACAACTGATGGCCGACTGGAACGATCAAATCAGCCACATTGCCAAGACGACGCAGGCGCAGTGGATCGACTTACGGCGGTACTTGCATCGCCATCCGGAACTGTCCGACCACGAGTTCACCACCACCGAAACGCTGGCTCAGTGGTTTGGTCGGCTCGATTTACCCGTCCACGTGCTCGGCGACCATCGCGGCTTGCTCTGTGATTTGATCACCGATCCTGACAGCGAGCAGCTTCGTTTGGGATTGCGGGGCGACATTGATGCCCTGCCCATTCACGATGGCAAATCGGTCACCTATCGCAGCATCCATGACGGGGTGATGCATGCCTGTGGTCACGACGTGCACGCCGCAGTCGTCTACGGGGCGTTGTCGATTTTGCGAACGATGCAGCGTGCGGGAACCTTGCCGTGGCCCGTTTCGGTGCGTGCGATCCTGCAACCATCTGAAGAGTTGGCGACCGGAGCACGCTACATGCTCCATCACCATGCCCTGCGTGACACGGGCGCCATCTTGTCACTGCACGTCGATCCCACGCGCGCCATTGGCACCGTCGGTTTGCGCGCCGGTACGCTGACGGCTAACTGTGATATCTTTCATCTGCAATGCACCGGCAGTGGCGGACACGGCGCACGCCCGCATTTGACTCGCGATCCCATCGACGCAATCACCCGCTGGGTCCAGTCGGCATTTCGACGCGTCGACCGGGCCACGAACCCAACCGACACGGTGGTGATTTCCGTTGGTAAACTCATTGCCGGAAACAGTGCGAACGTGATTCCCGACACGGCCGAACTGGAAGGGACCCTGCGAACACTGACACCGGCCAGCCGCACCGGCGTGCTGGAAACGCTGGAAGATATTTGCGAAGGGGTGGGTCGCGAAACCCAGTGCAAGCTCGAACTGCAATTGAAGATGTCCGCACCGGCAGTCCGCAACGATCCGGTTCTCGTGGAACTGCTCGACCAAGCCGTTCGGCAAACGCTCGGTGCCGAAGCGGTCGATCCGATTGATCTGCCCAGCATGGGTAGCGAAGATTTTTCCTTCTACCTGGAACACATCCCTGGAGCGATGATGCGACTGGGCATCGCTGGTGACCAAGTCGGCCACTCTCCCTTGCATACGCCATTGTTCGACGTCGATGAACGGGCGATCGCCAATGGAGCCAAGGTTTTGGCCACTGCCGCCATCCTGCATTTCGCTCCCTCCGCGTCAGGCAATTGATATGACCAAACTCCGATTCAACGGTAACTCGACCCCCAGCATCGGCATCGAACTGGAACTTGGCCTGGTCGATGCTGAATCGTTTGCCCTGGCAAACGCCTGCGATCGCTTGCTAACCACGCTGTCGGCAGAAGTCTCCAGCAATCCGGTGGCGCAGTACAAACCGGAACTGATGCAGTGCTGCGTGGAGATCAACAGCGGAGTCAGTGAAACCGTCGCCGACGCGCGGGCGGACTTGGAAGAAAAAATTGGCATCGTGCAGTCGGCTTGTGACAACCTGGGGCTGCAACTGTGGTGGGGTGCGACCCATCCGTTCAGCCACTGGCAAGACCAGCAGGTGACTCAGAACGATCGCTATTTAGCGCTCGTCGAATTGCTGCAAGAGATGGCGAGACGACTGGTCACCAACGGCCTGCACGTCCACGTCGGTGTCGAGTCCGGCGACAAGGCGGTGATGATCTGCGACCGCATCATGCAGTACCTGCCGACCCTGCTGGCGCTGTCGGCGAGCAGTCCCTATTGGGAAGGCCGCGATACAGGCCTGCAGTCGCATCGCTCCAAAATCATGGAAGGCTTGCCGACCGCCGGATTGCCCACGCTGATGCGCAATTGGAGCGAATACGTGTGGCTGGTCAATCACATGGAGGAAACGGGATTCATCAACACCATTCGCGAAATTTGGTGGGACGTACGCCCGCATCACAATTTCGGAACGGTGGAAGTCCGCGTCTGCGACATGCCGGGAAGCCTGGACGATGCCTGTGCCTTGGCCGCCTTGATCCATTGTCTGGTGCGCCATGTCAGCGATGAAATCGACGAGGGAACCTATCAGTTCGACTGCCACCCGATGATGATCCGCCAAAACAAATGGCGGGCCGCCCGGTTTGGTTTAGATGCCACGCTGGTCAATAGCTACAACTATCAAGTCCAATCGGTTCCGGTGGTCGCCCAACAACTGACCGAGCAATTGCAAGACGTTGCCACGGAACTGCAATGCCGCAGCGAACTGGACCACGTTATGCAGATCGCCCGGCGCGGCAACGGTGCGACTCAGCAAAGGCAGATCTTGGCGGTCACCGGTCAGCCTCGAGCAATGGTTCGGCAACTCATCGCAGCCTCGCGCATTTAAGCAGGTTTGCAGGAATCATTCGGCAAAACGCTGCTTAGCCCGGATTATTCATAACCCGACGTGTAATTTTTGAAGTTGCGATTTTGCTTGTGGAACTGGTTTTTGATAACCCGACGGTAAGCGAGGGATCAACGATAAATCCCTCGCTCACGCATTTTGAAGTTGCGCTTTTTGGGCATCGTATCAT
>CAYZHQ010000215.1:0-3172 GCA_964477385.1 uncultured Pirellulaceae bacterium
TGAGCGAACCGATGATCAGGTCGACATCGGCGGTCGACAGTTGACCGTCACTGTTGAGGTCGAACTGCGGCGCGTCGTCGACGCTGGTGTGATGGTTGACGCCGTTGAGCAGAATCAACGCGTCGTAGGGTTCAAAGAGACCGTCTTGATTCGTATCGACAGCCGAAGGAAAGCTGCCATCGGCCGAAAGCAGCAAGCGGTCTTCGAGCCGATCAAGCATCAGCCGACGACGACGCGTTGCACCGGCGCCCGCGTTGCGTTGCGCGTGAGATGTATGGCATGGGGTTGCCCAGAGGTGGATCGGGTTCGACGAGATAGCTTCCAACCTAAGGGCTCCGCAGGGGGCCTGCAACCGCGCAACTAGGTGTGAGCTAGCCGTCAGAATCGGTGCAGTCTCCGACTAGCGCAGTCTTGGCAGCGTTACACGAATCATTCCCCGAAACTCTGTGAGCCGTTTGGGCGATTGCCGCGGTTGAGTGCGGGAACCGCGGCTAGGCCAAAGCGGCTCATTTACCGGGTGACTTCTGCCTGCCTGCTTAAATCCACTTAGCGTGCGGGTCGGCCGGCGCGATTGGGGAGCGACCGTTACTATTGTCCTGAACGCAACTGCACGGGCTTGCCAAAGATGTCTTCGAACAGACCCCGGTTTTGACGCATGGCGAGTTGTTCCAAGGAGACGTCCTCGACGCCGGGGACTTGGATCACGATTCGATTGCGTTCGGCGACGCACTGGATTTCTTTAATGCGTCCGCTGCGTGAAGCGTTCAGTGCGATTGCCAGCCGCAAGATCGCGGCCAGCTTGCAGACCACCACGCGTCGATCGAGATCGAGCGTGCCGTAGCCTTCGTGCGAAGGCTGCGGAAAAGCGCGGCGATGGTAGCGTGCCAGCAGCGATGCCAACAACACGTCTTGCTGAGTCAAACCGAATAACTCGCTGTTACGAATGATGTACATCGAATGCTTGTGATTGCTGCGGTCATTGATCGCGTAACCGATTTCGTGCAGCAACGCGCCGACATACAAAATGACTTCGTAGCGGGAGTCCAACTGGTGTTCGCCTCGCAATTGATGAAACAGCTTGCTGGCCAATTCGGCGGTATGTTTCGCAAACGTTTCGTCGAACTCAAAGCGTCGCCCCAGGGTATTGGCCGACCGGATGATTTGGTTGCGGAACTCGGCGGTCAGACTCTCCTTGGCCGCCATCTCGTGCAGCAAGCCATCTCGCAGGTTGGTATCGCTGACGTAGATCTGCTGCAATTCGAATGTTTTGGCTAGCTGCAAATAGGTCAGTAGCGCCGGCCCCAGCGTTTCGGCTTCGGCGAAACTCAAACCGTAGCGACGCACGATTTGGTCTTCGTTGCATTCGACCACTTCGTTGGTCAACTTTTCCAGAGCGTTAATCGGCAGCTTGGCCAACGTGGTGCCATCCCAAGCGGGATCGATGCGATTGGCAGCGAAGCGGATATCGCCTCCGATCGCAATGACTTCGATCCGCATGTCGATCCGAACCGACTCTTGAATCTGAGAAATCGTCTGGCCGATCTGGTTTTCCATGATCGCGCGGCGTTTGGAGAGTGGCGCACCGAGCGTGTCGAGCAACTGTGCCAGTCGCATTGCTCCCAAGCGATAGGTTTCCGACGCCAACACGTTGCCTCCGCGGACGACCAGCAACTCCGTGCTGCCTCCTCCGACCTCGACGACGACCGCTTTGGCGGAGCCTAATTCACGGTCGCGCTCGAGGTGCGGCTGGATGCCCATGTAGGTGATGCGGTTGACTTCGGCTTCGTCAATCGTGTCGACCTGCAGACCGGTTGCGATGTACATCCGATCGAGAAACTGCAAGCGGTTGGTCGCCTCGCGGACTGCGCTGGTCGCCACCACCCGGATTTGCTCTGGGGAATGGACGCCGAATTCTCGCGACACCTGTTGGTACGACTTCAGGATCGCCGCGGTTTGTTCGATACTGCTGCGTTGAAACTTCCGCGCCGAAAAGGCATCTTTGCCCAGATCGACCGGTCGCACGAGGCGGCTGAGCGGAGTGATCTCGCCCGCGCCGTCGATCTGAGCGATCTCCATGCGGATACTGGTCGCCCCAATATCGATCACCGCCACGCTCCGCGGCGGTGGCGGCGCTTCAGCGGTCGATGACGGATCGGAGTCTTTGGAGCGGCCGGGGATACTCATGGATCTATATGAAAAGCCACCGCTGGTGCCTTGCGTATGCTGCGGGGCACCCGTCGATGAGAGGGACTCGAAGTGATCGGGGACAAGTGTCGGATCGGGAAGTTACTTAATTCTACACGTTTGCCCCGCATCATCCGATGGGCGGTGCGGCTTACCCGCCTCGGTTTGCCGTTCCCGACGCACCGAGCCGGACGGCTCCCGAGGAACCGAGCAAGCCGAGCGATTGCAGGTGTTGGCGCAGATCCGCGGGGTTTTGAAACGGGTGCGTCTGCCAACCTGCGGCACGGGCTCCGGCGACATTTTCCTCACGATCGTCGGTAAAAAAGATCGTCTGCGGTGGCACCCCGGCCAATCGCTCCGCCGCGGCATAGATCTCCGTCGCAGGCTTCATGTGCTTGATTTCGAAACTCAGCACGTTTGTGGTGGACCAAGCCGCTACGGGCCACTGCTGCCGTAAAATCCAATCCCAATGGGCGTGGCAGGTATTCGAGAGGATCCCCAAGCCCATGCCGGCGGCCTGCAATTCCTCGATCAGTGGCACCATCTCCTCGAGCGGCGTGAACATATTACTGAGCAAGTCGAGCAGAGGCTGGCCGTGTGAGTTGATCGCTGCGGCGTCGTGGCGAAGGTTGCCGAGCACCCCTGCGGCGAACTCCAAGGGGGACAGTTGACCGTGCTCAAAAGCATCCTCCAAGCCGCTGTCCCAGACTGCCTGACGGACCACATCGGGGTCGACCCCCGCCCAATCGGCAACATTTTGGCAGCCTCGCGCAGGATCGAACTGGACCAACACATTGCCCAAATCGAAATAGATAAATTGAATGGGTTGCAAATGCGTCGCCTTCATTTTTGGGGGCCTTGGTCGAGACCGCTGGTGGCGATCATAATCCGGATTCAAAATAGCGGAGTCTAAGAATAGGCTCCATCAAAATTCTTTACTCCCCCCTGCCCCGCGACGCCTGCGATGAACACTCCTTTGAACAAGTAC
>CAYZHQ010000215.1:3272-7250 GCA_964477385.1 uncultured Pirellulaceae bacterium
CTTTACTCCCCCCTGCCCCGCGACGCCTGCGATGAACACTCCTTTGAACAAGTACAGCAGCCGAATCACCCAGCCCAAAAGCCAGGGAGCTTCGCAAGCCATGCTGTATGGCACCGGCATGACGCCCGACGACATGAATAAGCCACAGGTTGGCATCGGCAGCATGTGGTACGAAGGCAACACCTGCAACATGCATTTGCTTGACCTGGGTGCGAAGGTGAAGGAGGGGGTTCAAGCCGCAGACATGGTCGGCATGCGGTTCAACACCATCGGTGTGTCGGACGGCATTTCGATGGGCACCGAAGGGATGAGCTTCAGCCTGCAGAGCCGTGACCTGATTGCCGACAGCATCGAAACGATCATGGGCGCGCAGTGGTATGACGCTCTGGTGGCTCTGCCGGGCTGTGACAAGAACATGCCGGGTTGCTTGATTGCCATGGGCCGCTTGAACCGGCCCGCGATCATGGTCTACGGCGGGACAATCAAGCCGGGGCATTACCGCGACGAATCGCTGGACATCGTCAGCGCTTTTCAGTGCTATGGCCAATACCTCTCGGGTCAGATTAGCGATGAAGAGCGACAAGAAATCGTCCGCCACAGTTGCCCTGGAGCGGGAGCGTGCGGCGGGATGTATACCGCCAACACGATGGCGACGGCGATCGAAGCGCTCGGCATGTCGCTGCCCTATTCGGCCAGTGCCCCGGCCGAGACGCAAGAGAAACTGGACGAGTGCGTCGCTGCGGGAGCCGCCATCCGCGTGCTGCTGGAACGCGACATCAAGCCGCGTGACATCATGACTCGGGCGGCCTTTGAAAATGCGATGGTGACCGTGATGGCTTTGGGGGGCAGCACGAACGCCGTCTTGCACCTGATCGCGATGGCTCGCAGCGTCGACGTCCCGCTGACGTTGGAGGATTTCCAGTCGGTCAGTGATCGCGTGCCTTACCTGGCCGATCTCAAACCAAGCGGTCGCTTCGTGCAAGAAGACTTGCATTCGATCGGCGGGACGCCCGCGGTGATGAAGTACTTGCTGGAAGCAGGCTTGATGACGGGCGACTGCTTAACCGTCACGGGGAAGACGCTGGCCGAAAACTTGGCCGATCTGCCAGGACTGAAAGAAGGCCAGCGCATCGTTCGGCCGATCGACAAGCCGATCAAATCGAGCGGCCACATTCGCATCTTGCGCGGCTCGTTGGCGCCCGAAGGAGCGGTCGCCAAGATCACCGGCAAAGAAGGCTTGCTGTTCCGCGGTCCGGCGAAAGTTTTCGATAGTGAAGAAGAGATGCTGTCCGCGTTGGAAGCCAAAGGAATCGAAAAGGGGGATGTGGTGATCATCCGCTACGAAGGCCCCAAAGGTGGCCCGGGAATGCCCGAGATGCTGACTCCGACCAGCGCTATCATGGGCGCCGGCCTTGGTGCCGACGTGGCTTTGCTAACCGACGGAAGGTTCTCGGGTGGCTCGCACGGTTTCATTGTCGGTCACATTACGCCCGAAGCCCAAACCGGCGGCCCGCTGGCGTTGGTGCAAAATGGCGATGTGGTCACGATCGACGCCGAGCAGAACGCGTTGAACTTTGATGTCAGCGAAGAAGAAATCGCTCAACGTCGTGCCACCTGGGTTGCGCCGCCGCTGAAGGCGACTCGCGGAACGCTGTACAAGTACATCAAAAACGTCAAGAGCGCCAGCGAAGGGTGCGTGACCGACGAATAGCGAGCGGCTGCAATTCGCCTGATCGGCGAACGGAACTCGGGTCGAGTTGCAGCAAGTGTCACCTCCGGCGCGGAAAATCCAAGTGGGGATGCGCAGTGCCTGCCGGGGCGTCAAGCATCCCCTCGCCTGAAGTGAGCCGCGATGCTTGGCGTGGAATGGACCGGACAGACGAGCCGGAAACCAAACGTATCTGGGATATCAGCTTGCCAGAATTGGCGAGCAAACAGACTCGATTTTCAGTAGGATGGTGGGAGGAAACGAAGCTGTCTTTTGGGGCAGAATCGGCTTTCTCTTTGCTCCTTTTGGTATCTGCGAGTTTCTCCATGACGAATCTTAATCGACGCGAATGGTTTCGCACTGGCGCCGCAGCCGCCGCTGCGGGAACGCTGATGGCACCACATGCGATGGGCCAAGAGGTGGCCGCAGGCGACGAAGCACCGGCAGGTCCCGCGATCACGCGCCGTCGCATCCGCCAATCGGTGATGGGCTGGTGCTTTAAACCCATGGGATCGCTGGAACTGGCGAAGCATTGCCAGCAGATCGGCATCGAAGCGATCGAAGGGATCCCCGCGGCGGATTACCCAGCGGTGACGAAGTTAGGCCTGAAAATCGCCTTGACCGGCAGCCACGGATTCGCCGATGGGCCTTTGAACCGAGACAACCACGCGATGGTGGAAGCCAAACTGCGTGCCGGCATCGACTTGGCGGTCGAGTATGGCGCTCCCAACGTGATCACCTTCACCGGCATGGTGAAACCGGGCATCGGTGAGCAAGCGGCAAAGAAAAACTGCGTCGAATGCTGGCAGCGCGTGGTCCCCTACGCCGAAGAAAAAGGGATTGGTATCGTGCTGGAGCATTTGAATACCCGCGACGATTCGCATCCCATGAAGGGGCACCCCGGATACTGGGGGGATGACCTGGAACGCTGTGCCGATTTGATCAAAGCGGTCGACTCCGAAAACTTTAAGTTGTTGTTCGACATCTACCATGTGCAGATCATGCACGGCGACTTAATTCGGAATATCCGCCGCTATCACCCCATTGTGGGTCACTACCACACCGCCGGAAATCCTGGACGAGGCGAACTGGACGAGAACCAGGAAATCTTCTATCCACCGATCATCCGGGCCATCATCGAAACAGGATACAAAGGATACTTAGCACAGGAATTCATCCCCACCAAGGAGGACCCGATCGCCTCCCTCCGTCAGGCCGCCGAAGTGTGCGATGTCTGACAAACGCGGAACCGATCGGAGTGCTTGGTTGTCTAATCCGTAATGGCTGCGAACAATCCCTTCAATCGAAAACTAGGTTACTCCAAAACGCCTCTAGCCGTTCGTTTACGAAACGCTCGATCGACGAAGCGTGTGCAGTACCCCGTCCCCTCTGCGGAACCGCGGCGGCCTTTGATGAATGCGAATCCATCGCAACCGCCAATCGCAGGCGATGACTTTCATCGCTTGGGCATTCGTATCAATGAAGCTCGTCCGCGGATCATTCGTCAAGCTGCCACGCGGCAAGCGGAATTGCTCAGCCAGCAATTCGCCGGAGTCCACTCCCCGACCTTTCAAGTCGAACTGGCGACGCTGTGCGTGACGATTTACACCGTCCTCGATCCCCGGCGTCGATTGTCTGCAACCGAACGGGCGATGCTTTCGCAGACCGACGTGATTCCGTTGATCGAACCACAGTGGGTCCATCCCAAATCCCGCAGCCAACAGGGACCGCGCAATCGCAACGGCTTTGGAGCGATTCCTTATGAATCGCTCTCGACCGGTGAGTCGATTTTTCCCAACCCCGATGCGGTACCGCCCACTCAGTGGCAACTGCTGCTGGAACGCTGGGTGATTTACGCGCGACAACGTGTCGTCTGGGCGGCACTCTTTTTAGCACTGCTGGTGGGCATGCTGCTGGCCAAACAACTGCATTCCATTCAAACCGCCACCGTGGCTCCGCCGACGGAGAATGTCGCTCGGCCACCAAACATTCCATCGCCAGCGAACGCGACGACGGACACTCCCGCCGATGCCAGCTCCAGCTCCAGCTCACCGGCCATTGCCGCAAATGAGCACAACCCGGAAGTGGAGCCCGCACGCGAACGGGAGCCGGAATCGGGTATCATGCAAGCTTCCGAACCCATGGTCGAGCCGGCGATGCCAGTCGAACCGCTGACCGAGATCCCCGCCGAGCCGCTCGCCGAAGTTCCGGATTGGATCGAGATCGGAAGAGCACACGTCTGAACTCCTGTCACTCCGGAGAATCTCGTA
>CAYZHQ010000216.1:0-7114 GCA_964477385.1 uncultured Pirellulaceae bacterium
GGAACAAGCCTCGCTGGAGGCCGAGTTCGCCTACAAGACACAGACAAAATTTGACGTGACCAAACAGGCAGCGACCCTGCTGGGGACGAACTCGGAATTGCAAGCCGAAATCGCTGCGTTGCCGACTGCCATTGAACAGGCCAAGGCCGATATCGCGGCAACCCGGTCCAATCTAGCAAGCCTCATCGATAGCCGACAGACGACCTTACGCTTGCCACGCGAGCAATCGTCTAATGCATCGGCCAGCCTGTTGCTGGTCCGCAACAACCGGGTCTACGTAGCAAAATCGGCAAATCGCAGTGGCTTCGACGAAACGCAAGTCGACGTTACCAAAACGTTTGGAGGCGGTAACACCTTGAAGCCTCGCCCAGGAAGTAGATGGCCGATTCGGGACCGACGTGTCGCCGACTTAATCCGGCAAGCTGGTAGCGGAAGAAGCATCATCACGTTGGCCATCTGGCCCGAATCGTACGGTGACTTTGCCGAGTTGAAAGCGAGCATGATCGAGAGCCAAGTTCGCTATCAACTGTGGCCGCAAAAGAAAGACGAAACGCTGGTCGTCTTTCTTGGAGGAGGCACCTCAAGCGTGCAATAGGGAGTTTCGTACCGCTAGGCTCAATTCGTTGTCGCTGGCTGGGCGACACTCGCCTTTGCCGTCGCGGGCAACACGCGAATCGATCGTTGGTCGGTGTAGACCTGACCGAACATGTCGGTGGTCTTGACCTGAATGGCGCGCACACCGGGCTTCCAATCGGCTGGCAGCTTTGCGACCCACAAGTGATCCGTGGCATGGGCACCTGGCAAGGAAATCCAGGGTAAATTGGAGCCCTTATCCACTGCAGGCAACTTTTCCGAAAGCTCCTTTTCGCGACGCTTCAAATCTTCGAAGTAGGGGTCGGTGCGCGTCACCCGTTTCATTTCCGTCCACTCCGCCTGATCCTCAAACCGGACCTCGGTCACCGAACGCTGGGAGCCTCCAAACACATTCACCACGACCTCGGTGTCGGCCAACTGGTCGCTCGCCACTGCATTCGGGGCGTAGATATTCATCTGGTGATTGGCCGGCCGCCGTGCCGCCCGCTGCTCGATTTTATATTCACTCCCGTCGAAGGTAATGATGGAATAACCGTTCGGGCCTCCATCGCTCATCGTGGCATGCGGAATGCCATTCTCGTCTGGAGCACCGCGCCACCAGCTGCCGCAGGCCGTCACGTTGATCACATGGTGATGCCGCTTCGGGCCCTGCCAGCCGTCTTCGTCGCCGATAAAGACATGCTGCTGGTAATGCGTATGAGCCGAAAACGAGAGGGCGAACGGTCGCTTTTCAATCAAACGATACAGCTCTTGCCGATCCTCGACACCGGTCAAGGGAATGTGCATCAGCAAGACAACCATCTGGTCGGCCGGGATCATTGCCAAATCGTTACGGATGAACTCCATCTGCGTCTCCCCTAATCCACCGACATAGCGACCTTTACCGGTGGCCTTTTCTCGCAACCAACGCACATCATCCAAGACCATGAAGTGGACGCGGCCATAATCAAAGCTGTAATAGTTGGGGCCATAGATCCGCTCGAACGTTTCATCGGAATGCTCGTCGTCCTCCGAATCGTAATTCAAATCATGATTTCCGATCACGTTGTACCAAGGAATACCGATCAGCGCGATCGTACGATTTAGTGGCTCCATTGTGTCGAGATTATCGAACGCGATGTCACCGAGTGTGACCCCGAATGCCGCGTCATGGGCGTTCTCTCGCACAATTTGCTCGACAACATCATGAGCAATGTAATCGACCTCCTTCAGATCGCGCGGCTGAGTATCCCCGAACATGATCGCGCGAAAAGTGTCGGGTTCGTCGTTCGCGTAGAGCGGAAAATCGATCGACTCAGGCAACGGTCCGGTGGGTGCCACGCCGGGAAACTTGGAAGGGGGCGAGCCGGCTGGTTTGTGGATGTAATAGAACTGCGGAAGTTGATCT
This sequence comes from uncultured Pirellulaceae bacterium, assembly GCA_964477385.1. Classification (GTDB taxonomy): domain Bacteria; phylum Planctomycetota; class Planctomycetia; order Pirellulales; family Pirellulaceae; genus Roseimaritima. The sequence continues at coordinate 1,982 of CAYZHQ010000216.1, forward strand.
TTGTTGACCGGTGTACGGTAATTGCGGGGCTTGATCACAAACACGATTTGATCGTCATCGATCGGTAACTCGTAACGTCCCGCCGCGTCGGTCTGGATGATGTCACGTCCATTGGAAACGCGAATCCCGGGCAAACCTTGCTCTCCGTCATCACGTCGTTGATTGTCGTTTTCGTCGAGGTAAACCACTCCGCGGGCCAATGCGGTTTCGCTCCCAATCGTTTGATCCGTGAGAGCCACAGGCGGTTCATGAGCCAATACCTGGTAACTTGCTGTGCAGAAAACAAACAGGCAAGACGACCAACAAAAAGCACTACAGCGAGTGAACATTGAGGGTTCCTGGGACGGGAAGGAGGGACTTTGAAGGAAGGTCCCAGCATAACCGGCATCGATGAAGCTTTGATGAGGATTTGCCCACCCCCCCGAACATCGACCGCCGAAAACGGCTGCTCCCGCGAAAAAATCACCAGCGGACCGTCAGCTACGCCAAGATTTCGGTCGCGACGTTGCCGTGGACGTCGGTTAAGCGAAAATCGCGACCGGCGTAGCGGTAGGTGAGCTGGGTATGATCCAGTCCCAGCAGATGCAGGATCGTGGCGTGCCAGTCGTGAATGTGGCACTTATTTTCCACCGCTTGATAACCGTATTCATCGGTTGTTCCATAGCTGAAGCCACCTTTCACACCACCACCGGCCATCCATGTCGTATAGCCCTTGTTGTTGTGATTGCGTCCGTCGCCGTTTTGAGCCGCCGGCGTCCGCCCGAATTCGCCACCCCAAATGACCAGCGTGTCCTTCAATAGGTCGCGTTGCTTGAGGTCTTGCAACAGACCGGCGATCGGTTGATCGCACGCCTGAGCGCGAGCCTGATGATCACGGCTCAAATTCACATGTTGGTCCCAGTTTCCATGCGTGATCTCGACAAACCGCACCCCTGCCTCGACAAAACGCCGGGCTAGTAAACACTGCTTGCCGAAGCTTGCCGTTTCGCCACTATCGGCCCCGTATAGTGCTAGAGTCTCTTGAGTTTCCTGCGACGCATCCATTAACTCCGGCATCGCGTCCTGCATCCGAAAAGCCAGTTCATACGATTCGATGACGCCTTCCACCCCGGGCTGGAATTCGTCTCGACGTAACTTGTTTCCATTCAGCGTTTGGATAAAGTCCAGTTGCCGACGTTGCTGGCTCTTGGTCAACTGCGGATTGCGAATGTCGGGTACCGACTGGCCGTCCGCCATTGCGAAGCGAGCCGCAACGCCACCTCGGCCTACTTTGGTTCCGCCATAGATCGCCGGCAAAAAAGCACTGCCGTAGTTGCGAGCACTCCCAGCCGGTGGGCTGAGTGAAACGAAACCAGGCAAGCTGTCGTTTTCAGTTCCCAAACCATACATTGCCCACGCACCGAGCGAGGGCCGAATGAACTGCGCCGTTCCGGTATGCATTTGCGTCATTGCGCCAGGATGGACCGGCTGGTCGCAGTGCATGGAACGGATCAAGCACAGATCATCAGCATGCTTGGCGACCTCGGGAAACAAATCCGAGATCCACAATCCGCTCTCTCCACGTTGACGAAATTGCCAATGCGATTTGAGCAGTGTGCCGCCATACATCCCACGTTTGCCGTGATCGCGCAGCAACTGCGGCTTGTAGTCAAACGTGTCGACATGCGAAGGACCGCCCTGCATGCACAAAAAAATGACCCGTTTGGCACGAGGCACAAAATGAGGTTCACGCGGTTGCAACGGATTCGTGCTGCCAGTGCGAACCGCTTCCGCGGCAGCCAAGCGTGTGCTTAACCCGGCAAACGCCAAATAACCAAATCCCGCGGAAACGGTTTGCAAGGCGAGACGACGTGACACATTAGAACGCATGATTTGGCTCCCAGAAGAGATTAATCGAGAAAGCGAAATTCGGCTGACGCAAACAGACTCTGGCAAAACACGGCCCAGGCCGACACGCCTCGATCGCGGCGTCCCGAACTGGCTAAATCGCTCAACAGGGCGACCGAAGCAGTGGACTCATCCGCCCTCGGTAACCGCCCATAAACCGACACAAACGCCGCTTCAATGCGTTGGGCCGTACCATGATGTTCGCGACGAATACGCTCCGCTAGAGCCTCGCTTTGCTGAATCACAAATGGATTATTCAGCATGTACAGCGCTTGATTCGCCGTATTGGACGCCTCGCGTGTGCCGATCACGCTGTTGGCATCGGCGAAGTCAAAGACCTCCAGCGAGCGAGGCGTCTCGTCACGCACGATCGGCAAATAGACGCTGCGGATTTTTGCCTCTTCCATGTTGAGGGCTCCGGTGATCCGTTTGGCCAACTCCCGATACGCCATCATCCCCGTGGGCCGCTGAGCACCAAAACCTCCCAATCGGCCACGGCTGCGACCACGATTTTGCATCGAAACCATTTGTGCTCGAATCTGCTCGCGAGGATTTCCTAGAACTCCATCCCGCACTCGCACGTAGCCTGCTTTAGCGACTTCGGAACCTCGGGGACGGGCGGTCTCCAGTTCGCCGCTGACCAACAGCATCGCATCCCGCAGCGCCTCGGCGTCGAGTCGCCGTGGGTTGGCACGCCACAGCAATGCATTCTCGGGATCTTGTTGGTGATATTCCGCCTGGAAATCAGAAGCCATCCGATAGACACGTGAGCGGGCGATCTCACCGACCAGAGTCTTCACCGACCAATCGGACTGCACAAATCGCAATGCCAGATAGTCGAGCAGTTGGGGATGGCTAGGAGCGGCACCAGTGACGCCAAAATTTTCGGTCGACGTCACAATCCCTTGACCGATCATTTGTTGCCAAATGCGATTCACCATGACTCGTGAAGTGAGTGGATTTTCGGGACTCGCAATCCAATTGGCTAACTCCAGGCGTCCACTGGAACCCTCAGGGATTGCCACCCCTGCCGTGCTTAGCACCTGCGGAAAGCCGCGTGGGACCAACTGCGCGGGCTGATCAATCTCTCCGCGGATCAACAGCCGCGCATCGCTGGTGGAAGTCGTCTCTTGGACTCCCATGCAATAACTGTGGGGATTCCCATCTTGATCGACAACCGCCAGTTTTGCTGTCAGCTCGGCCAACTGGTTGGTAACGCGCAACGTATTGAACAGGCTCTGCCCTGCGTTTCCATTTGCGTCACGCTGTCGTGAACGTCGCAGTTCAAGCAATTCCGCCTGCAGGCTACGGATCTGCTCTTGAAGCGAGGCCAATTCGGTCGGCGAATAGTGTTTGTCAAAGGAGCTCGGATCGTCGACGGGCAGTTGCAACAAGCTGCTGGTCTGGCGAGCCTGAACGCTATTGAATTCACCCAACTCCGAAGGAGGATTCCCGAAGTAGGTTTTCATGTTTCGAAAGATCCCCGCCAACGCGTAATAGTCGGTTTGCGGGATCGCGTCGAACTTGTGATCGTGACAGCGGGCACAGGCGACCGACGTACCAAGCAACACGCGAGTCGTGGTGTCGATTTGCTCGTCCACTACATCGGCAGCAAACTGAACTCGGTTCTGCTCGTTGACGTTCTTGGGCCCCAAGGCAAGAAACGAGGTCGCGATCAACTGCTGAGACCATTGCTGATCGTCCTTCGCAGGCAGCAAGTCGCCAGCAAGTTGCTCTCGCACAAACTGATCAAAGGGTTTATCCGCGTTGAAGGCATCGATCACGTAGTCTCGATACCGCCAGGCATGAGGATAAGTCATGTTGACTTCGCGACCGGTCGATTCGGCATAGCGCGCCACGTCCAGCCAATGCCTCCCCCAGCGCTCCCCGAACTGAGGTGTCGAGAGCAAGGTTTCCACCATCCAATCGATCGCATCGTCAGGGCTGCGGTGCCATTTCCCGACGAAGTTTTCCAATTGCTCCGGTGTCGGTGGCAAGCCAACCAAATCAAAGCAAAGCCTGCGAAGAAGTTTATCGGGCGGCGCGTCAGCGGGCGGTTGCATGGCCTCGTATTCTAGACGCGCCAAAACGAAGCGGTCGATATCGGACTTCGGCCAATCGGCACGCCGCACCGCTGGCGGTGGAGAAGCAATCGGTAGCTGATAAGCCCAGAACGAGCGTTTGGCTTCCGCAATGTCGGTCGCACTGATCGTCGACTTGATCTCACCAATGACCGTCTCGCGAGGATCAGGCGCTCCCATCTCGATCCACTTTCGAAAGTCCGCAATCACGTTGTCTGGCAATTTGCGATTGGGCGGCATCACAAAATCTTGATGCGTGATGGCGTTGAACAACAGACTCTGTTCCAGGTCCCCAGGCACGACGGCCGCTCCACTACTGCCACCGATCTGAGCCAATTGCATCGTGTCCAAACGCAATCCCCCTTTGGCGTTGCCCGTTTCATTGGAATGACACCCGTAGCATTCCCGGACCAGAACCGGTCGGATCTTGGCTTCAAAGAAAGCGTGTTCCTCGGGCGTTAACTCCGCAGCCCGCCCCATTCCGGTCGCCCCAACGCCTAGCAATGCCGCCAAGAAAATGACCACCTGGAGACTTCGATGTTGACCTAAACGCATGGAGCTGACTCCGCTGAGGTGAAAAGCATTGACAAGCCAAATTCGCAGGAACCGCTAACAGAAGTAACCGCGAGAACCCCCACAGGTTCCGGCGGATAGGTGGAATCCTCTTGAAAACGGCTGCGGAGGTCCACAGGGAACCGTCAAGGTCTACCCAGACGGTCGGATCTGAAAAACCGTTTCGAAGTCACCCCCACCAGCTCCAAGAAATGGGTCTCTTAGCGAAATCTCCTTAAATGTGGAGCAGCAACGCCGATAGCATCAGTGATGAGAGAGGACGGCTACGAACCATCTGGATCGACCCGTCGGAACAGTCCAATCAACTGACCTTCAGGGTCGGCATTTTCGGAATTTGGGACGCCGTCTAGTTGACGACTCCCATTCCTACCCCACCGACTCAGGGATGAGGAGAAACTTTAAATGAAGCTTGGCAAAATGGCGTTGGTCGCCGCTATCGCTTGTGCAATGCACGGCGGCAGCGTTTTCGGCCAGGAATTAACCAATAGTAACCGCGTTGCTCTAACCGGTTGTTTTGAATCGGCAGGCTGCGATTGTGGCGAGCCGGCTTGCGGCTGCGAAGTGGCTGGCAGTTGCGACACCGCATGCGAGC
>CAYZHQ010000217.1:0-7099 GCA_964477385.1 uncultured Pirellulaceae bacterium
CGTTTATATGAAACAGTCGGAGATTCTGTCGGATAGGCAATTTTTTCGTCGCGACAGGTGAGGCATGGGACGCCATGGCCAGCGAATTTGTCCAGAGCAACCCGTCGCGGAGGTCTGGCGGAAGAGCTAAATGGGAAAGTTGCGAGGATCCGGCGTGAATCTTGCACTGCCCGCACACAATGTTCTCCCGCACTAACTCTCTGCTGACGCATTGATTTAAGTTGCTTTTCTGCAAGCAGTTGCGGGTGTCGCGTCCTCTCAGGTTGCCACTCCAGACGTTCGTGCCGATTGCGAGCGGTTTCAGCTTTTGTTAACAGCCACTTGTTAGCCAGAGGTCTTTTCTTTCAGAAGCAAGATCGAACGCGATTCTGGTTAACAGGTTTGCGATTCCGCTCAACGATTCTTGCTTGCGGAGCGGTCGTTGGCTTTGACGATTGAAACGATCCGTAGGGGACGTTCGATGCGATTTCGATGCTGGCACCGGTCGGGGCCTCGCTTGGCGATTACTGGAAACCGATCGTGCTGTAGCCTCATCGCTTGAGCGGGGTATAAAAAACTCGCCGCTCCGATTGTCGCAGGATTTGCAAGGCTTTTCAGCTCTCGATGGTCAACATTGTCCACCCACTTTTGACACTGCTGGCGTCGCTGACGCGGCAGGAACTGGCCCAGCAGATTCGCTACCTGAAAGCGGAGAATGAGATCCTGAATTGCAAGTTACTTGACCGAATCACCTTGGACAATCAGGAGCGTCAGACGCTGGTCAAACACGGCAAACGCCTCGGTGGCAAAATCAAAGACGTGATGTCGATCGTGTCGTATTCGACGTTTCGCCGGGGGGGTCGCGAGATGGTATCCGATTCACCCAGGCCGACCAAGCGATCGGCGAAGAAAGCAGGTGGCCGGCCAAAGATCGAGGAAGACGTTCGCGACACGATCATTCGGATTCGGAAAGAAACCGGATTCGGCTACACGAAGATCCTGCAAGAACTACGTCGTATGGGCGTTCACGTGTCGCGCCAAACGGTGAAGAACGTGATTGTCGCCGCAGGCCTTGAACCGACTCCGGGGGACCACCCCGACACCTGGCACAAGTTCATCAAGCGGCACGCCGACACGCTTTGGCAATGCGATTTCGCCTGCAAGAAGAAGTTGACAATGAAGGGACTGCTCGACGTTTACTTCATGGTCTTCATTCACATCGGGTCGCGACAGATTTGGATCTCGCCATGCACCGAGAATCCCGCTGGCGAATGGACGACGCAGCAAGGCCGCAACTTTCAAATGCACTTGGAAGAACACAATCTGAAGTGCGAGCTTCTGATGCGGGATCGTGATCGCAAGTACGTTGACACGTTCGACGAGGTAATTCGATCGACCGGTGGCAAGATCAAGCTGACACCGATTCGGTCACCGAATTTGCAGGCCCACGTCGAGCGAGTGATTCAAACGATCAAACACGAAGTGCTGAACGCATTCTGCATCGTGACCAACGAGCATCTCGACGGCATCCTTATCGCGACGCAGTACTGGTACAACAAACGTCGCGGCCATTCCGAACGGGATCACTTGCCGCCGATCCGCCAGGAAACCATCGCCGTGCCGACTAAGTTCTGCAAAGACAAGGTCGTCCGCGATTCAGAGCTTGGCGGGCACCTGCTGAGCTATCGACGCGTTGCCTAGCGGTTTCGGTGGAGCATAAAGGCACGGCAGATTGCAATCGGAATTACCCAGGCGGCTTCTAGAACAGACAACCGCTGACCAGCTGGCCATTCCCTCAAACACGGCTCGCTGGCGGACTGCTGAAATCGTACCTAACCGCAGCATCGAAATTCGCCGTATCGAGTGGCGATGGAACCGCAGGCTGCATGACGGTGCTGCGCTCGCGACCGGGCAGGCATCGACAACTGCGCGGGATGCATCGTTGCCGAAGCAAATGTGATTGGCATCATGTCACCGTCTTGCAACCACCGTTGCCGCTGGAATTCACGCAGTTTTAGTGGGGCATCATTTTTGTGCCGCACGGTCGGTGACGCGATCGTCTGCCGTCGGTCCCGCCACGACGGTGACGCCGGCAGACGGAGATGCAGGGCTTTTGGTGAATCACCCGGTGAGGATAAACGCCTCCATCGCCCGCGACACTTCCTCTTGGCGGTCGCGGTGCAGCTGATGACCGCAGTCGGGAAAACGAACTCGCTGGCAGTCGGAAATGACGGCGACCACCGCCTCCGCATCGGCATCCGTGAGTGCGCCGCTGGCCTTCGGATCGGCCTGAAGCAGGAGCGTGGGACAACGGACGCGGGAGAGCACGCCAGGAAAATCGTAGCCGTCGAGCCAGTGGCCTGCGATCACCGGTGCGAGCACTTCGGGGTCGAGTCGGCTGAGGCATTGCGCGCTCCATGCAAGGGACGCTTCGTCGCGCAAGTCACCCAGCCGACGGAAACCGCCGTAGCCTGAAGGGAGACGGATCTCCGCGAGAGCGGCAGTCATTTCTTCAACGCAGCCGCCCCGTCGCGCGACCTCTTGCATCCCGAGGAACTGCGCCTGCCAGGCCGTTCCGTCAATACGATTGCCCATCGTGTGAAAAGGCGGATCCTCGAGAAGGATCGCACGCACCCGCTCCGGCAATTCCGCCGCTACGGCAGCGGCCACCATCGCCCCGAGAGAATGCCCGAAGAGGACGAGCGGAGCATCGGCTTCTTCCCGGACGAAACGAACGGTATCGGCCACGTAATCGGTGACGAGGTAGCTCTCGGCTCGCGGCGATTCGCCATGACCGCGTTGGTCGAGTGCGATGACCTTCCAATTTTCGGCGAGCGCCGGAAAAAGTGGTTCCCAGTCCGCCCCACAGCGCGTCACGCCGTGAAGCAGCAACAATACAGGACCTGCGCCGCAAGTGGTGCGGTGCAGATTCACGGTTGACGATGCCGCACTCATGCGGTGTCGCTTTTAGCGGATCTGGCGTCGAGACGGGTGCGCCAGTCGTTCCAGCCTCCGTCCACCGATGACGGGGCGGCGTGCCATTCCGGCATCGGCTCGCCGGTCGCGGGATCCCGGTTGGGAATGGGCAGCATCATGATGCGTTTGCAAGCGCGCTTGTAGTCTTCATCGCTCAGGAAGGCTTCCTCGATGTCGTCCCAATCGCGCCCGTCCGGGTAGCCACCACACACGTGAAGGTCATCCGATTGGGCGGTCATCTCGTGGCTGACTCCGGCAGGGATGACGACCACATCGCCGGTGCTGATGCGCAGGCGGGTCCAACCACCTTCCCCAACGGAAAGATTGAATTCCATCCAGCCGTTGGCGCAACCGAGGCACTCATGGGTGGTGGAATGGAAATGGGCGTATTTGTAGACTCCGGGGTAATCCCAGTTGTTGGACCAACCGTTGGCACGAAACCGGTCCTTGATCGCCTCGGCTCCACCACCGGGTATGGCGTTGCGGTGTACCAACAGGGGAAAACGGCTGTTGGGAATTTTGCCTTGGGGTTTGGACGGATAGACCTCGGTCGACATGGCGCTTGCTGCTCCGGTTTGGAGTTGTCTAATCGGATTTTGGATAGGGGTTTTTTCAGGAAACCGGCGGCATCACTCGGAGGCCGCACCATACGCGACGTCTTCACCACCATAACGACGGACGCGCATATTGCACTGTTCGGCATGGCCCACAAATCCCTCGAGCATGCACAGCCGTGAACCGTATTTGCCGATCAACGTCGCGGCTTCATCGGTGAGAATCTTTTGGTAGGTATGGGTTTTCAGAAATTTGCCGACCCAGAGGCCGCCGGTGTAACGCCCGGCCCTGCGGGTTGGCAGGGTGTGGTTGGTTCCAATCACCTTGTCGCCGTTGGCCACATTGGTGCGCGGACCGAGGAACAAAGCTCCGTAACAAGTCATGTTTTCCAGAAACCAGTCGTCGCGGTCGGTCATCACCTGCACATGCTCGGACGCGATCTCGTCGGCCGTGGCAAGCATTTCCTCGTAGGTGTCGCAGTGAATTACGGCGCCGTAGTCCTGCCACGATGCCCGAGCGGTTTCAGCCGTGGGCAGGATATCGAGGATCCGGTCGATTTCCGCGAGGGTCGCCTGGGCGAGTTGGGTTGAATTCGTCAGCAGGATGGCGGGCGAGTTGTAGCCGTGTTCGGCCTGCCCAAGCAGATCGGTGGCACAAAGCTCGGCATCGACGGTATCGTCCGCGATAACCAGTGTCTCGGTTGGCCCAGCAAGGAGGTCGATGCCTACGCGGCCGAAAAGTTGCCGCTTGGCCTCGGCCACAAAGGCGTTGCCCGGGCCCACGATCATGTCCACAGGGTCGATGGTAGACGTTCCCAGTGCCATGGCACCGATCGCCTGCATGCCACCCAAAACGTAGATTTCGTGCGCACCGCCCAGGTGCATGGCCGCGACAATCGCGGGATGGGGGGCGCCGTTTTGGGGCGGAGCGGCAGCAACAATGCGCGGCACGCCCGCCACGGACGCGGTCACCACGGACATGTGGGCGGAGGCCACCATCGGAAACTTGCCGCCCGGCACATAGCAACCGACCGATGGCACGGGGATATTCCTGTGACCGAGAATCACGCCGGGGAGCGTTTCGACCTCGAGGTCTGTGAGGCAGGCACGCTGGGCTTCCGCGAAACGACGGATTTGAGCCTGTGCGAATCGGATATCGGCAAGGTCGCGGGCCGAGACTCCGGCCATCGCAGCTTCTATTTCAGAGGGGCTCAGTTGAAAGCTAGGAGGGTCGTATCGGTCGAACTTGACGGATAGATCCCGCACGGCTTCATCGCCGCGGGCGGCAATGTCAGCCAGGGTGCTCTCGACAATACCACGCACCTTAGCGTCGTCTTCGGCCCGTTGGATTTCGGGCTTACCGGATTTCAGATAGGTGGTGGCCATTGAAATGGTGGGGGTGACTGATAGGAATTTTGATTTGCGGCAGTCTACCCAGGAAAAACCCGTCATTAAAAGGGGGGCGTGTGCAGAGGCGGCCACGGTCGCCACTGCACACACACATCACGGCCGTTTTTGGGTGGATGAGCGAAATTGGGGCAGTTGGGCAGCGGGCGGAGCAGAAAATGCCCGTCGATGAAGGCAAAAGTCGCGGTGAACCCACAGCCGAGGCGCAGCGTCCTCGAGCCCGCGTCGGAGGTGATTATTGATGACTGCGCAAGCAACTTGATTCACTTTAAACTGAGGCCGGCCGCATCGAAGTGACCGCGAAGTACGTTCTGCTGCGTTGCCTGCCACTGAAAGTCTGCACTGACGCGTTCCGAGACAGCCTCGATGTCCGGCGCGGGCCAGTTGGCCAAGCGGCCCCACTTCGTGGATGACCAAACATGCTCCACTGGGTTCAGTTCCGGACAGTAGGGCGGAAGGTAAACGAATCGTAACCAACGACACCCAAGTTCAGAGAACCACCTTGCCGCCTTGCGATGAGCTCTGAGTCGGTCCCAGATGATGGTCAGCGGATGTGGGATCTCGCGATGAAGCATGACGATGAACGAAAAGAAGTCTTCGGGCTCGGCGTTGTGGTCAAGCAACTGAAAGAACAGGTCGCACCGTGCGCCCATCGGGCCGCTTAAGCTTCATGCCACGGATCCGACCCGTCAGGCCGGCGACCTTGATGATCGCTCCGCTGGCTCGACTGCCTTCGATGGTCGGCAGCACGATTTCCTTGGCTGTCCAGCCGATCTGCGTCCGCTTGCCTTGGTAAAGCTGGCCGTTCGCACGGTTGGCGATGCCATCGATTCTCCCCGGACACAACCGATTACGGAAGTACGCACACGTTTTTCTCACGCTTCTAAGTCACTCATTCATCAGGGCTTAGCGAAATTGCAAGCAGGTAGATTTGATACCCGCTCGCAAGAAAGGCAACCTCAGAGGAGGTAGGTTTTCGCCCTCTTTTGGTCACGTTGAGAAGATTCTCAGTTAACAGCCAAAGGCGCCTTGGTTAACAGTCAACAGCGGTCCTACTGCCACTCACACGTGCCAGCGCATGGTCTAGCTGTGCTAGTGTATCGCTGCGTTCCAGGGTTCAACGGATGTCAGCTCACGCTCGCTCTCATCATGCCCAGCGACCTCCGTCGAAGTGGCGACCAAAATCTTTGAGAGGGGATATCTAGCAACGGAATTCATTGGATTTCGGTGTGGCGGAGTTTTTTTTACTGCGCGGTGCAAACCTTCAACAGATGATCGACGGTCGGCGCTGAAACGGCCGCCCGTAAAACGCAGAAGCCATCGCGCTTCAGTTGCTGATCAGTCATCGACGGCACCCTTCGACACCATCCGACAACCCACCAAACAAAACGCCGCGCCGACAATCTCCAGTCCCGCGAATCCGAGGTGCGTCATCGAAAAACCATCGACGACCAACCCGATCAAACGGCCGCACGCCGAACCCACCAACGGCAATCCGCCAACCAACAATGCGGCAAACAGCTCACCCCGTTTGAACAAAAGGACCATCGCCACCGCGATCGCCATTTCCACGCCGCCGTAGAACGCCCGCACCTCCGTCAACATCTGAGGCGTCGACGCCTCAACCCCAAACGCTGGCAACAAAGCCCCCGGATTCACCCCCAGCCAAACGGCAAACCCGGCCCACGATGCGGCGGTGACGAAGATCGCAACAGTGGGAATGCGAGATGAGCTTGACGTTTGCAACGTTTTATCAGGCAGAGTCGTCATGGGGAGCGGTTGCTCTCAAAAGTGCATCAGTCAACCCCAGTCGGCTAGCCCAGGATTGCAAGTAGTCCTCATCGAGCGATTTTCGGTTTGCTTCCATCACGCCAGCGACATCATCTCGGTCTTTGGGCCGATCCCAGATTAGTTTTTGAAGGATGACGTCCTCAACGGTCGGAATCCAAACTTGTTTGTCAAACAAAACGATTTCTCGTCGCCGTTCGAATCGTGATTGATCGAATGGCTCGTGCGTCAATCGAAACAGCTCAATCCGGAACGGCGTGCCTTTGATCTCAATTTCATTTTTGATCGACCCGCCCACCGTCTCAAACGAAAGCTGCGGATCAAACTTAAACCGCTCGCCTAGAAGCGTTGAGAGACGGTCGACGTCCAGATCTTGGGTGCCAACGACAAAATCA
>CAYZHQ010000218.1:0-7068 GCA_964477385.1 uncultured Pirellulaceae bacterium
TGGCTTATTTGATTTCAGAGCAGTCTACCAAGAACCGCCCTGCCGCAACATATTTCCTGGCAATCACTTACAGCGATGCCGAAAAAATCGTCCGGATCTTCAGAGCGGTTGGATTACAGTCCGGTTCGCGCATTAATCGATTCTCACGAACTTTTGCGATATGCAAGTGCCGTTCCAAACGCATTTGGCACAGCAAAACACGGTGTTTCGGAACAGCTACCGAATTACCTGGGTAAGGTGATGGAGACTCAATTTTCAGGCAGGTTGCCAACGTCTCGAACTGCCGATTTGGCTGGGTTATTTGATTCGCTTCACGAAGCTCGTCTTCTGCCGGGCCAATTCAAAACCTCAGAGACAATGAATCGAAATAACCCGAGGGTCGTGGAGACTTTTTAATCTTCATTTCTGCGTCAAGCGGCGCAACGTAACGAATATTCGATTCGCTTGGCTATCCAAAGTGAGCAGTGCGACGAAGTACATTCTTTCGGACCTTGAGCTGTTCTTCGGAAGTCATTTGCTCATAGCGTTGCACCGCGTCTTTGAACTTTGGCGATTGGTTCTTTTCTTCCTGGAAATATGTTTTGGTTTTGTACATCGCGTATGCCAACGCTTCGTTGTTGTAGAGATTAAATAGAAGCCTGACCAAAGCGCTCATTAATCTGTTGAAAGGTTCGGGACGTTTTGAAGCTGGCGTCGTTTCAAGTTCGTAGAGATCGTCCTCATCCAATAGTTCAAAATCGAATTTCTTTCGGTCGAACCGATCACCGATGGGGCTCTTCCAACTGTTGTCACAGTGCTTTTGCCAGCTTCCGATTGACCAGCCCTCACTGAAATATCTGTCAATGTCATCGGGGATATACGCAAGAGGCCCGCCCCCGTGGTCGGAGGTTGTCGTTGCAATGAACCTCGCGCGATCGACATCCCAAATAGTGTCACGCAGGCGATAGCCAAGCGGTTGGCCGTCACCCTCCATCGAGCGCCCTCCGATCGAAACTTTGTTGTCCGGTGGAAATGGCAATTGGAGCGTTCGCGTCATGACGATCCCATCGCCCCAGTCTTGCATCAGCGGCGTAAAGAATAGGTGCAGATCCAATTCTAGTGTGTACACAATCGGGTTGCCGCCTGATTCTGTCGGCCTGCCGCTACCTTTCATTTGGTTTCGCCTCTCGTGTCTGAGGATCTACTCGCTGAACCTTTGGTGCAAGTCGATCAGTTGGCCATAGTTTCGCGCGTCGGCCGCTTTGATCGCTGCGATGTACTCATCGCGAATCGGGCTCTCTGTGTTTCGCAGATCGGTCGCGGGCCAGAGGGTCGCCGGTTGGTCGTGTTGCATGAGCCAAACATTGGCCAGCAACCGTGCCCAACGACCGTTGCCATCTTCAAACGGATGAACCCAAACGGCGCGGTGATGAAACTCGGCCGCCGTCGCGATGACGAGATCACCGCTTTCGTCATGTCGCTTGTCGGCCTCCATCGCAATGACTCCGAGTTCCGCTGCGATGATGCTGGGACTCACTCCGATGTTCTTTTCGGTCGATCGGATTTCGCCTGCCCACATCCAGATCGAACCGAGCATCTCGCGGTGGAGTCCGAGAAGCCAGTCGAATGTGAAGGGTGCGAGTTTGCGAGATGGTTTTAAGAGCAGGTACTTCTCGGTGACACGGAGGATCGCGGCGAACTCCACCTCGTTGAGTTCACTCCGTGTTTTCACCGTCTTGAGTTTGAGGCCGGAACCATCGAACGGCGTGTCATCATCTTTTCCGCTCGAACCAAGACCCGATAGCTCTTGCTTGTGACGACCAGAATTCACGAAGCCCACAACTTTCGACTGGATGAAGCGATTCGAGCTTTCGTCTCTTCCAGATGCGTTTGAGCGGAGGACCGCGAAACGGCTTGAGCCTCGAGCGCGACATTACCTTGGGTGAGTGCAATCAATCGTTTCGCTTTTTCAGTGGCAATCTGATCTCGGAATTGCTCCGCCGGGATCTCTGTTAAGTCGAAAGAGATTCCCAAAGCGAGCAGAATCGCTTGCAGGTTCGCAAAGGAAAATTCGTGGTCCTCGCCACCAAGAATCCGTATCACGGTCGCCCGCGAGACTCCGCTTCGACGTGCAAGATCGGAGACAGAGATATCAAGCTCTCTCCGTCGTTCTTGGATACGCGATACGATTTCAGTAAGCGGCACGATGACACGTTCGGGTTAAATGGAGGGGCAAATTCGCAGAGAGGGCGAAAAGCCACTATCGAAGGACGCTCACCTAAGTGTTGCACACGTGCAACAAAAGTCAACGCTTCACTGATCCGGATTGTTATTTGGTCCGGTAAAAGACGACACAAATCGAGCAAGACGAAAATGCCGAGAAAACGGCTCCAATATTTACCGGCACAGAACCCTACCCCTCACAAGAGCGGGCAAGAGTCGGTTTGAGCATGGTGCGGTTACCTCAACTTTCCGGACTACGGTCAAACTTGTTTGACCGCCGGGTAAATCAGAAGGTCGGCGATGGTGCTTTGGACTGTCGCCGGCCTTTTTTCGTGTTTTACGCCTTTTTTGCAGGGTGAAACGCATTTTGGCCGACTCTCCGGCGTCTCTGCCGGCGGCCAATTAGAGACATTCTGTTTTCCCGATCCGCCCCCGCCTCTGCTCTCTCTCGGACCGAACTCTCGCCACTCTCTGTCTCTGTCTCTGTGACCTTCGGCTAATGTGATTTTCCCAGAAACAGAGACTCTCTGTTTTGAGCGGGTTATGTGGTCTTGCAGGGTGTTTGTACGTCCCCAATTAGAGGCTTCTGGGAGCAGTCGGTTTTCGAGGTTTTGGGAGTTTTCCCGCCTGGGAAGACTCGCGTTTGCACGAAAACTCATTCCCTTTTCGAGTAGGCCTCAATTTAATGAAATAAGAGAACGACGGGCGACACAAAGAGCGAGACGCAACTCAAATGGAAGCAGCTCCACTTGGAGGCGACCATTTCTGCCACCGCTCCTCGTTCAGGTATGTGAACGGCAACAAACGCTTCGGATTCGACTCGAAGAACTGCCAGATCGTCTGACTGTCGAAGTCATGTGTGAGTTTGCCAACGATGAATTTGGAAAGATACTGAGCACCGTCCGGCCACGTGTGCCCTCCTCCTTCGACGCGATACAACGCAACGAGGCTCTCGCTTTTCCCCCCGCGTTAAGTCATTGTCTGGGTAGTACACCCATCGCTCGGGTCTTTGGCTGGCAACGTCGCTTTTTCGGGAACGTTCGTGCACCCGTTCGCTGCTTTCCAGAGCTCCACGGCTTTGGCCATTGAAACGATACTCCCAAGGTCCTTCGCGGTACCGCCGGCAACTTTTCCGCGTGATAGAGCATTTGTGGAACTGCGGCAACTTGGCTGAATAGGACGCAGTCCGGCTCCATTAGCGCAATGCTTGACGCAAGGCATACCGATCGGTATACTTGCATGCGGGATGCATACCAATTGATATGCTTGGATATTTTTTTGAGATTCGAATTGAATGGTGGTGCTCCAAATGAGACTCCTTCCCTGCGTCCTGTTCATTACGGCCTGCATGACCACAACCAATGCCACGGGCCAAATCGCGAAGCGTGCACATTTTCAGTTTGACCTGCAGGGGCTCGATGGCCAGCAATACGTTCTTTCCCAGAACGATAAACGAATCAGCCGTGTGTTCGTTTTTCTGTCAACTTCTTGTCCGATTTCCAACTCGTACATTTCTGAACTCAACCGGCTAGCGGGCGCATTGCCACGCGGCGTTGAACTGTACGGCGTGGTGTCCGATCCCAACACCAAGCGGGAAAACGCGGCGAAGCACTTTAGCGAGTATGAGGCGACGTTTCCAATCTTATTTGATGCTTCGCAGTTGTTGCGTTTGTCGCTGCAGCCGACGCACGTTCCCGAAGCGTTCGTTTTGAACGCTTCCGGAGAACTGGCGTACCGCGGCGCGATTGACAACGCTTACGAGTCGATTGGGCGAAGGCGAGTGAACATTGAAAAGCGATTTCTCGCCGACGCGATTGCTGCCGTTGCTGTTGGGCGAAAACCGTCGCTTAGCCAGACCAAACCGGTCGGCTGCGTCCTGCCTCCCGAGCGAGCGAATCGACCGAAGGCTGAAGTTACCTACGCCCGCGACATCGCTCCGATCTTGCAGCAACGCTGCGAAACATGCCATCGTCCCAGGCAGGTCGCGCCGTTTTCGCTATCCAGCTATGACGATGCGCAGGCTCATGCGGACATGATCGTCGAAGTCACCCAACGTCGTCTGATGCCACCCTGGATTCCCGGCCCGCAGACAGCGCACCGTTTTATCGGCCAGCGATGGCTAAGCGATCGCGAATTGGATTTGCTGGCGCAATGGGTCAAAGAGGGTTGTGCTTTGGGTGACAAGGCCGACTTGCCACCGCGTCCGATGTTTGCCGATGGTTGGCAGTTGGGAGTTCCCGATCTTGTCGTTCAGATGCAGGAACCCTTTTCGGTGCCAGCCAGTGGGCCGGATTTGCTCCAGAATTTCGTGCTGCCGATCGAGATTCCCGAAGACAAGTTGGTGGCCGCGGTTGAATTTCATCCTGGCAACCAACGCGTCGTGCATCACGCAGTTTTGTTTCTCGATGACAAAGGTCAAGCGAGAAAGCTAGACGCGGCGACGCCCGAGCCCGGCTACAGCAACTTTGGCGGGCCTGGATTTCTGCCAAGCGGTGCGCTCGGTGGCTGGTCCGTCGGAAACACGGCTCGGCGGTTGCCAAACGACATGGGGCGGTATCTCAAGAAAGGCAGCGATATTGTCGTGCAAGTCCATTACCATCCAACCGGCAAACGTGAAGTCGATCAATCCGAGGTCGGACTTTATTTTGTTGATAAGCCGGTCGAAGAGTCACTTAAGGAACCCGCCAAGCTGGTCGGTAGTATCTGGATGGCGAACTATGAAATGGACATCCCGGCGGGAGAGGCAAACTATCGACGTTCGACCTCCTACACCTTGCCCAAAGATGTAATCATGGTTGGGATTGTGCCCCACATGCATTTGCTCGGCAAATCGATGCGAGTGACGGCAACACAGCCGAACGACGCTCAAGAACAGGTGCTGATCGATATTCCGCAGTGGGATTACAACTGGCAGGATGAGTATTATTACGAGCAGCCGATTCGATTGAAGGCTGGAACCAAGTTGGTTGTCGAAGCCGTCTTTGATAACTCGTCGGACAATCCCTCGAACCCATCATCACCGCCGCAGCGAGTGACGTGGGGCGAAGAGACTACCGATGAAATGCTGTTTTGTTTCTTTTTGATTACCGCTGAAAAGACCGAAGACCTGATACACACGATCTTTGATAATTTGGGGCATGATCTGAAACAGAATCGCAAGGATGTGGGGCCAACGCGATGAACTCACGAAGTGAGGCAGCAGCCAAAACACGCGAGCGATTGCTCGATGCGGCGCTCACCCTCTTTGCTCAGCGAGGTTACGCAGCGACCGGCATTCGCGAGATCCTTAAATCGGCCGGGGTGACTCAGCCGACGCTGTATCATCACTTTGCGGATAAAGCCGCGCTGCTGCAGGCCCTGATCGAACAGCACTACGGCGAGAGTCAGCAACGATTGACCGAAATCCTCGCGACAGAGCCGAGCGTCCAGGGAAAGCTATTGATCTTTGTGACGTCGTCGTTCGAGCACTGCTGCGCCGATCCTCGTGTCCCGCGACTGATGTTTCAAACTTACATGGGACCAACAGTGCCCGAGATTGACGGAGTGTTAGACAAGCTGACCGCGAAGCGATTTCGCTTGGTAGTTCAGATCATGGAATTGGGCATGCGAACTGGAGAACTACGCAAATCGGATCCGGCGTTCTTGGGGATCTCTTTTTGCAGCATGGTGGACCAACCGTTGAACCTGTTCTCGCGTAAGTCTCGTCCCAAGCGGTACCTAACGCCCGAGTTCGCTCACGCAATCGTCGGTTTGTTTCTTAAAGGTGCAGGGCACAAAGCATAATCAGAGAGCGAGCTGCTTGCCATCAACGCTTATCGACACGTTGACCATCTTGATAGCGTTCGCCAAGGCGGTACGGATGACATAGGTCGGAGTTGTCGAAGACCAAGACGTGCGGCAGTCGCTCGATCGCCCGAGCGAGATTGGCCCGCGTACGTTTGAACCTTGCCCGCAACTTTGCGTCCGGTGTGTCGTGGCCACCTTGGCTTGCCCGCATGGACACTCGCTGAATTGATGTCGCTGCGTCGTTGATGCGGATGAAGATCATCACGGTTTCATAACCGCGCGCGGCGTATCCGGCCAGCAACTCGACCTTCTCTCCGACCGGGTCCGACAAGACCGTTTC
Source organism: uncultured Pirellulaceae bacterium (assembly GCA_964477385.1). Lineage (GTDB taxonomy): Bacteria > Planctomycetota > Planctomycetia > Pirellulales > Pirellulaceae > Roseimaritima. The sequence continues at coordinate 6,329 of CAYZHQ010000218.1, forward strand.
AAAGATAAAACTCTCGCCGCGCTCGACGAGAGACTCTCGTATCGCCGCTGCCGCCTCGGCCGCTTCGTAAGGGCCGATGTCTAATTCAAGTGCGATGTCGTCCGCGTTGACGAAGCGTAGTCCGCAGTCGGCCAGATGCGACGCAAAGAATGTCGACTTACCGGCACCGTTGGATCCAGCGATTGCGATGATAATCGGTCGTTTGTCGAGAAATTCAAAACCCGACATCACTCGTCGACCGGTTCGAATACTCGATTGACAAACCGTCCAATCGTTTCAGTACCATCCTCATCTGTCTTGCGAAGCAAGCCAGGACGATCAGAGATAGCTTCAAAATGTGGGAACGGTCGCGTCTTGAGGTAATCGCTGACCCGCTGCCGACCCGCTGGCGAGTCCACCTCAGCGATCGCTTCAGACAATGGCCGCGCCGCCCCCGATTGGCGAAGTGCTATCGCTCGATCGCCGCGCAAAATCGGTTCGAGCGACTTGCCCAGCGCCGCCCAGAATTCAATTTGCCCCGCAATGCTTCGCTGCGTGATCTCCGCCGATGCTCGCGCGTCGCAAACCAATTCATCAGATAGCTTGACTGGTTGTCCCATGGTGATTCTCCTTACCTTGGCATGGTAGCGTAATGCTACTCTGGGTTCAACTTTCCAAAAACAATACCACACCAATGACGAGGATCCGTCAGCCGCGCCGAAACAACCGAGCACCAATCGCTCGCCAGCCACTGTGCCGCT
>CAYZHQ010000219.1:0-6857 GCA_964477385.1 uncultured Pirellulaceae bacterium
ACATCGTCGATCAATTTTCGCTCACTCATCATGTGCTCCTTCGCACGCTATCGCCTATCGCCGAAGGACGATAGGTATGGTTAAAAATTTTTACGTCCGTGATCGGACACCCCGCTGGAAGACGGGATCTCCGCGCACCACTTACAGTTCTGCGATCAACGCTTTTAGCCTGGCCATCGCATCCTTGTTGATGCAGTAACAAACTCGCGGCCCGTCGATTTCGCCCTGCACTAGGCCGGTTTCTTTGAGGATCTTCAGGTGTTGCGAAACGGTCGACTGAGCCAGTGGCATCTCTTCGACGATCTCACCGCACATGCAAGACCTTCGATTCAGCAGCAAACGAACGATCCGCACGCGAGCCGGATGAGCGAGAGCCCAAGTCAGCTTGGCCAAGTCTTCGGCCCAAGCAACATCGGGCAGCTCCAGCTTTTCGCTGGTCGTGCAGCATTTTTTCGCTTCCGCCTTGGTTCGGACCATCGTGAATCGCCCCTGAAATCGATCTCGTAACCACAACTCAATTGCTTATCGTCGATCTACGATACGCTTCTGCATCCTTTTTGTCAAAGGTGATCCCAGAGATTTCGGGGAACGGGTGCATCCTTAATTCTGGGATGTCTGGGAATGGATGCTGATTCGGCAACGCAGCCTATTGCCAGAGGTGCAAAACCACCCGAGGCCTAAGCATGTCTGGTGAAGCGGTTCGGTTTATTAGCCGATTTGGCGCCAGCCCGAATCACTTCACCAGACATGCTTAGCAGCCATTCGCGAAATCCTCCCGTCGCTATTGATTCTTGCTCGCTGCGACAACCGTGAGCAGCAGCGAATCCTTGAGTACCTGCGGACCGAATTCAGATGCGTAATAAACTGTTTGGCAAGAGACGCAGCCTGCTCAATGACGACCAGCGTCGGCGACGAGCAACCCAAGGGAATGGGGCCCCTGCAGTATTTTGTTACTCCGCCGAAAATTCCCAAGCTTGCAGTTCTGTTCCGTTCAGGCCGAAACGCCGTCGTGGCGGGGAAAATTACTGAATTCTCTCGCGATTCGATGTATAGACTTTGGATTCTCGCGCAACTATACGATTGAGGAGAACCCATGGAACGTGAAGCGACACTACGAATACTTGTATCCGACCGTGCCCTATTATTGGCGTACGTGTGGTCGATAGTGCGTGACAAACATACCGCCGAAGACCTGTATCAAGAGCTGATTGTCGTTGCGATGGGACGCGTAGAGTCATTCGACGATTCGGTTCACCTGCTGAAGTGGTCACGAGTGACCCTGCGAAACAAAGCGTTGGAGCATCTGCGTCGGCAGCGGAAAACACCCGTGCCACTGGCTGGAGACGTACTCGACTTGCTGGAGGGACATTGGAGTGAATACGACTCGCTTGATTCTGCCGAAATGACCGAAGCACTTCGGCACTGTCTTTCACTGTTGACCTCCAAAGCTCGGCGGCTTGTCGAGTTGCGCTATGGACAGGGCTTACGTGGGACAGACATCGCTACAGTGACCGATCGCAAGCCACACACCGTTTATGTCGCACTGAGCAGAGCTTACAAGACACTAGGCGAGTGCATTGGCGGAAGAATCTCGAAGGAACAGCCACATGCCTGATCCGATGGATCCAAGGCTGGCCGAATTGTGTCAGCGATACGCCGATGACGCGCTCGACCCGTCGCAGGAAGAGGAATTGAACACCTTGTTGCGAGATGACGCTTCTATGCGAAGTGCGTTCGTTGCCTACTGTGTTCACTCTCAACTACTGCACGAGGTGCTGAAACGTGACAAGATCTCTGAGAGAGAGCCGGCAGTAAACCCAAGGTTACCTGTCGAAAAGCAGTTCTCACACCGGTTCGTCGCGCTCATGGCGGTTGTCGCGGTCGCTGCTAGTCTCCTCGTGGCTGTCACAGTCTGGCGCCATTGGCAAGCGACTCCCGAGCCGCTGATTGCGAAAGGCGATTCCAGCCCTGAATCTCCGATAGAGCTTGTGGCGGCCCATTGGAAAATCACGCCGACCGGCGAGGCGGACTATGAGTTTCTTGAGCCGACACGCGTTCGTCTGAATCGAGGCGAATTGTTAGCCGAATGGATTGCCGGGGACGATCCAGATCAACAATCGCCAGGCAAACCGACGGAGCTGCGCATCACCACGCCGGAAGGCGAAGCGATCGCCCGAGACACACGCTTCATTGTTGGAACCCACCAAACTAATCGAGAAGAGGAGAATCCGATGTTGAGATCACTAACGCGAGTATTTGTGCTTTCCGGCCTGGTTACATTAACCACGGGTCTGGGCAGCATCGAAGGAACACCAGGTGAACTGTTGGCGGCCGAAGTAGACAAAGCCCCCACCAAGCTGACGGTCGAGGCGAATAGTGATTTCGCCTGGAATCTCTATGCTCAATTGACCAGGGAAGACAAAGACGGCAATCTCTTCTTCTCGCCTTATTCGGTCTCCAGCGCGTTGGCGATGACCATGGAAGGGGCGCGTGGTCAGACGGCCCGCGAAATGGGTGACGTATTACAATTTCCCGACACCGTGCGGCGCATTGGCGTTGACGACCAACGGATCCCCTGGGAGACGGCCAAAATTCACACCGGTATGGGCGCCATTAACAATCGGCTAAACCGCGATAACAAGCCGTACGCTCTGAGAGTGGCCAATGCACTGTGGGGCGAGCAGACCTACCGCTGGCGCCCGGAGTTTCTGAAAGCGCTCGACGAGCCGTACGGAGCCGCATTGAGGGAGGTTGACTTTATTCACAACCCCGAACGCGAACGCCAGCGCATCAACCAATGGGTTGAGGATCAGACCGAAAAGAAAATCAAGGAGCTTCTGCCTAAGAGCCCGCCTGTGATTACCGGGAACACACGGCTGGTTCTGACAAACGCCATCTACTTTAAAGGCAATTGGTCGCAGCGGTTTGATGCGAAGCAAACCAACGACTTGCAGTTCACGACGGCCAGTGGGGAAAAGGTGACTGCGCCAACCATGTGGTTCGATCCCCAACATGCAGATTTCAAGCGGAAGACCCTCAACGGCTACTTTCCTTTCGGCTACGCCGCGTTCGACGCCCAAGGAAAGAGGACATCGAACCGGGGCCGAACTCACTTCGAAATACTAGAGATGCCCTATGCTGGCAACGAATTATCGATGTTTGTCTTGCTGCCAAGCAGGCACGATGGAGTGCCTGGGCTGGAACAGCAACTTAATCGTAGAAATTTGGAGCAGTGGCTCAGCACGGTAGAAAAACGAGAAGTGGAAGTCTATTTGCCAAAGTTCAAAATGGAAACGGAGTTTGACCTGGTTCCAACACTGATGGCACTAGGCATGCCGACCGCATTCGGTGGGGCTGCGGACTTTACGGGCCTCTGCGAGTCGGGCGGTCTATCGATCGCTGCCGTTCGGCATAAAGCCTTTGTCGAGGTTAATGAAGTCGGCACGGAAGCCGCTGCTGCAACCGCAGTTGTGTTGGCGGAGTCGGCGCCACCTCCCGCTCGCACGTTCAAAGCGTTGCGGCCATTTATCTTCCTGATCCGAGACAATCAAACCGGCAGCATTTTGTTTGCCGGACGGATGATGAACCCGGAAGGTGAACAGTGAGCTCCGATGAATAGGGAGCGGCGGGACTGCTGCACACTGCCAGTTCAAAACGGTTGCCCCGAATCGCTTTGGTGGTGCTGCTGCCATGTAAACGACATTGTTCAATGGCGGATGGACGATGAACATATCGCCTCAACGACCGAGGATCGATAGTGTGGAACCTGCGCATGAGTTGGTGACGTTTTGGATTCTCTAAAGTCATGAGCCGGCCAGGATGGAGACGGTGTAGTTGAAAGAGGTTTTTTCCAAACAGGGATATGTCATGAAATTCAGTTTTGCTCGATATTCGTTTCGCTTGTTGTTGTTGCTCGTCGCTTGTGCCGCACAAGACGGGTGGGCTGCTGAACCGGAGCCCGTTGACATCGTCTCCGCCGCGATTGACCGTGGTGATATCGCGGCTCTACAGCGCATGCTTGCTAAAGAGCCGAAGTTGCTGGAAAGACGGATTTCAAGCCAAGTGGGAGCGCCGTTGCACCGGGCCGCTCAGATGCAGCGCGCCGCCGTTGTGAAGGCGTTGATCGATGCCGGCGCCAATGCCGATTCGGTCTCGATTAAGTGGGGGTTCACACCACTATATTGGGCCGCGAAGAACGGAGATCTCGAATCCGCAACAGCGTTGCTCAAGGCAGGTGCGGACCCAAATCACAACAGCCCCCATGGTGGCGGCGGATTTGAGAGCCCGATCGACGCCGCCGTGTGGCACAACCAATTCGAAATGGTCAAGCTGTTAGTCGAGAGCGGCGCCAAGCCCGAAGGAATCCGCGCGTTGGAGCGGGCGATTTACTTGGATGACCCAGCCATTGCCATCTACCTGATTGATCAGGGTGCCGACCCAAGTGTGAACAAAGCGCTCTACCACGTCGCTCGCTATTCCAGCTTTGCCATGTTTAAAAAGGTGATGCATTCCGGAGTCAAGTTGGATACAAAGCTCGACTCGGATAGCTTGCTCACAGCGGCCAGCGGTGATCTGAAGAAAGTAAGGTTGCTGGTGGAAATGGGGCATCCCGTGCGGCGTAGCGATTTGTCCGAGGGCAAGACGCCAGTGTTGGTCGCAGTCGCGGAGCAAGGTAACGTCGCCGTGCTGGAGTTCCTGCTGAAGAACTTGTCTTTTTCACTCGATTCGCCCGACCCGAAGTCGATCTCCTCCCGTCAGTTGCAGCGACAGGCCCTGGACTTCGCAATTGAGAAAAAGCACCCTGAGATGGTGAAAGCGCTTCTGGATGCTGGCGTCGCCCCAACGTTGCCAGCACTGGTCTCGATCCGAGACTTGGAGGCCATCAAGAAGAGACTGACGGGGGACCTTCCTCCGCTCGAGTCCCATACGCTTCGCGATGGCAAACCTTCTCTATATGCTTTACACGTGGCGGTCCGCTATCGCCATCACGACGTCCTGGCAGCACTGGCCGCGAAGGCGACGCCTGCCGAACTCAATGCCAAGGCGGCAGATTTTGAACAATCTCCACTGCATTCTGCCGTCGGCGTGCTCGATGTGAAAGCGACACGAATCCTGTTAAAGGCCGGAGCGAATGCGAACGCACCGCTTACAGAAGCGATATTTTGGGGTGCGGAATTCACGCCACTTGATGCACTTTTAAACGATTTCTTCATGGGCGAACTCCCCGAATCCGAGGAACTAAAGCTTCGAAAAGATCAGATCCGAAAGCTACTGGTTCAATATGGCGGCAAATCTTCGCAGGACTGATCACCAACGTCCGTCGCGTCCAAATCTTCATGCCATTCACCACGCAAAAACCGCGGAGACGATCGATATGTCAGAACAGCTTACTCCTCGGGATGATCGACAAGCTTTCAATCCAACGCAAGCAGCCGCGGCTACCCCGCCTCGCCGCAGTTCGCTGGCGATTGTTACATCGGGCGTCGTTGCCCTGTTGGCAATCATGTCGGTGATGGCGGTAAGCAACACCGGACCATTCGCCGTGGCGCAACAATCGGACCATGCCAAAGCCGCACCGCCAGTTCTAAAGAGTCAGTACACCGCTCAGCAGATCACCGCTGCGAAAAGGCATGAATCGTATACCACGTTTTACAACGCGCAATTGATCGTCGTCGGCAAAGTTGCGAAGGAGCAAGGCCCGATCGCCGCGATTCCTGGTGCGGAAAACAGACCACCCCAGTTTCAATGGACGCTCTACCCGACTCAATCGTTGTACATCAATAGTCAGTTTGCCAAGAATTACGAGAGCTACGATCTGGGTCGCGTGGCGGATGCGGATCTGAAATCGACACCTTACCTGCTTGCCCAAAGTTTCGGCAATCGGCAAACCTATCTCGGCCGTGCGGATAAAGACGTTCTCCAGGTCGCGGCCATCGCGATCGAACAACACACCCATGCTGACGCCGTGCGACTGCAACAGGCGAAGACAAACCCGGAAAAGAATCCGCTCTTCAAAATCGTCCAGGATGCCGAAAATCTGGCGACCGTTGATGTGGTGGACGGCAGGGTCGGCTCTACGGTCTTCGACGCGGAAGGCAATGTCATTTCTCAGACCAAGCCGCTCAAGAAGGGCCAACACGTCGTCATCTTGTCAGCGAATTTCCGTGGCGAGCTCCCCAATGACGCCCCGGTAGGAAGTTTCCTTTGGGTGGATGAGTCGCTGCAATCGCCGGTCGAATCGCAACCCGTGCTAGTTGTCTGGGAACTCAAGCAGGGCAAAGTTCACGCAACGCATTGGGCCACCATGGATGAAGCAACCCTGCGCATTGCCGCCGCCGCCTTGAAACGCGATTTCAAAAGGTTCGCCATTGACGCGAAGGGGCCACAGAGTTTTAGCAGTCGCGGGTCGTTTGGCCCAGGCGGACAAGACCACCACGACCACGACCACGACCATGACCATGACCATGACCACAATGAGAATGCCGACCCTGACTATGACCACAAGAAGAACAACCATGGCGTTAAAGATTCGGAGTGAGACAAGGCCGCTTGATTTGGCAATCTCCTTGTGGCGAGTGTTGCGACCTTTCGAACCAAGCTGACGGACACCAAAAGTGGTGACAGGATTTGAACTCCGTAAGTCCCTTCCAGGCAGTGGTTTCAAGCAATTGCCCTTCATCGCCAACTGAATTGTGTCGCTTGTTTGAACTGACTGAGTTGCCATGCGTCGTTCGCGTAACTCTTTCTCATCAAAAGAGAAACAGCTCGCTGCGAATCAACACGACGAGCTGTTTTGATTTTCAAGTCGGGGCGACAAGATTTGAACTTGCGACCTCTGCGTCCCGAACGCAGCGCTC
>CAYZHQ010000220.1:0-6399 GCA_964477385.1 uncultured Pirellulaceae bacterium
CGTGGTCTTCCACTTCCCCGTCGGCCGCCGCGCCGAAGACCGGTAATCCACCGGCGGTGCTCAGTCGGAACCGACCGAACGTCTCACCGGCCACCGCGTCACTGGGGATTGGGAATGTCAATACGTTGTCACCGGCGACGAGGTCTTGCGAGACGAACACCTGCTCGTTCGGGCCGCCCCAGTTGCCGTCTTGATTAAAGTCGATCCAGGCATCCAGCTTGCCGATGCCACCTTGCACGTTGACCGTCACCGTGCCGCTGGCCTGACCGGCCTGAACCGTGCCAAACGTCACTCCGTCTTCGTCGGCCGTGCCTGCGAGATCATCTCCGTCGGCCGCCAACGTCGCGATCCCATCGGACTCGCCATCGCGATTGGCCCCCAGCGACGGGCCGGTCGCATCGTGCCGGGCCCCATCATCGGCTAGGAGAGCAGGATAGGGCTCCGGCGCATCACCAAAATCCACTGCCAGCAGCAGCCGACTTTCCAAAGGCTCAATTAGCAAGCGTTGAAACCTTCGGCGACGAGAGGCCTGCTTTCGAACCCGTTTCTTTCTTTCTCGGCTCATCAGTTACTTCAATCGTTGTCGGGAGCGATCGACAACTTGCCCCCACCATTGGCGGGTGCTAACGTTGCCAGTGGCAATGATAGACCACCCGGATAAGCTATGCAAACGGACCGACCGTCCCTAGTAAAATCCCTTATTTCACGAAAAAGCTTGAAACCAAACGGGGGATGAGTACCCAAGACCATCCGCTAGTGGCTGCGGGCCAAAAACGCGCTCGCCACCGCCTCCAACCCCTCACCTTGGTCGAAGTCGTATACGCTTCCCTCCCGAATGCGTTCTCCGACCTAGGCCGATTGGCATTAAAATTGACCCCATTGATCATCCACTACCGCTCCGCATTCTTCTGTGAAAGCCAACAGGTCGCCGATCCGGCACGGGCGATCCCCGGCATGCCTCGTGGGCTAGTGGGTCGCCAAGTGGCCAATCTAGAAATGCTGCGTGCCTTGCTGCGTTATGGTCGCGATGACGAGCTAACGTTTCTCGTCGACACCGCGGACGATCATGCGGCTGCCAAAGCCGAACTGAATGCGACTTTGCCCGCTGGCAAACGGGCAATCATTAAACGGTTGCGAGGGAGCCAAACGTGGCTTGCCGCCGGCCAGGAGACGGTGCTCTGGGAGCCTCAACCTCCTTCGACAGATTTAGCGAGAATGCGACATCAGGCCGGCGCCGCTCGAATCGCGATTTCGGGAATCACCCACGCGTTGTGCTCCGTTCCCGCCGTCGACGCCGTCCGGGGTTTGGCGACGACCTTGTTTCACGCCGCGGATCGGTTGGTGTGCACCAGTGACGCGGTCGCGCACACCGCGGAATCACTCCTCACACACGCCCGCGGAGGTCCGCAGGACAACGAACGCGACGACCAGATTGCCTTGGAAACCATCCCGTTGGGCGTGGACAGCCAGCGTCATCGGCCAGCGACACCGGAACAGCGCTGCGCGTCGCGCGATCACCTGGGCATTGCGAACGATGAAGTCGCGATTTTGTTTGTGGGACGGTTGTCTCATCACGCCAAGAGCAATCCGCTGCCGATGTTCTTTGGTTGCGAAGCGGCATATCGTCGAACCGGCCACCCGATCGTTTTAATCCTAGCCGGTTGGTATGCCAACGGCGTGGTCAAGAAAGCTTTCAATACCGAAGCACGCCGTCTGGCACCGAATGTTCGGGTTATCGAAGTCAACGGAATGGATCCCTCTTGGCGAGAGTCCGTCTGGTACGCGGCCGATCTTTTTATCTCTTTGGCCGATAGTGTCCAGGAGACTTTTGGGTTAACGGTTGTGGAAGCGATGAGCCGCAAACTGCCGGTCATCGCGACGGACTGGAACGGTTATCGAGATACGGTGCGTCATTGCGAAACGGGGCTGTTGATTCCGACGAGCATTGTCGAGGGCGCGGGCGAACGTAGTTTGCGGGCGATGCACGAAGGACGTTTGTCGTATGATCAGTTCCTAGCGGCGGCCAGCCAAACCGTCCGCGTCGATCCACACGCGGTGGCCGACGCCGTCAGTCGACTCGTTGCCAATCGCGCCGAACGAACGGCGCTGGCCGAGAAAGGTTTTCAGCATGTGCGTTGTTCGCTTGACTGGTCGATCGTGATTGCCAAATACGAAGAGCTTTGGGCACGTCAGCGCGCGCTGCTGCGCCGCAGGAATATCCAGCAGAAGCCGTCGACCAAGGAGTCGGCGAAGATTCCCAACGCGCGACGCGACGACGATACCTCTGATTCCGGCGTGCCCTGCTTTCGCGTCCTGTTTCAACGTTATCCTTCCAAGTGGGCCAGAGAGAACAAGCATTTTGAACCCGGCTTGGAAGCTTTCGGGGATCGGTCCGATGTCAGCGTTTCACGGCTCGCATCGCACGGAGCGCAGTGGAGATTAACCGACGAGCGACTGGAGACATTTTTGGATCAGGTCGTGGCAGGTGATGATGATCCAGCCAGCAGGACCTCGGAATTTGCCGACACCCTCGCTTGGGCGCACAAATATGATTTGATTCACGTCGAAGACCGAACACCGGTTCGCACGGTCGCCTCAGCGGGTTCCGCCACGTCGTTCACTGAAGATTTGACTTGGGTCACCACCTGCGTCGGGCAGCTCGACCATCTTAAGCAGTCGTTGCCGCGTCTTCTAGCGCAGCCGGGCGAGCAAGTTATCGTGGTCGACGACAACTGCCCTCAAAACTCCGGCGAATGGTTGCGGCAGGCTGTTTCCAAGCATTCGGTCGTGGTTGTTTCCGTTCCCAGTCCAACCAAGTACTGCCTCAGTCATTTCCGCAATCGAGGATGGCAGGCCGCCCAAACGGCTTGGGTTGGATTTGTCGATGCCGATGTGTTGCTCTCGACGGATTGTTCCCAGCAGGTACAGCGCCGCATGCGCCCGGGACGCTTTCTCAGGACCGGTAAAGCTTCAATCTCCGAAGCGGAAGAAAATGCGCCGGTCGGCTTGCTAGTGCTTCCACGTCAGGCACTTCAACATTTAGGAGGCTACGACCCCGTGTTTCGAGGCTGGGGCGAAGAGGAGGACGACCTAGTCGACGCGTTGATTTTTCACGGCTATCAAATCGAAACGCTGCCCAAACATCTCGCTGCGCCACTATCTTCCGAGCAAGGGCAGTCGCCTAAAAGCCACGACCAAAAATCTTTGCGCGACCGTTGGCTGACAAACCGTGTTTACCGGCTGGCAAAATGGGACCTGAGTCGGCAACGTGGAGCAGTTCTCGACTTGGAGTCTCGCCAAAAACTCTACACAGCGATCGAACAGCAAATCTTTCATGGGTCGGGGGAGCCAATGATCGAAGTGGAACTGAACGGATATAACGCTCAGCTTCCCCAGCTCGGGGTCGATCTTACTCAAAAGCTCACGTACCGCATCGACCGCCGACCGGACAACCAATAACGGGACAAGTACCTGTCCTAATCCGAATGTGCGATGTGGAATGTGCGGTGCCGAACGCATAATGGAACAACGACCATATGAAATCAGTCTTCGCGATTCCCCACTACTGTCGTCGTGACGGTATCGGTTCCGCCCGGTACGGCTCGCAATGCCACGGACCGGCGCAACGAGGCCACGCTCTCGCCAATACGGTGCTCGGCTTGCATCAACTGTTCGGACAACAGCAAGCAATGATCCAGGTCGGCCAGCGAAAGACCATCCCCGCCAATCAGTCGATGTCGCATCCGCTTCGCGTCTTTGTGGTCACCATCGGCGGCGAACATGCTTTGAACGAAGCCCATCTCCCTGCGGATACCTACCGTCACGTGGAAGTGACAGCGGAACCGAGCGAACTGGGCTTTCACTGCCATCGGGTACTCGCAGAACAGGGCCGCGATGCCGACTACGTCTGCTACATGGAAGACGACTTGGTGATTCGGGATGCCTGGTGGTTTGAGAAACTGCGGTGGTTTAATGGCCACCTGGGAAACCAATGCTTGTTATTGCCCAATCGATACGAAATCTCTAGCACCGGTGTCTACAAGAAATGTTATCTCGACGGTGATCTTTCACCGGGCGTGACGGCTAAGTTTCAGAATGTTCACGAACAACCCCATCTGTACGGAAAGGCTTTGGGCCGAACCGTCCGATTCAGCCGTCCCCTAAACCCACACGCGGGATGCTTTTTCCTCAATCGGGATCAAGTAAAACATTGGACACATTTGCCGCAATTTGGAGAGTCCCGAAGCGACTTTATCGGGCCACTCGAAAGCGCGGCGACACGAAGCTTGATGCAGGCATTCCGCATTTACAAACCCGCCCCAGAAAACGCGAGTTTGCTGGAGATCGAGCACCAAGGAGAGCAGTTCATCCGCAAGGTAAGAGGACCTTAAGGCTTGTGGAATCGGCGGAAAGCGACCAGGATTCCAGTTTCGCGTGGTGTGTTAGTCGCTTCCTTCATGCTGCAACGCCGGTCACGCGTGCTCCAAAATCGGAACCCCGGCTTGATCGTCTGCCATTAAGCAAGACATGCATCGTCGCAGCACGTCAGATCGTTACACTGGGCTGGTTCACCAACTCGTATTTGTTCGAGTGTGCTGCCTGAAAATTCGACACTGGCAAAATTCGGGGCAGGCTTCAAACGTGGAAGGCATCCGAAGGGCCAGCCTAGCGATTGACTCGTAATTCCCGTTCCTTGAACAACCCAAACAACTAATAATCGGCCACCACTTTTGCCGCCACGGATTATGCACGTTTTATTTGTTCATCAAAATTTCCCCGCACAGTTTGGGCAGGTCGCAAACCATCTGGTGCATAAACATGGCTGGCGCTGCACGTTTGCGTCGTGTTTCGGCGGTCAATGCAAAGGCATCGATCGGGTGATTTACGAACCAAAAAGTGGTGCCCGACAGACGACACATTTTTGCAGCCGTACCTTCGAGAACCAAGTGTGGCATTCCACTGCGCTGTTTGACGCCTTACGCGCACGGCCCGACATTCGACCCGACATCATCGTCGGTCACAGCGGCATGGTCTCAACACTCTATCTGCGCGAGCTTTATGACGCGCCCATCATCAACTACTTCGAATTCTTCTATCGCACTCGCGGCAGCGACATCGACTTTCGACACGACCTGCCTCCCGTCGACACCAAGACCCTGATGCGTGCTCAAACTCGCAACGCGATGTTGATGTTGGATCTAGAAAACTGCGATGCGGGTTACTCGCCGACGGACTTTCAGCGGTCGCAACTGCCTGAGGCTTACCGACCGAAAGTTCGGGCGATTTTCGACGGTATCGATATCGATTTTTGGCGTCGAGTTCCGTCGCCCAATCGCAACGTTGGCGGTGTAGAAATTCCCTCTGACCATCGCGTCTTGACGTACGTTAGTCGCGGAATGGAATCCATGCGGGGGTTCGACGTTTTTTTGCAGGTCGCCGATCGGGTTTGCGCGTTGCGTTCCGATGTGACGGTGTTGGTGATCGGGGAAGATCGGATCGCGTACGGAGGAGACGTGAGATTCACGCAAGGCAAAACGTTCAAGCAATGGACGTTGGATCAACGACCAGCCGATCGATCACGGATTCATTTCGTCGGTCGTTTGCCGCCACGCCAATTGGTGAGCGCTTTGTCGTTGTCCGACGCACACGTCTATTGGACCGTTCCGTTCACTCTCAGTTGGTCATTGTTCAATGCGATGAGTTGCCATGCGATGGTTTTAGGCAGTGACACCGCCCCGGTGCGTGAACTGATCTCCGATGGACAGGATGGCATGTTGGTCGATTTTTTCGACGTCGATGCGTGGGTGGATCGAATCTTGATGGTGCTGAATGATCCAGCTGCGACGATTCCCTTTCGCCAGGCGGCTCGTCAAAAAATCGTGGACAACTACAGCTTGTCGAAAAGCCTAAAGGCGATGCTTGAATTATACGATCACGTCGCGCGATGAACGGATTCAAAAGCACTAACAACGATCCACGTAGTGTGACGATGCTGGACCAAATTAGTGTTTATGAAAAGAGGCATCCTCCTGCAAAATGTCAGTTACCAAGCCAACACCGCAGGCAAGGAAGCACGGTCAACTCGCACATTAGACGCTATGCGTGGTCCGTTGATCGTGGCATCAGCCTTGGCCAACTCGCAACGGATGAGAAATCGAACGAAATCACTGCGATTCCTGTGCTTCTCGAAAACGTTGAAGTCAAGGACGCCGTAGTCACGACCGATGCTGCCGGCTGTCAGTGCAAGATTGCCAAGGGGTGAAACCGACAACCTGGCGCCTAGCAGGCAAGGGTGAGCGGGGTGTAGCTTTCGATGAGGTCTCGGTGTGGGTGGCTTCCCGGAGCGTCGTGAGTTCTGTTCCAGTCCAAAAAGCGATGCCAATGGTCGCTTTAAAATGC
>CAYZHQ010000221.1:0-6398 GCA_964477385.1 uncultured Pirellulaceae bacterium
GATCGTCCCAGCCCGCTTGCATGTTTGCAAACGACAACAGACCGCTCGCCTGCCAGTCCTTGCGCAGTCCGATCAATGTCCGGTACCACTCCAGCATCGATGCGTCGCCCGACTGCACGGTGCTCAGCTTGGATTTTTGAAAAGCGATCCGCAACAACGGCGAATCACTGTCGCCCCAGTCGTGCTGTGGGTGCTCCGCCTGACGGCCTTGCTCGACTCCTAAACGCAAGGCGGCATCGGAGAAATCGGTAAAGAACAGAAACGGATTCTCTGCGGCAAACTCTTCGCCCATAAACAACATGGGAACGGCGGGATAGAGCAACATCAGCGCCGCAGCGGCACGCTGCGCGTCACTCGAGGTGGCCTGATGAATCCGTTGCCCCAGTGGATGGTTGCCAATGAAGTCGTGATTTTGGATCGAAAAGATTAGCGATTCCAACGCGACTTCCGGTGCCGGTTCATCCGGCGGAACACGCCTGCGTTTGGTGCGCAGGCCATCTTGAAACACAAAGCCTCGCCGCAACGTCGTGTCGAGGTCGGTGCGTGGCCGATACTGCCGATTGGACATCTGCTGCTCCGGACACAAGACGGCATTCACCGAGTGCAAAAAATCGTCGCACCAAATCGCATGGAAGCCATGCCCGCCCGCCTCCAGCGGCAGCAGCAACTCCGGATCGTAGACGTTGCTCTCGGCAATCAGATGCAACTCGCGATCGAGCGACGATCGTAGCTTGGCGAACGCCGCTCCGATTTCATTGACAACGTGCCGCGGAGAATCGTCAGCCATGCAGTGCACCGCATCGAGCCGCAGGCCATCGCAGTGAAACTCGTCCATCCAGTAGACGGCATTGGAGACGATAAAGTCGCGCATCGGCAACGCCGGGGCCTCGTCGAAATTCGGCGCGTCCCCCCATGCCGTGTGATGCTTCTGCGAAACGTAGCCACCGAACTCGTGCAGGTAATTTCCTTCGGGACCGAAGTGGTTGTAGACCACGTCCAGGATCACCGCGATGCCGTGGCGATGCGCTGCGTCGATGAATTGCTTCAGTTCATCCGGCGTGCCGTAAGCGTTTCGCGGTGCGAACAAATTGACACCGTCGTAACCCCAATTGCGGTCGCCCGAGGTTTCGACCACCGGCATGATCTCGATCGCATTGATGCCCAGCGTGACCAGTTCGTCCAGCCGCTCGATTCCCGCGAGATAAGTCCCCGTCGGAGTCCAAGTACCGACGTGCAGTTCATACAGGATCATCGACGCCTTCGGGACGCCCCGCCAAGCCGCATCGGTCCAGCGGTAAGAGGTGGGATCGATCAACTGTGAAGGACCATGCACCCCCTCGGGCTGGAAACGGCTCGCCGGATCGGGCCGCACCGTCCCCGTCGGCAACTGAAATCCATAGCGACGACCGGCGAGCGGTCGATCTTCGTCGGGCTCGACATGCAAGACAAACATGCCCGCATCGTCGCGCGACATCGGCAACGGAGCGGCAGCGTCCTGGTCGAGCCATCGCAGGGCAAGCGAGGAACAGGCGGGTGCCCAAACGCGAAACGTGACTGCCCCGTCCGCATGCCACAGTGGCCCCGCAGGAGGATGAACCATAATTGTCGATGACCCCAGCAAAATACGTGAACTTTTATGCGATTGCCCCCCTTTTAACGCCCCAGCACCAATCGCGGTAGGCTTGTGTGAACCGCCAGGCGCTAGCCGTCGGCCGTTGTTCCCCAACGCACAGCGATTCCTGCCGTCGCTTTGCGACTTACGCTTCCACCTTGCTTGGCACCACGGACTCACGTCCGTGGCTACAACCTGCCATGGCTTCGCCATTGAAGCGAACAAATCCTGCGCAATTCCAAATCGCCGCAACCCCGAGTTTTCAGCAGCCCAGCCAATACCCCGGGCCCATGAACCTCAGGCGCTAGCCGTGGGCCCCGTGAACCTCAGGCGCTAGCCGTGGGCCCGTGACCTCAGCCACTACCCGCCAGCTCACGGCCTCGCTACAAAAACCAAAATGAACCCTTGTATATGCATGCACAGAACGTTACCTTAATCGACTTGTTTGGTTACTTCCTTTTCCATCCTCACGAGGTCGTCACGATGTTGGTACTTTCGCGTAAACCTACCGAATCGCTGGAGCTACCTGATCTGGGCGTGCAAATTCGCATCCTTCGCTGCACGCCAAGCCAGGTTCAAATCGGCATCGACGCTCCTCGCTCGATCCGCGTCATCCGTGGCGAACTGAGCTGCGATGACATTCGGTCGCTTCCCGACCAGCTTGACGCGGTGCACTCTCAACGGTTGCTCGCTCGCTTGGAATCCCAAGTCTGTGCGTTGGCCGAAATGTCGGCAGCCAGTGATCGCGACCTGGCCAGTTCGGTTGCCGAAGAAGCGACCGCCACACTGCAGCAGCTCCGTCGGCAACTCAGTGGGGCTGCAAGAACCAAGCCACCGATTCGATCATTGCGTGCTGGGGCGATCGCCGCCGATGCGGCCGTCCCGTCCTCCTGTGTCCGACAAACCGAATCGGGCTACGCGATCAGCCACCTCGCAACCAGCGCCTGATTTGGCAAGACGACATTCAAGGCGTCACAGCCACGGCCGGCGATCAGCAAGAGCCTTGCAAGTCGGTACAAACCGGTAGAGAATGAGAGTCTTGTAGCGGCAGGAGGGCCAACATTCCACCTTCGATGAAGCTGGGACCTGGAACCTGCCCAAGTATGCCTTTCATTTGCCTCCCTCCGTTATTTGGATTTACACAATGGCTATTCGCACCTTCTTCAGCTTGCTTTCAGTCGCCCTATTGATGACTTGTTCGCTCGGTTGCGGCGCTTCCTCGGGCACTAGTGAAGTGGAACCGGCACCGGAACAAACTCAAGCCGAAATGGACGCCTACGAAGCCGAAATGGACAAACCGAGCGACATGGGCGGCTGAGCCTTTCTGCTTGCATTTGTGTATTTGGAAGATTCGCGATGGGCAGCCGACGACGACCTAAGCGGCTGTCCGCGGTACCTGGCGTTCAGCGCGACAAGACCCAGCTCGCCGAGCGGTTGCCCCCGTCGGACAAAACCCAGAATCAAACGGTGCCTACGGAAGCTCAAGCCGACAGCGAGTCTGCCCAGTCGGCATCGGGTTCTGCCCAGTCGGCATCGGGTTCTGCCCAGTCGGCATCGGGTTCTGCCCAGTCGGCATCGGGTAACGATCGGATCGATTTCGCGCGAGGTTTCTGGAAAAGCCTCGCGGTCATCTGCGGGATCGCGCTTTTGCTGCGACTTCTGAATGTCTTTCAAACCTTCCAAGTCCCCACATCGGCGCAGTTGATGGGGGACGCGGCAGGCTACTTTGCTTGGGCAACGGAAATCGCCGACGGCAACTGGCTGGGTGACGAAACCTTCTACCAGGCGCCGCTCTATCCCTATTTCCTAGCGTTGCTGGTCAAGGTTTTCGGAATCGGCGTGACCGGCTTGCGCGTCGCTCAAGCGGTGCTCGGTAGCCTGGGAGTCGCCGCGATCGGAATCGCCACACGAAAGCTGGTTGACCAGCGAACCGGTTTGATCGCTGCAGCGATGTTGACGCTGTATCCGCCCGCGATTTTCTATGACGGGATCATCCAAAAAGCGGCACTCGCCTCGGCGCTGCTCTGCGGTTTCCTGCTCGCTTGTGCCTATTTCCAAGCTTCGTTTCAGAAGTCGACAGCCATCTTGGCAGGGATCACGCTGGGACTGCTGATGCTGACCCGCGAAAACGCCCTGCTATGGCTTCCCCTGATTCCGGCCTGGATGCTGTTTCGATTTCCCGAGACACCGCTTCGCACCCGCCTCGTCGCCGCCTGCCTGTTTGGACTCGGCGTGGCGGTCGTGCTGTTTCCGGTCGCCGCCAGAAACGCCTCATTTGGTGGCGAATGGTCCCCCACCACTTTTCAAGCCGGTCCTAATTTTTATATCGGTAACAACCTGCAAGCGAACGGCGTTTATACCCCCTTGGTCGCCGGGCACGGCATTCCGGGATTTGAAAGAGCCGACGCCGAACGGCTTGCCCAAGAAGAAGCAGGCCGTGAATTAACTCCTCGTGAAGTCTCTCAGTTCTGGATGTCTAAAGCTTGGCAAGAGATCCGCCAAGCTCCGCTGCAGTGGCTGCAACTGATGGGTATCAAACTGCTGATGACGGTCAATCGGTTCGAGGTTCCCGATGTCGAAAGCCTCCAGGTTTACCGCGAATCGTCACTGCCGCTGCGACTCCTGACACCGCTCTGGCATTTTGGCGTTTTGGCACCGCTGGCGGTTTGGGGGCTGGTTATCAGTCGCGACCAGTGGCGAACGTGGAGCCTCAGTTACCTGTTGATTCTCTCGATGGGGGCCGCCATCGCAGGCTTCTTTATTCTCGGCCGGTACAGGCTTCCCTTGGTTCCGTTACTGCTGCCTTTTGCAGCCATGGCCGCAGTCCATATCGTGGCTGTTGTCAGGCAACGACGCTGGCGTCAAGCAATTTCACCAGCGATTTGCACCGCGTTGGCGGCGGTGATTTGCAACCTGCCCATTCACGACGAGGCGAATCTCCAAGCTGGGTCCTTTATGAACGCGGGAGCCGCCGCAGGGGAAGCAGGAAACCTGCCGACGGCGATTTATTGGCTGGAACGCTCGCTGGAACAACAACCTGCCTCGGCGACCGCACGTTTTAACCTGGGAAGAGCCTACTCGCTCACGAATCGGCCACTCGAAGCGATTGAGCAGTTCCAGATGGCCCAGCAATTAAACCCCACGTTGATCTCGGTGGACTATTTCATGGCCTGCGTGCTGGAATCGATCGGTCAGCGCAAGGCTGCCTTACACCACTATGAAAGGGCCTTGCAAATCGACCCCCTGGACGAAGACTCCCGGCAAGCGGCTCAACGGCTAAGAACGCCTTAATTTCCTTTAACGAATTTTAGCATTGCCAGGGCCGCCATACGCTTGACAAAACAGGCTTTCGGAAATAACGTAAAGAAACGTTCTTTTTGCGCGCATTCACTCTACGCGCCGCCTATTCCAATTGGTTCCCTCGGAGTCCTTTATGTCAACGTCTCGCTCAAGGTCTGCATTCACGCTTGTTGAATTGCTGGTCGTCATCGCCATTATCGGAGTCCTTGTCGGACTGCTGTTACCGGCAGTCCAAGCGGCTCGTGAAGCCGCTCGCCGCATGCAATGCGGCAACAATGTCAAACAAATCGGGTTGGGTTTGCACAACTATCACAGTGCCTACCAAATGTTTCCAATGCAGATGGGCGGTACCGGCCGTGCACCATCAGGCAGCTCCAATGCTTCCAATCGTCTCTACCTCAGCTTCACTGTCGGCATCCTGCCGTTCATCGAGCAGCAGCCCCTGTGGGAGCAGATCAGCAACCCCAATAACGTTGGTGGCAACTGGCCAGCGATGGGACCTACCCCTTGGACCACAGCCTATCGCCCGTGGACGACGCAGGTGAACACCTATCGCTGCCCCAGCGATCCCGCCGTTTCGATCGGTCTAGGATACACGAATTATGCCGCCTGCCTGGGCGACGCTGCCAATACCGTTCATAACGGTGGCCGCAGCGAAGTCAGCCCCGGCTTCTATCACAACGAGCCGTGGGGCACATCCAACTTGGGCTGGCTGACCCAGCGTTCGACCGCTTGCCAACGCGGTGCTTTCACGGCGCGTCACTTCACTCGCTTCCGTGACATCCTCGATGGAACCTCGAATACGATTCAGGTTGGTGAAATCGCTTGCACGCAAAACCAACGCTCGGTCGTCGGAAACGTCGCTCGCGTCGGTGGAGCGTTCGCCGGTGGCAGCCCCCACACTCCAGCGGACTGCAACGGCGACGGCGCCCTGACAACTCGCGATCCGGCTCGCCCGAACTTCTTGCTGGGCAACGTCCGCGGTCGTGGAACCCGCTGGGCCGACGGTCGCCTGACCTACAGCGCGTTCCAAACCATCTTGCCACCCAATGGCGTGAGCTGCACCGTCGATAACGACAACTCGGAAGGTTATTTCTCCGCAGGCAGCCGTCACCAAGGTGGCTGCCATGTGTTGATGACCGACGGGGCGGTTAAATTCGTCACCGAAAGCATCGAGGCAGGCAACCAAAACCAGGCTCCAGTGCAAACCCGCGGCCCTTGGCCTCCCGCTGGCAGCCCCAGCCCCTACGGGTTGTGGGGTGCCATTGGAACCCGAGCTAGCGGCGAAACCCAAAGTCTCGAATAAGCCGACCTGAAACACAGGTTTCGCTTAGTCATTCGCAAAGGCTTGACCCATTGGGTCAAGCCTTTTTTTGTGCGCTGCCGATTTTTGTCCGCTGCCGAGCGCTTTTCAATCGCAGGCTGCAAGGTGGGCAGTAGGGCAGTAGGGCAGTAGGGCAGTAGGGCAGTAGGGCAGTAGGGCAGT
>CAYZHQ010000222.1:0-6368 GCA_964477385.1 uncultured Pirellulaceae bacterium
AAGAAGCAATTGACCAGAGTAGTCAAGGCTTCCCCACAAAAAAAGAATTGATGCTCATTACGGAATACTGCGGAATGACAATCGGCGAATCGGTAGCCCCGCTTCGAGTTGTACGCTGTATTCTAAAAAAAAGGGTTTGACGTCTCGGGCTTGGTGCGGTCATCGGCGCAGCGCTGCAGAGGATAGCAACAGCCTGATAGCGTCCGGTATCTGCGAACCGTGTGTGAAAGCACTCCGGTTGAGACTATTCGCTAACACCGACTGCTAAATATCGCTGGTAACCGTCTTTGCAACGGGCGTGGTACGGCAACATTGAAATTTTGAACTCGAATATATTCTTTCAGCGAGTGAGCACATGCAGGAACAAGGACGCAAACAATTGAATCGACCAAGCGGTTTACTCCGGATTCGAGCATCCGCAATGGTTGCCGTGGCGTTGATCGGCATCCTGTTCGCGACCGCCACAGAGGTCGTGGCTCAGGGCCAGGCCATACGAACTTGGCGGGACGCCACGGGCCAATTTTCGATAAGGGCGAGGCTGATTCGTAAGACCGAGGACGCGGTCACGTTGCTGAAGAGTGATGGCCGTGAAGTTTCGGTGCCCCTCAGCCGATTAAGCGACCGAGACCGCGCTCATCTAAACGCCGACGAAGCCGGTTCCGCGAAGAAAGCCTCTCCCTCAGCGACCAGCAAGGCCATCGCGCAGGTGCTGGCAGGGCTCTCGCTACCGCCGGCGAAAATCGGACTCGCCGATCTACCGAAGCTCCTGCAAATTCCGGTGTTCATCGACAAAAGAGAACTTGAAGAGATAGGACTCGCAGTGGACATCCCTGTGAATCTAAAAGGTGGCCACGGCAGCTTTCGAGAACAACTCGATGATGCCTTGGACCCCATCGATTTGGCGTGGTGTACCACGCAAACCGTCCTCGTGATCACGACAGGGGAAGGCATGGAGGAATTTGCGACAACGAAGTTCTATCGCGTCCCAACTCCCAGAGGAGCTGTTAACCGTGGCGCTCCCGTTTTTAACACGACCGGTGTGGTCCAAAACTTTCAGCGGGTAGCCCCCGATAGTTGGGAGGTCATGGGAGGTGCCGGGAGTATTACTCCACTGGCGGTTCCCGTTTACAGTGTCCGCCAAACCCCTTCGGTGCATCGGCAATTAACCGAGGAAATAACCTGTCAACCCATCCCACACCAGTACGGTCATCCATTCGATCTGCAGTCGGTTACCCTTTCGGTAAGGCAGACGTCTCTCGAAAATGTCGTTACCTCAATTGCAGAGCAGCTAGGAGTTTCTGTTGAGTTTGCATCGAGCCTCGCCGAGATGGGACTCGATGCTTCAGGTCCTCGGATGAGCCTTGAGCTTGAAAATGTTTCCGGCAAAGACGCCTTGGATCTTGTACTTTCGCAGGAAGAATGCACTTGGGTGGAGCAAGACAACAAGTTGGTCATTCATAGCGAGGACTTCGCGGAAGAAAACCTTTCCACCCAGCGAATCACAGCCAACCTTGGGCCGATGGTGA
This sequence comes from uncultured Pirellulaceae bacterium, assembly GCA_964477385.1. GTDB lineage: Bacteria > Planctomycetota > Planctomycetia > Pirellulales > Pirellulaceae > Roseimaritima. Next base: position 1,527 of record CAYZHQ010000222.1, read on the forward strand.
ATGACAGTCGCTTTATCCAGGCCATTGTACTAGCGGTCGCCCCCGACACTTGGGACGTTTTGGGGGGCGAAGGGCAGATCCGCAGCGTGCGTCCAGGTGTTTACATCGTTCAGCAAGGTCAACCGGCCATGCGCGAAGTTGAACAATGGATGCGTGATTTAAATGCTCTGCGATAATATGAAGCCGAACAGAGTCGGCGATTGACACAAGTCGCTGGACCGGCCTCTCACTGGCAGCGTTGTTTCCAAACCGAATTGATCATCAAGCCAAGGCGATCCTGACCGTAATCATCTCAAAAGTTCTCGCATGCAAACGCTCACGAACTGTCCCCATTGCCACCAAAAACTGCGAGTAGGAACCGATAAGCTTGGAAGGGCCGTCGGGTGCCCAAAGTGCAAGCAGTCTTTTTCGATCGACGTGAGCGGCAGCACGTCGCTGCAGTCGATGGAAAAGCCGGCTCATCGGACGACCGAAGCTTCCGCGGACAGCACGCTGGGGGCCATTTCCAAGAAACCAAAACAAGCTAGCTTAACGCATCGACCGAGGAAGCTTGGTCGATTCGAGGTCGTTTCTGTTTTGGGAGAAGGCGGGTTTGGCAAGGTCTACAAAGCAAAAGATCCTTCGCTCGATCGCTTTGTCGCACTCAAAGTTCCGATGCTCTCCATCGATAGCGAAAATCGTGTTTCACGATTTCTGGCCGAAGCGAAAGCGGCGGCGCGGTTGCGGCACCCGAACATCGTCACAACGTATGAGTCGGGGAAAGCGGACAACCATTATTACATCGCGACCGAATACATCGAAGGCGAGTTGCTTTCGGATCGGCTTGAGCATGGCAGTTTGTCGTTCTCCGAGGCTGCCGAGATTGTGCGGAAACTCGCGTCGGCACTGCATTATGCTCACCAACGCGGCATCATCCATCGGGACCTGAAACCTCACAATGTGATGCTCGATGGCAACGGTGAACCTCAATTGCTGGACTTTGGGCTCGCCAAGCGGACCGATGATGATTCGAGTCTGACGACCGATGGCGCACTGCTCGGCACGCCCGCCTACATGTCACCGGAACAGGCTCGGGGGGAAGTCTCGAAGATCGACGCGCTCAGCGACCAATACAGCCTGGGCGTCGTGCTGTACTATTTGCTGACCGGCTCAACACCGCACTCGGGAGCGCCCTACGTCATCGTGTCGAAAGTCGCGATGGGCAATCACCATCCCGCGCGAGAGAAAAACGCCAAAGTCGATCCGACCCTCGACGCGATCTGTCAAAAGGCGATGATGCCCGACCGACAACGCCGATATCAGTCTTGCGAGGAATTCGCCGCCGATCTGCTTGCATGGTCTGAGTCGCGCCCGGTGCTGGCACGTCCGATGACACGTCTTCAGGAGTGGTCGCACTACGCTCGAGGTAACAAGGTTCCCGTGGGAGTCGCCTCGGGTGTCACAGCGGTCATTTTTGTCGCGTTCTTGGTTGCGATGTTTGTTCGACGCGCCCCGTCCGAAATGCCTTCGCTAGACGCCGACGTTGCTTTACAGGTCGCGACCAACGCTGTGGCTGGCGGGCTCGGCAATCCATCAACGGAGGGTGCTTACACATCGGGGCAAGCAACGGTCGCCGTTGCCGAGGATCCTGAAATCGTTTTCGCGGACTTTGAAAACGGTACCTACGGTGATTGGACTCAAGAAGGTATCGCGTTCGGAAATAACCCCAGAAGTTCTCTCTTGACAGCCCATCGAAACGATCGTTTTGCGCATCATCCTTGGCCAATGAACGGGAAGTTTGTCGCAGATTCCTTCTATGCGTCCAACGGTGCGTGTTCCGCAAAGTTCACAGGCAAATTAACAAGTCCGACGTTTACCCTTCACCAACGTTACATCAACTTTATGGGTGCGGGTCGAGTCGAGTACGTTCGCCTGATCGTTGACGGAGATGTTGTGCTCACCGGTGAACGGGATGCGGCCACTCCATCTGACCGACTCGCCCCGATTGCGATGGACGTCAGCGATTACCTTGGCAAAACCGCAACGCTAGAGATTGCCGATGACGGCACACTAGGGCCAGACCACGTAACTGCCGACCATTTCGTCTTTTCCGATTCCGATCTCAGCGACGCATGGTCCAAGCGGTGCGGGGACGATACGAGGGCGGAAGCCGTTGAACTGCTTGGGAGGAAATATTATTTCGGCCCGATACCTGTCACCCTCGAGGCCGCGAAGGATCTAGCGAATGTTATAGGGGGGCGTTTGGTTACGGTTGAGTCGCAAGAGGAGGCTACGGCACTGAGTCTGCACCTGAAAGGATATTCCTGGACGGGAGTTGCCAACATCAACGGCGTTTGGCAAAGCAGGCGCGGCGATGTTTACACGCATGCAGTTTGGGCTACCGATCTGAAAATGATTGGCGTGCCGTTAAGCACGGTTAAGAATACAAATGCCCACATCAGTCCCGACGGAATTTATCGGTCGATTGACTATTGGCTCCGCTATCCAGTGATCGAATTCGGCGAACCACAGAACCTACCGATATATCAGCTGACTGCGCCGGAGGAAAATCGGCGGCTTGCAGAGTTTTTAGTCGACGTGGAAGCGGCGTTTGTCCTAGCGACAGCGGACCGCTTTGTTTTTCATTTCAACCGCAACGATACTTCATTACCAGCTGAGCCGTTTGAAATTCGTACCATTTCTTTGGGACATGGGCTACAAGTCGATGATGGGGTCAAACAACTTTTCGATTTCGACAATGAAATTCGACACTTCGAGATTAAAAAAGGAAACGATGACACCTTGACACTGGTGCCATATATGTCGGAATTACGATCGCTTCAAATCGAAGGAGGAAACTACCAAACATGGAAGGGTCTATCGGGGATGCAACCTGGGCACCAACTGAAGAGGCTTGCGATTAATGGCACGAGCTTCGATGCGGAGCAGATTTCCCCTTTGTTTCAAGCCAAAGGGTTGCAGGCGATCAAGTTTCGATCAGCAAAGTTAAGCCCGGAAATCGGGGAACTCATCGCCAAACACAGTTCTTCCCTCGTTCATTACTGGAGCAATGTATGTCCTGGTCTCGATCGTAGAGGGTTCGAGGCATTGGGGAAATTGAAGCGGCTACGTACCGCCATGCTTTGGGGCAGTGACGTGAGGGATGAAGATCTTGTGCATTTGGGAAGAATCAGGAGTCTCGAGGACATCCAACTGGGAAGTAACAGTGGCATCACAGGCGCAACGCTAAATGAACTTGCTGGCTTGCAAAAATTGAAAGGTATTTCGCTATATGGAACCGCAATAACGGATGATGCTTTATCAAAACTTCCCGAGTTACAATCGCTTCGATCAATCTCTCTTGGTTCTACGAAGATCACGGGAACGGGGCTTTCACAGCTCAAGCGTCAGCCCTCGCTTGAATCGGCCGAATTTAATCACACATCTATTGATGATGCGGCCATCTTGCAACTTATTGATTCCGAAAGGCTGATCCGCTTGAATGTCGTTAACACCGGTGTTACAGCCGCAGGCCTTGCTCCCTTTTTCAAACGGTTTCCAGATTTCAAGGGTGCCGTTGAGTAAATATCATCTTTGCAATCACGAAGGGCTGCCTGCACGCCCTGCAGCAACTTCGACTGACGATGGCTGATCAAACAATCGAAATGATTCCCGCGCGGAAAGAACCTTCGGTTCGTATCGAGGTGATCGCGGGACCGCATGCGGGAGAATCATGGACGGTACAGATAGTAGATCCGGTCACGATTGGGCGGCGACCGCCTGCGAATTTGCGGTTACCGGACGACGACGGGGCTTCCGGGGTTCACTGCAAGATGGAGATCGATGGAAACCAGCTGCATGTGACGGATTTGGAGTCTTCCAACGGCACCTGGTTGAACGGTTTACGTGTCCAGTCGGGTACGGTGCGTCCGGACGATGTGATTGCGATTGGACAGTCGGAGCTCCAACTGTCGCTGCTGAGTATCCCCAATCATGGTGACAGTAAGCCTGTTCAATCCGAAAAGCCGTCCCCTTCGCACTCGCATGGTTCGACACACGTGACGGGTGGACCGCGGAAGAAGAAAACGACTCGGATTACAGCCCCGAAGACGCCGACTCAAGTGTCACCCGATGGAGTCCATCCGCGTAAAATATCGAGAAATCCCCAGCGCCCAAGTGGCGCGGGTGTCACCCATGACTTGGAGGAAACGATTGATGGCCCCGGTGCGGATTTGTCCTGGCACGAGGATGAGATCGACAAACGCCAAGCACTGCCGCGTCCATTTTCCAATTACCAATTGCTTGAAATGATCGGCCAGGGCGGCATGGCAACCGTTTATCGTGCCGTCCAAAGCGAGTCGGGGGCCACGGTCGCGATCAAGCTGATCCGGGCCGGCGGAAAACCAAGCAAGAAGCAGCTATCGTTGTTTTCCCGTGAGAGCAAGCTGATCCTACGCTTAAAACATCCACGAATCGTCCGTGCTTATGAAATGGGATTTCACGACGACCAACCTTTCTTGGCGATGGAGTATTTGCCAACGATTGACCTTCTGAGCACGATGACGACCCTCAAACCGAAGGCTCGAATTCGCACCTCAGCTTGGGTAATCTCTCGCCTGCTGCAAGCGTTGCATCACGCACACCGCGAAGGCATCGTTCATCGTGACGTCAAGATTGCGAATCTGCTGGCGTTCCGCGAGGGCCATCGACTGCAGGTCAAGCTTGCAGATTTCGGTCTGGCAAAAATTGTGGTCGATTCGGGAATATCGCAATTGACCAATGAGCGTTCGATACGGGGCACGTTGGCTTTCATGGCACCCGAACAGATCAAAGAATCTCGAGCCGTTGGGTTTCCGGCAGACC
>CAYZHQ010000223.1:0-6354 GCA_964477385.1 uncultured Pirellulaceae bacterium
AAAAAGCGCAACTTCAAAATGCGTGAGCGAGGGATTTATCGGGGATCCCGCGCTGACGCGTCGGGTTATCAATCATCAGGGCTAGCCACGGTTAAATTCAGAAACCGCGGCTATCGCCAAGGCGGCTCATTTACCGAATGACTCCACTCTGCCTGCTTAGTAAAGCACGCCGTAGAAGCATTACGGCTCGCTTCGTTAAACCGCAATGCCATTTAACGAAGCACATAGCCACGTCTCTCCGAGCCAGGCTTGCAATTGCCAGTTCGCGACTACTTGCGTCCGAAGTCGGCCGGAATTTCTCCCCACCGTTTGGTTTCCCACTTTAAGATTGGGTTGGTCAGCGGATGTTCGGCGAGCCATTTTTCGGCGCGGGCGATCAGACGAAAAAGTTTCTGATTCGCTGCCGACGGGGGAAGTTTCGTTTTGCACTTACCTTGCTGGACCCAGCTCATACCGATTCGTGAATCCGAATAGATAGCGGTGTCTGGTTGACCAGCATGGTCGAGCAGCGCCAGGGCATGGACGATCGCTAGAAACTCACCGATGTTGACGGTCCCCTCGGGATAGGGGCCTTGGTGAAAAAGATGAATCCCCGAAGAAAGCTCGACGCCTTGATATTCCAACTCGCCTGGATTTCCTTTGCAAGCCGCATCCACACACCATGCCGTCATGTCGACGCCCAGTCCCGGCAGGTCTTCTCGATCGTGCTGCGGTGTGGCCGTCTTTTTTCGGCTCGACCCGCCTTTTCCCCAGTGCTGATCGGCGTTGTCGCCATAGGCCGCCTTGGCGGCAGCGAATGTCGGAAAGGACTTGTACTTGGCATCGGAGAACCCGTTGATCTCCGCCTGACAAGCTGCCCACGACGAATAAATGCCCGGCTTACGGCCCTGCCAAACGACGTAGAACTTCGGTTTCTTCTGGGCCACGTGAGGTTCATCCTTGAACGGGCTGATAAATGGATCGCGACGGCATTAAGCAATGAGCGATAAAATAAGTGTCGGGTATCTTTTGTGCGAAGCACCCGAAGGGCGAGTTCCACGCAAAAGGTACCCGACACTTTTTTGTCGCACGATCCTAACAGGCGTTCGACGCTTTGCGAACGGCGTTTGGCCATGGTGGATGAAGGCCACCGCCGCGCCAACCCACACCTTCGTTCAAACGCCACCCTCGAAGGGCGAGTAACGCACAAGCTGGTCATTCAACACCTCCTAAACCGTGCGACCGCCACGGGCGAGGTCGCACGGCTGCGAGTCAATGACCGTCGGCACGTTTAGTGGTGATGGTGTTCGCCGTACAGCGAATGTTTCTTATCACCCTTGGCGTAAACGTAAGTCAGCAAGTCCAGGATTTCTTCCCGCGAGAGCTTGTCGAGCAAGCCTTGCGGCATTTGAGAAACGGGGGACTTTTTGCTGGCAACGATTTCTTCCTTCAGGATCACCGTCGGTTTGTCCTTGGCCAACGGGTTGATAACCACCTCGATTTGATCGGCGTTCTCCGCCGTGATCATACCGGTGATGGTCCGACCGTCATCCAAAACAAAGAGGTTCGACTGGAACTTCTCGTCGATCTCCTTGGATGGTTCCACTACCGATTGGAGGAGGGCAGCCATTGTGTGCTTTTTGTCTTCCAGTTTGGCAAGGTCGGGTCCAAAGACACTCCCTTCGCCCGCGAGTTGGTGACAACCGGCACAGCTTGCGACCTTGAACAGTTCGCGACCGACGTCCCACGACCGTCCCATTGGCAGCGGATCAATGTCGGCAGCCAATTCGGAGACCGTCCACTCGTGCAATTGATTCATTTGCTTCAGCAACTCATCTTTGATGGCCAACTTTGCCGAAGCCAAGTAACCGTCCGGATTCGCTTGGTAAGCCTCCAGGTCCTCGACAACGTACAGCGCACCGTACATGCGTCGCCAATGTCCAGGGTAGGTGCACACATACGGATAGACGCCCGGTTCGCTGGGGACGTCAAAGCTGAGGGCTTGATTTTCGCCCGGCTGCAACAGCTTGCTGCCCAGCAACACCTTGTTGCTAACAGGAATGTAATGCCGGTCCATGGCGTCGGCTTCGCGACCGGTCGCTTCGGCCAGTTCACCGACTTCCTCCAGCGATCCTGGAGTCACGATGGCAAAGTTGTGTGGCATTGCATCGGTATTGCTGAACCGAAACTCGACCGGCTTGCCAGCCTGCACAACGATCTGTTCTTTGTCGTAGATCATGCGATGCGAGACGGTGCCGATGGCGATCACGCGCACATCGAGATTCTGCAAGCGGTTTTCAACCGACTTTGCCAGCTCGGCGGGCAATTTCGTCGCCAGCGATTTGGCCAACTGAACCGCTTCGGTCCCCGATGGTCCCGTTCGATAACGTGGCGGCAGTTCGCTGAGGTAACCAATCAGATTGTCGACAAGCGGTCGAACTCCATTGGCCGAGACCGCATCGACGGGAATTGTCGCGAGGGCCTTGATGGCGGCCTCTCGATGCTGTCCCTTGGCGATCAGCGAAGCGAGTGCGGTGAACTTTTCTGACTCAAAGCCTGAAATTGCCGTCAGCGCTCGGATCGCCACGTCATGCAGCGTCTCTCCACCGGCAACGGATAATTTATCGGCTGCAATGGGTTGCTTTTCAAAACCGGGGCCGGCCCAGGTAACCTGCAAACCATCTCCTCCACCATTGTCAAAGTAGGTCACCACCAACTTGTGAATTCCGGCTGCCAGTTCGACCGACGCACTCTTTTCGGACATTCCGTGCAAGCCGTCATGATTGACCAGTAGATTGTCATCGAGGTAGATCCGCGAGCCATCATCCGAAGCGATCGAGAAGGTGTACTTGCCCGATTTAGGAGCGAAGACATTTCCGGTGAAACGCAAAGCAAATCGGTCGGCCTCCTTCCGCTGCGGCACATTCATCACGATCTGAGGCACGATGCCGGTCGCCTTGGGTTCCATCTTGTCCAGCGTTTCCATCGCGACGTTGGAGGCGCTGGGGTAGAAGTACTCCACCGCGACACCCGACTGCTGCAACTGCGAACCCTGCTGTTCGGCTTGTAGGTTCGTCGGCAGCGTCTCGATCAGCGGGAGGACTTTAGAAAACAGTTGCCCTCGCACGCGTGGGTCGACCGTCGGAACGGCGTCTAAGAAATCTCGCAAGCTGTCTTTGCTTTTCGAAGCGGCCAAGAAGGCATCTCCCGGACCGGCGGCGGCGACCCAAGCGGCATACCCCAAGCGTTTCAGCTCGGGAGTTTCGCCCGTCGTGGCAATCGATTCGATCTCGCGACGAACGGCTTGCAGATCCTCGGGCGATTGGTTGACCAGCAGGCGTCCAAGTCCGATGACGTTACCTGCGGAATTCTGCCGAGCCTCGGCGATCAGTTCCATCAGGACGTTCAGCGGCGACTGATTCGTCGCCGTGGCCAAGCCGGCCAAAGCATTGGCCAACTGATCGGCCGATGCCGCTGGACGGCTGAGGATAGCGCGCTGGACGGCGGCCGTTTTCTCTAGCTTCAACAGATCGTCGATCGATGCGTTTCGCAGCACGTAAGCGTTCGCGGCGGGACTCAGTTCGATCCCTTTGGCGAGCGCTTCGCGAACGATGGCATCAACGTCGATCGAACGTTTGGCATAAGCCAGCACGGTATCGAGCTCTGCATCGGTCGGTCGCGTTGCCACTTCGAAAATGACATCGGCCGAAGCCACATCCCCGAATTCAACTGCCGCCTTGACCGCTTCGGCACGCACCAAAGGCGAAGCATCCCGAGCGGCGGCAAGCAACGTCGACTGCCAGTTTTCGATGCGTCCGGCCCAGTGCCCCAGGGTTCGGATGGCAGCCGCACGCACCCGCGGTTCGTCGGCTTGGAACGTTTTTTGAACCAATGGCAAATGGGGAACGCGATGTTCTTCGAACACCCACAAACATTCAAGCAGCGCCTGAGCTTCGTTCCGTTCACGCTTGGCGACTTTGGGGTTCAGCGAATCGGCAAACGCACTGACGGCCGTCACGATGTCCGACGTTTCGCGTCCGCTCAGTTCCAGCCGTGCCCGATAACGGGTGCTGTTTTGGATGGCGAAGAAGTTTTCGCAGACCTCCGCGATCGGTTGGCCTTTCATCTTCGCGGGCTTGGTCAACGGGCGACCTTTCGCAGTCACCCGATAGATCCGGCCATGCTCGTGGTCACGGTTTGGATCGCGCATGTTGTGCTGCATGTGGCCGATCAGCGTGTTATGCCAGTCGGAAACGTAAAGCGCTCCATCGCCACCGACTTCCACGTCGCTGGGGCGAAAATTTTGATCTGAAGAGTAGAGGATGGGCTCGATTTCCGTGGCCGTAATATCGGCACCATCAAACTCGACTTCGTGTTGCAACACGCCGAGGAAACCGATGGTGTTGCAGATCAAAAAGTTACCTTCGTTTTCCGGCGGGAAGTGGCCGCTGGACAAAATACCCGTAGCTGCCACTGGACGAACGCGTTTTTTGAACCACTTCTTGTTGCCGATTCCTTTGCCGAGATTGACATAGCTGCCCGTGCCGCCGGTGCCGTCGTTGGCGAACTGGTAACCCCAGCGATCAAAGACATCGCCGTGCGGGTTCGGTCCGATCGGAAAATGGAACTCGAATTCAAAGGTGCGCGGGTTAAAGCGATGCACACCCGAAGCGCCACTGCGGAATGTTGTGGTGGGCGTTTCGAAATTGGCAATATTAAAGATCCCTCGCGACCAATACATCCAACCGTCTGGTCCGATCAACACGGCGTTTGCCGAGTGATGCGTGTCGGCGCTCGAAACCCCTTGCAGCATTCGGATTTTCTGGTCCGCCTTGTCGTCGCCATCGGTGTCCTTCAAGAACCAAATTTCTGGCGGGGCGGCAACCAACACGCCTCCGTTCCAAAATTCGAAACCGGTGACACTGTTCAGTTCGTCCGCAAAGACAATCAACTCGTCGGCTTGTCCGTCACCATCTTCGTCCGGCATGATGACCAGCGCATCGCGACGGGGTCCTTCGGGGTTCCAGTGCGGGTAGGAGGGCCAGACCGACGCCCACAAGCGGCCGTCGGTATCGACTGCCATTTGAACCGGATTCACCAAGCGAGGAAAACGCTCTTCGGAAGCAAACAGATTGACCTCCATCCCTTCGGCAACGGTCATCTTCTCGATCGCTTCGACACCACCGAGGTACGGCCATGAACCATCGGGCAGCGGCCCGCGTTTGTTGGTCTGGACTTCGAGAGCCGGCGGCAGATTGTCGTCCGTCACCTTCAAGTCGCCCCCTTGAGCAATCGCCCAAACGCGACGATCACGATTCTCCGTCATGACCTCGAACATTTCCATTTCGCGATTCATCACATCGGCATTCGATTGGCCATGCCAAGCAAGTTTCGAGCGACCACCGAAGACGTTGTATTCGTCCACCACGCGATAGCGACTGAACCAGTGGTAGTTCTTATCGAGCACCGCTTGACGAAGTTTTTCAACATCAGTCGGCAACACACGGCCGGGAAACAGTTCCTTCACGATGACCTGAGCGACCGCTTTGTTTCCGTTTTCCAGCAAGTGAATGCCGTTGAGGGTCAGCGGCTCGTCGCTATTTGCGTAAAGCTCACGTGTCGGGTCGAACACATTGACGAACGGCACCGACTTTTCGGCACACACATCGCCCATCGCCTGGGTATACATCGCCAGTTTGACGTTGTTCTCCGTGCCGTCGGGGAGGTGAGGACTGTTCAAGTCTTCATGGGTGATCGGCGATACGACAACGATCCGCGGTGCCGATTTCCCGTTGTACTTCTGTGCCCGCATGCCGTCGATCATGTCGGCCAGATCGCGTTGAAATCCTTCCAGTCCACTTTCGCCGCGCAGCGCTTCGTTGTAGCCAAAGAAACAAAACACGACGTCGGCACCGACTTTGCTGAGCCATTGATCGGCGTTACCAAAGTTATCCGATCGTGGCCGAGTCTTGACTTCATCCCCGGAGAAACCGAGATGCCGGAAGGTCAGTTCCAGTTCGGGATGCATCGCTTGCAAGTAGGTTTCCAGCCAGCCATCGTGCTGCATGCGGTCGGCCATCGTGTTTCCGATGATCGCGACATGCTCGCCACGCTTTAGTTCAAACGCTGGCGTTTCGGCGTGAGCGGGCAAGGAGCAAAGGGCGAGAAACAAACAGGTGCAGGCAGCACCAGCGGCCAGATGCCGCAGACGGGAGGGATTCATGATCATGACTTGTAAAGTACGTCAGCATAGAGGAAGGCAGGGAATAGGTAGGATCCGTATTATAAGCAGATAAAGGGGGCCGGCAGGGTGGCGTTGAGCAAAAACTTCCAGATCGCGATGTTTTTGGCAAATTGGCTGTTGCCGTATGTTGC
>CAYZHQ010000224.1:0-3777 GCA_964477385.1 uncultured Pirellulaceae bacterium
CCATCCATCAGCGTGTAGGCACCCGAAGTGGGGTCGCTCATTGCGCTGGCGGTTGAAGTTTCACCCTTGAAGGAAATTTGAGCGGCAACGGGGTTTCCATCCTTATCCGTCACGGTACCGGTTAGCGTGCCTGTCGGTTTGGAGGCCCCGCAGCCGGTAAAAAACACCAGGGAAACCGATAAGGCCAACAGGCCGAATACCTTAGTCATGGAAAGACCTCACTTTGTGTGGAAAGATAAACATTGCACCTAGCCGCACACTGATGGAGCATCACGATCCTGTTTCGTCGGTTCATCAGCGGTGCGGCGCTAGTTTGACGACTTCATATAGCGACCCATAAGCGAGGAATGAGTCAATAAGCGTTATCCCTCGCTTACCAGGCTGTTGATTTAATCAGCCGTTTTGGCGCTAGCCACGGTTTCGTCGCCACAGAACCGGGGCCAGCGCCCAAATAGCTAATGTTTGTTCGTCATTTGAGATTAAATCAACAGCCCGTTACGCGTCGGGTTAACAAAAAAGCGCAACTTCAAAACTTGCGCGTCGGTTTATCATCGCTGCTGTATTGGATTGCCGGCGTGAAACCGGGGCACCTGTGGCAGTCGCCGGTTACGGATACTCACTTACAACCCGTCCGTCGTCTCGCGTGACTAACGCTTTGAGTAGCGGTAGGGAAATCGAGTCGGTGATGAAGTGGACGCTGCCATCGGCAAACACCGTTTGGATGCCGCCGGTGTGAGCTGACAACAGCGGTGTATTGGGGCCGTTATTATTGCCAACCCCCGGTAGGTTCCAGTTTTTGGTGCCCACGGGATAGCGAACGCTGGTCACATTGAACTGACGGTTTGAGGGGCCGTTCCAGTTTGTAATTCGACCACCACCGTCGGTTCCCATCTGCCAACCATGGCGGCCTCTTGGATCCACTTTGATGCCATTGTTCAGCATCCAAGTCGCGGTTTCGCCAATGGCGAGGGTGCTGGACGTCCCGTCGAGCAGATTGCGGAACGCCAAGAAATCGTTGATGGGAAAAGTTCCCCCGGAGGACAGCATGCCGTTGTTGTTATTCCCACCACAGCAGTTCGCCCCCGGACGGTTGCGCTGCTCTTGGAACTCGTCGGTATCGCCTGCGGTTCCAAGCGCCGGCGGCGCGGCGCCGCCAACTTTGTCTTCGTCGACCGCACCAGCAATCCCAACGTAGGACGGGAACGTGGTCGTGGCACCGCCACCGGGATTGCGGTTTTGGTCCATCGGATTCGATGGGCAATGCAGCACCGACAGAGAGACACCGCGAATGGCGTTGCGGTTTTGAAGGGCCGCCGCACTGTTGTGGCCCAACCAAGCGGGATGCGGACCATTGGCGGTCAGGTTCTCAAACAGCGATTGCTGTTCAAAGAAAGGCAACATGCTGTAGTAGATCGAAAATCCCCAGCCGTTGTTGCGACGAGTCGTGGGAAACTTGTTGTTGGCATCATGGTAGTTGTGCAGTGCCAACCCCAACTGCTTCATGTTGTTTCCGCACTGCATGCGTCTGGCAGCTTCGCGAGCCGCCTGAACGGCGGGCAGCAGCAGGCCGACCAGGACGCCAATGATTGCTATGACAACTAGCAACTCCACGAGGGTGAACCCTCTACGACGAAAAGATGACATTGTGAACCTCTTTGATGAGATAATGAATAGGTTTGGCACCCCAGACAGGATGTCAATAATCGCCGCAAGCCCCGTTGACGGGCGCAGTCACTAGCCTGCTAGCCGCCAGCTTGATGAACAGGAGAAGTGGAAAAGCCCAAGTCAGGCAGCCACCGTCAACGCGGTAAAGCGACGTCACTGGTCACTGCCTAGGTCTTGCGGGATTGAAGTTACCCCTTACAGAGACAGCAAGTCAAGGAAAAAATGAAAAGCTTTTCGATTCGTGCCGCGAGCAGAGCGCGCCGGGTAGGAGGTCGCGGCGAGCAGGAGCTGAGCTAATGGAACGTTCCCCGCCGTTAATGCGAAGGAGCTTTTCTGCTAGGTCGAGCGATCAGCCGCTCTCATCTGTTCCGTCTCGGCGCGACAGTCAATCGCATCGCAGGCGGCTCCATGCGCAAAGACGATGCTCAATGTCTACTTGGTTTGAAACACGTCGCTGTGCAGCAAGGCGATCAGCAAGTCCTGAAAGCCTGCCTGCTTGCTCAGCTCCGATGCAACGATCTGCTCGACCTCGGCTCGTTCGGCATAACGGAGCGTTCTACCGGTTGCATAGGTGAGTAGCTTTTCCGACAAGCAATTGGCGAACGGATCCATGTGCTCCACGACATGCCGCTTGAGGTCATGAATATCGTGAAACTTTCTTCCGCCTGGGAAGTTCCCCATGGCATCGATTTTGGCGCCTTCACGCAAACTGATTTTGCCTTTCGGGTTCTCGCTGGCGACACGATAGTGGGTCCGCCAGCGACCGATGGCGTCGAAGTTTTCCAACACGTAACCCAGCGGATCGATTCGCGCGTGACAACCAGCGCAGCTCGCATCCGACCGGTGAGCGGCCAATTGTTCTCGGATCGTTTTGGCTCCGCGTGTATCGGGCGTCAGGGCAGGCACCGCCTCGGGTGGAGGTGGTGGCGGATCGCCGAGGATGTTTTCCAGCACCCATACGCCGCGGGCGACCGGCTGTGTCTCGACGCCGTTGGCAGTGGCCATCATCACGCTGGCTTGGCCAAGCAAGCCTCCGTGGGGGCTGTCTGGAGAAACTGGAACCCGAATCAGTTTTCCTTTCTGCTTGACGTCGTCGCGTCCATAAATGTCACGTGCCAAAGCTTGATTCAGGAAAGTGAAATCGGGACGGATGAAGGTTTCCAGCGGCAGGTTCTGTTGCAGGATCTCTTCAAAAAACCGTTCGGTCTCTTCGATCATTGCCGTCCGGTGCTGATCGGTAAATTTGGGGAACCACAGTGCGTCGGGCATCCGTTCTTCAAGGTCCTCGATTCCCAGCCACTGCGCAGTAAAATCGGAAACGAAGCGACGGTGTGCGTCCGTTTTCAGCAATCGTCGCGCGTGTTTCTCGAGGGACGCGGGCTGAGTCAGTTCGCCACTGGTTGCCGCGCGCATCAGTTCGGCATCAGGCGGTCCGCTGGTCAAGAAATAGGCCAATCGCGTGGCAAGATCAAAGTCATCCAGTCGGCCGGAGCGATGTCCGCGATAGAGGAACTGAGGCGACATCAATGAGGTGCGAATGGCGAGGTGTAGCCCTTCCTCGAGCGAATGGTTTTGAGCAACGTGCTCGGTCACCAAGGTGGTGTATCGGTCGATGTCGGTGTCGCTGGCGGGGCGTCGAAAGGCAGTGGTTAGATACCGGTCTAGAAAGCGTCGCAGGGAGGCTGGCTCGGATAGTTCATCGCGCGATCCAAGGAAACGCTCCGTCTGTACGGCTTGGCGCTTCTCTCTCGCAGTCTGCAAGACTTGCAGTGGACCTTCGATCACCACTTCGTGAATCTGCAGGGCCGGACCTTCCTCAAAGAATTGATAGATCACCGTTTCCACGTACAGGCCGGGATTGGCGATCATTTTCTTGATCAGCTTTTCCACTTGAGAGGGACTGCTGTCGATCGCCGCAAGATCGAGCTCGGCGGAGTCGCGGATCGCTTTGACACGGTCCCAGCCCAGGCCACCTCGAAGTCCCGAGGCATGCTTGACTTCTAACCAACCGGCCTGCAGCCGAGGGTCATTGTCGAACATTTTTTGCAGCACCGCAGCAAACGATTTCGCATCCCCTTTGTCGCCATCCAAAGGTGCATTGGCAAAGTACAG
>CAYZHQ010000224.1:3877-6219 GCA_964477385.1 uncultured Pirellulaceae bacterium
CGCATCGCGCCGTCGATGACCGCCCCCGAGGAATAGCTGATGACTAATTCCTTCGCGTCGATGTTGGTGATGGTCGTCGCAACCGGTGTGCGAGGCGGTGGTAAAATCTGATCGGCGACCGCCACCGCCGTTTGCAAGTAGGCGTCCATCAGGGGGCCGGAGATGACCAGCCCTTCGGCGGCGTTATCAAATCCGTGCTCCGGCGGATCGGTGGGAAAGCCCGTCGGCAGTTGGAAATCGATCGAGAAGAGGCTGGCAATGCTGTTTTCGTATTCGCGATGACTCAGCCTTCGCAGCAGCGTCCCGCCGGTGTCGGAATGCTCCAGCAACAATGTGTGTAAAGCGTCGGTGGCTGCGGACCGTTCCAAATCGGTTGGCTGTGCGGCCTCTTCCGGAGGCATGCGGCCAGCGCGGATCGCATTGCGCACCTGTTCGAAAAACAGCACCGTTTCTGGCCGGGACCAATCACGCTGTGCCGCGTCATCGAGTCGGATGTCGGCATTTGCCTCCTTTCCGCTGTGGCAATCGAAGCAGTGGGCATCGAAAAAGCGTTCAGGGAAACCCTCTGCCGCGGCCGTGGGAGCAGCGATCAGCAGCAGGTACCCGAGGCTCAGGACTACGGTTCGCAAGCAGGAACAGAAAATCGCCATGGTTGTCCGAACAGAAAAAGAGATGCTGGGAAGCGAGTCGATAGGACGACCGATGCTAGAGCAGGTATTCGTTCATATTTCGGCTGGCATTGGAGAAGGTGTCGACTTCCATTCCTAACTGCTGCATTAATGTCAGGTACAGGTCGCCCAGTAGCGGTGTCTCGGCCGTCGCCTGTTTGCGATCGATGGCGATGTGCTGTCCATGTTTCAGACCACCGCCGGCGACGAAGGTTGGCAAGTCTTGGTTCGAGTGCCGGCTCGCATCCCCCATGCCGGTTCCGACCAGCACAATCGTTGAATCGAGCAACGGACGGTTTGCGGCGTCGGTCGTTTGCTGCAGTTTCTCCAGAAACCTCGCAACACACCGCATGTGTTCCCGTTCCACACGTACCAAGTCGCGGATTTTATCGGGGTCATTGCCGTGGTGGGATAAAGCGTGGTAGCCGGCCCGCAACGTTCGGCCGTCTAGCGTAAAGACCTGCCCCAGTCCGCCGATATTCATGGTGATGACACGCGTTGAATCGGTCTGTAGCGCTAGTGCCATCAGTTCATACATGACCTCTTCGCATTCCAGCATCAGCGTCGGTGCGATGGGATCGAAGGCAGGCGGTTCGTAATCGACAACCGGGACCGGAGCATCGACACCGACACGTTGTTTCTGAAGCCGGCGTTCGACATCGCGAACGGCTGAAAAATACTCATCCAGTTTCTTGCGATCCGCGCTGCTGACACTCGCTCGCAGTTGCTTGGCTTCTTCGAGGACTTGGTCGAGAGCGCTTTGTCCGCTGGTCAGCAGGTAATCGATTCGCTGCTGATCCTCGGGCGAGGCAAACATCGTTTTGTACAGCACACTCGGACGTTCGATCATCGGTAAGGCAATTCCCTCCCGATTAAAATTCATCGGCCGGCTGACTTTTCCCGCACTGAGCTGAAGCGATTCAAAGCGTGAGGCTTGGCCAATCTGTTCGGCAACGAGCTGGTCGAGCGAAATCTGGTCCAGACGATTGCCTGTCAAAAAGGTGCTCCAGTTTTTGTGGCCGTTGCCTGCCCGGTGATCGAGTCCCGAGCAGACGGTGAATTGGTCACGCAGGTGCTCCACCGGTTCGAGCAGTTCCGGCGTTTCGTAATCACGGCCCGCTTGTGTGGGGTAAAAAGCGGCTTGGTGAAACCCAAGATAGGTCCCTACACAGACCAACCGTTTCGCGGGTCCGGTCGGTCTGGCAATCGCGGCCTCGTCCACCGGTCGTTCGGCTCGGAGGATTTGCGATTCGAGCAGCGGGATTGCGACAGAGACACCAGCAGCTTTCAAAAATGTGCGTCGCGGGAGGGATGGCTTTGCCATTAGATGCTCGCGAAATGCGGGAAGGAAGGAAGGATGGGCGGGCTGTGGGCGACAGCGGAAGGCGGAATTGCAGCTTAACAGGATTTCAGTCCGCTTGCGTTCAGCAAATCCAAAATTGCGGGTGTAAACTAAATCTTCGAAAGCGGGCGCGCGTCTGCTGTTCACGCTCCCCTGTGATGGCTGAGAGGTAGCTTCAATGAGCCTTATTGTCTGCTTTCAGAAATTTGCTTTGAACTCACTGGCCTGGGGACTTGGGTTGTGTGTCAGTTTGCTCGGCAGCGAAAGGCTGCTGGCGGCCGATTGGACGCTCGACGAAATGGTGACCAACCGCAATGGCCAACGGGTCTTCA
>CAYZHQ010000225.1:0-6100 GCA_964477385.1 uncultured Pirellulaceae bacterium
TGACTACTTAGCGCAAGTCCTTGGCATACCAAGGGCTTAGTGTGCGTTTGCCGTGACCTAGGAAACGCCTGGCACAGCATGCGATTCCTGCCGTCGCTTTGCGACTTGCGCTTCCACGCAGGTTGTCACCACGGACTCACGTCCGTGGCTACAACCTGCCATGGCTTCGCCATTGAAGCGAACCCATTCTGCGCAATTCCAAATCGCCCCAACCCCGAATTTCAACCAAGCTAGCGCTGGCCGTGAACCTCAGACGCTAGCCGTGGACCGTTTCTGTGGATTGATTCCTGCAAACCGGCTTAGTAGTTTCATCCAGAAGAACTGTTGCAGGGATGCGCACACATTTTGTGCAAAATGGCTCGCAGTGGCGTAGAGGCAACCTACGTTACCTGTAGATGCTCAGCCCCTAGATGCACCTGCGATTCAGAACAGAGGAACCTATGTCCGTCTCCACGAGCCTACCGAAGAGCTCGTCTGTATTGTGGTTGATTGCTTGGACAATCGCCTCGCCTTCGCTTGGTACTGCGCAATTTACGACGTTCAACGATGGATATAAGGTCCCCGGTTTCAGCCAGCCCTATCGTATCTCGAATGTTGCGTCGCCGATTTCGGGGATCATACAAACGCTAGAAGTCCGCGCAGGCGACCGTGTCGCACAAGGAGATTGCATCGTCACACTCGATCGCTCCGTGCATGACAAGAAACTTGAATTAGCACGAATCGCAAAAGATTCGTTAGGAGAGCTACAGGCCACACAAGCCGAACTGGCGTCACAAACGACACGCCTGAGGAGAATCCGTGAACTTGCAGAGCGAAAGCACGCAACAGCGGTGGAGCTGCTGCAAGCGGAAGAGGACCGAGCCGTCGCCCTTGCCGGCGTGCAGCGCGCTCAAGAGAGACTCGCTCAGCAAGCGGCCGACTATGCGCGGCTGGTGGCGGAGTCCAGGCAGTTTTCTATTTGTGCACCGTTCGACGGTGTGGTGATGTCGTTCAACAAGCAGCTCGGTGAACACACCGGACCCGGAGATGCGACCGTCTGTACGATCGCTGACCTCGATACGTTGTCGATCGAATTCCTGGTTCCGAGGCACTACCGCCACAACCTCACTCGCGAGCAACAAATCGAAGTGTTGTTCATGGTGGCCGACCGACGTGTGACGGGAACCGTGGAATACATTTCTCCGTTTCCCAACGGCGAAACCAATACCTACACGGTCAAGGTCCGAGTCGACAACTCGGATGGTGAGTTAATCGCAGGTGAACGTTGCCAGATCACCGGAGCAAACGCACCGCTTCCGTCTCAAAGTCCTTTACAGTCTCGGATATCCATGGAGCAACATTAATGCCCAGCGTTCTCATTCCTGCCCCGAATCGCAACGCGCCCTCGTCCGCCACGTCTCGTACGGAACCTGTCGCGACACCCAGCACCGATCCGGAAACCACCACGCATCTAAACAGCCTGTCCGACTCGCCCGAGCAACTGCTGAATCAGCACGGAGCGAGCGATTTCATCCATTGGAAAATCGCCGAGGGAGGAACGCTGAAGGTCCTCCGTGCCTCCTCACAGGTTGCGGATTTTGTCGTGACCAACGCGCAGGATCTGGTTGCCCGTGCCCTGAGAGCCAAGGAACAGAAAACCTGTCTGCTCTCTTCGCCAAGCCTCTGTTTGCTGGTGGCGCAGCCATTTCAGGATCTGCCCGATGAATGCCTCTCCGTTGTTTTTCCGTGTGAGTTGACCGGCTCCTATGAGCAGGCTGCCCATGAACGAATCGATGCGGTGCAGCGGTACGTGGTCGATCTGGAGCGACGTCGCCAGTCGCGGCCCGCGGGACCCGCAGCAGAGAAGCCTGTGCAGCAATCGAGCGACGCTCAGGCCACCGACGCTCAGGCCACCGACGCGGCTGTGGGCGACCTGCCGACATGGCGCGACCTCCTTGTACAAGGCTTGCACAGGACGAAAGCCTGCCTGCGTGAGCAAGCCTCTCATTTCAAAGCCTACCTGATCGGTCTGGTAGTGATCGTTGGGATTGGGCTGATTCCTTGGCCCCATGCGGTGGATTGCAACGTCGTCTGTGAACCGGTTTCTCGCCGCTACATCGCGGCACCCTTTGATGCACGTTTACTTCGGTCGCACGTGATGGCCGGCGAGAAGGTCTATCAGGGGCAAGTGCTGGCGACGATGGATGGGAGTGAAATCCGTACGGAACTGGCGGTCCTGCGCACCAAGCTGGGGCAAGCCGAACAGCGTCAGCTTGCCGCCCTCTCCACGGGCGATCACTCCAAGGCCGAACTGGAGCGGCTCGAGACGACGCACCTCCAACGCCAGATTGAGCTGTTTGAAAATCGACAAAGTCACTTGGAGATTCGCTCGCCAATCAACGGTGTCGTTGTGGCAGGCGACTTGGAGCGATCCGAGGGCGCTCCGCTGTCGGCAGGTGACAACCTCTTTGAAATCGCCAGTCTCGATCGACTGATCGCGGAAGTCGCGATACCCGAACAACAGGTCTCGTGCATCGAGGACACGATGGAGGTGACTGTGCGTCTCGATGCTATGCCTGGACAGCCCGAACGAACCACGCTGCAGCGGATCCATCTGCGAAGCGAAATCCGCGACAACGCCAATGTGTTTATTGCCGAAGCCGAGTTAGCGAACCCTCATGCTTTGTTGCGACCAGGTATGAGCGGAACGGCCAGCATTCACGCCGGCTATCGCGCGTTGGGATGGATTTTGTTTCATCAGCCCTACAACGCCGTGCGGCATTGGAATAGGTTGGTAAATCGTTGGAACCGACTGCCGCTCCCGCCGGATCATCGCCTGAGTTGCCCGATGCGTTTCCTTTACGCGTCGAGCTTCAGTTGCATGATCACGGTCCCCAGCGCGCGGTTCTCGAAGATGTCGGACGCGGCAAGTACTATCGGTTGGGACCTTCCGAGGCCCGGTTTGTCGCCGCGCTAATGGAAACGGCTTCGATTTCGGCTGCCTATCAACAATCGGCACAGCACAGCCCCGATGATCGGTTGACGGTGGAGAACGTCGAGCGACTGTGTAAATGGTTGGCTGCCAACGGGCTGACCAAAGCGGTGGCGGAAGCCAAGCCCGCGCCCACGCCCGCGAGACAAAACCCGTTGATGGCCGCTTTCTTTTGGAAAATCCCTCTGGTCAACCCTGATCGCTGGTTGGCCATCGTGGTGCACTATTTGGGTTGGATGTTCCATCCCGCCACCATTCCGTTAAGCCTTGGCTGCTGCCTTGCCGGTGTGCTGCAAATGACCGGGCAGTGGACCGATTTCCTTGCCAGCTACCACAATTTGTTTTCCTCTTGGCGGTGGTTGTGGTTGGCCGTCGTGTGGTGTGTCTTGAAGGTCTTGCACGAAATCGCCCACGGGGCGACCTGTCGACGCTACGGCGGTCAGGTCAACGAAGCCGGTTTGGCGATGATCCTGCTCATGCCGATCGCCTACGTGAACGTCACCTCGAGTTGGCGTTTTCCTTCCCGCTGGCAACGACTGCATGTCACCCTGGCGGGCATTGCTGCGGAACTGGCCGTGGCAGGTGTGGCGCTGTTTGCTTGGAACCTGCTCGACTCGCTGCCGCTCCAACAAGCGGCCGCCGACGTGGTTCTGCTCGCCTCGGTCAGCTCCCTGCTGTTTAACCTGAACCCGCTGCTTAAATTCGACGGTTACTTTGCGATCGCCGATGCCACGGGAGTCGATAACCTGTACAGCTACGGCCAAAGCTATGCACGCTATTTCGGCGGACGCTATTTACTCGGACTCGAGATGTCGCCACCGAAGTTGCCGACGTCGCGTCCCGCCTGGATTCGTCTGTACGGCCTTTCCGCGGCGGTCTATCGCGTCTTCACGGTGACGGGGCTGATCGTTGCCGCCGCAGCGCTGTTTGAAGGTGCGGGAATCGTATTCGCAATTGCCGGTGTTTGCTCCTTTGCGCTGCTGCCGCTGATCGCGCTGCTGCGTTACCTCTACAAACTCTATGCCGCGGGGGAACTCCAGGCGATCCGATTGGTACTTCGCGTCAGTTGCCTGCTGTTGCTGCTGATCCTGCCGCTGTGGGCGATTCCCGCCGAGTGATCTTGGGCTTCACCTGCGATTGTGGAATACGATCCGCCCGCGGTGCTGCGAACACGCTCGTCGGGATTCGTGGAAACGATCCACGTGGTCGATGGACAATCCGTGTTGGCCGGCCAACCGATCATCTCGCTGAGCAACGACGAGCTGCAGCTTCAGTTATGGGAAAATGAGAGCCACCTCGCTCAGGTGCAACAGGAAGTCAACGCTGCCAGGTGGTTGGGCAAGTCATCGGAACTGCAAGATGCCTTGACGCGTGAGTCGGTGTTGCAGCAGCAAATCGCTGAACGCCAAGCCGACGTGAATGGATTGGTGCTGTGTGCTCCCTGTGACGGTACGGTCGTGTCACGTCAGTTGGCTCTCATGCGGGGAACCTACGTGGAAGCGGGACAAGAAATCGGTGTCATCGGACGGGAACATTCCAAGCGACTGAAACTCTCGATCAGCCAGCACAGTGCGCAGCAAACTCAGCAGTGGTGTGGTCAACCGTTGCGGGTGGTCGTCGATGGGCAGCAGGCTTGGACAGCCCGCCTGCAGCGTCTGGAAACACGAGCCGATTCGAGGAGTCCCGATCCGGCACTATTGGCGATCAATGGCGGCGTGTTGGCATCGCTGCAGCAGGCCGGTGAGCAGCCCATGCTATGCGAACCCCGCGTCAATGGATTCATTGGCTTGACCGCCGAGCAGAGCCGTTTGCTAAGCTGTGGACAACTCGCTTTTGTGAAACTCGATGGGAGCCGTGAATCACTCGGACAACGATTGGTTCAGTTCCTCAGCCAACACCTGCCAAGCTTTTGAAAACAGTTTGCGGCAATCAAGCTGGCAACACCTTCGCTAACCGCTCCAGTGATTGTCTCGGTAGTTACTCAACGCCACCCGCCATTGCTCGGTTGGGGCTGTGAGATCGCGATTTCAGATGCAAGGCTTGTCCGGTGAACCGGCTCTCAAGCGTGTCGTTATCCCACACGACACGTCCCACCGCAGGGTCACTGACCCGCCAGTTTCCTCTCGCGTCGCGACCCAGTAACACGACGGCGTGCCGTGAATCGGAACGCCCAAACAATCCGGTTGTCAGTAACGACTGTGGGGCGGTCTGGAATTCCACCAGGGCAACGGCTGGTAATTGCCGACGTTCCACCAGTTCTCGCAGGCTTGTCGCTGTGGGCTGCGGTTGCAGGTCCGTATCTGCAGTGGCTCGCAGCAATCCACGATACAGGCCTAACGAGGACGTGCCGTCCTGGCTGCTTAAACACCACGCCGCGAGTTGACGTTCCGAAGCGTCGATCTGCACATGCCGCAGCAAGGTCGCTGCCGATGCTGGGCCACAGGTTGCCGAGTGCGACTGGATGCAGTCTTCGCCTTGCCATCGTGCGGTTTCCCAGCCCACGATCGGCCGGACCACGCCACGCAGGAGTGGATGCAAAAACAGCAGTCCAGCGACCATGATCAAGCTGCAGGAAAGCCTCCGTCGACGGCGGGCAGGCAGCGACGGGTTGACGTCGGTTAACCCAGCCGCCGCAGCCACAAGCAACGGCGTCCAGTGGCTCCACAACAGCACGCCGCTGAGCGGGATCAACGTTGCCCAGAATAAGTGTTCGCTCGCAAACCAAGAAAATGCCGTAGCCGCCAACAGCCCCAACACGACCAGCGGACCGACCGCTTTGCCAGCCCGGCGTCCCAGCCAACGGCCACCAACGAACAGGCTTGCCGCGATACCAAGCATCGAACAGCCGGCAAAGATTAAGTCCGCGTCAAGCACCATCCGCTCCCCCCCTTAACATCCGTTGGACAAGCCACTCTGGATTTGCCGCGTCGGCTAGCCGCGGTTCTCACGATGGAAACCGTGGCTAGCCAAATCGCAACGGGTCACGGAAGCCCCAACCTCAGGAACGCTGTTTTGTCTGTTAACTTATTGTTAACGTAATGTTAAGGAAGCGTAAAGGCAATTTTCCAGGTCAGCCGGCAAATTCCGCCAAAGGGGTTTGTCCAGATAGGCAATGGGCCGTCTCACGGC
>CAYZHQ010000226.1:0-6093 GCA_964477385.1 uncultured Pirellulaceae bacterium
CAAAAATCTCTCGGCGGTAGATCGCTTGAGCAGAGATCACGCGGCGGTACGGACGCACCGTTTGCCCAAGGGCTCCTTGCGCTCCCAGGCCGTACTGTCCGCCGTAGGTTCCCGCGTACAGGTCACCGTCGATAAGCGGTTGATTAATCAACTCGCCAGGTCGTTCCGTGGGATTAATTTCCACCACACCACCATCATTTGCGAGATTCGGCGAACCGACGGTTGGTTCGAAAGGCCCCGCTTCGTTGGGCCGGAAACTGCTCATTGAAGCTGATTGAAAGGGGTAATTAATTCGCAGGGCGACGATGCCGCGTTGTGCGGAATCGATCCTGAAGGGGTCGGGTGCCGTGTCGCTCTCAATTTCCTCGACCACCGGCACCCAGCGAATGGTTTCGACACCGTTCACGTCGCGTCCAACCACCAAAGGAATTCCAACAGTGAAACCGCTAGTCATATTGGGATCGGTTAGCAATGCACCTGGATAGCGAATAAATTCGTCATCCACGATCATCAACGTTGCAAGTTGCCGATTAAGTAATGGCCAGCCCCTTGCACGGTCAAAAAAAGTTTCATCTGCTTCAAGGTCCGCAACGCGAAAAACCAACAGGTTCGGATCAAAAAGATATTCCCGTATGTGAGGATCTGCTAACGCATCATCGAAGTTGAAGCTTCGGTCATCACCTGTATTGACGTCTT
This sequence comes from uncultured Pirellulaceae bacterium, assembly GCA_964477385.1. Taxonomy (GTDB): domain Bacteria; phylum Planctomycetota; class Planctomycetia; order Pirellulales; family Pirellulaceae; genus Roseimaritima. The sequence continues at coordinate 697 of CAYZHQ010000226.1, forward strand.
CAATCATCGCTGGCAACGGCGTTCGCGAAATTTCTCTCGCCGCTAAGTCGGCGGCTGATTGCAAGCCTTGCGCGACGTACAACGCGTGGCCGAACGTTAAAATTGCTGCCAGCAACATGTACAGCACAAGGGCGACGACGGCGAACTCGACGAGCGATTGGCCGCGACGAGAAGTGTTCGGCTTCGTTGGGTTATGGATTGCTTTGCCCTCTCTCGCTTGGGGAGAGGAAGTTGCAGCGGCTTGAACTTGCTCTGGCATCATCCGATCCCTCGCACGCAACAGGTGATGAGGACGCCGAAGAAGATCGCCGGCACGTAGGCGAAGTCGCTTTGACCGCGCAGTTTGGCGATCAGTGCGAGTCCTCCGCCGGCGATGGCTACCCAAAATAGGGCGGACAATAATCCGAGCGGCCCGAGGATCGAACCTAACGCGGCGATCAGTTTGACGTCGCCACCACCGATGCCACCGAGATAGAACAGCGGCGCAGTGACGCCCACGCCGAGTGCAATTCCCAACAAGCAGTAGGTGAACGACAAGCCAGAGAAACCGCTCAGCGATGCCGTCAGTCCGAACGCCACCATGACCAGCGAAATCCAGTCAGGAATCTCACGCGAACGCAAGTCGCAAACGGTGGCGACCAGCAGAAGCGCGAGGACGATCGTGGCGATGGCGATCAACATGGTGCAATCGTGTGTGAATTCGATAAGTGGTAGCAGCGGTTACAAAGAACCACAGCGTTCCTGGGATGACTGACGAACAAGCTCAACGCAAAGTGCGAAAACCACCCGTCACGGAAAACTCCGCCACGGGTGGTCGTGACTCGCTTGCGATTTGCAAAGCCTAATGCTGAGCATTAAGGTCCGGCAGGCGGATCGAGGATCAGACCACCGAAATCATCGGAGGCAGCTCCCAGTCCAACGTTGACGCCCAATCGAGGTGACGCAGAGTTTGTTGAGATCGCTGCGGCGTCAAGCGTAATCGGTGTTTCCGCGTCTACAGCAGCGGTCGTCTCGATCAATTTGCCACTTGCCATCGGAGCATTTCCGCTCGCGTGGGCACCTGGCAAAATCGTTGCCACAGCCGAGATCAAGTCGCTGGTCTTGTGACCGAACATCGACACCGCGGCGGCACAGATCAGTGCGACACCGGCGATGATCAGACCGTACTCAACTAGGCCTTGGCCTTTTTTGTTGCGAAGCAATTTACGAAGCATGATGTTTCCCTTTTCAAGAAACGAGTTAACACTAACAGTTGAAAAACTTTGCTGCCTGACCAAGGGGTTACGTGCGGCAGCAGCGAACGAGTCCGCACGCGTTTTTTGAGATTGCACAGCGAGGTGGGTGACCAGCCCGCTTGAAGTCGTTGCTCCGAGCACTTGACTTCGATTCGCTCTGCGATCTCTGGTTGTCAATCGCCGATGTGGCTGCCTTTCACGTGCGCGCCACGTGTTACGCCAACATCGACTCTCGACAGTTCGTTTCCGCACGACCGACAAACCTTGCGCAGTCATGCGTTATCTGTTCTTTTGCTCTGGCATCGCTGCCATGCGTTTTTCTCAAAGGCGCCCCACCGCGTGAGCACAACCGATCGGGTTTGGTCGGACCATTGACCGGGCGCACCGCACGCGGCGGGACGTATTGGGTCGTCAGTCCTGTTGGGGCTGTGACGCATCGCTAGCGCGAAACATCAAGCCGTCCGAGGTGGAGCCAGTCAAAGACGGGCCGCAGCCGCTGCAACGCCTAGGCGGTGCGCGTGGGCGGTCCGCGTGGCTGCGGAATCGTTAGAAAGACCGTTGCGGGGACGCAACCGTCGGTGGAGAGTGCTGGTTCGGTGGCCAGGCTCGACTCGAGCGACGCGTTGAACTGCAACGTGACGCCCGTGGGGCTGGCTAGCGAATGGCAAATCATGCACGAATCGGAATCGTGCGGATGCGAACGATCAAGGGGCTGAGAATCGAAGGCGACCGTGAGCCCGTCTCCGTCCGCCGATTGACTGTCGACTGCTTCGCCGTTTGCGGCGGCCGAGGGCAGATGGTGGTGGCAGCAGTTCGAGCACTCCGCATCGGCTTGCTCGGTCGCTCCTCCGACAGCGTGCCGGTGATGTCCGTGGTCGCAGCTCGCCACATGCAGCCACGCCGACGCATGACCGAGAGCGATCATGCCGATGAGCAGGCTGGCGATAAATGGTCGAACCACGGAAGTCATTGACGCCGTTCTTTTCTCGAAAAAAGTGGGTTGCAAAATGGTCCGACCAAAGACTAATGCTGGATGTTACGATGACTCCGGTCATTCGGTTCGTCAAGGGCAACGTAAAAAAAGGGTCGTTTCTTCTCTTACGGTGCTGAATCCCGCAAGTCGAGGGAGCTAGCGGCATCCTTCTGCCGTCGCTGTTGTGCTCAACAGTTCAGCCCTCGTCTGGCCGAGCGAGTTGCCGACCTCGATGTAGCTTTCGGTGTTGTGGTTGATCGGGCTAGCCCGCGTAGGTCTTGCCTTCAAATTCAAAGCGTTCGCTGCCCGCTGGCAGCAAAGCGACGTGATCGTCGGGTGGCAGGCTCGGTGCAAGGACGCGTACCCTGCTTTGCCGGGTCACTCGGCGGAGGCTTCTGCAGTTTGGGGCGTCCCCAAGATTTGCGGTGTCATTTCCTGAAACAGCTCCAGCCAACGGAGCGTGATGGCGGCGGCGATCGTTTCGGCTGGACGAAGCTCGTCGGGCGTCTGGCCCCAGAAGAAACCGATCCAGCCTGCCGCGTGGGGTCGCGACAGCTCGATGAAGCGCCGCAGTTCTTCGACGCTCGATTTCAGCGGGAAGGTCTCTTCGATCACCACCGGTTTGCCGGCCGCCGCAAAGCCTTGCAAGGTTTGGATCGCTTCGTCGACTTTGCCCTTTTCGGGATAAAGATGAACGGCGATGAAGTCGAGTTGGTCGGCGATGCGTTCGGGGACAAAGCCGGATGTCAGGCCCGGGCGATCGAGACTCCAGGGGACTAAGCCGACGGTGATCAGATGGCGTTGGTCGTGTTTGCGGATCGCCGTCACCAACGTCTTGATCCAGGCTTTCGCAATTTCGGGACGCTCACGGCCGGCGCGATCGAGGGTGATGAATTGGACGAAGTGCTTGCCGGCAAAGGCGGGACCCAGCCAGTCATCGCGTCGTTGGTCACCACCGGGCACAACCGGTTCATTCATCAGGTCATAGCAGAACACGGCGGGACTGTCGGAGCAGGTCTGTGCGACCGCTTCCCAGAAAACGGCTTGAGCTTGCCAGCGATCCTGTTCGCTGAGCGTGTCATACCATGCCGGCACATCGTTTTTGTGGTAACAGCCCAGGCCGGTGATATCGAGATACAGCCCGGTCCGTTCGGCCAGCTTGACCAGTCGCGTCAATTGATCGAGCGAGCTTTGTCGCGCTTCGGTTGGACTGTTCATGAAGGTGCCGAACTGTAGGTGAACGCGCACCACGTTCGCGCCCAGTTCCCGCATGTCTTTAAAAGCGGTCTCGATAGTCGGCCAGCGATCATCCCAATAGTCCTCCAGTAGTTGCCCATCTTCGTCGTGATCGTAGTTAAAACCCCAAGGGACAAAGGGTTGGCCAGAGCCCGACAGCACAAAACCGGTGTTGTCCTTCGCAACTTGAATCCATGCTTGTTCTGCCGGCGGTGCTGCGCGTGCCGGCGTTGCGGTGAGCCGAGTGATCAGCAGTGCGGTCAGGAGGAATGTGCTCAGCAATGCGGCGCGTTTCATGGCAGGTCCTTATTCGTAGGGAGTCCATGCATTGTCGCGGTTGAGGGTGGTCGATGCACTCCAGAAACCGCAGTTTTGGTTCCCTTTTTCCGCCCACTCGTGGCGTGTACGGCGATGCCGCTTGGATTGGCGACGGGACTTTCGGCCTCTCGTGGTTCGCATCGAGGCCTGCTGGACGGTTATCATTCTACGCAGCGGAAATTCAATGCCGTCAGCTTGTTGGGAATCCCCGGCGAGTTGCGTTGTGCGAATCGCCCGCCCCGCCCTTCCCTCTCCCACAGGAATCTCCGTTATGACTCGTCTGCTGAGCTGTCTCTTGCCGCTGCTGTTGGCTCCATCGCTTGTCGCTGCCGAACCGCTGGTGAAGGAGACGCAGGCGATTCCGATTGGAACGCGACTTGAACTGATGGTCGACGATTTCTTGCAGGAGCGATTGGAAGGCGAAGCGGCCTTGCGTTTGCACAAGCCGCAGCCACAAGAAGTGGTCTTGGTGACCGACAAGCCTTGGGAGGGCAACACGAGTGCCTACTACACGGTGTTTCGTGATGACGATCGGTTGCGGATGTACTACCGTGGCTCGCACTTTGATGAAGCGACCAAGAAATCGGGGCACCGCGAAGTGACTTGTTACGCGGAAAGCCGAGATGGCATCCACTGGGACAAGCCGGAACTGGGATTGTTTGAATTCGAGGGATCGAAGCAAAACAATATTGTGTGGGATGGCATCGGCACGCACTGCTTTGCCGTCTTCAAAGACACCAATCCCGCCTGCGAAATCGACGCCCGTTACAAGGCGATTTCACGCGGCCGTCCCCAAGGTAAGCGGGGGCTGTATGTCTTCAAGTCGCCCGACGCGATTCATTGGTCGTTGCTGGCAGAGCAACCGGTTATCACGACGGGGGCATTCGATTCACAGAACCTTGCTTTTTGGGATCCGCACCGCGGTGAATATCGCGAGTACCATCGGACGTTCGTCAATGGCGTGCGAGCGATCATGACCAGCACGTCGGATGATTTCGTGAACTGGACCAAGCCGGTGCTGCTGCAATACGGTGACGCACCCGACCAGCATCTCTACACCAACGCGGTCAGCGTCTACGGGCGAGCGCCGCAGATCATGATCGGTTTTCCGACGCGTTACCTTCCCCAAGAAGGGCAGCGCGTGGAGCCGCAGTTCATGAGCAGCCGAGATGGTCAGACGTTTCATCGTTGGCTGGAACCGATCATTCCCGAAACGGCTCCGCAAGATCGCTCGGGCAATCGCAGCAACTACATGGCGTGGGGCGTGGTCGCGTTGCCGGGCCAAGACGAAGAACTGTCTGTCTATGCGACCGAAGCGTATTACACCGGTCCCGATAGCCGGCTGCGGCGATTCACTTACCGCGTGGACGGGTTTGTCTCGCTGGCGGCAACGAAGCAAGGGGGCGAGTGGCTAAGCAAGCCGCTCACCTTTGCGGGATCGCAACTGGTCATCAATGGCAAAGTCGGCGCTGGCGGCAGCATTCGAGCTCGATTGCAATCGGTCGATGGCCAACCGCTGGCAACGAGCGACCGCTTCACCGGGGATGCGACGGCGCAGACTTTAACGTGGGCGTCAGGTAAGCCGATCGCCGAACTCGCCGGCCAAGCGGTGCGTCTGCGGTTTCTTCTCGACGA
>CAYZHQ010000227.1:0-6082 GCA_964477385.1 uncultured Pirellulaceae bacterium
CGAGCAGGAGTGACAATGCCGTCGATCACAAAGCTTCCGACCAAGGCGTTCGGCAAGACCGGTTTGCAGGTGACTCAATTGGGTTACGGCAGCATGGGATTGCGAGGTCCCAAGACGTGGGGCGTGCGCGTGGTGGACGAACCCGCTGCCGAGCGGATGCTGCATGCGGTGCTGGACGCCGGGATTGGGTTCATCGACACGGCGCCCGACTACGGGATCGCGGAGGAACGTATCGGGCGTTATTTGTCGAAACGCCGCGACGAGTTTTTGCTCGCCACCAAATGCGGCTGTGTTTATACGCAGCATACGGACCACTTGGAGATCGACCATGTGTGGGACAAGTCGGTGATCGAGCGGAATTTGGAAACCAGTTTGCGACGACTGCAGACCGATTACGTCGACATCTTGCAGTTCCATGGTGGTGATGCCGAGACGCTGCAGCGGGCTGGTTTGCTCGATCTGTTGCGGCAGTTTCGCGACCAAGGTCTGGTCCGTTTCTTAGGCGTTTCCAGCAAGCTGCCGAACCTCCAAGGGCTGATCGACCTCCAGTTCTTTGACAGCTTTCAGATTCCTTATTCCTGTTTGGCACCGGAGCATGGCGAGTCGATGAGCCGCGCGGCGGAAACGGGTGCGGGAGTGATCGTGCGTGGCGGGGTGGCGCATGGCGGGCCCGATGCGGAGATCCAGCGGCCGGCTTTGAATGCGGTCTGGCAGCAGGCCGGGTTGGACGAGCTGTTGCCGGCAGGAATGTCGCGTGCCGAGCTGGTGCTGCGGTATACGCTGTCCCATCCGGCTTGCCATACGACGATCGTCGGCACCTGCAATCCGCAGCACCTAGCGGAAAACGTTGCGGCGGCGCGTGCGGGCGCGTTGCCGGCAGAGTTGGTATCGGAAATCACGCGTCGCGTCGCGGCGGTCGATCGCTCGTCGATCAAGTAACCTTCAGGCAACGAACAAGAGGCACGGCGCGATGCGGGCGTTATTACTGATCGATATTCAAAACGATTTCTTGCCCGGTGGCGCGTTGGCCGTTCCCGCTGGTGACGCGGTGATTGAGGTCGCCAATCGTTGGATGCAAGCAGCCGAATTGGTTGTCGCCACACAGGACTGGCATCCTGCCGATCACTTATCGTTTGCCAGTCAGCACCCCGGGAAACAGGTTGGGGATGTGGTCATGTTGGAGGGTACGCCGCAGGTGCTGTGGCCCGACCATTGCATTCAGGGCACCGAAGGAGCCGAACTGGCAGGGTCTCTGGAGCTCGCCCGCATTGAGCACATTGTCTACAAAGGGACGCAGCGCGAAATCGACAGCTACAGCGGCTTTTTTGACAACGAGCATCGACGGGCGACGGGGTTGGCCGAATACCTTCGAGCCGCCTCGGTGACGGCGTTGGATATTGTCGGCTTGGCAACCGATTACTGCATCCGGGCGACCGCCTTGGATGCGGTGCAGTTGGGATTCGAGACGACCGTGATCACCGCCGGCGTGCGTGGGGTGGAGTTGCAGGCGGGAGATTGCCAGCGGGCTTTGGCCGAGATGCAAGCCGCCGGCGTGCGGCTGGATTGACGGTGGCAGACAAACGTCTAAGTCAGCCGGCGCTTATAAGTCAGCCGGCGTGTTCGAGTCAGCCGAAGTCTTAGCGACGACGTGGCCGTTTGCGGTTCATCGGATTCAGCCGCTTGCGTTTGGGGCCTTCGGGCGTTTCCTCTTCCTTCGTCAAGACCGGCGGCGGCGGCTCGACCGCTTCAAAACCTTCCATCGAATCGCGGTTGAGTTGTTTGTTGATTCGCTGTTCGACCGAGGTCAAGAAATCGCCTTCGCCCGGGACGATAAAGGTGTAGGCAACTCCCTCGCGGCCCATGCGGCCGGTCCTACCGACGCGGTGGACATAGTCGTCGCAGTCTTGGGGGATATCGAAGTTGACGATATGCGAAATCGTACTGACATCGATGCCGCGGCCGACCACATCGGTGGCAACCAGAACCTTCAGCTTGCGATCACGGACCGACTTCATCACGCGGTCACGTTCGCGCTGTTGCATGTCGCCATGAATGCAACCGACCGACTCGAATTCTTTGGAGAGCTGGCGTTGTAGGCGATCGGTGCCTCGCTTGGTGCGGCAGAAGACGATCGTCTGTTCGGGCTGTTCGCGTTTCAGTAACCGCAGCAGCAGTTTTAGCTTGCGATCTTGAGCGACCGTAAAGTAACGTTGCTCGATCGTTTCGACCGACATCTCGTTCTTGCTGCAGTCGATCACTTCGGGCTGGACCATGTAGGACTCGGCCAAGCGTCGCACCGTGGAGGAGAGCGTCGCCGACAGTAACAGTGTTTGTCGGTCGCGTGGGCAACGTCGCAAGATCCGTTCGATCTGGGGCCGAAAGCCGATATCGAGCATCCGGTCGGCTTCGTCCAAAACCACGCACCAAATTTTATCGGTTCGCAGCGTTTTGCGCTGGATGTGATCATGGACGCGGCCTGGCGTCCCGACCACGATCTGCACTCCATTGTTCAGGTGACGCAATTGGCGGTTCATATCCTTACCGCCCGCCAAAACGCAGATCTCCGTGGGGACGCCTACGGCGAGTCGTTCGATTTCGCGACCGACCTGATCGGCGAGTTCCCGCGTGGGGACCACGATCAAAGCTTGCGGGTCGCGACATTCTTCGAGCGAATCGAGTTGCTCTAGAATGGGAATGCCGAACGCGGCGGTTTTGCCGGTGCCGGTCCGCGCTTGTCCGATCACATCCAAGCCCTCGAGGGCCAACGGGATCAGTTGAGATTGAATGGGAGTTGCATCGACGAAGCCAGCCTTCTGCAAAGCTTGTTGCATGACCGGCGAGAGGTCGAGTTCTGTAAACCGCATCGGCTGCGGGCCCGCAGGCTTATCCATTGCCGCTATTTTATCAGGAGTGAGGACGAAAAGCACACGGCAAGGCTGCCGCGTTGAAAAAGTCCGCATACGTGGCCAACCGTGGGGGTCCATGCCACGTGTGGGTAGGATGTTTCATTCACGCTGTGCGAACAATATGTTGTACGCGATTACCCCCCAATCCGAACAGTAGGCGTAGGTTGAACATTGGCTTGCGTCGCCTGAAGTAAGCTCTGCCGGGGTAGGTTGGCCTCGGTTATTCGGATTGGAGCGGGGTTACTCGGACTGGGCCCGCGCTTTGGCTGCCAGTTGACGACGGGCCGAAATCCTGCGGACGACTTCATCGAACAGGACTCCGGCGAAGAGTGCGACGCCGATCACGACAAATTCCCACTCCTTGCCGATTCCCAGTAAATCGATCGATTTGTACAGGCATCGCATCACCGCGGCGCCGGCGATCACGCCCAGTAGTGCCCCTTGGCCCCCACGCAGCGAGCAGCCTCCGAGGACCGCCGCGGCGATCGCATACAGCTCGTAGAAACTGCCCGCGGTGCTGGGAGCCATCGTCGTCCAGTCGACCAGAAAAAGAATTCCGGCCAAGCCTGCCAGCGTGGAACAGACACTATAGGCCAGGATGGTTAGCCGCTGGGTGGCGATCCCGCTAAACAAAGCGGCTTGTTCATTCTGCCCCAGTGCCAGCAGGTGGCGACCGTAAACCGACTGGTACAAGAACACCCAGGCGACCAGCGTGACGGCTGCCAGCAGGACTCCGGTCCAGGGAAACTCGATCCACGTCAACCACGCATCGCTACTGCCGGAGATCTGGCCGGCGAACGGCAGAGGAAAGGAGAACGCCGGGCCGCCGACAAATTGTCGGAAGCCGACCATGGCATCGCCAAAGCCTTTGGAGGTGTCGCTGGAAAGGATCCTCGCCAAGCCGCGATAGATCAGCAGGCCGCATAGCGTCACCACGAAAGGTTGCAGACGCCCCCAGGCAATCAGCACACCATGGAGCAAGCCGATCAGGGCACAGAAGCCAAGCACGACGGCCGAGCAAAGCCAAGGGCTGCGGTGAGCCGTGACGACGTAACGCACCGGTTGCCCACCGCGCAGCAAGCTCGCGGCTTCTCCCACCACCGGCGAAGACGCACTCTGGGGGCTCAGACGCAAACGTTTGTTTCTGCCTTCCGAGACGACGCTCGCGACGACAAACTGCCCGCTCGGTGTTCGCAGTTGATCACCCGCTTGGACCGCCGGCAATCGCTCGGCCAAGCTGACCGCGATGTCATCTTGGACCATGACCACATCGGTGACCGTCGACTGATAATCGACTTCGTACTTTTGGATATTGGCCATCGTGATAAAAATCACGCCCGACAGCGCGATCAGGGAACCGATCGATAGATCGATCCCGCCGGTGATAATCACGAACGCCACCCCGATCGAAATCAAACCGTACAAACTGGTATCGCGGATCAGGGCGCGAATGTTCCCTGGATCGGCAAACAAGCCGTTCCAGAACGTCGTCAGCACGATCACGGCGAGCAGCAAAACGAAGATGCCGAGGTTCTTAAAACGCATGGGTTATTCCTTGAGCGCTGACCCGAGGGCCAGTTCCATCAATGCTTGTTCGGACATCGCTTGGCGAGCCAATTCACCGGCGATGCGGCCTTCGTGCATCACCAGCACGCGATCGGCCATCCCGAGGACTTCTTCCATTTCGCTGGAGACGAACAGCACCGCGACCCCCTCGGCCGCCAACGCTTCGATTCGTTCATAGATTTCGTGTTTGGCGCCGATGTCGACGCCGCGCGTCGGTTCGTCGAGCATCAGCACGCCGGGATTGCGTAGCAGCCATTTGCCGATCGCGACCTTTTGTTGATTGCCGCCCGAGAGGGTCACCACGGCGGTGTTCTGGTTCGCCGTCCGAACCCCCAGACGTTGGATCAGATCGCCGGTCACCTGTTGTTCCCAGGCGGCCGAAACGCGCGGCGCGGCGGGGGCATCGGCAAGTGTGGCAAGTGTCATGTTTTCGCGGACGCTCGATTCGACCAGCAGTCCGGTCGACTTGCGGTCCTCGGTAACCAGGGCGATGCCGCGGCGGATGTTTTGCCGAACCGCACCGTCGGTCAATGGTTGACCGTCGACCAAGACACTGCCGGCGAGTGGTTTGCGGATGCCAAAAATCGTCTCCAGCAGCTCCGTGCGGCCCGCGCCCACCAGACCCGCCACGGCGACGACTTCGCCCGCGCGGACTTGCAATGCAATTGGATGCCGGGGTGCCGTTTGCATGACCAAGTCGCGCACGTCCAGTCGCACGTCGCCCGGTTTGTGAGGCGTATGCGGAAAGAATTGGCTGAGGTCTCGCCCGACCATGCGGCTGACCATCGCATCGTGTTCAATTTCCTCGCGAGCCAACGCACCGGCGTTCTGGCCATCTCGTAGGACCTCGACGCGATCCGCCAACCGTTCGACTTCGACCAACCGGTGCGAGATATAGACGATGCTGACGCCACGCTCGCGGAGGCTGGAGACGACTTCGAACAACCGCTCTGTTTCGCGTGCCGAGAGACTGCTGGTCGGTTCATCCATAATCACCAGCCGAGCGTTTGCCGAGAGGGCTTTGGCGATTTCGACCAATTGTTGACCGGCCAGCGACAAGCGATCGAGCGACATCGCCGGGTCGATGTCCAGCCCGACCTGTTGCAGGAATTCGCTCGCCCTGCGATGCATTTCTTGGCGCCGGAGCAAACCGCAGCGGCGCGGTTCACGGCCTAGAAAGACGTTTTCGGCAACCGACAAGTTTTCCGCTAGATTCAATTCTTGGTGAATCAAGGCGACCCCTCCGGCAATCGCGTCGCCGGGGGATTGGAAGCGTACCGGTTGGCCATCCAATCGCAAACTCCCTTCGTCGGGCGGTTGGATGCCGGCCATGATTTTCATCAGGGTGCTCTTCCCTGCCCCGTTCTCGCCGATCACTGCCAGCACTTCGCCGGGCATCACGCGCAGCGACACCTCACGCAGGGCTTGCACCCCGGGAAAGCGTTTGCTGACCGCGACGACTTCCATTCGCGGTGGCGTGGAGGAGGGAGTGGGAGAGGAGGACATGCGGCTATTGTAGAGTGTCGAGCGACAACATTCATCGGTTCCAAAAAAACAACCTGCTAGTCCAATAAGGCGCTAGCCCGGATTATTGATAACCCGACGCGTAA
>CAYZHQ010000228.1:0-3380 GCA_964477385.1 uncultured Pirellulaceae bacterium
GTACCCGACCCGATCGACCGGCAGGAGATTCAGGAATTGCTGCTCCGCTTTGTGGATTCGAGCGGGGAAGACCGGCTGAGCGTGATGATGCTCGAGCCTGGCCAAAATGCACTCGATCCTCTGCTGGAATTGGACTCATGGATCCGAGCCGTGGCAGCGCAACCGAACGATAGGATCGATCCCCGGCAGCGAATGTTGAACTTGCTAACTTGGCTGGAAAATTCGTTACCAGACGCTGAATCGGTGCAGCGTGATGCTTCTGGAGAACAACGCGAACGCGCTTTGTTAGTACTCGATCGGGAGCATCAGCGATCACTCCGACACACCAGCTCTTTGTTTCGAGAGCGTTGCAGCTACTTACGTGGTGACTTGAAGGCGATCTTGCGAGCTTCGTCGATGGACACCCACGGACGCAGTGCCATGTCGCATGTGGTTCAGCAACTGCGTCGGCTACTGCAGGAGTGTGGTGAAGCTTACCTGCGAGAACTGCAAGGGGCGCTTCACGATGGCGGTTCATTAATGCTTCGAACCACTAGCCAATCTATCGACACTACAGCGGTACTGGATATTCAAGCTCCTTCGCTGGCGGCTCCCGATGTGCCTTCATCCACGCAGCGTAGTTTGTACGCCACCGCGCTCGAAGCGGGTTCGCTGGCTGCCGTGGTGGCCATTCCCGGTTTGATTTCGGTGCTAGGGGTGACGGTTTCTCTCGTCGCGGCCAAAAGTATCCGGCAGAAGCAACGAGAACAGCATGCGGGTCAGCAACGGCTCGACACGGAATTGTCGTTGCAGACCTGGTTGGCCGCTGCCGAACCCAAGCTGATCGACGCTTTGTCAAGGGCGACCGACAAGGTGATTGAAGAGATCGGCCAACAGGTCGCCCGTTGTTTCGATGTAGAACCCAACGATCCCCAACAATTGACCGCCGGCAGAACCTTGCGTCAAGCAATCGGTCACTGCCGCAAACTGTTGCAAACCAAGGCAGCCGAGGAACCCCCGACCGATGACTAGTTCAACCAAGAGCTTCACTGATTTTGCGCGGCTTCAAAAGCAGGTTGCCAGCGCGCTTTCGATTGTGGCGGATTGCTACGAACAGATGGAGGCCAACGAGCGTGCGGTCGGGCTGACTCGGTCTCGACATGCACTGGAGAGCGATACGTTTAAGGTTGTGGTGGTGGGGGAATTTAAGCGTGGCAAGTCGACGGCCATCAACGCGATGCTAGGCCAGCCAATCTTGCCGGCCAAGGTGGCTCCCTGCACGGCAGTCATCACTCGAGTGAAGTACGGGACTGAAAAAACGGCAACGTTGCATCATCGCGATGATGATGCCACCACCGTGATCGATCTTGCGACCGATCCAGCCGCGCTCAGAAATCACTTGGTGATCAAGCATACCGGTGAAGAATCGTTGTCCGAACAGAACCAAAGTCCCTATGTCATGGCAGAGGTTTCCTATCCATTGGATTTGCTCGAACAACAAGTGGAATTGGTCGATTCGCCGGGGCTGAATGAGCATGCAGCACGGACCGCCGTAACGCAGTCGTATCTCCCCGAAGCCGATGCGATGGTGATGGTCCTCTCCTGTGCGATGTTTCTGTCTCAGAGTGAACGTCAATTCCTCGACAATGAGCTGGCCAATCGTGACTTGAAAGATGTCTTTTTTCTCTGTAATCGCCATGATGCCGTCCGTGACTCACCCGACGAGTTAGAGGAACTGCAGCAGCTCGCCAATCGAGCGCTCCTGCCCCGTGTGAAGGCGGAGCCGAGGTTGTTTTTTGTCACCGCTTTGGATGCGTTGGCGGGAAAGATCGAAGGCAATCCTGAATTGATCGAGCAATCGAACATGCCCCTTTTTATGTCGTCGTTGGAGGAGTTTCTCTCGACCGAGCGCTCGCGAGTAAAGCTGACCACGCCGGTCCGAATTTGCGAGCACGCGATCCAAGAGGGGTTACTGAACGTGCTGCCACAACGCGAAATGCTATTTCGTACTCCCTTGGAAACATTGCGAGAGAAACTCGAAACCGAACGACCTCGTTTAGAGCAAGCGGAGCGACAGTGTGAACGAGCGGTCCGAGGTGTGGATCGCCATGCTGAAGGAATGGTTCGCGAAGCCCAAGCATCATGGCGGTCTTTTGTGGCTCACCTCGAACTTGGAGTCGAGCGTCATGCCAAGACCATTGAGATCAAGGCCTGGGACGCTCTCCGTAGTAAGTCCGCGACAAGCAAAAAGCTGGCTACTGATTTAGAGGACTGGATGGGGACTCAGATGCGCCAGTGGGAGCAGCAGGAATTGCAGCCCTTGCTGGAAACCCACTGGAGGAACATGGTGGAGGAACTCGATGAACAAGCGGACGAGTTCCTGAAAAACCTGGCTAACGTAAGGGCTGCTTTTCTGACTTCGTCAACGGATTCGAATACTCCCGAGGATGTCACGGCGATCAGTCGGTTACTCGGCGCCGGGCTGGGCCTCTTGAATTTTGGTGCCATGATCGAAGGTGCCGCCTTAGGTGTGGGGCCTGCGGCGAAAGGCTTGGCGCTCAATCTGGCTGCGGTGTTGGTGCTTAAGGCGATGGCAGTGACCTTACCGGTAATCCTGCCGGTGGTGATCGGCATTGGGGTCTTTCGTACCGTGGCCGGTGCCAAAAAAGCAAGCGACGCTATCCGCGAACACGTTGTCAAACAGATTGTCGCAGCCGTGCGACAGGCCTCAACCGACACCGAGGCTGCGATCAGTCAACAAATCCTCGATACCATCGTTCCGCTACGGCAACAGGTTCAGGAACAGATGACTGCCATGGTCGCCGAAATTCGCAATCAGGTAACGGAAGTCATCGCTGAACGCGAGCAGTCGCAGGTCAAGATTGAGGAAGAGCTAACAAAGCTGGCACAGATTCGCGACACGTTAAATGATCAACTCAACATTCTGCACCAAGTTATTTTGGAATTGGATTAGGAGCACCTTCCGAATGATCGGGAGCGGCCACCAAAACCAATTCGCCGTCCCCGCGATTGCGAGCGCCACCAGGATAAACACCAGTAAACACCATCTTCAATTTGCCCTCGTTGAAGGTGGCTCGCACGGTCATTTGATCACCACGTTGTTTTTTTTCGGTCCACTGCAATTGGTCCGCTTCGAACTGTCCTTCCACCACAGCGAAGTTTCTGCCGCGACCGTTATCAAACACGTGGCCGCGAAAGGTCGCTCCGTCGACTTCGCGAATATGCAGTTCGTAATGCACCGTCTTCACTGCAAACGCTCCTTCGCGATAAGTCCGCTCGCCTAGCCAAACGCTGTCCGGGACCAATCGACCGGGTGCTGAAGTTTCGGGTGCTGAAGTTTCGGGTGCTGAAGTTTCGGGTGCTGAAGTTTCGGGTGCTGA
>CAYZHQ010000228.1:3480-5966 GCA_964477385.1 uncultured Pirellulaceae bacterium
AGTTTCGGGCTGGCTATCCGTATTGGGAACGGCCATTTCGGCTGTGGAGGCTGGCAATTCGGAGAGAAAAGGGTTCTCCGGCAACGTCGGTACTGTTTCGACTTGCGAAGAAACGGAGGCCACTGAAGGAACGGGAAGGACCGATGCCAATGATCGACTCCAACCGGCAAACTCAAGGTGGCCCAGCACGAAAAGCAAGCTGACGGTGACCGCCAGGACGGCCAGTCCCGCCAGAAAAACTCGCCCAAGGGGCCGCGGACCGATTGCTGGATCAGCCGTCGGAGCGTTTGTACCGACCTGCTGCCGACGGCGAGTATCCGACGACACTCCGTCAATATTTTCTTCAGCGACAGGAACCATGATTTTGGCACGAACTTCCGGTGAAAGCTCGCAGCCCCCCAAACGATCGATGTCTGCCAAGCAGGCTTCGAATAACTCGGCAACCTCACTCGCCGTTGCATAACGATGATCTGGAAGTTTCGCTTGTAGTTTGTTCACCATTGCCGCCAACCAATCGGGGATCTCCGGAAGGATCTCCCGGATCGCACGTGGTTGTTCTTCGATAACTCGTCTCAAGACGGCAAAGGAAGAATTTGCGCGGAAGGGCGGGCGCCCACAGCACAGCAGATATAGAACGCTGCCTAGACTGAATAGATCCGAACGCTGATCAATATCGAAGCCTTGTGCCTGCTCGGGCGACATGTACATCGGTGTGCCTGCGATCACACCACTTTGCGTGACACTGGCGTCATCCACGGCGCGAGCAAGTCCAAAGTCGGTGATCTTGATGCGTCCTGCACCGCATTCAAGCAGCGTATTGGCAGGTTTGATGTCACGGTGAATTAGCTTTTGTGCATGAGCCGCAGCCAGTCCACTGGCCATCTGATGTCCGATTCGCAAGATTTCGCGAACTGCCAAAGGACCGGTGCCATCCGATTTTTCTTGTAGCGTCTGACCATCCACTAACTCCATGACTAAGTATGGCAGCGGTTGCTCCTCGACAGCGAATATGCCGACCACGTTTTCGTGCTGCACAGCCGCATTTCCACGGGCTTCGCGGAGAAAGCGCTGGCGCGCCGGCGAGGTGATGGCCAGTACAGGATCCATCACTTTGATGGCGACCATCCGTTCGAGTTTTTCATCCAATGCTCGAAGGACAATGCCACAGCCACCGCGACCGATGACTTCACGAATGGAATAGTGTCCTAAGCGACCAATCGAGTCGGGTCCGGTTGGCGGTTCTAGAAATGACAGGTCGATTTGGTCGGTCTGGTCGCGCGTCGATCTCCCAAAATCAATTTTCGTAGGACTATCTTTCTCGTTGCCTGACATCTGACGCAGGGCAGGCCTATCGAGGAATTCCCCCGACTGTTCGTGAGCGGCACATAAAAGATCTAGTTGACGTCGTCGCTCTGGAGCGCCTTCGCAGACTCGGTCCAGATACTCCAAACGCTGCTGAGGGTCGTCGATCTCCAATGCCGCGGAAAAAATCTCTTCTTCATTCATTTTCTTCAGACCTTGCAGGGGCAACCTCATTCATGACGATCTTTGACCAACCCCCATTCGGCGAATCAAAAAGTAAACGTGTGCCGTTCCGACAAAAAACGCGTCTTCCCTCCTTCATGCGCAAGTCGCAGAAGGACCTAGCCAGCAGACGAGGCGTTTTCTTGGAACTTTTGTCTAATCGTCTTCGCCCTCCATTTCTCGACGCAGCCAGGCACGTGCATAAGCCCATAGTCGTCCTGCTGTGCGTGGCGAAATTCCCAGGGTTTGCGCGGCTTGAGGCTGTGTTAGACCTGCGAAATACAGCAATTGCACCAACTCGGCTGCTTGCGGATGCACACCAGAAAATTTTTGCAGTGCTTCGTCCAGAGCTAGCAGGTCCTCTTGAGGCTCCGGCAGGTTTACCGGTAACTGTCCATCAAACTCCTGTCGCGCAAATTCACCGCCATGTTTGATGCCTCGTTTGCGGCGCGCATTCTCGATCAATATTCGGCGAATGG
Source organism: uncultured Pirellulaceae bacterium (assembly GCA_964477385.1). GTDB lineage: Bacteria > Planctomycetota > Planctomycetia > Pirellulales > Pirellulaceae > Roseimaritima. Next base: position 5,484 of record CAYZHQ010000228.1, read on the forward strand.
CAATTGCGGCAGCCGCCATAAAATGTCCACGTCCATTCCAGTGATCAGGATTCGTGCCACCCATCAACCGAAGGTAGGCTTCATGTACTAGGGCGGTTGGCTGCAACGTCTGACCGGGTCGCTCATTTGCTAGATGGATCGCAGCAAGCTGACGTAGCTCGTCGTACAGCAGCGGTAGTAATCGCTCGGCTGCAAACGGGTCACCAGCTTCAATCGCTGTCATGATTTGGGAAAAATCATCCATTAGATTCAAATCGTGGGTCAGACGAATTAGCTGGCACCTGTCGCTGCTTTGTTGTCGGGACAGACGGTTGCAGGAGTGGAACCGACAGCCTGCCGGACAAGCCTTTCCCGAATCTGCCAGGCTCCATTGTAATAAGTATTTCGCCTCAATTTTGCCTCACTGCATGATGAACGCGCAGCAAACCGCCCGGTGGTCCCTGGGGACGCACCGGGCGGAGCGATTTCGATCGTGATCGGCGA
>CAYZHQ010000229.1:0-5878 GCA_964477385.1 uncultured Pirellulaceae bacterium
GCTGTGCGCCGTTGTGTCAGCCAAGGCGGTCCGGGAGCTTTCCCTGGTTTTGAATGATGCGGTTCTGGTCTTGTTCAGCTGTTTTGCCGTTATCCTCATTACACAATTTTAATTACACAATTTTATTGATATGTACCGGAATGCCGCCGGTGAGTAGAAGGCCGCCTTTGAGGTACTTTCGTGCGGACATGACGACTCAGCCGGCCTGCTGCGTCTTACGACGCGCGTGCGCCGCACGGATCCGGTCCGCGCCGGCGTCCAGTTGCTCGGCGGCCTTGGTCTTAACGGCCGGAAGGCGATTGGCGAGCAAGGCCTTCGCGTCGGCCCGAGACTCAAAGGAAGCTTTCAGTCGTTCGATGACTTCGCCGGTGTCGAGTTTGCAGGGGTCGATGACGTGCGCGCCCTGACCGCAGCTCTCAAAAACACCTTTCGCCTTGTCGGAATAGGAGACGGTGGCGGTGGGTACGCCGGAGGAGAGCGCGGCGATCGTGGAGTGCATCCGCGTGCCGCAGAACCAGTCGCTCTGGCCAATCAGCCACTTGACCTGGCGCTGGTCGAACATGCGCGGCGAGACGAGCACCCGGTCGGCGTACTTGTCACGCAGTATCGAAGCCACGGCTTCGCATGCGCCGGGGTCGGACTCGTAGTGGCCGGGTGCGCTCATCACATGGGGAATCAGCACAAGATTGGCAGCGGTCGTTTCCAGCAGACCCGACAGGAACAATTCCAGCAGCTTCCGGTAATCGGCTTTGAACTTGTAGCGTGAGACGGCTTTGGCCGGGTCGTGGTAGATCAGGCCGCTGACATTGAAACCGACCAGCGGACGCTCGCTGCGGTCGGCGGCGAGCATGGATTGAAGCTCGGGCGAGATGGCATCGCGGGCGTTGTGCGGCTGGAGCGCGAAGGCGAGGTCGACGCCGCAGCGGTGGCGATCGGGATCGAAAGCGTCGCCGAGCAGGTCCTGCAGCACGTCGAAGGACCGTTCGTCGCGGGCCCAACACATTGCCGCCCGCCGCACCACGTCGGCGGCCATTCGGCGAGACGCCGGGTCGTTAAACGGGCCATACGTCTGAGGTAAGAGGATCAGCGGCTTATCGCGTTGCAGCGCAATCCACTTCGGCCGGATCACGCTGAAGAAACGTTTCCGGCCATAGAGGTCGCTGAAGCTGTCACCCCCAGACACGTCCAGCACCGCATCGGCAGCGTCGATCGCTCGCAGGTTCGAGTTGAATGAGGTACCCAACCGACCGAGCTTGGAAAGGATCAACATCGTGGTTAGATTTTCCGCCCGGTCGTACCGTTTGCCGGGTCGAACGCCCCTCATTTCAACGCCAATGCTCTCTTTGTCGCTCAGTCGGACTGCTTGCTCTCTGCGGCCAAGCTGATTATCGAACGCCGTAATTGAGATTCCCGGTAGCTGCTGATGCAGTGCGGCGACCGCTGCATGAAAAAGGGCCGAGACGCCCATGTTCGCGGTGTCGGGGGCAGCGCCAAACAGCACCACCCGCACCGGCCGTTCGGAGGCGGACATGTCGCGTACGACATACTGCGTCACGGTCTGGTCTTCCCGCAAGCGGTCGATAGGCGAGGCATTCTCAGTGGAAATATTCATGCTACGTCGTGCTCGGGCCAGGCCTGCCTTACGCCGCGGGCCGCTGGGAAAGGTCCCGGTTCCATGAGGCTGTTTGAGCTTTGTCGCGAAGCTTGCGACCGGCGAGCCACTTGGTCAGCAGGACGATGGCGGCGTAGAGCGGAGCGAAAGGCAGGACGCTTGGCCGCAGGCAGTTCAGATAGTCGCGCCACGTCAATTCGTTTTTGGCAGAATGCCTACCGATCACGTCGGGATGCTCGCGCCGCAACTGATACACTCCCAACCGGCTGCGGATTCTCACCGCCACCAGGCTGCGGAGATCTTGGGGCGGCAGCACGATGGTGTGACAGTTGTCGAGGATCTTTCGTTGTTTCGGTTCAAACAGGCCACGAACGTAGCCATCGTCAGAGATGATGCTGGGGAACTTGCCGAACTGGGCTCGACCTCTTTCACCGATCGCATATGCGCCCACGCCAATCCGCCCGGGGCGGTTATAAGGCAGTGCCGTCCAGACCCGATAGAAACCGGCTACCAGCCAACTGCATCGATTGAGGTCGTAGTGGACGCTCGGCCAGGCTGCGTCAACATCTGTGTCATCAAATGCCGCTTCTAAATCGGCAAAGAAAGTCGGTGAGACGCTGATGTCGGCGTCTAAGTAAATTCTTGGGAAGGTCTTGCCATACTGCTCGCCCAGGTTGATCGCATTGCACTTGCCGCCCTGTGGCGTTTCTATCACGGTCACCCGAGACGCAAAACGATGTGCGACTTCGGCTGTGCGGTCTTGGCACCCGTTGCAGACCACGATCACTTCCGCCGGGCGGTCACCAATGCTTTCAAGCAAGCTTGCGAGCGTCCGGCCGATCACCGCTTCCTCATTGAAGGCAGGGATGATAACGGAAGTCAAATCGATTTCCTAATGAGATAAATAATCATAATTTATAAAATAAATTATGGCACGGTCAGCGCGCACTCCGTGCTCTTGGGTGACCGACCGAGATTCATTTGATCTCACTGCCAGGCAACCATTCAAGCTGAAAATCAGTCTAACCTGTGCTACTTGTAAAGGTTAGATATTCGGTGGAAGTTACTTGAAAATAAATAACTAATATCTCGCCAAGAACGGAAGTAATCACTGCCGTTCTTGAGTATTGATCGCGGGGTTGGCCGCAACCCGATTGACACTTTGCTGGACAGCACGAACGCCCATGCTGCTGCGTTTGTTTTCTCCTCGGCCTGGTTGGAATCCGTCGCTATGTGCCTACTGAGGACGCACTTTGCGGACGGACCAATTCAAGATGGCGCTGGCCAGCTAAGTTCCTTCGCGGAGTAACACCGTCCTTACCGTTCGCATGATCAAGTAGAGATCCAACCAAATGCACCAATTGCGGATGTAATACATGTCGTAAAAGATGCGCATCTCATAAACGCCGCGGTTGCGACAACGTACCTGCCACAAACCGGTCAAACCGGGGCGGACTGATTTGTAGGCTTCAAATTCCGCGGGGTAATCGCGGATATAATTCGCGTCATAGGTGGGTGAGTCCACGATCGGACGTGGACCGACGAGGCTCATCTTTCCCAATAAGATGTTCCACAATTGAGGCAGCTCATCGAGACTGGTCGAACGTAGAAGCCGGCCGATCGGTGTGATTCGTGGATCGCGGGCCAGCTTATGTGTTTCGTCCCACTCCTGCTGAGCTTCCGGGTGTGTCCGCAGATACTCCTCCAGCACTTGGTCAGCGTTGGCGTACATGCTGCGAAACTTCCAAGCCCGAAATGGCCTACCGCCCTTACCGATCCGTAGCTGCCCGTAAATCACCTGGCCGGGCGATGTGCAGCGGATTAACAGGCACAAGGCCAACCAGAATGGCGCGCCTAAAACCAGCACCGCCAGCGAGCCCGCGACATCAATCACACGCTTCATCGCCAGTTCCAATGAGTTGTGGTGGGCCGCGGCCAATCGCAGGCCGCTGCGGGAATCGACCGTGTAGAGGTGATCCCAGATACCGAGGTCCATTTGTTTCGAGGATAGCAGTACGCGGTTGGGAATCTGGCTGAGCGCCGACTCGAACGCCGGTGACGACGTTCCGTTTGCACAATTGGAAACGACAACTAATGTCGCGCCCAGCTCCCTGGCAACCTGTCCAGCAGAGCGAACGTCGTAGGTTGGGATGGAACCGCAGTCAAGCGGTTCGGCGCTCCACAATTCTTCTGGAGCAAGCAACAGTCCACAGGGACGGAAGCCCTGTTCCCGATTTTTCTGCAGCCGGCGATACAGTTGCACGCCGTGTGCCGGTTCGGCCAAAATCAACGTCGGAACGCCCCACCAGGAACAATGTTTGCATAAACGACGGGTGAAAAAACGGGCGCAGATGGCGGTGGGCAGGGCGACGACAAACGCTGCGGCAGCCGACAAGCAATAGAAGTGCCACTGCTGCGGAAAACAGAACCAGCCGAGCCCAGCGAGGACCAGCAGCGACACCAACAGCGACCGCGCGATTTGCCGAAATTCAACGATCGGGTTATCACCGACACCCGGATAAAGCCCCGCCAAACGGGCAACGGGAATGATCACGAGCGATATGAAGAACGCGGTCTGATGCTCGACCTGAGTGGTCGGAACATCCATCAATCGTTCCAGGACGCCAGTCGTCCAGAAGACGCTGAGGTAGAGAGCTAGAAAGTCAACCAGCACCAGCGGCAGCGCCGTGACCAGCGACTGCATGACGGCCAAGTCGGCTAAGTCGCCCCCAGATCGCTGAACTTTTGAGTTGGCTTTGAAAAACTGATTCAGCGTTTCAGCGGCGTGTTGGTCGACTCGGTCAAGGCGGACGTAGCGTCCATTTTCGCTCTCCGTGCTCGCCCCCGGACTCGTGGCCAAGGGGCTCTCGACCGCAAGATTCTGCGAGCTGCTGCTCATCGTGGCCAGTCCTATTGCGAACAAAAATGGAGAGGTTGCGCACCAAGTTGGAGAAGCCTTTCAAGTCATGCGACCCCCCGGAGTGGGACCCCTCCTGTGGTTTTTCAATGTAGGCAAACAATTCGAGTTGTCAAGCATTGATCCACCATAAAGAGTCGTAGAGATCCCCCCGGTAAGTTTTTTAGCGCTGGACGCCTGAGTTCCCTCGACGGTACCTGGTTTGCAGGGTAGCCCTCGGCTCGGCCAGCGAAGTCCTTCGCTCGTCGCAGGAAAAATGGTTAGCCAGTCGAGGTCGCTGTCTCTCGCTATTTCGGTTCCTTGTCGTCATGGATTGCCTGCGCAAGGCAAGCGAAAAAGTGTGTGAAAAGCAAGCTAAAAAAAGGATCCTGCCACATTGCGGCAAGCGACCGCCCTTCGCCTCACGCTTAAAAGTTTTATTTTTTTGAGTAGGAAATGAAGAGTGAGGAGTTCCACCTTGTAGAGGTCTCTACATGCCCTCCGACTCGCCGCAGTCGGGATAACGGTCCACCAGAAAGAGTTGTTGGCGACAGCATGGAGGCAAGCGTCGAGTACCCCTTGCAGAGATATTGACGCGACCCAGGTTTAGGGTAAAAAGGCAGTTCTTTGGAGCGGTAATCAAATGGCTAGGAAGAGCTGCCACCGATGAGGTCGTCTGCTTGGGGCTTGCTTACTGGTGAAGTGGAAGCCTGATGAATTAGAGAATTGAGAGACCGATGAGTTTTATCCGGTGCTAGGGATGTTTAGAAAAAAAATCATGCAGGCTGACTCCGTCTCCAGTCCGGTAAATTCATCCTCGGTGGGTCGCTGGACTTCTTTGGGCAACGTCAATCGCGAGGCGGTGCAGACATGGCTGGTCTTGATCTGTGGCCTTGCTTTCACGGCTTTGATTTATCGCGATAGCTTTGCTTGGCTGTGGCGAACGTGGAGCAGCAATGATGACTACTCACATGGCAAATTGATCCCCTTCGTATCGGCCTTCATTCTCTGGACGCATCGCGATCGATTGAGCGACTCGGCAGCGGATCGGCTTTCCCTGTCATTAAGCATTGGTGTCGGAGCGGTCGGCTTGGCGCTAGCGCTGCGACTTGTTGGCATCTACACCTCCATTTTGACTTTGGAAAGTCTCTCGCTGATCCCGTTTCTGTTTGGGCTGGTCGCGATTGGTGCGGGTTGGAAAGTGGCTCTCTGGGCGACGCCTGCTTTGCTTTACTTGACTTTCATGATTCCGTTGCCTGGGGTCTTGGGTGGAAAATTGAGTGGTGTTTTGCAGGGGATGGCAACGGAAGCAAGCCTGTTCTTGCTTCAAACGCTGGGGGTGCCAGCGGTGGCAGAGGGAAACATCATTC
>CAYZHQ010000230.1:0-5804 GCA_964477385.1 uncultured Pirellulaceae bacterium
AGCGCGTTTGACTGGGGGTCAAAAGGTCGGAGGTTCGAATCCTCTCAGCCCGACTATCTTTCGCATCAAGCCCACCATCGTTCTCGATGGTGGGCTTGTTGCTTTTTTGAATCGCTTCCAGCCAGCCTATTCGGTTTGTCATCCCACCGGGGCTGAATTCGCTTGTCGAGACAATTGCCGCTGCTGGTTTGAAAGCTCGCTGTGAAGGCTGCTTACTTCATTTTGCGAACGTGCAAGTTGCCTTCTTCAATCCATTCATTGATCATGATGGTGACGGGGGTTTGGCCATCTTTGGAGATGGTCACACTTTGCGGCCACCAGCCAGGTCCTGAATAGTCTCCCTTGGAAAGCAGATCGACGCCCTTGATTTCTCCGACATCGGTCGTGGTAATCGTGACGCGATCGGTTTGGTTGGCTTCAAAAGCATTACCACTGATCAGGGTGTTGAGGCGGAAGTACTTCGTCTCTCCGGTCGAGCCCAGGATCTTCAAATCGATGTTCGAATCGGTCCCCGCGGTTTGCTCTCCGAACGTGCCCGATTTCGAACCGGTTTTGATGGTGATGTTGTACTTAGGCTGACCGCCGAAACTTGTTTCCCCTTCCTTCACCCAATCACCGACTCCGAATTGCTTGGAAACCGTTTGCGGGAAGGGTGTGCCACCGATGAGCACCACCCTTTTCACTTCCACATTGATGTAATCGAGGTGCCAATCAGGCCCGGCACCGTAGTTTTCCATTTTGATTTGCACCGTCGCTGGGTCCACGAACTGTTGATCGGTGAATTCGATCACGTTTTTCGTATCCTTCTCGAAGGCATCTCCTGAAACCAACCGGTTCGCGTAGACCGGTTGCGTTTTCTTTCCATCGGCGGCCACCAACGTGACATAGATCCGGCTGTCCGTGCCCGCATCGGCAACATTGGATGTAGCAAACGTGACCACATAGTCAGCCGCATCGACAGGCATACTGGCGACCATCGACAACAGCAAACCAGACAACAAGCTTTTTCCAAACATCTTATTCAAGCCTTCCTTTAGAGAGGTGCAACGTGTCGATCGTGCGACACAGGGTTTCGTGGGACAAACCTTGGAACACGTCTGTCGGAGGCGCGTTCGTCAGAGGCGTCGAGAACTAGATGCAAGGCGCGTTACGCGTTTTTTCGGGAAAGTGTTTCCTACATCGACATTCCGGCCAAAGCCTTCCGTTTGCAGCGGCGCTGCCGACTGTTAGACTCCAATTCCCTGGCAGGCCTTTTGGAAGGCGTTGTTTGTTTCCCGACGAAGAGCCAATCGTATGTCTGGCCACAAATCACGATGGACCACTTCGATCGGTTTACTCAACGACGTGCGCGATGGGCATGCCGATGGCTGGCAGCAATTTGTCCACCTGTACACACCTCTGATCTATTACTGGTGCCGGCAAGCGGGGCTGCAGGAAGCCGACGCCGCCGATGTTTGCCAAGAAGCTTTCCGAGGGGTAGCAAGCGGAATGGAAAACCTAAACTATGGCGGAGGTCATAGTTTTCGTGGTTGGCTATGGACCGTTGTGCGGCGGTGCATTAGCCGTCATTTTGAGCGGATCAATCAAAAACCGGTTGTTAGCGGTGGCAGCGACCTAATGCTGATGCTGTCGCAGGTCCCTGATTGGGTTGACGACGATCAAGTACCAGTCTCCGAAGCCGCCGATGCCGAAGTGATTCGCCGCGCCGCGGAGCTGATCCGTTCCGATTTTGCGGAACACACTTGGCAGGCTTTTTGGATGTCGACCATCGAAGAACTACCGGCTCAAGAAATTGCCGAACGTTTAGGCATGACCAGTAATGGCGTGCGGCAAGCGAAATTTCGGGTCTTGGCCCGACTACGAGAATTTTTGGGATTCCACTAGGCCGACTTGACCATTCAAAACCGTGCTTTCGCGTAACACCACAGTACATTGAGGATTTAGACTCTTCTCCAACGCGGAGTTCGATGCTGGTCAGCCGCTCGGCACGTATTCTGAACCCACCTTCGGCAAGCTCTGATGATGACCGCAGCCAAAAAGGATCCCAGCACATCGGCGCCGCATCGGTCGCAGGCAGCGCAACACTGCAACGTTGCCTCCAATCCAGAGTGCTTGTGGAGGCGTTTCATTGAGGCGAACAACGATGATCATGGGTCAGACAGACTGCCGCAAGCATGCGAACATTGCCAGCGCTCGCTGGCGGATGTAGAAGCCGATTTACTTGATGTCGGTCGACAGCTACGAATGTCAGCCCAGAATCGAGCCGGTTTTCAGGATGCTGACCTACTGCGCCGCATCGAATTCGAAGCTTTGCAATGGTGCCCGCGCAACACTGCCACGTCCAAGGGATTCGTTGACATTGGCAGGTTGGGTGTGTACCACATTCACGAATTGTTGGGCCGCGGCGGAATGGGCGAAGTTCACCGCGCAACCCATTCGCGGCTGAAGAAGGTGGTGGCGATCAAGGTGCTACCTTCGCGCATTCATGACAATCCTCGCGTTGTCGCGCGATTTACGCGCGAGATGGAAGCGGTGGGAAAGCTGGAGCACCCCAACGTCATTCGTGCCTTTGACGCGGGCGAAGATCAAGGCCGCAGTTTTTTGGTAATGGAATTCCTCGATGGTCGCGACCTCGGCAAAATCCTCGCTGACGGCGGCAGGCTTGGCATTAAAGACGCTTGCGAGCTCGCCCGCCAGACGGCGATTGGATTGCAATATGTACACGATCGAGGACTTGTTCACCGCGACATCAAACCCAGCAACTTGATGCTGACTCAAGATGCCGAGGGACAAGTTATCCTCAAAATCCTCGACCTGGGTTTAGCGATGCTGACCGACGGACGGAACGGGGACGAAAATCCTCTGACCGACGCTGGACAACTAATGGGGACGTTGGAATTCATGTCTCCCGAGCAGACACTGGATACGCGGGACGTGGATTATCGATCCGACATTTACTCGCTTGGGGTGACGCTGTTTCGAATGCTGACCGGCACCGTCCCGTGTGCCAGGCAAATGGATGATACGCCGGTTAGACGCTTGCATTCCCTAATGACGGAGACTGCACCGGAGATCGAAACACGACGGCCGGACCTACCTCCCGCCTTGGCGACGTTGATCAATCGAATGCTTCATCGCAAACCAGCGGAGCGTCCAAAGAGCATGAGCGAAGTGGCTTGCTCCCTCGAATGTTTCGCAGCAACAAAGGGTTTGCCGGCGTTGCTAGACCAGGCGACAGAGGACGCAGCCGACACCACTGGCAACACGGTAGATCGAGCCTGGCAAAGTAGCGATGCGGAGCAAATAGCAGACATCTCGAATGCCTCAATCGATACCGCTCGATTGGGCGAGCAAGGCACGGTGACGGTTGAGAACAGCCGTTCGGTAGAACCCGCAGTCCCTAACTCCCCGGTCAGTCATTGGCTTTTTGGCAGGATACGACGAAAAGGTTGGATCGCAATCGCAACGATGGGATTTGCGGCTCTGGCGGGTGCACTCTGGCTGCAGACCAATGGTGGATACATCCGCATCGATTGCGAACCGGAGATTCCGCTGGTGCTGTTGGTGAAAGCAAACCAAAGCTTTGTTGACAAACTGGTGGTAGAACAGGGCGAATCGAAAGTTTGGCTGCGTGCGGGAGAGTACGAGATGGAACTCCCGCGTGAGCAACGCGACCGATTTGTCTTGTCGGGCAATCGCTTTACGATGCGAAGGAACGGTACCGCAGTGGTTTCGATCGCCCGCGTCGATTCGAATCAGCTAACGCCGGAAGAAAAGCAACCGTCAGCCGTGAAACCAGACGCGGAGATGCCGGATGACATCCGGTTTCGCCGCATGGTCGCCGTGTGGGTTTGTAAGCATTTCGGCGAAGTTCAACTGACCAATGGTGTTGCGACTCGCAAGAGTAGCGAGATACCAACGGATGCTTTCGGCATCCACGGGATTCGGATGTTTGATTGCTCCGATGAGGATGTCGAACAACTGACGGCATGGCTGACTGATCTGCCGGAAGTCTATCATTTGTTTGTCAACGGCGGCTTAGGAAATCGACTTTCGGATCGTAGCTTGGCTGGCATCGGTGCGTTTCCCAACTTCAGCCGGATCGATGTCGGATCACGGCGCATGACCGATGCTGCTCTGGAATCTTGGTTGATCAACCCTAATCTACAGGAACTAAGATTGAGTGAACTCTCGCAACTGGGCAACATGCTGGACGCCGTCGACAGCAAATTCCCAAACCTGACGCTACTGGGCATCGGAACCGACACACCAGAGCGTACGGAATTCGAAGCGATTGCAAGGATGGATTCCCTCCGCTGCCTTGACTTGACGTCGAATCAACTGCTCGCTTCGGTAGTGGAACCGATTACACGCGCCCCGATCGAGGAGCTCCTCCTTCGCGGAGCACGCCAGGTTGAACCGGAAGCAATTGCAATGCTGAGTGGCATGCCGGGGCTTCGCATTTTTCGCATGCAGAGCGTCTCTTTCAACGATGCGATGTTGGAAAAGATCGTCGTCACCGACTCCCTAGAGGTCTTGGACATATCAGATACCGACGTTACCACGCTCCAACTCGAGATCTTTTCTCGCCGTTATCCGAAGCTGCTGATTTTGCAGAAGGATCGCACCCTGCCGACGTTGCAGATTGAGAATGGCCGATCCAGCCTCGCCCCGCCAGATCTTCAATGAACCCGAGTACCAACACCAGGGAGCCCGAAGATGGCGAAACGTGTAACAACCTTTTCGCCTGACTACGCTGCAGCGCGTGCTCGCTTCTGCGACGCCGCGGCCGACTGTGGCTGGAGCCTTGAGTCGCAAGCGGTGGAGAACGTCGGCCCCGAAGACTGTGAACTTACCATGGACGCGGCGTGCTCTCCGACGACTGGAACCGACAAAGCGATCATCGTCTCGAGCGGCTTGCATGGTGTTGAAGGTTTCTTTGGCTCCGCCGTCCAACTGGCGAGCTTGGAGTGCCAAGCGTTGTCAGCCGATGCCGGCATTCGCTACATTTTTCTGCATGGATTAAATCCATACGGTTTTGCCTGGCTGCGGAGGTTTACGGAGGACAACGTCGACTTAAACCGCAACTTTTTGCTGCCAGGCGAGCCTTACGCGGGAGCGCCGGAAGGCTACGCGGCTCTCGATGCGTTACTGAATCCCAAACGTCCGCCATCGCGATGGGAACCGTTCCGCCTGAAAGCTTTGATGGCCGTTGCCAAGCAAGGCATGCATGCCTTGCGGCAAACCATTGCGGCGGGGCAATATGAGTATCCGCAGGGATTATTTTTTGGCGGTCTTGCGCCATCGCCGACCTCTCGTTGGCTTGCAGCTCACATGCCTCGGTGGCTAGCAGGCGTTGACGATGTAATGCACTTTGATTTCCACACAGGCCTTGGAAGCTGGGGCAGCTACAAGCTGTTGATTGACTACGAGCTGAACCCGCTTCAAAGGCAGCGGCTGGTCGATTAGTTTGGCTCGGACACCTTTGAGACCGGTGTGGAGGGCAAAGTGGCGTATCGAACGCGCGGCAGTTTTGGAAACTGGTGCGTCCGTCAAGGTTGGGTCGCTAACTACCTGTATGCTTGTGCCGAATTTGGGACCTACGACCCCATTGCCGTGCTGGGTGCGCTGCGCGCCGAAAATCAGGCACATCACTGGAGCACCGACGCCTCGGCAGCCACACGTTGGGCCAAGCACCGCCTGCTGGAGAGGTTTTGTCCGGCATCTCCGAGCTGGCGTGCGCAGACGGGGCCATTTTTGGGGGCCACTCCAACGTTGCAACTTCTCGTCCTCGGGCGGCATGT
>CAYZHQ010000231.1:0-5633 GCA_964477385.1 uncultured Pirellulaceae bacterium
GGTTGCTGCGTCTCCTCAGATGGAAACAGGGCGGCGATTGATTACCGCTAGCACCCAAGGTTCGGCCGCTGCTTTGGCCGGACCAGCATTTCTGATTGCGTATTATGCGTATCACGGAATCGGAATAGGGCTTGGCGACTCAATTGTGTTCTTCGGCGTTTCATACCTGGCACCAGCCGCAGTGTTTTTAATCGCGGGGTGTGCCATCGGTCAGTTGCTTTCACCGATGTTGCCGAACCTCTCTGGACCAGCCGCACGGATCATTTCGACCGTAGCTGCGGCGACACTCCTTCTCGCAGGCATTGCGTTTCTGCTAACAGATACACTGAACTTTGGAATCGGGTTCGGGACGTTCACCTTTCCTGCATTCTCAGTTGTGTGTGGGACTGCGACAACGATGGCCTCATCAACATATCTGGGTTTCACTTACCAGAATGATGCTTGGGTTCAAACTTGAAACGCGATTCTCGGATAACCAATAAGGATTTGACTTCGCGGCGACGCGACGGTTGAGTCTCTTGCTCTGGTGAGTTGACTCGTTCGTTACGGTCGGAATCGCTGGCGACCAGCCGAAGCTCAAGTCCTCTGTTCAGGAAGCCCGGTTACGTTCCGAGCCCTCTTGAGCTTTGCTTCCTTGCCAACTTTTCCGGCATCGCCGATCGTGGCGTTGTGAAGTGTCGGCCGTGGGTCCGGCTCGCGAACGGGCCGCGATGTGCGGGTGATCATCGGCCGAATAGAACTGTGGCGGAGTCTCCCGCGATCGTCTTGTGGCTCGTTGCGGACGTCGAGACAGACCTTCATCATTCGCCCTCCCGAAGACGTTTCGTTGTGTACGGTACGGTGGTTTTGGTTTTTCATTCGCTACCCGCTGTCGAAGTATCCCAGACCGTGCTCCGGCTGGATGCCTAGCGCGCCGAGTGAACGATACGTCACCTCGACCACTCGCATCACACCACCACACTCGGTGCACTTCAGCGGTGCGACTGGTGTCCATGCATCGGTTGACGGCAGGCATTCAACTTTTGCAAATCGCTTTCCGTTTGTGATCTGGTACGGCGTTCGTGCTGATGTTGCGATTGTCTACGCCGTGCTTGACGGGCGGCGCGAGCCAGCCGAAAACGACGCGATCTTACGGAATCGGCAGATCGAACCCGAAGGCGGATACTGACATCCGCCGTGGCAACCTTCTTCGGAGTCGCGTCTTGCACGACTGCCGGCACGGACGAGGCGGTAACGCTGCCGATCTTTCTGCATGTATACTCAAACACCCGCGGCAGCACCTACGATCAGGATCGACAAAACCGCAGAAGGAGTCGTTCGACTGTGTCGGATTGGGTGCGCGTGGTCACTTTGGTGATCATCCTTGACCTCCAGGCGGACTTTTATGAAACGACTTCGCGAAGACGTTTCATTTTTTTATGATGTGATGGCTTCGGATTTCCATTGGTTATTCCCCTAAGGCATTGAGCACCATGACCACTAATGGATTTGGCTGGCTTTACGCTTGGCCCCTTCTTTTGCTTATCTTCGTTACTTTGGTCGTCGTAATCATATTGGCACGAAAGTAACGTCAGCTTCCAAAGCCTGATTTATTTGCAATCGAGGGAATGCCGTGAAGCCAACGCCTCGATAGAGCTTGATGTGCCTGTTGGCAGTCGCCGATGGAAAGGGCTGAGGAGTCCGCTGCGCGTGAATGATACGCAGTGACTGTGTGGCGGGGGTGGGTTGGTCCGGTTCCGTCGCAACGGACGCTTGCCTTGGCTTGCGTTGATGCAAGCTTGTGGTTCCTCCTCAGTGCTTGATCTTTCCTTTGGGGCTATGCAATTCGAAGAGGCCGAAGATTTCGTCGCGAGTCAGGCCGCCCCCGCTGGATGGGGTGCCAGTTTCGGCAAAGATTGTATCGAACAGTTCTCGCTTCTGTTCCAGCACGCTGGCGATTCGCTGCTCGATGGTGTTCAGTGCCAACATGCGAGTAATCGTCACCGCCCCTTTGACACCGATGCGGTGGGCGCGGTTGATCGCTTGGTCTTCGACGGCGGGGTTCCACCAGCGATCGAACAGAAACACGTAGCGGCAAAACTGTAGGTTCAATCCCACGCTGCCAGCGCCATAGCTCATCAAGATCACCTTGCAGTCGGGATCGTTTTTGAACCGATCGATCACGCCATCGCGTTTGGCGTGTGGAATGCGACCGTGGTATTCCAATGGGCCGAACGGTTTCAACGCGTCACGCATCCGATCGATACTGCTGACCCATTGGCTGAAGACGATCGCTTTCTGGCCACTTGCAGCGACCTCTTCCATGTCGGCGACCAAGCGATCGAGTTTGGCGCTGCTGCCGGTGCAGGGATCAAAGTTGCAGATTTGCTTCAGTCGCAGCACTAGCTCAAAGACGTGCTGAATTGTCAGCTCCTGCTCCATCTCCTCAAGTCGGATGACTCCTTCGCTTTCGGCCTTTTCGTAGCTCTCCCATTGCTGCGGCGTGAGGTCAAGTTCGGCGTCGCGATAGAGCCGTGGTGGCATATCATCCATGACCAGATCTTTAGTCCGTCGCAGGATGTAGTCTTTGGTGGCTTTGCCCAAGCAAGTCGCCTTCATGTCGCGACGTAGGTAGCCAGGCGACAGGAATTCAAAGATGCCCACCAGATCGTCTTGACTGTTTTCGATTGGCGTTCCCGTTAGGGCCCACGAGCGGGTGCGGGAAATCGAACGCACGATTTGACTGGTGGTGCTGTTTTGATTTTTGATCCGTTGTGCTTCGTCGAGCGTCACCAGATCGAAATGGATATCTTCACTCAGTACTGTGTCACGGTCGCGCATCAGCAGTTCGTAATTGGCGATTTTGACCGGGACCTCGCCGCTGCGCCATTGCCAGTTACGTTTCGCCGCGTTGCCCTCGATCGCCGCGACGGGGATTTCGGGGGCCCATACGCTGAACTCACGGAGCCAATTCGTGACCAGAGGTTTGGGGCAAATCAGCAAGATATTGCGGCATTCCCCGCTGCAGACAAGCATCCGGATGGTACTGATCGCCTGCATTGTTTTCCCAAGCCCCATCTCATCGGCTAGAATCGCAGCGTAGCGCGGAAAGAGAAACGCGATCCCATCGAGTTGGTAGGGGAAGGGTTCGAAAGGAAAATTCAGTTGTCCGCTGCCAACCAATTGTTCCAGCGGTGGCTGCAGCAGGTAGTACAAGCGGTCTTGTAGCTTGACCACGTCGGCTGGCGGCGTGATCCGCGTTAGCTTGTTGGTTGATTTGTGTTTTGGTTGTGTGTCGCTTTTGGATTTCGGCTTCGCATCGGCCGTCGGTCCGGAAGCGGCTTTGGAGGCGGGCAATTGCCAAGCCGGCGATTCGGGAAACTGAAAGCCCGTAGTGCGAATGGCCAGCGGTTTGACACGAATCGGAAATGCGCGGACGGACACCGGTTGGACCGGCAGGGTGGCAAACTCGGTCGGCACCAGCGCGTCCTCGCCGAACCAAGAAGTGCCTGACAAAACTTGCAGTTCACCGCGCGACTCGGGTTGAGGTTCGCGCGGGACAAACCTATGGATCAGTGCATCGGTCATGAATTTGTCGTTCCGAGCTTAGGCCGCGCGAGTGACCTGTTGTTGGGCTTCTTGAATCGCTTCGCGAATGCGACTGAACGGTTCCAATAGGTCCGGCAAGTCGGCAAACTTGGCAGCGAGCAGACGGACCGCGTCGACTTTCTCCATCGCGACTAGGCAGTGTGCCGACGCGATCGTGACCGACTGGTAGCCAGCCACGGTATCGGCCGAGATGGGGCCTTCTTCTCCCTCGGCCGCTTCCACCACCAGTCCCAGAGGGATCGGTAGGTGTCCATCGAGGTGCAGGGCTTCGGGCTGATCGCAGCAGATCAGTAAGGGCTGAACGCGAGCCTTTGGCAGCAGCGCATTGCCGACCGCTTCGCCAATGATGTGTTCTCGCAACGTCGGTCCAAACAGAATTTCGTGGGCCCGACTGGGTCGGACGGGCAGCGTACAGTGAAATTCCAAAGGGCGACCTGATGCGTTTAACATGAGGTACCCGCCGGTCCAGCCAGCACGTTCGCAGTACTGGACTGTATAGAAACCGATTGCATCCTGCGACGCGGCCATACGACTCCCTTGAGGTGCTACTTCCGTGCAGTGTCAGATAAGTGGTTTCGGCCTGCCGGTAGTAACGACTTTAGCGGCGCTGCGGCCCGAGCCCCGTTTGTACCGAGATCAGTCAAAAGGGTCGCGAATGCCGATTTTTCCGGAAATAAAGGCGGCTTGTAGGAGGCAATTTGCAGACTCTTGCTCAGACGCTCGACATTCCAAAAACATCGTGGTTATACTCGGAACGAATTCGCGTCCCCGAGCACGTCAGGAATGCCCTAATCATGTCGCAAGAATCCGGTAACGTCTCTCCCGTTTTCCGCATCGACGTTTCTGCTGACCCCAGCACGCCCGCCGACGGTGATCAACCGAACATCACGGTGGCCTTGCTGCGACAACTGGTGATTGGTCAGCAACAAACCAACAAAGCGTTGGAAGAGCTATTGCAGCAGAACGCCGCGATGCAAAAGCAGCGGACCAGTGAGTTACAGCAGTGGAAGGATGCCAATCCGCAACTGACGCGAGCTTGTCGCCGAGCCGCAGAAACGCTCAGTCGTGTCCAGACGCAGTTCCTGGAGAACTTGACCGAGGAGATCACCGACAATGAAGAGAGCCTGATCGATGGCGACTTCATGTTGAATGAATTCGTCGATCGCTTTGGACCCCGCCTGGCACACCTCAATGGCGTCCTGCAAGTCCTTGCTCAACTCGGTAGCGGTGTGCCGGTAGAAAACTGATCGTCCTTTTTCCCAGGTCGAGTTTCCTCTTCCGCAAACTTTGATCTCTCGCAGGCGGTTGTCTCCATGCCCAGCGTGCTGCTAACCGCCTTTGAACCCTATGAAGAATGGGAAGAGAACAGCAGTTGGCTGGCCCTGGTGGAGCTGACACGTTGGTTGGAGGATACGCATGCGGTCACGACGCGCCGCTATCCGGTGTGCTTTGAGACGGTCCGCAAGCGATTAGCCGACGATCTGCGGGGCAACTTTGATCTCGTTTTGCACCTGGGCCAATCGCCTGGCTCGACGCATATCTGTTTAGAAGCGGTGGGCCTGAACGTGCATGCCAACGGGCATCCATTGATTCCCGACGCACCGGCCGCTTACCACTCAACGCTCCCGCTTCCTGGATGGCAGCAGGTTCTGCAGCAGGCGGGGATCCCCACCAAAGTTTCCCACCATGCGGGGACTTATCTGTGCAATGCCACGTTGTACCTCAGCCAGCACTTGCTTGCCGAGCAGCAGTTGAACAGTCAGGCGGCGTTCGTGCACTTACCGCTTGCACCCGGTCAAGCGGCAAAGCAGAGCGGCATGTTGGCTTCGATGAGCACGCCGTTGGCCGCGGCCGGAATTGCCGCGATGCTCAAGGCCTTTGCCGAGGATGCTGCGGTGAATCGCTAGACGCGATGTCGGGCCCACGGCTAGCGCCTGAGGTTGACGGGGCCCACGTTCACGGGTCCCACGGCTAGCGCCTGAGGTTGACGGGCCCACGGCTAGCCCGGATTATTCACGTGAATGACTAGGGACGCCGCAACGGTC
>CAYZHQ010000232.1:0-5525 GCA_964477385.1 uncultured Pirellulaceae bacterium
CGCGGCTATCGCCAAGGCGGCTCATTTAATCGTGCGACAAAAAAGTGTCGGGTACCTTTTGCGAGGAACTCGCCCTGCGGGCTATCGCCAAGGCGGCTCATTTACCGGATGACTCCAGTCTGTCTGGTGGGCGATCGATCTACGATTTTGTGGGTGGCGGACCATCCGCATAAATCAGAGCGATCTCAACAAGTAATTTTCGGATGTTAAAACCTGAATCGACAAACTGGCTGGTTAAAAGGGGCAGACGATCGGTACCGTAGGCCGCAATCGGCTGCTTCGTGACGTGTTCAAAGAGGTGGCTGACAAACGACTCATGAGCTTCTTGGCTGTCAGAGAGAAAGTCCGCCAATTCGCGGACTCCTTCGAATGCCACCTCATCTCCACCGCGAGTTAGATAAACCCCGCTCGCATCGATCGGTTTGCCTCGCTCGTCCTTTCGGAATCGGCCGACCGCATCGAACTGTTCAAAAGCGAACCCGAGCGGATTGATCAATTCGTGACAGGAAACACAGGCAGCAGGCTGCGTTTGCAAGGTGACACGTTGGCGTGTGGAAAGGTCGGCGTGCAGATCGGGGCTGAGCGGCGCGACGGCAATTGGAGGGGGACGCAGCGATCGGCCGAGTACGCTGCGAGCAAGAAAGACGCCGCGGTGGATCGGTGAGGTGGCACTGCTGTAGGCAAACCCAGCCATCAACAAGGGGTGCGACAACACACCGGCACTGCGTTCGGTGGGCAACGAGACGTCTTGAAAGCCGACTCCCCTTTCCATTTCCACGCCGTAGAAAGCGGCTAGGCGGGGATTCAGGTAAATACGTTGATCGGTTAGCAGTTGGCGATAGTCGGACTCCTCGCTCCAGACGACATCGTCTAAGAACAGGTCTAGCGACTCACGCAAATCGGAAACGATTTCCGGTGTAAAGTCGGGATAGGCTTGAGAGTCCTTGGTCATCTCGCTCGATTCGTTGACTCGCAACCAGTGATGCAAAAACTCGTGGACCTTGGCCTTGGACCGCGGATCTTCCACCATCCGTTCGGCAGAATTGCGGAGTTGTTGGTCGCTTTCCAGCCAATCTTTTCCGGCGGCGGTGAATAGCGAATCATCGGGTACGGAATCCCACAACGCGAGCGCCAATCGGTTGGCTCGTTGATACGCCACTCGCTGTGAGTCGGACGCGTTTTCGATCGGTAGATCGGGATAGAGAAAATGCGGTGACTTCAGCGCCACCAGGACGACGCGGCGCACCGCCTGTTCCAAAGACTCCGCGGCTTCGAAATGGCGGTTGATGTAGCGTTGGCGTTCCGCATCGGAGAGCGGGTGTCGCAGGGCGTACTGCACGATGGTTTCACACATCGCGAGAATTTTTGCCTCGCGGTCTTTGGCGGCCGATTTGGTTTTGGCGTAGGCGTCGAGATGATCGGCCAAAAAGTTGCCGACTTCCAGGGCCGCATCGGTGGTCGCTTCATCCCAGGCACGCGAGACAGTGATGCCACGGGCGTAGCCAACACTGCTGTCATCGGGCGGAAACGGAACCGTGACCGTTAATTGTCGCGGGAACCAGACCGGTTCCAAGTAACGATTCGGGATGACTTCGGCCAACCGCGACGGACGCCGCCAGAGGAGTTGCAACGAGGCTTCTTTGCCGCCAATCTTCCCAACTTTCTTCGATCCAAATTCACCGCGGTAGTATTCCATTCGGAATGGATATCGGCGTCCGGCTAATAGGAACACCGTGGCTGAATATTCGATCTGGTCTCCCGATTTTATTTTTGCATCGATCAGCGGTTCCGGTTGATCGTTGAACCGCAGTACCGCCGCGTTGGGCGACCGCAGGATGAACTGGTAGGTTCCCGTCTCGGGAGCACGCAGGCTGGAGGAGATCGACATCGAAAAGGCTTCTCCTTCGGGTTGCCCTTCGATCGGCGACTTGGTGCCAAACTGAAAGTCGATCGACGGCTCTAACCTTTCCAGCTTAAGGTGCTTGCGATCGAAGTTTTTGGATTGGAAATATTCGACCTTTGCTCCACGTTCGTCGGAAGAGCCTCCCTGGCCGGTTAGGCTGCGTGTCAGGTCGGCGACGGAGTTGCGATACTGAGCGGCGGTCAGCCGTGACAACTCGACTGTCGGGGGAGCGTTTCGCAGTTGAGCGGTGGGAGAGTAGAAGGTGTCGTAAACGTATTGAGCGACGGCCGCGGCGTCTTCTTCCACACAGGTGTCCGGCTCTCCTTCGGGCATCGTGCGGGCGATCACACCGGTCAGTTTGCTGAGTGCCCAGTCGCCGGCCAACGGCTGAGCGTATTCATCGGCTTGGCCTTCTCCATGCTCGCCATGGCAGGATGCGCACTTCGCCGCGTAGATCGCCTGCCCCTGGGCGGGCTGCGTCTGCTCGGTTTGTCTCTGACTCGATGGAGGCGGCTCAGCCAGAGCGACGTTCCAGGCACTGCTCAGCCCCATCGAAACGACGATGCCAGTCAACATCAGCGATGAGAAGCTTTGACCGACGACTGGGATCACGGAAGGTGACATCTACTTCAAGTAGGCAGGAGGGAAAGGTGGGACGGACGAACCGTGTAATCTATTTTAGAGTCCACCGCCACAAATGCCAGACGCAATCGCTGGGCCCGCAGCAGGCTTGGCTCCCATCGGAGTGTCGGACGAATCGTGAACGGGCTACGATTGTTGCATGAATTCCAGCAAAAAACCCATTGCCATTTTGTCGGGCGTCGGCAGTCGAGGGGACGTGAACCCGATGTTGGCGATTGCGAAAGCCCTTCGCGAGCGCGGTTTTGACGCCGTGTTGTCGGTCGGAGAGCCGTACGCGGCATTGGTGGAGGCGGCTGGCGTACAGAGCGAATCGTTACTGTCAA
The DNA here is from genome assembly GCA_964477385.1 of uncultured Pirellulaceae bacterium. Classification (GTDB taxonomy): domain Bacteria; phylum Planctomycetota; class Planctomycetia; order Pirellulales; family Pirellulaceae; genus Roseimaritima. The sequence goes on from CAYZHQ010000232.1 coordinate 2,869, forward strand.
AGGAAGCTTTCGAGATGTTCCTCGAAACGCCCGGCTTGTGGACCGAATGGGGTTCGAGCCTCCTGATGCGTGACGTTGTCCCGCGTTGCCTGCGTTCTCACTGGGAAGTTATCGAGCGACACTATCGGCCGGGCCGCACCGTCCTCGTCGCCCATCCGCTCGATTTCGCGTCGCGCGTGTTTCGCGACCTGCATCCGGAAACGCCTCTGGCGAGCATCCATCTTGCCCCGGCTTCCTTACGAACCCCGGCCGATCCACCCAAACTGACCTCACGATCATGGGAACTTCGCAAACCAGAATGGTTCGTCCGAGGTTTGTATTGGTGCATTGATCACACCTTGTTGGCCAGCATGGTGCAGCGGCCGCTGAATCAATTTCGCCGTGAGTTGGGGCTGGCCAAGGTCTCCCGTCCGTTGTGCGATTGGTGGTATTCCCCCGACTGCGTATTGGCGATGTTTCCCGATTGGTTTGCACCGCATGTCGACAGTCGCTTAGCACGGATCGACTGCCTTGGTTTTCCGCTCGATGATGGTCCGGCCAACGCTGCCCAGCAGCATCGTTTGGAGGCGTTGCAACAGCAACTACAGCGGCTTGACCAACGCCCGCTCGTCTTCACCGCCGGCAGCGCGAATCGACAAGCCCGCGCGTTCTTCACGATGGTTGCCAAGGTGCTGACCGAATTGCAGCTCCCCGCCGTGTTGCTGTCGCCGCAACCCGAACAGATCGCCAGCGACTTGCCACGAGAGATCATTGCCAGCGGTTACGTTCCACTGCACACCTTACTTCCGTTGGCTACCGGGATCGTTCACCACGGCGGCGTCGGCACGACCGGTGCGGCGATGGCAGCGGGCTGTCCTCAATTGATCATCCCGCGCGCCTTCGACCAATTCGACAATGCCCGGCGGGTGGTGCAGTTGGGTTGCGGGGTGCAGTTGCTCGACCGCAAGCTGACCGCATCGCGTCTGCGAGCCGTCCTGCTGGATCGCTTTGCCGCCTCCCATCGCGGAGCTTCCGTCGATGCGACGGGCAACCTCCATGGATCTCCGCTGCAAGCCGCGGCAATGGGCTTGGCAAACCGCGTGCAAGTCGGCGCAGCGGACCGCGCCGCCGACCGCATCGCCACCTTGCTACCGGGTTGACCGAGCCACTCGGCTAGACACCCTCGATCTGGAACCCTTGGCGATATTCTCGCGCGACGAGATTCTGCGCCATCGCGTCACCGACGATGGTTTCCTGCTCCGGATTCCAAGTCAGTTTGCGGTTCAGCCGTGCGGCGATACCCGCGAGATGGCAGGTCGAAAGTGCGCGATGGTGACTGAAGACGTCCGAGATCGGTTCCTGTTGGTCCCGAGCAGCCTCGAAGAAGTTGCGAAAATGATCGACCAGCGGACGAGCTTTGTACGCCGTTTCCAACGCGCCATCGGGCAGTGGATTTGATTTCAGATCCTCCACGGGTTTGCCCGTCAACTTGCCTCGATTGACAAAGATGCGACCTTCGGTCCCTTCAAACAGAATCCCGTTGCCGCCGTCGTGGCGAATTTCCATTTCAATCCCATCCGCAAACGTGGCGACGATCTGAAACTGAGTCGCCGTGTTGTACTTCGTCGGATCGACCGGATAACCATCTTTGAATTCCACCGGGTGAACGACCATGCGTGGATCGATGGTGACGGGACCGGTGTCGGTCTTTCCCAGTCCCCACGTGGCGATGTCGACGTGATGCGCGCCCCAGTCGGTCAGCTTTCCGCCGGAGTACTCGTACCACCAACGGAATTCATAGTGGCACCGCGACCAGCTTTGCGTTTCGCCGTTGTTGCCAGCGAGGTACCGAAACGCCGTGGCGGGCACCGGCCCCTGCCACAGATTCCAGTCCAGGTTTTTAGGAACCTCGGCGACAGGGATCGCGGGACTCGTCGGCGCTCCACCGATGCTGCACGTTGCCTTTTGAAGTTTCCCCAAACGTCCCGCTTGAATCATCGCGATGGCTTTGATGAATTGGTTCGAGCTACGTTGCTGGGTTCCGATCTGAACGATGCGACCGGTCTGTTTGCAGACCTCGCAGATTTTGCGACCTTCGTCGATCGTCAGCGTCATCGGTTTTTCGCAGTAGACATCCTTTCCGGCCAGCATCGCTTCGATAGCCATCTTGGCGTGCCAGTGATCGGGAGTCGAAATGTGGACAATATCGATGTCGTCGTTATCCAGGATGGCGCGGTAATCGGTGTGGACGCTGGGCTCGTGGCCGGTCCATTCTTTCACCAGACCGGTCGCCAGTTCGCGGCGACTGGCATCGGCATCACATAGTGCCACGTAGTCGCCGTATTTGCGGAAACTGGGTGCCGAGCCATAAGGTCCGTTTCGGCCAGTCGCCTTCTGACACCAGCGACTGCCGGTACCGATCGCACCGACCCGAGGACGATCATTGGCGGCGGCGAAACCACTGGCGCGCTGCGTTCGGTTCAGCAACACCGCCGCCCCCGCAAAGGCGAGCGAAGATTTCAAGGCATTGCGACGCGAAATCGTTTGAGGATCGATCATCTTTTTTGTCCTTTGATGTGAAAATCGTGTCCGCGAACGTTAGCCCGCCGGCGAGTCGATTGCAAGTCTTTTGCTGGGTGACATCATCATCTGTCTAGCCCGGATTATTGATAACCCGA
>CAYZHQ010000233.1:0-5513 GCA_964477385.1 uncultured Pirellulaceae bacterium
GGCTAGCGCCTTTTTGTAACGCGAAAATCACCACTTACCCCGATACGGGCAGACCCAGGTGACGTTGACCTATGGCTTGTCGTCCGCTTGGCACCCGCACTCTCACCAAGCGAGGGCGAGGGGTCCGATTCTAGGCTGTCGGTTGGTCCGATTGTGGCGCGCTATCAGGCAATTCGTAGCGATTACGGGGAGTGGACGCATTGGCAAAATCGGCTTTCTAAAGTAGACTTAGAAGTACCTTGGATTGGCGGTCGGCACTCGGCGAATGAAATCACCGAAGTTGTACGGCATGCTTGATGGCGGAATATCCTTTCCCAACGATCAAAGGTTCACAAAAATCAACCACAGCCCTGTCCTACGGATATGGGCAATTGGCGCGATTGGTTGGCGGTGTTTGCCGCGGTTTTTCGCGATCTGTTATAGCTTTCAAATCATCCGTTTTGTTATCTCCCCAAAATGCCCACCATTAAATCGCTCGTTTCGTTGTCGGTCCTCTTCGCGGCTTGCTGTTTCGCCGTTGGTTGTGGTCCTAGTGAAAATACCGTTTCGGCTCCTCCTGAATCGCCACCGACTCAAGAAGAAATGGAAGAGCAACGAAAAGCCTACGAAGCGGAACAAGCCGAATTGCGGAAACGCGATCGCGACTCGTCTCGCTAATAGTCGACCGGGTTGCCCCCTGTGATGCTTTGGCAAGGAACTTTTCAGTTCTCCGCCTCATCCTACTCGCTTCTAGATGCCGCCTTTTGGGCGTCGTCGTTCACTGTGTGAGCGTTTGTAAACGCTCTCGCGGGAAATGCCTCCGCTGCCTTTGCTTTTTTGGTTCCGTCTGCTCGAAAGGGGAGGCCCGATCGAAAAGGGAGGCCGCGGTCGCCTGATGTCGGATTTCTCTAGCCTTTTGTTTTTACCGGCTAGTTTTCTTTCGCTGTTGTTACCCCTCCTGGAGATTTCTATGGCTCGTGCCAAACCTCGCCGCTTAGGCTTTACTCTTGTCGAATTATTGGTCGTGATCGCGATCATCGGTGTCTTGGTCGGTTTGTTACTTCCTGCTGTACAAGCCGCACGCGAAGCGGCTCGTCGCATGCAGTGCGGGAACAATGTCAAGCAAATTGGCTTGGGATTGCATAATTATCACTCCGCTTACCAAATGTTTCCCATGCAGTCCGGCGGGACGCATTCGGGCCCGATCAACAACGGTCGTATCCTCAGTTGGTTGGTTCCGGTTCTGCCGTTCATCGAGCAACAACCATTGTGGGAACAGGTCAGCAATCCACTCGGTGGTTACCCAGCGATGGGCCCTTTGCCTTGGGACACCGGATACGCTCCATGGCGAACCACGGTCGGCACGTACCGCTGCCCCAGTGATCCGACCGTTGGCGTCCCCGGACAAACCGGTTTGAACAACTATTCGGCCTGCGTCGGTGACTGCGTCCAAACGACTCACACCGGTGGTGTGAATCCCGACGGAACGGTTGGGGATCCCAACGCAAAACAGCGTTTGCGTGGAATTTTCGAAACGCGCTATTTCACTCGCTTTCGCGACATTCTTGATGGGACCAGCAATACGATTGCCGTTGGCGAAATCGTCGTCGATGCCGGCAACTTGGAAATCATCGGTCAGCCTAAATTCGATCAACGTGACCCGTTCTTCGACAATCCTGAAATCTGCTACCAGAACAATGTCGATCCGACTCGCCCACAATTTTGGGCCGATGGATCGAATACCGGTGCGGGGGATCAGCGGCGTGGGAAGCGTTGGGCCGATGGTCGCCCCATGTTCTCTAGCGTGAACACCGTGCGTCCTCCTAACAAGGAAAGCTGCTTGTGGAGCGGTGACGGATCGGACGGGACTTACACGATGGCCAGTCGTCACCAAGGTGGCTGCCATGTGTTGATGGGCGACGGCGCGGTGAAGTTCATCACCGACAGCATCGACTCGGGCAACCAAACGATCGGTAACATTCCGCGTGCCGGTTCGGTCGTTGGTCAACAAAGCCCGTACGGTCTGTGGGGTGCATTGGGCACCAAGGCCGGCAAAGAAACCCAGTCGCTCGAGTAAGCTTCAGCGATTATTTGACTTTCGAAAATCGTTCCCAGGCAATCGCTCGGGAACGATTTTTTTTGGCATCGGACGGTTGCACTTGGACAGAGGCGCGCTTCGTTTGGCCATCCCTCATCCGCCATAAACTGCTAAATTGAAGACCGCTTCGATCGCTTTCCTCTGCGGAGTTCCTCTCTTGCGTGCCCTTTCCGTCACTCTCGCGGCGGCGTTTCCCTTAGTGCTTCTGGCCGGTTGCTCGCCGTCGGTGACCGCACCGCCGGACGCGAATCCCGATGCCCAGGTAACGCCGTCCCAAACCGTGGACATCTCCACTTTGGCACCGGACGAAGCAGGGAATTCCTCGACGAACGAGCAAGCCGCTGATGTCGGCGCGATTCAGCAACTCATACAGGCTGGGAAATTTGCTCAGGCCGCCGAACAGTTGCGTCCTCTGCTGGCTGTCGAGCCGACCGATCCGCAGTGCCTGTTTCTGATGGCCCAGTGCAGCCATGGTCGTGGCGAGCTGGCCGAAGCGGTGCAGTTGCTTGAACTGATCCCGTCAGATCACCCCGAAGCCGGCTTGCCTGCGCTCGGTCAGTCAGCCGATTGGTTGCTGCAGGCGGGACAACTCGCCGGCGCCGAAGCCAAGTTCCTGCAGATGCTGGATGTCCAAGCCGGCTTGGCTCCCGTCCATCGGCGGCTCGCCGAATTGCTCAACTCCCAAGGTCGACGAGTCGAAGCGGCCGCACAGGTCCGCGCCCTGATTCGCTTGGGAGATGTGACCGAACGCGAGTTGCTCAGCCTGACCACGCTCTCGGTTCCATTTCACGACGAGCAACACGATTTTGTGTCGCCATCGCCATTGCACAATTTGGCTCGGGCGAAAGTCGCTCTGGTGCAAGACGACGTCCCCCGCGCCCAACAGTGGGTCGAACAGCTACGCCAAGCCTACCCGGCGTCGACCGCAATCGCTGCCTTTCAGGGGCAGGTCTATACGCAGATGCAGTCCGACGCGGCGCTGCGTCGGTGGGTGCAGTCGTTGCCGAGCGGCATCGAGTCCGAGCCGGAATTCTGGAATGCGATCGGTCAATGGATGCTGCGGTCGGGCCAGCCCGAAGTCGCCGTGCGCTGCTTGTGCGAGGCGGTGACAAGGGACCCCACCGACCGAGTCGCCTACCTGCGACTGGCCGAAGCCTTGGCCAGTTGTGAACGTCCCGAAGCGGCGCAGCGCGTCGCGGAACGACAAGAACTGGCGCAGCAGGCTTGGCAGTTGGCACTCAACGTCGGTCTCTCCCGAGAAACCCGAACCGCCGATATGCGGGCCCTCGTCGAGACGCTCGAAAAACTCCAGCGACCTTGGGAGGCGGTCGCTTGGCGGTTTGTGCTCGCCAGTGAAACCGGTCGGCTCGAACAGGTCCTGCCTGGCCTGCTTGAGCAACGGCAAAGGCTCGCTCAGCAAGACGGTTCCAGCGCGCCCGCCAAGTTCCTAACCTGCGGGATCGCTCTCGAGGACTGGCCGCGACCCGACCTGCAATCCCTGGAGGCCGATCCGCTCAACGCGTCCGATTTGCCGCAAGTCGCCTCGGCAGCCGAGCCCGCCGCGCCGCTTGAACTGGTCGACGTCGCTTCACAAGTCGGCATCGACTTCACCTATCACAACAACCGCGATGCCGACGACGCACACATTCGCATGTATCAAACGGCCGGCGGAGGCATCGCCGTGCTGGACTTCGATCTCGATGGCTGGTGCGATCTCTACTTTACCGAAGCGGGCGGCCCGCCGAACGATGCGACCGCCTCCGGACCGAACCGCTTGTATCGCAATCACGCCGGCCAGCGGTTCTTCGACGTGGCGGTTCAAACCCACACCGCCGATCGTTCCTACGGTCAAGGCGTGGCGGTCGCCGATCTCAATCAAGACGGCTTTCCCGATCTGGTGGTCGCCAACATCGGCCAAAACATCCTGTACATCAATAACGGCGACGGTACCTTTCGCGGCACGCCCATCGCCGGCTCGGGGACCTGGACCACCAGCATCGTGTGTGGCGACGTCGATGGCGATCACTTGCCCGACATGGTCGAGATCAACTATATCGACGATCCAAAAGCGGTCACGGTCGCCTGCTGGGGGGAAGGTTTCGACTGCACGCCGCGAATCTTTAAGCCAGCCAATGACCGTTTGTTGACCAGAAACCTCGACGGCCAGTGGCTGCCAAAGGCACCCGGCGAAGGCTTGCGGAAATTGCCGAATTATGGGTTTGCCGGTGTCCTCGCGAACTTCGATAATGAAGCCGGCAACGACCTGTTTATCGCCAACGACACGACCGAAAACCACTTTTGGATCAGCCATCCCGGTGCGGCCAAGGGAGCTTGGCAGGTCTCCAATCGATCTCAATTGAACGGTACCGCGGCCGGCGCGACGGGCCAAGAACAGGGGTGCATGGGGATTGCAACCGGCGACTTCGATCGCAATGGCACGCTCGATTTTTGTGTGACCAACTATTGGCAGCAACCGGCCAACCTATTCCTGCAACGCTCCCCCGGTTTCTTCGTCGATGCCGCGGCCCAATTTGGCTTGACTGAGCCAACCCGCGGTACGGTTGCTTTCGGAGCTCAAGCGGCCGACTTCGACCGCGATGGTTGGCTCGACATGGCGGTCCTCAATGGCCACGTCTTTGACCCCGCCGAAAACGGAACTCCCGAAGTCCCCTTTCGATTTCCCTCGCAGTGCTTTCGCGGCAGTGCCACCGGGTTTCGTCTGGAAGCAAATGAAACTCCCGGGTCCTATTGGTCGCAGCCACTGCTAGGCCGAACCCTTGCTTCGCTGGACTGGAATCGTGACGGCCGGCCCGACCTTGTGGCCAACCATCTCGATGCACCCGTGGCGTTGTTAGAGAACCGCACATCCGGTGGACATTGGTTGCGGATTGATTTAGTCGGAGTCGACAGCGAGCGTGATGCCATCGGCGCGGAGATCATCGTCACCCAAGACGACCAGACTTGGCACGCCTGGGCGACTGGCGGGGACGGCTATCAGTGCAGCAACCAATCGACCATCGACATCGGGCTAGGCAGCCATCCTCAAGTCCAGACCTTGCAGATCCGCTGGCCATCGGGCAAGCAGCAGACATTCCAGAACGTAGCGACCAACCAAACCTACACGATCATCGAAACCAGCGACCAACTCTTTTCTCAGCCATCGCCACCCGGTCCGTAAGCCGCGTTCACCCCCGAGGCAGGCTTCCAGTCGGCGAGACCCCATCCGCAGGCAACTCCCCGAAGCCACCATCGATCAGCGGCAGATTCGAAGCCATAGCATCAATCCAAAGACGCACAAAAAAACAAGAAAACCGAACCAAAACGCCCACCGAGCGGTCTTTGCAATCGACGAGCTAAACGCTACACTCGTCCTCACAGCCAACCCAAGCACCCCTAGCTCAATTGGATAGAGCATCGGTCTACGGAACCGAAGGTT
>CAYZHQ010000234.1:0-72 GCA_964477385.1 uncultured Pirellulaceae bacterium
AACCTGAAGCGACGTCCGAACCTGAAGCGACGTCCGAACCTGAAGCGACGTCCGAACCTGAAGCGACGTCCG
>CAYZHQ010000234.1:172-5505 GCA_964477385.1 uncultured Pirellulaceae bacterium
ACGCGGTACCGGAAAGTGCCGCCGAGCCAGTCACCGAGGCGGACGCTTCCGCAGCGACCGAGCCGGTGCTTGATGTCGAGGGATTCCGTAAGAAGTCGAAGGAACTGCCAGCCGAACCGGCTCCGGAACCGGTTGCCATCATCGAGCCTTACCGCTATCCGCGACCGCCTGAAGAAGACGTATTCAAGCGGATCAAGGAATGGCAGATTGGACCGTTCCGAACCTTCCAGATTGTGAAATGGCTTTGCGATCCCTTCAGCAGTGCCGGCGTGGCGCTCGAGCCTCCCACGGCGACGATGGAGCGAGTCCCCAAGTTGTCGGAGTTGCAGCCCGGTACCAAGGTGGCTGGAATCGTCGTCGGTGTGGCTGGATTTGGCGTCTTTGTCGAACTCGGTCCCGACTGCAACGGTCTGGTCCACGTCAGTCGGCTGTCGGATCGTTTTGTGGAAGATATGAACGAGGCAGTCCAGGTGGGCGATGTATTGGTGGCGTGGGTGACGGGAGTGGATGCCAAGCGTCGCCGCGTCGCGCTGTCAGCTGTCTCGCCGGAACGCGAAGCCGAATTGGCTGCCCAGAAACAATCTCAAGCGCAAAACCGCCCGCCGCGCGGACGCGGTGGTAATCGTCGGCCCGAAGGGCAACGCGGTGCTGCTGCGGGAAGTGCTCCGGCCAGCGGCGGACAAGCGCGCGGCGGACGGCCCGAAGGTGGCCGTGGTCGTGGCGGGGATGGACCCCGTCGAGGCCGAGATGGCGGCGGGCGACGCGGTGACCGCGAATCGACACCGCGGACGTTCACCAAAGTCGCTCGCAACACCGAACCACCACCGCCGATTAGCGAGGCGATGGAGAAAGGGGTTGAGCCGCTGCGTTCGTTCGGCGACTTGGCGCAGTTCTTGCAGAAAAAGAACTCGCCACCAGCGGCTCCAAAGCCCAAGGCAAAACCGGTAGCAAAAGCTCCCGCGAGTGAATCGGCACCTCCCGCGAGTGAATCGGCGACGACCGATGCTGCGAACGATCCGGCGACTGCCGGCGAACCGGTTGCAAAACCAGCCACGGAGCCGGTGGCGGAAAATGCTCCCACCTCCGAGACGCAAGCTGATCATGTGGCTTCCGAATCCAAACCGTCCGACAGCGACAGCGACAGCGGGTCGGGCGCATGAGTGATGACTTAGATCGGCGGCTCGATGCAGCGATCCACCGCGGCCAGCGCCGTGGCCAACGCGACAAGGAAGCCGAACGCCAAGAGCAACTCAGTGCAGAAGAACTGCGCCGTTTGCACACCAGCTATCGCTTGGCTCTGTCGGAGCGCGTGGAGGCAGCGGTGGCGAGATTGGCAAACCACTTCCCAGGATTCCGCGTCGAAACCCTGTTCGGCGAGCAAGGCTGGGGAGCCGCCTGCTGGCGCGATAACCTCGCGGTCGAAGGGGGCCGACGCAGCAGTCTGTTCAGCCGCCTGGAGATGGTCATTCGGCCCATCAATGACTACTTCGTCTTGGAGCTGAAAGGCAAAGGGACCGTTGCCAATAAAGAAATCTTTAATCGCAGTCACTTCGAACGGTTGCAAGAAGTCGATCAAGAGACGTTCGAGCAGATGATCGATTCTTGGGTCGTTGAATACGCCGAGCTCTACTCGGCAAACCAGTAAACTTTCACGGAGTCGGTTGCGTTGGAAACCGATCGTGAGGTGGTTTCGGGAAATCGTCCACGCGTTGTGGTGCCAGCCGCATGGTCTGGATCGGCGCTGCTGTGGCTGGCGATGGAACCGCTGGCGTGGTGGCCGTTGGGCTACATCGCCTTGGTCCCTTGGACGCTGTTGGTCTTGTGCTCCAAGCCCTTGGAGCGCCGTGATTACCTGATGTTGTGGTTGGCCGGTTCCGCCTTCTGGTTGGTCGCTCTGTATGGCTTGTGCTTTGCCCATCCGGCGATGTTTTTAGGCTGGTTGACGCTCGGCTTCTACCTGGGCGCGTACACGCCCCTGTTTGTCGGAGTCAGCCGCTTGGCGATCGCCAGGCGGGTTCCGGTGGCGATCGCGGTGCCCGCGGTGTGGGTCGGTATCGAGCTGATCCGAGGCTATGCCTTCACCGGTTTCTCCGCCTGTTTGCTGGGGCACACCCAAGCCGACTTGCCAGCGGCGATTCAAATCGCTGACCTCGCTGGTAGCTATGCCGTCAGTTTTGTGTTGGCCTTTACCTCTGCCGTTGCCGCATTGCTGCTGTCGGTACGTTGGCCGCAAGCAATGGCTTCGTTGAATGTGCGGCAACGGGTGCTGTGGAGCTTCGCAGCGGTCGTGTTGGTGGTCGCTCAATTCAGTTATGGCAGTTGGCGCTTGCGACAACCTGAAGCGACCCCAGAAGCGGACTCATTGGGCATCTTTGTGGCTTTGGTTCAACGCAACGAACCGGTCGATTACATGATGACCTCGGAACGCCAAGGCGAAATCTTTCAGGCGTACTTGGAAGGCTCCCAGGCGGCGATGCGCGATGCGGCCGAACTACAGGTCGCCCAGCAGACCGAGCCGCAAACGGCCGAGGCGGTTGACTTGGTGGTGTGGCCGGAATCGATGTTCAGTGGCGCATCGCCCTGGATGGAGGTCGGTGAACAGCCCGTGGTGCCCGAGGACGCGGAGATGCCGGCAGAGCAGTTCGCCACCTTTGTGATGCAGCGAGCCGAAATCTTTCAGCAGAACGCGGCCGAGGTACAGCGTCGGTTGGCGGCCGCCGGGTCGCAGGCCTCCCCGCCGGCGCTGTTGGTGGGCAACGCGGTGCTGCGTTTCGAAGATCGCATGCACAGCTACAGCGGTGCGGTTTATATCGGCTCGCGGGGCCGCGTGATCGACTGGTATGGCAAGCAGCACTTGGTGATGTTTGGCGAGTACATCCCTTTCTTCGAGTGGTTTCCTGAGCTGTTTCAGTGGCTGCCGGCACCGCGTGTCACGCCTGGCGAGCAAGCGAAAGTGTTTTCGCTCGCCGGCGCCGAGATCGCTCCGAATATCTGTTTTGAAACGGCCATCGAATGTGGCACGATCGATCAGGTCCGACGGTTGGCCGCTGCCGAGACCGCTCCCGACGTGTTGGTCAACTTGACCAACGACGCTTGGTTCGGCGGTTCGCCGATTCTCGATCATCATCGCCGTTGTTCGCAGTTTGCCGCTGTTTCCAGTCGACGTCCCTTGCTGATGGCATCGAACACCGGCCCGACGATGTGGGTCGATGGTAGCGGCCGCATCATCAAGCAACTGCCGAAAAATACCGCGGGTCACATTTTGGCGCGTCCGACGCGCGACGGCCGGTGGGGTATCTACCAAGGGATAGGAGATTGGCCCGCCCGCGGGCTGGCGTTCTTTGTCGCCGTGCTGGCCATCTTGGGGCTGCTTGATCGAAGACGCCGCAAGCGGGCGATTCCCGTGGCCGCCGCGAGCAACTAGGCGCGCGTATCGCTGATCTTCGAAGCGGCTGCCGCTCTGGCATGGATCGTCTCCATGCGCGGTAACGACTGCACGAAGGTCCGACCGTAAGGTTTTGTTTTCACTCGCGGGTCGAGGATGACCACGATGCCGGAATCGGTGGCCGTTCGAATCAGCCGACCAAAGCCTTGCCGCAGTTTGATCACCGCTTCCGGCAGTTGGTAGTCACGGAACGGGTTGCCTCCCGTTTCGCGAATCGCTTCCAAGCGGGCTTGCAGCAGCGGATGGTCGGGTACGCTGAACGGCAGTTTGGTGATGATCACATTCTGCAGCGCGTCACCTGGCACATCGACGCCTTGCCAGAAACTATCGGTTCCAAAGAGGACACTGCGCGGATGCTTTCGGAACGCTTCCAGCAACTGCGAGCGGCTCATCTCGCCGGCTTGGCTGTAGAGGTTCATGCCTTGTTGACTGCACCAGGGGACCAGTGCCGCGGCGCATCGTTTGAGCAAGTCGTAGCTGGTGAACAACACAAACGCGTGGCCGTTGGTTTTGGCAATGTAGTGCCGGATCTGAGCCGGCAAGTCGCGTTCGAAGGCTTGGCGATCGGCCGACGGATCGGGGAGGTCTTCGACGAGATGCAGTTGCGCCTGTGCCTGATAATCAAAGGGGCTGCCGACTCGCAACGCGCCGCCACTACTGAGGCCGATGCGTGAGCGGAAGAACGAGAAGTCTTTTTCTTGACCGACTGCCAACGTCGCGCTGGTCAGGATGACCGACTGCGGTCGTGGGGCTTCGGTGTCACTGGCGGGTTGGAAAAGTTGCTCGCGGAGGACGGCACCGACATCGATCGGTGCCGCGGCCAGCGTTACGCGCGGCAGCCCTCGGCTGGTCGCGGTTTGTTCCAGCCAATAGACCGAGTCACCATATTGCTGTTCGTTCCAACTCCGAACGTGTCCGGCTAGCAGCATCAAGCGATCGTGAGCCGAGGAGAAGTCTTTCTGATCCGACTCGTCCTTCAAGTTTTCGCCGAACGCCTGCAGACGCCCGGCGAGATGTTCGACGACTTTGCTGACTGGATTTTCTACCACTTTGGGGCGTTGGACTCGCCCGTTCTTCGTGCCATGCTGCTCCCACCAGTCGAGCAGGTCGGCAAAATAATTGGTTGCCGCATGTCGGCACCGCTCGACCTCTTGTTGCAGTTGTTGCAAGTCGTGGACAACCAGCAATCCTTTTTGGGTCCGATCGTTGTAAAGTTTATTCAGGATGTAATCGATCTGACCATTGGTGACCCGTAGGCCCAAGTGGTCGCCGGCGACCGCTTCGATCGTGTGGCATTCGTCCATGACCACCGCGTCGTAGTCGGGCAGGACATTGACGCCTTGCTGCCGCAGTGCGAGGTCGCTGAAGAAGAGCGCGTGGTTGACGATCAGGATTTGCGCGTTCATCGCTCGGCGGCGAGCTTTGAAATAAAAGCACTCGTTGTAGGTGGGGCATTTGCGTCCCAGGCAGTTGCCGGAATCGCTTTGGACCTCGTCCCACACATCGCGGTCGGGTCGCAGCGGCAGGGTGCTGAGGCTGCCGTCATTGGTCGTTTTGGTCCACGCTTCGATCGTCTTGAGTTGTTGCAGTTGGTTGTCGTGGCCCATCAACTGCGTACCCTTGGCCTTGGCCTTGGCCATGCGACGAAGCGACAGGTAATTACCGCGGCCTTTGACCAGAACCGCCGAAAACTCGCGAGGAATGACGCTATTGAGGATCGGCAGGTCTTTGTTCAGCAATTGTTCTTGCAAGCTGATCGTGTGCGTACTGATCACGATTCGCCGCGTCCGCTTTGGCTTGTCGCCGGAATCGTTCGCAGTGGGGTCCTTTTTTTCGCCAGTTTCGACTTGGTCGGCAGTGGCGTGCAGGATCGCGGGCACCAGATAGG
>CAYZHQ010000235.1:0-5437 GCA_964477385.1 uncultured Pirellulaceae bacterium
CAAGCCGCGATCGAACAGGTTCTTGAGGCTCCACCACACGCTTTCGACGTAGCTTTGGTGGTAGGTCACGTAGGCCGATTCCAGGTCGACCCAAAAGCCAAGGCGTTTGGTCAGCCGCTCCCACTGCTGCATGTAGCGCCAAACGCTTTGTTGGCAGCGTTGAATGAAAGGCTCGATCCCGTACGCTTCGATCTCCTCCTTGCTGTGAATGCCCAGTTCTTTACCGACTTCCACCTCGACCGGCAGCCCATGCGTATCCCAACCTGCTCGACGTTCGCAGCGAAAGCCGCGCATCGTCTTGTAGCGGGGGAAGACATCTTTGATGGCGCGCGTCAAACAGTGCCCAGGATGCGGCATCCCGTTGGCTGTCGGCGGCCCTTCGTAGAAGACAAACGCTGGCGCATCGGCGCGCCGGGCGAGCGACTTCGCATAGATCTTTCGTTCCTCCCACAGCTGTAAGACTTGCTCTTCCAGTTTGGGGAACGAAACATCCGTCGGTACTGCTTTAAACATATTCCGTGACAAGCTCGTTTGGTGCGTCAGTCGTCCAAGTCGTCTAGATCGTCGACATCTTCCAGCAAGTCATCGGCATCGTTATCGCTATCGAAACCGGCTCCGCCGAATTCGGTTGGAATGTCGTCATCCAAATCGAGTTCGTAGTCGTCTTCTAGTTCTTCTTCAAAATCGTCATCGAAATCATCGTCGAAGTCTTCTTCATCGATGTCATCGAAGGTATCCAAGTCGTCCTCGTCAGCGTCACCGGGCGGCGGGGTGTCGAGATCCTCCTCATCGTCGTCGTCGTCGAGATTGTCGTCGTCGTCCTCGTCCAGATCGTTGTCTTCGAATCCTGACAGTTCAAGCCGGAGGGGGGCGGCTGGATGCCGCGACGGGTCCACGACGGTGGGCTGGGAGTCGATGACCGAAGGAGTGACGTCCATCGGAGCGGGCGCGACAATACTCATGAGGGGATCTGATCGTGTCGGTTGGCGGAAGTGGCGCTTTGCGGAAAAAAGTAAAAGTTTCGCGACCCTGCCAGGTTTGTCAACGCATTACCGAGCGGGTCGCCGATGTTTGATAAGAACGCTGAAATCGTGGCATCACTTCGGCTTGGCAGCAAGCGGCCTGATTTCGTATCAAGGGGATCGTCCGAGCCCCGCGAAAAGCTGGATTTGCTAGCTTTGGCGACCAATCTCTGGACCCCATGGTTCACACGTTCGGATAAGGTAAAGTAACTATGCGACGACGGGAATTTCTCCATTTAGCCATCTCGGGTGGCTCGCTTGCGAGTATTAGTATGCTTGCCGGATGCCGCAGCACGCAATACGCCCACGTTTTGCGCCCCGACGACACCGATCTGGTCGGCAGCCATCAAGCGGGTGCGGCGGTCTGGAATCCATTGGTCGACGAATCGGTCGCCAAGCTGCTGTCGCGTTGTCCCGCCGTTCATCCGGTCAGTTACCAGGCGGCCGAAGGCCAGATGATGCCGCCGATGCCGGCCGGCCCGGCAACGGTTTGTTTCATCGGAATCGAGAACAAGAGTGCCGAGGAGATGGTCGACTTCAAAGACCAACTGTACGAGCGGATCGATTCGCAGATCAATGGGAACGCTGGCTTTCGGAGTATCAGCCGCCGAATGGTGGACGCGGCGTTGATGGAAACCCGCTTGCGGCCTGACTCGTTGTTCGTGCCACAGAACCGAGAATTGTTCGCCGCCGCCCTGGGGCGTGCTGGCTCACCGGTCGATCATTTACTGTACGCCCGCATCACCTCTGGCACGACCGATCGCAACAAGACAACGCAACGCGACTATTTGTTGACGCTGGAGATGGTCGACTTGCACAGTGGCGAATACATCAAGGAGTCGGCGACGATCAGCAAGGGCTATCACAACACGCGTGGCGGCAAGTGGTGGAACTACGGTCCTTTTCAGCAAGCCGACGGCTAAGCGAGTGAAGGGGATGCCGCAGAATCGCCCCCCAAGGTGGCTCGCCGTCCGCTGGTTCGCGATTGCCGTGATCAGCATGGTGCTGGCTGGCGGTGGTTGTGCGGCGACGCGCGATCCGCTGGCCGATGGACGCACCGCCTTCCTCCGAGGCGACTTCCAACGGGCTCAGCAAGACTTTCAAGCGGCTGCTAAATCCGATCAGCGCTGGTCTTCGGTGGCCGACATGGACCTGGCAATGGCGCATCTTGCCGCGGGCCAACCGCGTCAGGCCGAAACGCTGTTGCGGCAGGTGCGGGATGACTTCGATGCCATGCCCCAAGTCGCTCCGCTGGCCGAGGCTCAATCGCTGCTGACCGACGATACGAAACTCCCTTATCGTGCCGCCGGCTATGAACAGGTCATGTTGCGAGCGATGCTGGCGATGTGCAGCTTGGCCGCCGACGGCACCGATGCGGAGAGCTACGCCATGCAAGCTCAGATGCGTCAGTCCGAGCTCGCACGGCAAGCTGACGAGCGCGAGCTTCCTGTCGGAGATGCCTTTTTGCCAGTCGCTTTTGCCCCATACCTCCGCGGCGTGCTCCGCGAGTCGACTCACCACGACTACGATGATGCCACGCGGGCATACGAATTGGTCGCCAAGTGGCAGCCCGACTTCCCGACCGTTGGCAACGACATCCAACGCGCCTCTGGAGGCTCGCACAGCCCGCCGGGTCACGGCGTGCTGTACGTATTTGCCTGCGTTGGACGGGGGCCGGTGCGAGTCGAGCGGGTCGCGGAAACGACCAGCGACGCGCTGCGGATCGCATCCCTGGCGGTCGATCACGCCGCGGGGCAAGCCGCCATTCCTCGCGTCTCCAATGTGCCGATCGCCGAAATTTTCGTTCCTCCTTCGCCAGCGTTTGGAATCGGAGTCCGCGTCGATCAGCGGCCCGCGGCGGCGACCGCAACGCTGACCGATGTGGGCCAGTTGGCGGTGCGCCAAGCCGAAGCCGAAAAGCCTTGGACGATCGCGCGCGCGGTGACGCGGCGGGTGGCCAAGGAGTCGGCGATCAAAGCGGCCAGCGATGCGATTTCCCTAGATGGACAATCGGCCGGTCTGTTTGCCTTTGCCGCTGGGTCCGTGTGGGAGAGTTCGGAGAAAGCCGATCTGCGGTGTTGGGGGCTGCTGCCACGCGAAATCCAAGTTGCTCGGATCGAACTGCCCGCTGGCAGGCATTCGGTCGAGCTGGAGGTGCTCGGCAGCGCGGCTCGACCGATCGGGCCGCCGCGACACGACGCTGTCGAGATCATCAATGGCAGCAACACCTACCTGCTCGCTTTCGCTCCGGAGAACGAAGTTGTCGCGGTGGTGGAGCGGGCAGCGGGGCAATAGCCTTTCGCGGCCTGGAATCAGCAATCCGAATCAGCAATCCCCGTCGGCATCGATCAAGCCGCCGCGGCAACGCGCTGCACCAGTTTGGTCACACGCTCGGCCACCACCCGCGCCCCGCATAAGGCAGCGACGCGGTGACGCGCCGAGTTGCCGTACTGCTGGACTAATGTTTTCGAACCGTGGAGGCGACGAATCGCGGTGGCTAAGGCGAGGGAGTCCTCGCTTGGGAAAACGATCCCATCGGTCGTATTCCGAACTAACTCTTTCATTCCTCCGGCGTCGCTGACAACCGGGCAGATCCCTTGGTGCATCGCTTCTAACAACGCCCGGCACAGACCTTCACTGCGTGATGGCATCACAAAGACATCCATGCAGGGCATCCATGACGTTGCCTCCGGGATGTAGCCCAGAACGCGTATCCGGTCGCGCAACCGTGGATCCTCGCACAGGCGTTCGACCTTGGGATCCTGAATCGGACCGATCAGAACGACGATTACGTTGTTCAAGTCAGAACATCGGAGCAACGCTTCCAGCAGCAGATCGATTCCTTTTACGGGGCGAATCGTCGCAACGGTGCCAATCACAAAACGGTCCGTGGCAATCTTTAGCTCCGAAAGTAGCTCGCTTCGATTCTTCGGGGCCGTGCTCTCCGCAACGCAGTTGTAGATGACTTCACACTTGCTTTCCTTGATGCCGCCCGCGATCAGCGCCAACTTGACGGCGTTCGATTCACAGGTGTGGTGCGCGATTTTGGGCGACAGGTAGGTAATCCAATTGCCCGGATCGCCCCACAACGGCACACGTGTGATTCCGTAAAAAGAGAGAATCTTTGGCGGGTTCCTCATACAGGTGCTGGCCAAGACCGTTTGCGCCAACGCACGGGGCACAAAGCTGTGCACGACTTCAGGCCGGAAGGAGTGCAGCAGCTTGCGCAGCTTGGCAATGGCAGGCAAGTCGACTTTTGCTACTGACGTGAAAGGAAAAAAATGAGCGTTGCCGATCCCGGGAACGAGCGGATCGTTACGATCGGCGATCATCAACTCAAGCCCGTTGATGTCGGCGGAAAGTCGCTGTAGCTCGCGAGCTAACTCAGGAGGTGCATTGATCATTAATAAACGCATCCATCGCTTCCTCGAAATGCTGGGCTATTCCTGTAAGCAAATTATGGGCGGCGTTGATATCCGGCCCCTCGACTCCGCCTCGCCGAACGGCCAGTGATCATCCCATGTCGATGAAACCAACAGACCCGTCCAATACGCGACCGCCCGTTTCCTATCCAACCTTCGGCAGCGGTTTCTGACTACCCCATCAAGGCGGGTCGTGTCAAGCTGGTTCGGATTTCCCCCGTGGTGAAATTTCTTCCAACGCAAAGGCCTTCATCAGGTGTCGTCTTCGGCCAGCACGACCAAACAGTCATCACGCGTCAGCGTGTAGTTAGCATCTTTGGGAGGAATCCATTTGACTCCGCAATTTTGCTCCTGAACGGTCTCTAGTGCCTTCAACTTGACGCCGAAGCAGATCTCTTCGCGGTTTTGAGCAACCCGCATCAGTTCGGCAAAGGTCGCCTTGACGGGGAACTGCGAGAAATACAGGTGCAACGGCTTGAGGTAGATCTCGGCACCATTTTCTTGGAAGAGGTCATCGTAGACCCGCGCGATGTCGGGGTCTTCACTGATCTGTGCAAGCAGTATGCTGACAACGCGACTGCCCGGCAAGGTGTACTCCGCGTATTCCCTCAAGATCGTCTCGCCGTTCGGGGACCAGCCAATAATCAGTTCCTGCTCGACGTGTGCTTGAACCTTCCCTCCGACGACAGGAAATGCATTGGTCACTGCAACCGGTTGGGGTTGAAACTCGATCGTTGAATCATCTTCCGCCACGATCAGGATGTCATCATCATCGGCCAACACGGTATCGCGTGGCGGGTTGATCCGCAGTTGTCCATCGTCCTGACGAATCCCAAACGGCACGCCGTCTTTGAAATGGAATTTCAATTCACTCCATGCGATCCCCTGCCAGCCTGCATGTGGAAACACATTTCGCAGCCATCAAACGAAAGGATCTCGTTGTAGACCAGCGACAGTCCTGCAATCCTTGACGTCTGTACCAGAATTTTGGCG
>CAYZHQ010000236.1:0-5395 GCA_964477385.1 uncultured Pirellulaceae bacterium
GCTAGGCCTGATCGGCTGTGGACAGCAGGCGGCGTCTCCACCGCCCACGTCTGATAGTGAAATGGTGGCGGAAGACGATCACGATCACGACGCGCATCGCGACCACAGTGTCGCCGGCCATGAACACGGCGAGGGGCCGCATGGTGGCATCATCGCCGACTGGGGCGGCGGTAAGTATCACGTTGAATTCATCGTCGACCACGATCAGAAACAAGCCACCGCATATATTCTGGGCGGAGATGAGAAAACGCCCGAGCCCATCGACGCCCAGACGATCGAGCTGAGTATTGTCGAGCCCGCGATGCAGGTCACCTTGCAGGCGATGCCGCAAGAAACCGACTCGGCGGGCAGGTCGTCTCGCTTTGTCGGCACGCATGAAAACCTAGCGGTGGTGCAAGAGTATGCCGGCACGTTGACGGGGG
Organism: uncultured Pirellulaceae bacterium; assembly: GCA_964477385.1. GTDB lineage: Bacteria > Planctomycetota > Planctomycetia > Pirellulales > Pirellulaceae > Roseimaritima. Next base: position 423 of record CAYZHQ010000236.1, read on the forward strand.
TGGTCGAGCAGACGCCCTACTCCGGTGACTTTCGAGAGTAAACCTACGCGGCGCTTACTTCGGGCAACCGACGGTGCGATCGAGTTGAGCGATCGTGCCGGCAAGGGTTGCGTCGATCCTCGCTAGCTGCGTCTCAAACATCAGCAGTTCACGGTAGGTTTCGATTAGCGAAAAGAAGTCGGTCCGCTTGCCGCGGTAATCGGCGATAGCGACTTGGAGCGTGCTTTCGGTACGCGGAATAATCCGTTGCTCATACAGTTCTCGCTGCTCGACTAAAGCGTCGGCTTGTGCGAGCAGGCGGCGGATCGTGCCGCGCAGTTCATCCCGCTGGGCATCGAGCCGCCGAGTGGTGCTGGAGGTCCGATGCGATGCCTCCCGTACCCCCGCGCGAATTTTCTCTCGCCAGATCGGCAATGTGGTACCAAACGAAACGCTGAGGTTGTCGTTCCCATCGGCTACCGGGCTGAGCGTGTTGCTGCCATCACTGATCAGTCCCCAGTTCAAGCCGACGGTGAAGTCGGGATATTCCTGCAGGCACGCGAGTCGCTGTCGTTCGCGATCGCGTTGGACTTCCCAAGCCAAGCCGCGTAGCGTGGGATTGCACTCTTCGGCCAGTGCGATCAGGGCCTCGATCTGCTGTGGTGTATCATTCAGTTGGAGCTCTTCTTCCACTTCCGGCAGCAAGCGCACCGGTTGCTGGAGCAGGGTTGCCAGGTCAGCCTGGGCAAGCCGTTTTTGTTTCTGTAGCGTGATCCGTTGGTCGAGCAAACGATCGCTTTCCAGTTGAGCTCGCAAGACGTCTTGCTGGGAGCCACCGCTTCGATAACGCGATTCCGCCACCGCAATGAGATCGGCGACCAAAGTTTGCGTTTCGTCGTTAATCGCAATCGCGCGGTCAGAAAACCAAACTTCGTAATACGCCAACTGTACCGATTCGGTAATTTCGCGAGCGATCCGGTCGGCTTCGGCTTGCGCGATTTGGATTTCGCGAGCCGCGATGGCGGCCTTGGCTTTACGTTTTTCGGGGAACGGAACCGTCTGGTTAAGCGACATCTGGTTTCCGACCCGACCACCAGCGGTTTGCAAGGCGTGCTCTTGAATAGGCCAAAAGGTATTGTTGAAGGTCGGGTCGGGCAACGCTCGTGCTTGAGGCACCACGTTGACGGCGGCGGCAACGCGATGGTTGGCGGCAACCAATTTCGGATGCCGCAATAGCGCCGTTTCGATAAAGTAGTCGAGCGATTGGCCGTTGCCCGTGGAGGCAGGCGGTGGATCTTTTTCGCTCCGATTCGTTGCCTCCAGCCCGATCGCAAGCGAATCCTCCGCGGCAGTGTCGTCTGCGGTGGCTCGGGTCTGCAAAACCTCGCCGCTCAACTGCACAGGATCCTCGAGCAGAGGCTCATTGACAGCGAAGAGTCCACCGGAGGCCGCAAAAAAGTTCGTATTTGGCGACGAAGAAACGACCGCCGGTGCCTCCAACGGAGCGTCGCTCGGATAAGCCGCCGGTTGAATCTTCGGCACGGTGGATTCGAGCGTTGCCAATGGGTCGGCATTGTCGTGCTTGGCCTGCACAACGACAGGATTAACTTGGTCTGGCGACCTGTCGACGACCACCGGACTGCCTTCGCGCCGTGGCGCAGAGGCACACCCGCCCGAGAGCGCGGCCAGCAAAGCGGCTAGCCAAACCCTTTGTCGTGAGGATTGCCGAAAAAGCCATTCCATGGCACATGGACCTTGCTGGGCTATAATGATTAGCTTAAGAGTGAGAGAGACCCTAAGGATGACCCTTCAATGGTTCGGCGTCACTCTCGACACAGTCCCCACTCTAGGCACGATTCTTTTTTTCGGAACATTGCGGTGAGCCACTCGCTCCTAATTCGCGCTGCCGTCAAGCTTTGTCTGATCGCTGTAATGGTGACTCAGCCGATGATGGTGTTCGCGGCGCAGGCCGATTGTGCTCCGTCATGCTCGCAAGTCACAAATCCTGCGGTGGGCTGCTGTTGTGGAGACTCTTTAACCAACGCGCTGCCACGCAGTGGTTGTCGGGTTAGCCAAGAAGGTTCCCCCCGGTGTTGCAGCGACAAGGCAGCGGAGCCCGCTTCAAAGCATCAAGCTGACAGATCATCGGCAGCCGATTCGCAGGGCCTAGACAAACGTATCGCTACGGCGAGCTGCAATTGTGGTCTTCATTCGGAGCCGGTCGCACCAGCACCTTCGCGGTCGCCGTTGCCACAACCGCGTGACCTGATTGCGATCGCCTATCTCGATGCTTCGTCCGACGTGTTAGGGCTTGGGCTCCGACCGATGCACCTCGACGCACTGCGTCCCATCGGGGCGCGGGCCACGCATTTCTCGCAGCAGTTTCTCTGCATCTGGCGGTTATAGGCCGTCTCTCTTTGCGCTCGCTGCGCTTCCGTAGCGGCGCTGCTTCAAGGGGAAACATACGCAGCCGACGCTGCGCGATGTTCCTCGACGAATCGCGGCCTGCGTGATTCGAGCCGCGCAATCGATGGCTGTTCGCCATCGCCTTGCGCTAGAAGACGGAACGCCACCATATACCGATCGGGTACCAGGTTGGCGGTCCCCACGTTTGCCTGCGGAACCACCGATGGAATCCGAACAAGTCAAGAGAAACGCGATGAGTCAAAAAGAAACTTCTGCGCTACCGCCCGATGGTGACCAGCCAGCGCCAGCAGCCGACGTGGATCGCGTCTCCGCCGATTCCGCTTCGAAGTCGCCGGTTCAAGAGGAAGCGACGGCAACCTCGAATCGCATCGTTAGCGACGTCCCCAACCCGTCGTCTGGCAGCACGGCGACGACGAACGCCGGCGGTGGTCTGCGGTGGTTGGCTCGCATCGGAATTCAAGCGACAGCGGTGCTGGCCGTGGCCGTAGGCTTGCTGTTTTTGCTGGGCGTTGCACAGCGTGCCGAGTGGATCGTACCCGGCGGCTTTGGCAGCAGCGGCGCAGCGAAGGACGCACACGATCATGGCGACGAAACCAGTCGCTATATCTGTCCAATGATGTGCACACCCCCATCGACCGAACCGGGACGCTGCCCGGTTTGTGGCATGGAATTAGTGAAAGCCACCGGAGCTACCCCTGGCGATGGCATCTCGGTGACGATCGAACCATCGGCGCGTCGATTGGTTGGCATCCAAACGGCTGTCTCCAAATTGAAACAAGTCGATCGCACCATCCGCACGATTGGCTCGATCGATTTTGACGAAAGCCGTCTTTCCACCATTTCCGCCTACACCGATGGACGACTGGAACGGATGTTCGCTGACTATGTCGGTGTCAAAGTGAGCGCAGGAGATGATTTGGCGTTGATCTACAGCCCCCAGCTTTTTTCGGCTCAGACCGAGTTCGTGACCAGTTTGAATTCGAGTGGCACCACCGGTCGTTTCCAGATCGACAACAGCCAACTGGCGGCGATGGCACGAGAAAAATTGTCCGAGTTGGGCATGACGGAGAGCCAGATCGACCAACTCGCCACGACTGGCAAGCCGTTGTCTCGAATCCGCATTAAATCCCCGCAAAGCGGCACGGTGATCGAGAAAGCGGCCGTGGAGGGAGACTACGTCGATACGGGGCAGAAACTGTATCGCATCGCAGACCTGAGCAGTGTGTGGTTGATGCTTGATCTGTTTCCTGACGATGCTGCGGCGATTCGGTTTGGCCAACAGGTTGAAGCCGAAATTCAATCGGCACCCGGCGAAGTCTACACCGGCCGCGTCGCCTTTATCGATCCTACCGTCGATCCCGTCACACGCACCGTCCGCGTTCGGGTGGAAGTGACCAACTTCGACAGCAAGTTACGTCCCGGCGATTACGCAACCGCCAGCGTCCGTGTCCCCGCGGTTCCGACGGATCGGGTTTATGATCCAGCGTTAGCCAACAAGTACATCAGCCCGATGCATCCACAAGTCATCCGTGACGCACCGGGGGACTGTCCCTTGTGCGGGATGGATTTAATCCCCACCTCGCAACTCGGTTTTGCCTCCGAGCCATTGCCGCAGCAACAGGTGGTCACTGTGCCACGGGATGCACTGCTGTTAGCGGGCGACCACGCCGTGCTGTATATCGAAACGGAACCGGGCCGGTTTGAGATTCGCCGCGTCACTCCGGGGCCGATGAGCCGCACCGAGGCGGTCATTGTCGAAGGCCTTTCCGCCGGAGAAACGGTCGCGACGGGAGGCAACTTCTTGATCGATTCGCAAATGCAGTTAGCGGGCAACCCTTCGCTGCTCGACCCCAGCAAGGCTCCCGGCTATGCGCCCGGTCCGCTAGAGCTGCCACCATCGACACCGCAGATGCTCGTCGGCGAATCGGCGTCGCAATTTGATGCGACGTATGCCGCTTATCTCGAAATTCAATCGGCCTTGGCAGCCGACAAGTCGCCGCCCCCAATCGCCCTTCAAGGTTTGATCGCCGGGTTGCGAGAACTGGAAACTGCCGCGGAGGTCCCCGATGCAGCGCAGCGAAATTTCGCAGCCGCACGACGAGCTGCTTTGCGAATGGATGGTTCACTGGAATCGGCACGTGCGGCTTATCGTGAAGTAAGTCGCGCCATGCTGCAGGCTGCGACCGTGGCGAGAGGCCCGCGGACGGCGGGCAATTTAACCCACTACTACTGCCCGATGGTTCCCGGCGGTGGTGGCGATTGGTTGCAGGCCACAGGAACCATCGCCAACCCTTATTGGGGCAGCGAAATGCTGCGTTGCGGTGAAGCGGTCGATGATTTGGCCCTTGCCGATCCTGCGACGACCAGTCACGTCGATGCGTTGAACGAGGGAGACGGATCATGATCAATGCTCTGATTCGCTTTTGTACCAAAGAGCCCTGGTTGGTGGTCCTGCTGACACTCTGCTTGAGTGCGGCGGGCTGGGTCAGTTTCCGCGCCATTCCGATCGACGCGATTCCCAACATCGGTGAAAACCAAGTCATCGTTTTGACGCCGTGGCCGGGGCG
>CAYZHQ010000237.1:0-3325 GCA_964477385.1 uncultured Pirellulaceae bacterium
ACTCGCAACTCGCAACTCGCAACTCGCAACTCGCAACTCGCAACTCGCAACTCCCGACTCCTGACTCGCACCTTACGTTCTGCCTGGGGCGAATTTGTTTTGCATGGCGGAGAGGTCTCTTTGTTCGGCGGGTGTTAAGACCGATTGCTTGAGGGCTTTGATGTCTAGCTGTGCCCATTGGGCTCTGGATTCGATGTTCTCTCCGGAACGCATCAGTGCCATCAGGAGGTGAAAGCGGTAGCGGGGATCGTCCGAACCAGCGGTCGCTTCGCGGAGGATCTTAACCGCTTCGGCGACGCGATCGTTTCGCAGCAGCACCAACCCCTGCGTGTCGAGTAGCTCCGGACTGCGGCCGTATAGGTCGATCGCTTTTTGGATCCTTGGTAAGGCTTCTTTTTCGCGACCAGGGATTTCGGACAGTGCCATGGCCAGATTATTCAGCACGCGCACATTTTTGGGAGCGAGCTGTTCAGCACGTTCGTAGGCGACGACCGCTTCGGGATAGCGTTGCTGGGATAGCCGGAGGGTAGCGATCGATTCGACTAACCGTGGATCATCGCTGTAGCGTTTGAGACTGCCCTGAAAGATTGCTTCGATATTGGCGGGGACTTCGTTGCTGCTGCCGCTGATGATCACCACGTCGGCCATCAGCGCCACCGCGTCGGGCTGCTGCGTTGCTTTAAAGTGCGTTTGGCAGATCTCCAACGCACGTTTGAACTGACGACCACGGGCCAACCCCACGACGAAGGCTCGGAAGTTTTCTTCGTTTTCGTCGTACGCCTGTTCGAGCCATTCGAGGGCTTGTTCGTGAAAGCCCAGATTCGACAGCGTCTGACCGGCGGTTTCCCACGCACCGACTTGCAGCAGGCTGCCCGATTCGATCGCCTGCGTTGCCCATTGCTTGGCCAACCGACTGGCTTCTTGTTCCTGTCCGGTCATTTTGGCGAGTCGCAAGCGGACATCCAAACCGATCGGCGAACCGCTGGCCAGGGCATCAAGTTGATCGGCCAGCCGTGGGACTTCGCTGGTCAGTTCGGCACGCAGTAGCAGGTCGGCGTAACGGTACAGGTCCATCACCACCGGATTGTCGCGTCGTGTCAGCAGACCGTACAACCGTCGGGCCTCGGAGAGTGCCCGGCGAGCTTCGGTTGATTGCGGGTCACTACTGGCGACCGCCCAGCGGCGGCGTTCCAGTGCGGCCAGCATCCGCATCGCGTCATCGGCCCGCTGATCCCCGCGACGAATCAATTCTCGCAAGATATCGACCGCTTGATTTTGACGTTGTTCGTCACCCCGATTGATCAAGATCAAGGCGTGCAGCAACTGGTTGGGCGACGCCTGTTCGCTGTCGCTCTTGAGCAACTGATCGAGCCGTTTCCAGGGGACTTCGGCTCCGTCTCGCAGCGCGATCGCGAGGGCCAAGCGGTTGCGCACATCGAGTCGCGTCGAATCGACTTCGAAGGCTTTTTCAAGCATCGCAATCGACTGGGCATCATCGCCGACAAGCCGGTAATAGTCGGCCATTACCAGGTAGACATCGGGATTATCGGGAGCGATCCGTTGGGCGCGGGTCAGCACCGGCAAAGCGGACTCGGCATCTTCGATCTGCAGATAGGTTGCCCCGACGAGCAGCGAACGAGCTGGTTCGGCAATCTTGCTGCGAAGTGCCTGCTGCAGTTCGGCGCGGACTTGTTCGACTCCAAAGAAGGCGGCCTGCAAGCGAACGCGTAATTGATACGCCGCCAGACTGCTGTCTTGCGACACCTTGAGGGCTTGGTCGTATGCCGTTTGGGCTTCTTGAATCAACGCGTCCCGCGCTTCTGCATCGTCGTCCGCATCGAGCGAGCGAGCCGCGATGGCGGCGGTTTGGCCGAGCAACAACCATGACGAAACATCGCGAGGGCTGTTCTTGGCACTGGTCCGTGCCAGTTCGAGACCTTGCGTGAAGTCCCCCTTCTTTTCCGCGATGGCGATTGCCAAGGAGGCGAGCGTGGAGTTGGTTTCGGTCAGCCGAGCGAAGCGGCTGAGTTCGAGGTCCGCTTCGTCGGTGCGACCGGCGGTGGTTAACTGAGAAACGAGCAACAGCAGACTCGACATGCGGCGATCGCCCCCATCGATCCCGCGTCGCAAGCGTTCGATCGCCACATTCGTTTGACCTCGGCGAGCAGCCATCTGGCCTTCGAGCGACCAAGCCAATCCCCAGCGGGGGCGTCGATTGCGGATTTCCGCCTGCAAGATTTCAGCCTGCTGCATTAACTTGCCACGCTGCGGATCGTTGGGGTTCAAGCGATCCCATTGACTGAGCAGCCGCGTGGCCCGAGCCAAACGCCACCAGGTGCCGGCGTCGCCTTCCAATTCCCGCAGGCGTTCTTCCCATTGCAGCGGAGTGACTTGTCCGGCCGCCTGGTCATCGGTGGACTGGAGGCTGTCGGTTTGGGAGATGGTAAAGAGTCGGAAGAGTTGTTCGGGCGATTGCTGATCGGCGGGGATTTGTTGCAGCAACGCGTAGGTGCGAGCGGGTTGGCCGTTGGCTTGTGCCAGATCGGCTGCCAAGACCAGCGAGTCGGCCGCTTGATCGGGCTGGGCCTCGGCGAACGCGACCAGCGTTTGGATGCTCTGTTCGGACTGGCCTTGCAGGGCTTGCATGCGTGCCTTGGTTTGTTGGTAGCGAGCCGAGTCTTCACCGGCGGCGCCACGCAAGCGCTGGAGCGCCGTTTCGGCACGTTCGGGCTTGCCGGCGGCGGCCAAGCTGAGGGCGGCGACCGACTGCAACTCGGGGCTGGCGGGAAAGCGATCGGCCAGTTCGGACAGCCGTTCGATTCCGGCGGCACGTTCCTGGCCCTCGGCCGAATCGGGAATCGCCAACGCGAGCAGTTCCAACTGGGCCTGCAGGTTGATTTTTTCTCGGCGGTCGTCGGGGACCTGGTCGATCATTTGGCGCAGTTTCGCGAGGCCGCGCGAGAGGACACGAAAGTCGCGGCTGGCAGGAGGCCGAGTCATCTGTTCATTGACGATCGCCTGCGCCCGGGCGAGCAGCAGCGGCAGCGAGTTGCCATCGATCGACTGCCATTGCCGCGTGGAAAGATCGTTATTGCCGGCATTCGCCCAGGCTCGTGCCGCGGCGGCGCGGTATTGGTCTTCGGCTGGCGACAGATTGACAGCCCGCTCGTAGGCGGTGGCCGCCAGGTCCCAGCTACCGACCTGTTCGTAAGCGGTCGCCACCAAGACGGCAGCGCGGGTGCGTTGGGCATCATCGACCGTCAACTGCGAATCGAGCGCCGACTGCAATAAGGAGATCGCCGCACGGGGCTGATCCTGACGCAAG
>CAYZHQ010000237.1:3425-5177 GCA_964477385.1 uncultured Pirellulaceae bacterium
GTTCCTGTTGCTGCTCACGGAGTGCGGCTTGGCCACGAGCCAGATAAGCCGTTTCGATCGCTTCGGCGCCGACGTCGTTGAGCGGCAAGGCGATCAACTGGTCCAGTTCACGAACCGCGGGCGCCGACGGCGGCTGGTCGGTCGCTTCGCCGAGTTCCTCGATCGCGTGCCGCAACACCAATTCATAATCCCATTGTGGCTGGTACTGATCGGTCGGAGTGGCGGGTGGCAACGTTGGCGCGGACGCGGCGGGGGAGCGTGCCGATGCTTCGTCGTCGTTTTCTTCCTGCGGTTGCTGGGCGGCGTAGGCCTGCAGACGTTCGAGTGCCGGGCCGGCATTCAAAGCCAGCCGCTGCACCGCATCCTCCGGTGCAGTCATTTGCTCATAGCCATACACAATCCATTGAGCTTGGCCGTTGTCTTGTTTCGCGGCGACATGCTGGGCAACTTGCTGGACCAGTGCTTTGGGATCGGAACCTGCGACCGGTTCGTCATCGACCAGAAAACGGTCGGGATGATTGACACATTGATCGATCAGCAGAGCGGCGAGGGACAGGTCCTCCGGGTTGGTTTGCCACGCTTGCTGCAGCACGATACCGAGGGGCTGTTGGGAGAACCACAGCCAGTATTCTTGTTCGCGGAGGTATTTTGTGGGGTCGCGGCGGGTGACCGTTTCGTTGGTGGCTTGTCGTGCGAGCGACAGCGCCATGGCGCGCATCATTGCGGGGTCTTGGGGAGCGGGCCGCAGGTCGAGGATTTGCCGTTCGACTTCGTCGGCATAACGAATACCGTACTGCAGCAAGCGGGCGATCAATTGGCGTTGCAGCGGTTCGATCTGTTCGCGCGGCGCTTCGGCTTTGCGGAGCGCCGCCAGGGCATCTCGTAAGGCTCGGCGAGAGCGTTCAACACGATCGAGCCGATTGGCGGGCGGGGCTTCGACGGCACGTTCGGTCGCGACGGCCAGCGTCACCACAGCCTCGACATCATTTGGCTTGAGTATCCGATAGCGATTCAGCCAGCGGAGTTGTTCTTGCCAATCCTGAGCCTGTTCGGCTTGGTTGGCTTTGGCCAAGATTGAACCGGCCAGGTTGCTCGATTGCCGCCAGTAGAGCCACCCGAACAGCAGCGACAAGCTGACCAAGGCCACGGAGGCTTTGAGCAGCAGCGGCATATTCAGTTCCCAGCGGATGCTGCGCTGGGCGCGTTTCTCGCCAATAGCGCGTTGCTCACCAGGAGAGGGTTCAGTAGCAGACATAGATCGGATTAGATGTCAGAGGGAGGGCGGCTTGAGTTGCGAGTCGCGAGGAAAGGGAGTGGGGGAGAGGGAGTGGGGGAAAAACTAGGGGATTGGTGACCACGAAAGACACGAAGGACACGAAACAAGTCTTGCTCTCTTTCGTGTGTTTGGTGTGTTTCGTGGTGGAGCCAGACTAGGCACCCGGCTAGGGATGGAGGTTCACGGGGGAGGCCCAACCCGGAACTCGCAACTCGCAACTCGCAAACTTCCTGCCCCCTCGCGGCCGCTACCGCGGCCGACCTCCCCCGCTGCGCGGGAGAGGTGGGTTTGGGAGATGCCTACTGCCTGACTGCCTGCCCTTCTCGCAACACGCAAATTCTTCCCGCAGGGTTACGCTTCTTGCTTGGGGGCCAGATAGCGGTAATCGCCGTAGCGATAGGCGTAGTGGCTGTAGGGGACACCGCTGAAGACGGTTCCTACTACGTTCGCGCCGGCTGCTTCGAGACGTCGGCTGC
>CAYZHQ010000238.1:0-5166 GCA_964477385.1 uncultured Pirellulaceae bacterium
AAGCTCGAGGCGGAATTGATTTGACGAAGTTTTTTGGGCCGCCCCCACCGCAAGCTCTGCCTTAGATCTGTCTGAAGCGAGGCTGCCTGGACCGACCCGACCACGCCATCCTTGCCGCCGGAGATGCTCCCATGCCCGCCGTTTTAACTGACCGGAATGCTTGCGATGATCGGGTTCCGGCGGACTGGGAAGAGGTCTTGGTAAACCTCCATGCCTTCCAGGAACTGGAGCAGTCGCTGCGCAAGCGTTCCCCCACCGCGGCACAGCGACAACAACTGCTCACCCTGCACGATGCCCTCGTACAGCAATCCGCCGGCCTGCTCGAACCGCACGTTCTGGACGACGTCAGCGAAACGGAGCTCGCTCAACTGTTCGCAAAATCGGTTTACCTGCTGATGAAAATTGGTGCCTGCGTGGCCGCCGAACCGCCTCCGCTCGATACCGCTGGCTCGCAGACACTAACGCGTTACGAAGCCGATTTCTTTGCCTCGCCGGTCCATCAAACTGAACTGCGCGACGCTCTTCACGCGATCAGCCCTCTGACGAACAACGAGCTGGCAGCGATCGAACGGGCGGTCGAGCAAGACGCCGCGGCAGTGGCCGACAAGCAAGCCATCGTGTCGGCAATTCGAACCGAGTTCCATCTCTGGGAAGAGAATCCAAATATCAACGAAGCAACCTTTCGCTGCTTCTCGGCGCTCTATCCAAACACCGGCTTCGTGGCCGGCGAAATTCGAGTGATCGTGACCGGAATGATGATCTTCTTCTGCATTCCCTTCAAAGGCACGGAACTGCAGTCGGAACGCTTCACCACATTGAGCGACCAAGAGAAACAACCGGTCCGTGATTTCCTCGCCCGACTCAGCCGCTTCTCTCAGTGGCAGTTCGCTCACTTTCCGGTGTTCGGTTTCCTCCGCGGTGAAGACTTGCCCGCTGAGCTGCTGCAGCGATTGTCGAAACACTCCGGTCGAGAACTGCCAGAGGTCGCGCGACAACTGAGCTGCTTGACGGCCATCATTCCTCTGGACCAAATTGACAAGTACGTCGTCCACGATGTTTGGGGACATGGCTGGCAAGCCAGCTTGTTGAAGTTCGACAACCTGTACACGGAACTGGCAACCTACGCCCAGCCTTTCCAGCTCGACGACGCCTGTGATCAACGCGAACCAAGGTTGCTTTTCGGCGATTGCTTCGAACAGGTGGACGGTCGAGTCGACTTGAACCATGAGACTTTGATTCGTTTTGTGGAACGCACGATCACTCATCGCTTGCCCGTCGCCCTCACACCCGTCTTGGCAGAACTGCTCGCCGACGTCGCCGAATTCAAGCTCCTCGCTGACATCGCGGCCGATCCCGATCTGCTGCCAAGCTCCAGTTTGATGGAAGCGTTTCCCGCAAAGCTCGATCTGCTGGTGCAAGATCTGCATCTCTATTTCCGGCAAGCCACCAAAGGGTTTCGTTTGTGGGCCAGCAAACCTTCACGCCAACAGCAAACGATCGATGCATTGGTCGCACGTGGCGCAACTCATGCATCGGCGAAACACTCCGTTGACCAAGCGGTGGCGGCGTGGCAGGAACTGGCGGCAGAACGTTTTAGCGAACAGCCTCGCTGGCGACGCGATGGTGAATACCTGCGAGTGAATCTAGCCGCACGGGTGGCACTGAATTTCCTGGGCGTTCACCGAGAGACCCTGCACGCCTACGAACGCGTGGGCACCTTGCAACTGGGGCAACTGCCGATCAAAGGCTTTCGAGACCTGCTGTTGATCGGCGCGTCGGTATTCTTTGTCCAATCGCCAGAGCGGAATTTGTGGCGGATGGATGAATGGCTATCGCTGAAAATCGAACCGCTATGCGAACGGTTGTGCGGTTCGCAAGGCATTGAATGATTTGGCAACGAGGCAAACGCGTTAGCGTCCCACCAGATTCGTTGTCGCAGCAAGTTTCTCCTGCGCTTCCTTTAAGAAGTTCAACGCTTGCAGTGGCGTCAGATCATCGACGTTCAACTGCCGAACTTCGTCGAGCAGCGGATGATCGGCAAAACCAAAGAGCGTCAATTGCAAGGGAGTGCTCCGCTGCGATTCGTCGCGCGGCGCGATCGATGGTCGGTCAAACTGGTCGCGATCGTTGGACTCCAATTGCGCCAGGATATCCTTCGCACGCTCGTTCACCGCCGCGGGAACCCCAGCGAGTCGTGCGACATGAATGCCGTAGCTCTTATCGGCGCCTCCAGCAATGATCCGGTGCAAAAAGACGACTTGGTCATCCCATTCACGGACCGCCACGTTGTAATTCGCCACACGCGGGAGACTGTCGGCAAGTTCCGTCAGTTCGTGGTAGTGCGTCGCAAATAGCGTCCGTGCACCGATCTGCTCATGCAAGTGCTCGGTAATCGCCCACGCCAGCGACAGACCATCATAGGTGCTCGTTCCACGGCCGATCTCATCCAGAATCACCAAGCTTCGCGAGGTCGCGGTGTTCAAAATCCGCGCGGTCTCGACCATCTCCACCATGAACGTACTTTGCCCGCGACTCAGTTCATCGCTGGCGCCAACGCGGGCAAAGATGCGATCGGTCAGCCCAATGGTCGCACGCTTGGCCGGTACAAACGAACCGGCTTGAGCTAACAGCGTGATCAATGCGACTTGCCGGATGTAGGTGCTTTTACCGGCCATGTTGGGCCCCGTAATCAACAACACCATGCCGTGCTCTGGAGATGCCGTGCAGTCGTTCGGCACGAACTCGCCCTGCGGCATCGTGATGTCCAGCACCGGGTGTCGGCCTTCGACAATTTCCAGCACCGAATCTTCGGTCAACTGAGGCCGAATCCAGTTCCGGCTCGCCGCTAGTTCCGCCAGGGCCGCAATCACATCTAAATTCGCCAACGCCCCGGCGACCTGCTGCAAGCTTCGCAAGGCGTCATGGGTCTGCGTCCTCAACTCTTGAAAAATGGTTTGTTCTCGCTGCTGTGCGTTGTCATCCGCAGCCAAAACTTTTTCTTCGTACTCCTTCAGCTCTGGCGTGATATAGCGCTCCGCGTTCTTCAGCGTCTGCTTGCGAATGTAGGACGCCGGCACCTTGGCTTGATGCGCTTGGCTGACTTCCAGGTAATAGCCAAACACCCGATTGAAGCCAACCTTTAGATTCGGAATCCCCGTCTCCTCCATCTGAGCGGCTTGGTAACGGGCGATCCATTCCTTGCCGCCACGCGCCAGTTCTCGCAACGTATCCAGTTCCGAATCGAAGCCCTTGCGAATGAAGTTGCCGTCGGCCGCCGATAGCGGGCATTCGTCCACAAGTGCCGCTTCCAATTTGCCACGCAGTTCGGGGCACAGGTGCAACTCTCCCTCGATCCCTTGCAGCAGCTCCGATTTTCTCGCCGTCAATTTCGCCTTCAAAGCAGGCAGACTGGCCAACGTTCTGGCCACCTGTTGCAGATCACGCGGCCCCGTCCTCGCTGTTGCAATCCGCCCCAGCAGGCGACTCAGGTCAAACGTGTTGCCCAGCGTTTGCCGAATCTCTTGACGCAACTTGCTTTGCGATACCAATTCTTCCACCGCATCGTGTCGCTCCACGATCGCTGCTTCATCCACCAAGGGTGCGGACAACCAGTCCGACAGCAAGCGCGCGCCCATCGGGGTCTGCGTCTGATCGACCACGTCCAGCAGCGAACCATCACGGGAGGCGGTTCGCAGCGTGCGCGTCAGCTCGAGGGATCGCCGCGTCGAAGCGTCAATCTGCACGACGGTGCTGCGACGGTGAGCCGCCAAGGAATCAAAATGATCCAACCCGCCGGGCTGAGTCTCCTCTAAATAAGCCATCACCGCGCCGGCAGCGCGAATGGCGGACAGGTCTTCGCCCCCCCCATCAACGTCCAGCTGAAACCCAAAACCCTCCAGATTGTGAACATTCAACAAGCGACAAAGAATCTCTTTCGAGCTCTCCGCTGCAAACGTCCAAGCCGGCCGCATGGTCGCCGACCACGGCGCGGTCGTGTCAGGGCTTAACCGCGGGTCGTCCTCGCGATACAACACCTCCGCGGGACCGATCCGTTCCAACTCGTCTTCGACGCGATGCCGAGGAAAAACCCCCGCCTCAAATCGCCCGCTGGAAAGCTCCGCCCAGGCAATCCCGACCGGCGCATCGGCATCGGAAGTGCCGCGTGTTGGCGTCGCCGAAAACACGCAAGCCAAATAGTTGGCTTCGCGAGGATCGAGCAATTCGTCATCGGTCAGCGTCCCCGCCGAGACGATCCGCGTGATCTCGCGACGGACCAATCCCTTCGCCTGCTTGGGATCCTCCATCTGCTCACAGACCGCCGCTCGATGACCCGCAGTGATCAATTTACGCAGATAAGCATCCAACTGATGATGCGGAAAACCGGCCATCGCCGTTGGATTTTCGCTGTCTTTGTCACGACTGGTCAGCGTTAACCCCAGCACACGAGCCGCCAATTTGGCATCCTCGTGAAACAATTCGTAAAAATCGCCCATGCGAAACAGCAACAGCGCGTCGCCGCACGCCTCTTTCGCATCGTGGTACTGCCGCATCATTGGTGTTGTCATGCTGGAAATGCTACCGAAGCCTGCCAAGTCAGGCCAGTCCCGCAGGGCTCCGGCGAGCCACAACCAAGCAAATTGCAGCGTCAAAATAGGTTTGCTCGGCAAAGTTACCGCAATTCAGCTAGCCATCCGCAGTAGTCAAAGCCGAATTGCAGATCTCTGGTTTCAAGACAGCCAACGATTGCTAGAATGCGACCATCAAGTTTCGGATGGGTGGCCGAGTGGTCGAAGGCAGCAGTCTTGAAATGACCTCTTGCACTTTTTTAGTGACGTTGAGAGACGCTAAAAACCCAACGATTTGCAGGGCGAAACGTCTGTTGCCGAGTTTCTGGACTGCACCCAGTAACACCCACAAAAAACTATCGGCAGGTGTAAATACACCACACAAAAACCGCCACCCACCGCGCACAAAAAAAGCGTCGCCAAGCCTTTCGACCTGACGACGCCCTCCCCGCTCACTCAACGCTCAATCACTCACGTTCATGAATCTCTGTCAGCTTGTGTGCCAATGCTTCCTTGGCTGCCGCTTCAACGCCTTCGGTGCTGTGCTTGGAATCGCTGCGACCACGCCAGCGACTGTATCGTTCCGCATCGGTCCAGCCTG
>CAYZHQ010000239.1:0-5018 GCA_964477385.1 uncultured Pirellulaceae bacterium
CCGCTGGACCGCGTGACCCCGGAAGACGTTCGATCCTTTCAGGTTTACCTCATCGAAGACAGAAAACTCGCTTGTAGCAGCTTCAACCGAGCCGTTTGTGCGCTAGGCTTCCTTTACACCCATACCATCCGTGTCCCTTGGCCGGTCACCATGGTGCCCTTTGGCAAACGGCCCAAGACGCTTCCCGTGGTGCTCGGCCGACAGGAAGTCGACGAGCTGTTGCGATGCACCGAGAACCACAAACACAAAGTCTTTCTGACCACCCTCTACGCCACCGGGATGCGGTTCTCCGAAGCAGCCCACCTGCAGCTCCACGACATCGACTCCCAGAGGATGCAGATTCGGATCAGGCGGGGCAAGGGAGCCAAGGACCGGGTCGTGCCGCTCTCGCCCAGGTTACTGAGCGAGTTGCGGGACTACTGGAAACGGTACAAGCCCAAGTCGTTGCTCTTTCCGGGCAATTCAGCGGACAAGACGTACGCGGACACGTCGATCCAAAAGGCGATCAAGAAGTCCGCGGGGTTGGCGAAGATTCACAAGAACGTCACGCCGCACACGTTGCGGCATTCCTACGCGACGGGACTGCTCGAAGCGGGCGTGGACTTGTTGACGATCAGCTGGTTGCTCGGGCACGCGAGCTTCGCCACGACGATGGTGTACCTGCATTGCCGACGCGAGCACCTGCTCAGCGCCCCCAGTCCCCTGGACTGGTTGCCCGTCGAGCAACTGCCGACGTATCGGCCCCCGGCAGCGACTGGCGCGACGACCATTATCTGGTCGATGCCATCAATCTGCGAATCGCCTTTCGGAAAGCGGCGATCTCACACCTCAAGCGATTGCGAAAGCGTGGCGAGTTAAAGCTGGACGTGGCCCCTGACCTTGGCGACTTGCGAACCGAGGCAGGTTGGGGCGCGTTGATCGAACATTTCGAGTCGGTCGACTGGGTCCGTTTCATCCAGCCGCCGCCGGCCAGTTCAAGCGGCCCGCGCGATCTGGTTCGTTATCTGACGCGTTACCTGACCGGCGGTCCGATCAGTGATTCGCGCATCGTGTCCGCGGATGCCCACGAAGTCACGTTCTTAGCCCGCGAAGGGAAGGTCCAAGGCGGCAAATCGGTTCAAGCTCCCGTCACGCTTCGCACGACGGAATTCGTGCGTCGTTGGTGTTTGCATATTCAGCCAGATCAACTGACCAAGACGCGTTCTTTCGGAGGTTGGAGCAACCATCGGCTGGCGGCGTACCAGGAGTCGTGTGTGTCGATGATGAAACGCCGCCGAGGTACCGCTATCGGCCGAGGCGATTCAGTTCCCGCCGCCGGAGTGTGAACCAAGCGAGTTTGAATGCGACTCCTACTCCGCTACGGCGTGTCCAAGCTGTGGAGAGTCCGCGTTGCGACTGCTTGGGTATCGGCCTCGTCCCTCGTGGTCGGAACTGTTGAGTCGCCATAGCACGCATCTCCCCGGGTGGTGGAGAAAATGGCTTGAGCGAGACGACGAAAGGTTCTGGGACGGTTGCTGTGGTGCAGATTTTAACGCGTGGTATCTGAAAAACGTGGTAGAAAGTGCATACCGCTCTGCCGAACCCTCGTCCGCCACGCAGCCACTGCTTCCGGGACTGGAACCGAGTCACCAGCACGCGTTAGACCGAAGCGTGCCTGACGACAAAGTTCAACGCACGATCCATCCGCAAGTCAGGCGGCCAGCTCAACGAAAAAACTGAGCTTTTTCAACGCCTGACCAGCGGATAGATCGCAATTCGTTTTTTCGTTCGCCGACTGCAGTTGTTCCGCTCACTCGCCCGTCCAGGTTTCTCTGTGTTTCAGCGACCGATTCTTGGTTGCTCGGCGCGATGCTATACTGTGGCTCCCCCGAACACAGGTAGACCCATGTCGCTTCCAGAATCTCTTCGTGCGCTGCCGCCGGACCAGAAACTTGCAATCGTCACGCAGCTTTGGGATGACCTTGCTTCGTCCGCCCCACTGACATTGCCGGAAGATGAGCTAGCGGAGATGAACCGCAGACGCGGCGAATTGCTGGCCAACCCCGAAATTGCAATCGACGCTGACGAGGTTTGGCGACGAGTTAATGGCGACTGAACGCTATCTTCCGCTTTTTGCCGCTGACTTGACGACTGCGTGCTCGTATCACGATTCAATTTCCGGATCTCTAAGAAATCGGTTTCGCGAAGATGTTCGATCAACGATCAAGGCAGTGATTGAGCGACCCGAGTCATTTGGACGCATCGGTGGTGAATTTCGCGGTGCATTGATCGCTCGATTTCCCCACGTTATTGTCTTCACCGTTGATGGCGGAATTCCCTCGATCTTCGGCTTGCGTCACGCTGCATCCGACCGCAATGACTGGTTCAGTCGCACATGCCAGCAGCGAGCGGCGAACCAGGCGATGCACAGGAGCCGCCGAGTTGAGTTTATTGAAGTGGTAAGGTCGTTCGCGGCGGCCACGTGATCGCAATCGTCCGCCTAGCGAGATTCCCCGATGAGAGTTACAGCGATCGTCCTCCTTCTGACGGCAACGTGCATCGGATTTGCACAGGATCCAAAGCCCGATGAAACTCCAAAGCGGTACTCGGAGTTCCAAGGCGATTGGGTGGTCGCTTCGATGCAAACCGAGACCGATCGCTCAGCGAAGCCACCAGAAATCCTTGTCAATGTGAACGGCGATAGGTTCACGCTCAGCGGTTCAGGCGTCGCGAGTGACTTTCCCCAACCCCTTGAGTTTAGAATTCCCAAAAAGAACACGGAAAACCCCTACCGCGAGCATCAAAGACGGGGCGGAAAGAAATTAGACGACATTGTCGACGTCGACAATCAGATCGTGGTTTTCTGGTTTGTCGGAATCTACAAATGGACAGAGGAGGAGCTTCATCTCGCCCTGAAATACTGTGGACAAGGACTCGAGGGCCAGCATTTTAACGATTTCCGTCCGCCTTCGTCATTCGACGACGATCCAACCGACGGTGAGGTGCGTCTCGTTTTGAAACGAAAAAAATAGGCGAACCAAGCGATGCACCTCATCCGCGAAATGAGGCGTTTTGAAATGGAAGATCTCTCGTCGCGGCGAGGTGGTCGCAATCGTTCTGCTATTGATTCCGTGTCCGTGACCGCTACAGCTGATTACATTCCCGAGTGGCCACCGAACTGGACTAACGCACCAGACGACGGCTTGCGTTCACATTCGTCGCCCGATTCTGTTCTGATTCAAACCGACGACATCATGAGATGTGCGGTCAGTGCCTCAGCAACGACGTTCGTTTTGGTATTCTCGCCAATCTTCATGGTCTTTTTCTGGATCGTCTGCTGGTTTGGGATCGTCGATCATCGCGAACGTATCGCCTTCATGACATTTGGTACGTTTTGTGGCATTGCTACATTCGGATTGATTTACGCGATTATGAAGCATCACCGAGACCGAGGTGATTACGTCGTTGTGGACCGTTCGAATCGACGCGTCGACTTGCCCCGATACGATCGCACATTTAGCCTTGACGACATACGTTGCTTGCAACTAGTGACCGGTCGAGACAAGAATGACGAGGTCGTCAACAACTCGGACTTAAATCTGCTCGTTGATGAAGATGGTGTCATCGTCAGATATCACTTGATGGGCAACCCACTCAAAGAACACGCGAAAAGAATCTCGCAGGCTATGGATACAAACCTCTACGAACAAAACGTTCCGTCTGGATGGTATCGTTCTTCGGACAGGCAGAGCAAAGCGTTGAACGGGAGCGGCCGATGACTCGGGTTTTGAAATCAAAGTGTCTTGGCGGCGGTCCCGTTACCGCTGCCGTTACGCCTGCAAAACGGATTCCCTTGAAATCCTCCTCTTTTCTTTTCGCCGTTTTGTCGCTCGCAGTGTTGTGCGGGTGCGATCCGCCGTCGGCGCTCATTGGCCCCACTGAATCGATCATGTTTCGAGTCGTTGCCACACTAGACGCCGACGCAAAGATTGCCGAGGCTGCGGCGAAAACGACCGAGCGCTTCGTAACACGAGATGAACAGGTGGTTGCGGAATGGGTGCCGATCAGCAACGCCGTCTCACTTGATGCGAAGAGCCTCGCGAATTCCGTGACTCGACGTATTCATCTGCATACTGAAGTGCTCGTGTTGCACACGGTGAACGACATTTCTGAAAATGAAATCGCTGCGATAGAAGGATCGGTGGACAATGCTTCGCGCGATCATACGCTGGTAACTCTAACCGACGCAGGGTCTCGGATGCTGTACCCATTCACGATCGAACATCTTGGCCGTGCTGTTGCGGTCATTGCTGATGGGGAGGTTCGCGCAATTCCGGAGGTCATGGCGCCGATCAGTAGAGTGATCGTCCTCACGCCAGAGAAACTCGATAAGGTTCGCATTGTATCTTCTGGTGGTACAAACTAGTCGCTGTAACAAAGCCATGCACTGGAGCACGGTATCTGACGTGAATGAAATCGGCAACCAACTTTTCGTGCCCAGTGACGGGCGACGTCACCCGATCGGAATCCATGCTGCTAGATACGCATGAACGTAGCTGAATACAACACCGAAGTCGGCCGATGCCAGCGCCAGCTATCCTGGCGCATGGCCTGCGCGATCGCACCAATGTTTGCCGCGTTGAGCGTTGCGGGGATCGTTCGCTACAACAACCCGGGCCTCGCCGACATACTCGCTCCGATCATTATGTTTGCAATCGGTTTTCCGATCATGCTGCTTGGTTTTGTCCGTGCCGATAGGACCTATCGCAATTTCCCAGCGTTGGTTTGCCCACATTGCGACGGAAACCTGTCCCGCATGAAATCCGTTATCATTGCGACCGGCAATTGCCCAAATTGCGGACGTCGCGTGCTTAACGATTCTGCAATCGGGACGTGACATCGGCCTTTCACGAACCGTACAGGACATACCAGGATCTGACTTCGCGGCGACGCGAGGGTTGAGTCTCTTGCGCTGGTGAGTTTTCTCGTTCGTTACGGTCGGAATCGCTGGCGACCAGCCGAAGCTCAAGTCCTCTGTT
>CAYZHQ010000240.1:0-3391 GCA_964477385.1 uncultured Pirellulaceae bacterium
TCGGATGGGTGGCCGAGTGGTCGAAGGCAGCAGTCTTGAAAACTGCCGTACGTTTGCGCGTACCGTGGGTTCGAATCCCACCCCATCCGCTGTCGTGCGGGGGTATTCATTTTTTTGCTTTCGGGCGGTGGATGCTGACAGGCAAATGAGGCCCGGTGCCGCGCCGGGCCCATGGCCGAATCTCCCGCGTCCGCGCTTGTGGAAAGCTTGCTGTGGAGGCAAAGCTCAAACGCTACGTTACCGAGCCAATCAAAGTGCGGCTTTGAGCGTCGGCGGATCGCCAGCACTTCCGGCCGCAACGAAACTTCCGGTCGCAACGAACGAGCCCAGGTCCGCGTGATCCTGTTCACACGGCTCGTCCGCAAGCAGAAATCCTGACCAGCCGGATCTCTGGCATCGCCGCGGGCGATGAAGACGACAATGGCTTTGCGATCGAGCGTTTGATGCGTTGGTGCGACAAGAACGACCTCGGCTATGTTTTCGGGCTCCAGATGACGGGCTTCGACGAGTGAGCTCTTGGGCAGCAAGCAGTCGCATTGGCGTGTGGACACGATTCGTTTGCGACGTTTCAAGATCGCCGCACCGGTTCACTTGACGTGCCAGCGGGTGGTTTTTCACTTGTCGAGTCATTGCCCCAGCCAATCACTGGACAGCCGCGTCACGGAATTGGCCGAGCCTTACGAAGGACTGGGGATAGCCAACGGAGCTTCTGCCGGAAAGTGCCGCGGCAGATACAAGTCGACTCGCTGGTTTTCGAAGATCCGATACTTCACGCCGTGTCGCCACAACTGGAAGTAGGGCCGAAATGGATCCTGCACGGCGTCTCCGCTCGTGGAAGCGGGCAAATTCACCCAAGGCCACAACACGTAATCTCGCAAGAAGGCATCGCAGGCCATGAAATAGACCGCCGGTTGCAGCATCGTGACCAATGGATTCTGGTCTGCGAGTGCGCCGGCCAACGGAGTCGCAAAGCCCTCCAAGGCGTTTAATAATTGGGCCCTTTCCGCCATCGCTTTGGGATGCTTGGGAGGCTTGCCTTCCAGCACTCGCATTTGGGGAATCGGATCGAGCAGTCGCTCAAGCGACTCGGCGGCAAGCTGCTGCGAGAGGGCTCGCAGATTTGCAAAGAACTCGGTCGCCAGCGCCGCAGCGCGATCTGGAGAGATCGGTGGAGGCTGGCGAGGAATGAAGTATGCGTCGCGATTCCCATCTGGCCGGCGACCTTCGCCGACCGATTCGAACACATCGAGCAACCGCTGGGCGACGCGATCGCCCGCCGGAATGTCGTCGAATAATTCGACCATTCCCACCGGATCGGGACGCATCTGCTGAAAGACACCGATCAGCGAATCGGGAGAATCGTCCGATTCGTAGCACCGCGCGAGCTGCTTCAGTTCCGTGCCCAGTTTTTCCGCTAACATTGTTTTCTTGCCCTACCGCAGATGAGTCGTACCTCAGAGGAAACGCGTCGGTCCGCGTATAATTCGCAGCCGTTCCTGTGCAACAGTATCGACAATGGTCAACACGCGGCAACGGTAGCCCTTGCTGCCGATCCGATCTTTGAATCGATGCTGAAACCGAATCCTGAACCGGCCTATAGGTGCCGCCGCGCAGCCTTTGCTGATAAATGCAAACCGCTGCTGGTTGACAGTCGCGGCGTCAAGCGGAATAACAAACTCCGCGATAGCGTTTGATTTGAACACATCCTTTCGGAGCCCTACTCATGGCCGACTTCAAGCTTAAAGGCAATCCTTTTCACACCTGCGGCGATCTACCGAGCGTTGGCTCGGCGGCGCCTCCCGTTCGTTTGACCAAAACCGATTTGTCAGAAACAACGGCCGACGAATTTGCGGGAAAACGCGTGGTGCTGAACATTTTTCCGAGCATCGATACGCCAACCTGCGCGACCAGTGTGCAGCGTTTTAACAAAGAAGCCAGTGGACTGGACAACACGGTGGTCATTTGCGCTTCGAAAGACTTGCCATTTGCACAGAAGCGTTTTTGCGGAGCCGAAGGGCTAGAGAATGTCGTCTCTGCATCGGACTTTCGTACTGACTTTGGCCGCACCTACGGCGTTGAGATTGAAGACGGTCCATTGGCTGGCCTATTGGCCCGTTCGGTCGTGGTGATCGATGAATCAGGACAAGTCGTCCATACCGAACTGGTTGGCGAAACGGCTGACGAACCGAATTACGAAGCCGCCCTTGCCAAGCTTTCGTAATCGGAAGCGAAAGCATCCGTAGGCAGGGCGCACAGAAAAGCCTCTCTCATAACTGGGAGAGGCTTTTGTCGTTTGTGGGTACTTGATCGGTGAGTACCTGATCGGTCGGGTGGCCAACAGAAGCGGCGAGCCGCACGCGGACGATGATCAGTTCATCGGCGTCGGTTCGTAAGGCATCGAAGAGACGAGGTCCATCGGTCGTGGTGGAACAGGCAGGCCGGCCCCTTCGAAGATTGCGTCGATCGCTTCCTGAGCCGCGTTGACGGTGGCTTCACGAGTCCGCTCTTTGTACTGAGCTCCCGAAGCGGTGGGCATGACCGCCGCGTTCACCTTGGCGTCGGCCAAGTACTTTGCAATTTCGACGTGGTTCAGAGGACCGTCCACCGTCGGCAACACGCGATCGGCGGTGGTTGCTGAATCAACGTCCACACCCTCGGCAAGCTCGCCGAATCGAACGGCAACAATTTTTTCAGCCGGAACCTGTTTGATCTGTTCCAGCGTGCCACCACCGAGGTGCCAATCGAAGGTATCGATGACATACCCAATGTTATCGCCCTGGATGTTCTTGACGAGCGCCAAAAAGCTTTCCACGTTGTTCACGAAGGGGAACTGCTTGCCTTCGGTCTTCTCCGCACCCGAGAGAAACGCAATGCCCAGGCGAATATTTTTCTCTGCTAGGACCGCAGCGATCTGACTGATTCGTTTGGAAATCGTTTCGAAAAATTCGGGAAAGGCTGCCGTGTCGGTCGCCGCGGGAACGCGAAGCGTTGCGGTTTGAGCCTCTAATTGGTGGGCGATTTCCGCCAACGGATGGACCTGAGCCAGCTCGGTGGCAAATTCTTCGTCGGAAACGTCCAGGTTGACGCCCACGTCAAAAGTGCCAATTTTGATCTCAGCAGCCCGCAGATACTTCGATGCATCCTCAAAGCTGGTCCGCTGACTACGTTTCAACATGTCCATCATGTTGACTTCCATGCCGCGAAACGCGTAGGTCAGGGCCAATTCGATCAGCTCACTCTGGCGACCGGTGATCCCCAGACCTTGCGGGGAAAAGTTCTTAAGCATTCCTACAATTCCTCTTTTGATTCCGTAATGCAATCGATCGATTGCCGGGTTGCCTAGCGAATCGCAAAGTATGGCACGTTTGCCCTGTGTTAGAAAAGGGGGCCG
>CAYZHQ010000240.1:3491-4927 GCA_964477385.1 uncultured Pirellulaceae bacterium
CGCTGCGCGATCGTGATTGGTTTGCCAGAGGGAAATTTACTGATCGACACGCCGCCCGACCTGCGGACCCAACTGTTGCGGGAAGGGATCGGCATCGTCCATGCGGTGGCTTATACCCATTCGCACGCCGATCACTTGTTTGGCCTGGACGATCTGCGGCTGTTTCCGTTCTATCTTGGCCACCCCGTGCCGTTGTACTGCGAATCCTTTGTCGAACGCCGCATCCGGCACTCTTACGACTACTGCTTCTTTGAATCGCCGACGACGCATCTAGGAGCCCGCCCCCAGCTACAGCCGGTTTCGATCACGGCCGACAAGCCCTTTGAAGTCCTCGGCGCAACGGTGCAGCCGCTGAGGCTGAAGCATGGCCGGGCTGACGTATTGGGATTTCGCATCGGCGATTTCGCCTACTGCACCGACACCAACCAGATTCCGCCAGAAACGCTGGCACAACTGGCCGGGGTGAAGACCTTCGTCGTCGATGCACTGCGGCCGACTTCGCACCCAACCCATTTTTCACTGGACGAAGCGGTCGAGGCAGCTCGGGTGGTCGGTGCCGAACAAACGTTTTTGACGCACATGTCGCACGACCTGGGCTATGAAAAGCTGCAAGCGGAACTTCCCGAAGGGGTCGCAATGGCTTATGACGGCTTGCGGGTACCGCTCGAGCTGTGCAGTCGGCCGCCGGAGGCGTGCGATGGATAAGCCGCCCCAGCCCGCTGCACAGCAACCGCGATCGGTCCGATTCAGCATGCGGTCGCTGCTGCTGGTGGTGCTGGTCGTCGCCTTGGTCTGCGGAAACTTAGCCAGCCTGCTGCGGTTGCGCTCGGCGGAAACCGAGTTGGCTCAGTTGCGTGGCGAAGTCGGCTATTTGGGCGAACATGCGGCCGACCGAATTGTCGCGGTTCGCTTGGCGGCGGAGCAACCGCTGCTGTGGCGACTGCGGGTCCGCGTTCCCAAGACCGGCCGTTACCGGTTGGCGTACAGCGCTATCTGGCCCGCCGATACGGCTCAGCCTGAGTGGTTTTCCGCCGTCCCGTTGCAGCCCGGGGAGTCGGTGGTGACGGTCCAAATCGCTCCCGATCCCCGCGATGATCAATGGAAAATGAGCGTCTTGGCAAGGCACGCCACCGGCAGCCGCCGCATGGCTTCCACGCTCGCCGAGCCGCTGACGATTGTCTTTCGTGGCTCGCACGAAGTTCTCCGCGCCGGCATCGGAACCACCGCCACCGCGGTGGGCCCCGAGCAATCGATCCGCTTGATCGAAGATCGCTGGATGGTCGGCGAAGGGGCTCAATTACTGTACGGTGCCGCACCGCCTGACCAGGACCAGCCGGGTGTCTACCTGGAACTACAACCCGATACCGCTCCGCTTTAAGTTGCCGAATCGCCAAGCCGAATCGCCAAGCCAAGAACCTCCGGATCCCGACTGCAAA
>CAYZHQ010000241.1:0-4892 GCA_964477385.1 uncultured Pirellulaceae bacterium
CGTGGGTGTCCATCGACGAAGCTCGCAAGATCGCCTTCAAGTCACCACGTAAGTAACTGCACCGTTCTCGAAACAAAGAGGTGCTGTGGTGGAGTGATCGCCGATGTTCCCGATCGAGTACTGACAAAGCGCGTGCTCGTTGTTCTCCAGAAGCATCACGTTGCGGCGACCCAGCGTCTGGCAACGAATTCTCCAGACAAGTAAGCAAGTCCCACATTCGCTTCCGTGGATCGATTGTATCGTTCGGCTGCACTGCCACGGCTCGGATCCAAGAGTCCAATTCCGGTAAGGGATCGAGTGCATTTTGACCAGGCTCGAGCATCATCACGCTGAGGCGGTCTTCCCCGATCGAGCCCACAAAGCGGAGCAGCAATTCCTGAATCTCCTGCCGGTCGATCGGGTCGGGTACTTGATCTAGAAAAGTCACTGCCAACACAATCGAACAGTGTGTCAACGGCAAGAGTTCTTCTTGGAGGACCCTTCGCTCGACAGCCGAAAGAACCTGTCTGGCGTCGAGGCAAAAGACGATTCCGGTCGCACGCAAGGCAACGCGAATCGCATCTGGAACCTCCGCCATATCTCGAATTCCCAGCGGAGGCGTATCGACCAAGTCAACGCACTGGAGTAATGCGGCATCTACAAAAAACTCCTCGGCATCCCCTGTCGGCACACCGTGACGATGTTGCTGGACATGAAGGATTTTTGATCCCGATAAGCAGCGTGCAGGAACCACTTCGTGGCCTAACAATCGATTCAAAACCGTCGACTTGCCGCGTCTACAATCACCGATAATCGCGATCCTGGGACGCTCGCCGCAGCGACCGGTGTCTACCCACGCTTGGAGTTCCAATACGGCATGAGATCGTCCGAGCCGCTCTTCCTCGAACAGCGTTACCAGTTGGTGAATCGCATCGGCAAGAGAATCGCTGGTCGTCAACTTACACGAGGAAGGCGACCGGCGGAGCGCTACGCCGCATTGTCCGCAGAAGGCTGCTTCCGTATCGGTCTGACGCTGGCCGCAGACGTGACAATTCATGAGTTCTCTCTCGACTTCGTCGGCAAGCCATTGACTGGAGCGCCACAACGGGTGCAAAACCGGTTCGCCGCGGGCAGTTTGACGTTGCAGACGTTGCAGTGCCGATCGACGTCTGACACAGCAGCGATCACCGTCTCGCTGGGATCTTCCATTGTGAAAGCATCTTGCAGCATCGCTTCCACTTCACGACGGTACTGATCTGTCCGCGAGGCAGTACCCCGCTCGGCCTCGAGTTCCCGCAGTACGAAGATCCAGACAAAAATCCAGGCGGCGGTGACCGCCGCACCAATGGGCAATTTCAGCAAGCCCACTATCTGAGAGGCGGCAACACTCGCGGTGGCTTCCACCGTTTCCGAACTAAGCAAGGGGCTGAAAGCAGCGACCAAAAACGTATCCAACCACAGGGTCAGTAGAGACAACAGCATGAAGCTACTGAAAGCGCCTGCTGACCATTTGAGCGACTGCAGCCTTTCAAGGACCAAGGTCGATGCAAAAGTCATTGCCGACAACCATGCCAGCACCTTGACCGGCATGAACCCTGCCGCTAGGCCGCCACTAAACGAAGGCAACAGCAAGCGGATGAGAAAAGCACCCACCGCTTCGCTCGCCGAGCCCGCCACAAAACTTGACCAAACAAGGGCATTGATGGCTGCCAATATCAACCAAACAAGCGTTGCTTTTAGAATCGAGCTTTCAGGAAAGTTCACGGCTGATGTTTTCCACCGTAGCGAGGATGGTCTGAATGCAGGGTGCTTGCCCTTCTTTGCGGCAAGAAAGTGTCATTCATCAATCGGGCATTCTGTGTTGCTCTCATCTCGTTGGCGGCTCAATCCCAAACAAATCGCAGTCGCTGCGTCGAGCCCCGCTCTCAAATTGCCGTCGTGTTTGTCAAGCTTGTTGCGCAGCACCTGCAGGTGCCCAAGCCGCTTTCGCTCCGCTTCTAAGAGCTGCTTTTCCTGTTGAATCACCGGCTTGATCCAACGTTGAAACAAGACGGTGTCTTGAGTCACGATCTGCGTTAGCTGCTGACCAATTTGCTGTTCCACCGCAGCCGGCCCGGCTCCCGCTTCGGAAGTCACAGCGATGGTCAACTGGGCGATCATTTCCTCAATCTCTGCGATACAGCTTTGCTTCAGCTCGGGGAACTTTCGAGCATGCAAGGCAGCGCGAACTCCCTGGACGGCAATGGCGGCGAGTGCGAACCCTGCATTGCCGGACGAGTAATGCCTGGCGGCGTTGGCTCCAAGTAGTCCCATCGACTGAGCGAGTTGCTGGTTGTGATTGATGTGCCGTTGGAGCTTGACTAGCAACTCATCGGCCTGATGCGTCAACGACAGCGATGCCACAGGAGAAACGACCTCAATCGTCATCGCCGGCGGCGGTGGAGCTTTGGCCACGATCGATCGTGAAATTCGATAGCGTTCCCGCAACGGACGACGTGCTTGTTCAATCAAATCAGCAATAGCGGAGGCAAATTGAGTGTCGATTTGTCGGCGACAGGCTTGCGCGATCTGTTGGAGCTGTGCCGGCATTTCCTCTTGAAATTGCTTCACTGCTTTGGCAAACCGCGGGGCATCCGAAGCGGACTCGAACTGTTGACGAAACTGCACGCGAAGGTTCGTTAAGCGAGCTTCCAGATCCTCACGCAACAATTCAGAGACATCCTGGCCAAGCTGCCGAACCTTGGGAACCAAGGCACTCACACTGCTGTCACATAACGCCTGAGGGTTCTTCACCTGTTGCCTGACTAACGTCTCGATACGGTCAGAATACGCTCGCTCGGTCTCGGCGATCTTGTCCGCCGAATCACGGTGAACCTTACGAACGATGCTGGCACATTTTGCACTCACTGCAATCGATTGCTCGGCGGCAACGACCGCGAATATCTTGGTTAGTTCCGCGTTGAAGGCTGCGACTGCGGGACCTTCCTTGTCTTCCAAAGCCGCGCGTGCGGCGACAGCAAATGCGAGTACCTCCTGCTCTGATCGCCCGACCTCGGCGGCAAAGCGTGAACGGCCTACCTGAATCGCTTCCGCAACCTCCTCTTCGGCATCGCCACCGGAGAGCGTTGCATTACGAAGGACCGCATCCAGCTTTGTCAGCACTAACAACAAATGCGGGGTTACTGTCTGGACCTGCTGGACGAATTGGCGCGTCGATTCGCTGACCGTTTGAACAAGGTCGGAGACAACCATACAAGCGTCCGCGTGTTCTTCAATCGCACGCCACGCCCGCTCACGGTTTGCTTCGGTTGCGGTATTCACACCTGGCGTATCAATCAAAACAACGCCTGTGGGCAAGCGCTTCGTAGGCACCGTTAGATGGAGCTCCTCGACTTCATGTCCACGGTGATTCATATCCGTCAACTGCTTGACGTCATCGTGAAAACGCTCCCAGCGAGCCGTTTGGTGCTCCAGGCTGGCTTGTTCTATTTGTTGTTTATGCTGCTGGTATCGAGCACGTGTCTCGGGTAACACCCGCAGCGTCTCGCAAACCTCTTCCAGTTGCAACGTGGTTGCTTCGACTTTGTCTTGTTGCTCGGCAACCAATTGGCGTTTGGTGTCCGCAATCTCGTTGGCCTGCTGCATCTCTTTCGCTAGTTTCAACACCAGGACTTGCTGCTGCTCCAGCCGAGTTACCTCGGCGAGATGGTTTTCCCAATCCGAATCCCTCCACCGCTTGGTGATTAGGCGGACCATCCGATGCGGAGTTGCCCGCCAACCGCCCGCGTGCCGATACTGCCACGGAACCGCTTGCCCCGCCTCGCGAAGTTGTTTCTTAAGGGCTTGGGTTTGCTCAAGTTGTTGCGAATGCCGATCCTCGCATTCGGCAGCCGCGACATCCGCCGTTCTCAGCTCCTGGAGTTGAGTTGCCAGCGTTTGCTTCATTTCGTGAAGCGTTTGCTCAAGCTTGCGCTGGTGAACGGGATATTCCGCCTCGATCTGGTCACACCGCTCCAGCCCTTTTTGCTGTTCGGCAATTTCCGTGGCAAAGTCATCCAGCTGGTCAGGAAAAACATCGGCAAAATCCTCCCACTGCTCCGCCCCCAACCGGGCCCGATATCCGAGACGATCCCCACAGCGCAGGTAGGTCACCGTCCCGGTGCACTCTCGGACTGCGGTGCCAAGTAAGGGCATCCCCAAAATGGCATTCAGCAGCGTGCTCTTGCCCGCCTTTTGTTCTCCCACCACACACACAAAGACCTCTTCGCGATTCAAGCGAAGACGAATTTCCATGACCGCCTTTCGGACTTGCTCACTGGTCGCTTCGCCCAAGCGGTCGGCATGGGCTTTCAACTTCGCCAAAACCTGATTGGCATCTCGGACTTCCTGCAACAGCGTCTGCGAAGCCTGCTCGATCTTGGCGTTTTCGGTCGGATCATCAGTTCCGGTCATGGGGGGCTCACATTCTTCGCCAACTCCAGGCGAACGTGATCGATCATTGTTCGATGGGTTCTCTAACGAAGCCGTGATAACAATTGCTGGCAGGCAGAGCTTTTTACGTTCCCATCCAAGGAATCCGTGCGCAGTCGGCCCCATGATCTGGCCATTTTTTTTGCAAAATGATTGGGTGCCTGGCTGGGCACCACTTCTCTGGCGGAGATTTAGCAGCGTTCCGCAACAACCAAGGAGAAACACGGGTGCCAAAACGTCTCATCTAGCGTGGCGATCTCTTTCACAAAGCCTGCAAATCGCTTGGTTTTGCGGGCGTCGGCGTAAAACGGAAAAAAACTTGGCGGGGCGTGGCGGGAGTCCGGCACGGTTTACGGGCTAAGGGTGTCAGCCGGTGCGAGGCACTGGCAAAACCCGCCTGAAACCTTCCGCCAAGGAATCCTACCGATGATCGTCTCCATCAA
>CAYZHQ010000242.1:0-4840 GCA_964477385.1 uncultured Pirellulaceae bacterium
AAAAAGCGCAACTTCAAAACTTACGCGTCGGGTTATCAATAATCCGGGCTAGCGCGGGTATTTGAAAGCACGGGAGATCCTCCTCAGGCTGGCGCTATGGACGAAGCGGAGCGGTGTGGCGGTGTTTGCCCTGACGAGCCGCCTGGAGCGCTTCCATGGTGTCTTGCGGCGCACCAGGGTCTCGCTGCTCGTCCAGCCACCGATCCAGCTCCGCAGATAGCTCGGCCTTGCGCGTTGCATATGCCGGATCATCGACCAGATTGGTCATCTCGTAGGGATCCTTTGCCGTGTGATAAAGTTGCTCCGGCGGCCGCCGTGTATAGCGTTTGACCAGCTCATAGGTGTGCGCGTTATCGATCGCTTGGCCGATCCAAGAATGCCAGTAAGGATTGTTCAGCTTGCCGTCGCCCTGAATGCCCATCAAGTGCTTTTCGATAAACATTTCTTCGGGCGTGAGGTTGCGAATGTAGCGGAACTCGCCGTCGGTAATCGTCCGCGAAGGGTAAGCCGGGCCTTCGGGTAAATTGTTGTGCAGGCCGTAAGCGTATTGTCGATGTTGGGCTTGCCGGCCAAGCAACACGGGCAGAAAGCTGGTGCCGTCCATCAACGGCTGGGATGCGGAGCGTTCGCTGGTTTCACCGCCGGCCGCGTCGAGCAGCGTCGGCAAGACATCGGCGTATTGCACGATGGCATCGGTGCGTTTGCCGGGCGCAATTTTACCCTGCCAGCGTGCAACCAAGGCGGTATGCAAACCGGTGTCCCAGTTCGTCCATTTGCAGCCAGGAAACTGAGCTCCTTGCTCCGAGGTAAACAGCACCAACGTGTTGTCGGCTTGTCCCGATTGCTCCAGCATCTGCAAGATCTGACCGACTTGAGAATCCATATAGGTGATCTCGGCAAGGTATCGCGAAAAGGCTTCGCGCGTTAACGCTGTGTCTGCCAAGTTCGGTGGCAGTTCCAACTTGCTGGGCGGGTACTGCGACGCATCGCCCATCACCCACGGCACGTGCGGTTCGACCAGTGCCACGACCAGGCAAAACGGTTCCTTACGAGAGCGCGACAGAAATTCGTTCGCAGCCGCCAAGTCGCAGGTTTGCGTCGGATTCCGCACACAGTTGCCATCGAAGCCTGCTACTTTTTCAAACGCGAACACCGACCGTGGTTTGACGTGAACCTTACCGCTCAGCCCCACGCGGTATCCGAGCGGCTCCAAGCGTTGCGGCATGGCGATCGTGTCGGGGCGGCTGGCCGAATGATTCCACGCACAACCGTTGCGAAGAGGGAACTGGCCGGAATACAGCTCCGAACGGCATGGCTGGCACATCGCTTCGCTGAGGTAAGCTCGATTAAACGTCAAACCTTCTCGCGCCAACTGATCAATGTTGGGGGTCCGCGCATTCTGGCCGCCATAAAGAGGCAAATCATTGTGCGTGCAATCATCTGCCACAATGATCAGCACATTGGGAGCGTCGGCGGCCGACAGCGCAGAGACGAACCCGGCACCGAGGCAGACGATTGAGAAGAGGAGCGTTTTCATGAATTGCAAACAGAATGTGGAAGCGACAGTGAAGGAAAAAACGATCGGCTAAATTCCCTCAGGCGGACTGCGGTGGGGCTGCAAACCGTCAGATTGTTTTACACCGTGTGACAGCGAAAGTCGATCGAATGCAGGAGATCGCCCGCTGCTTTGGTGGACGCGGGGTAGAGGCAAATCGGTTATTCTCGCGAACTGGTTAACCACTTGCCCGATGGTTCGGTAAGGGAATCGAGGGTGTGCTGTGACGGGAGAAAAGACACGGTGACCGAAGCCCCCAGCGACGAAGTGACCTCCTAGCGGCCTGGCCGCGAGCACGTCCTGCTTTCACCGTACTATTGAAACGGACCACGGTCGGCGTCGCTCGGCATTCTCCAATCGCCTCGCGGGGAGAGGCTGACCGTACCAACCTTCGGGCCGTCGGGGACGCAACTCCGTTTGAACTGATTGGCAAAGAAACGCCGATAAAACGTCTCCAGCGTTTTAGCGACCATCGCTTCGCTGTAGGGCTGAGAGAATGTGGCGTGCTTGGCGAGGTAGCGGATCTTCTCCGGCGTGAACCCGTTGCGGATCACGTTGTATAGAAAGAAATCGTGCAGCTCATACGGTCCGATCGTCGCTTCGGTTTCTTGACGAATCGTGCCGTCGGCCGTCGGTGGCAACAGCTCCGGCGAGATCGGTGTATCGGCAATGGCATGCAGCAATGCTCGCACCGGGTCCTCGAAATAATGGTCGGCGGCAAATCGCACCAAGAACCGGACCAGTGTTTTCGGAATCGAAGTGTTGACGTTGTACATCGACATGTGGTCACCGTTGTAGGTGCTCCAACCGAGTGCTTGTTCGGACAAGTCTCCCGTACCGAGCACGAACCCGCGGCTCATCAAGAGAAACGTGCGAATGCGGGCCTGCACGTTTTGGAACACCAAATCGTCCGCGTCGGCAGGCGTGTCACGCAATTGGTTCTGCAACGCCTCCACCGTCGTCGAATCGTCGATCCGCAGGTCGAGCGGAGGGTGGTCCAGTGACCGAAAAGCCTGCAGGCAAAGCGGCCGGATGTCGATCCGTTCGCTGGTGATGCCCAGCTCGTTCATCAGTTGGCTAGCGTTCACTTCGGTTTGGTCGGTGGTGCCAAAACCGGGCATCGTCATGCCGTGAATCCGCTGCCGCTGCCAACCATATTGATCGCATGCTTTGATCGCGACCAGCAGTGCCAGGGTACTATCCAGGCCGCCCGAGATGCCGATCAGCAACGGCAATTGGTTTGGCAGTCGGCTGACACGTTTCGCCAGACCTGCCATTTGAATGCCAAAGATCTCCGCACAGCGGGCTTCGCGGAGATGCGTGTCGGCTGGCACGAAAGGTTGGCCAACTACGGTCCGTGCGGGAGGCCGGTCCGGCAAATGTTTCGATGGTGGAGACAACTCGATGCACCGGAAGTCGCGAGGCCGGTACCGGCGTCCATCATCAAACGAAGTGATCACCCGACGATCATGAGCCAGTCGCTGTAGATCAATATCGGCCATAATATGCGTGGCACCTTGCCACGGCAGTTCGCCATCGCCAACCCGCCGAGATTGTCCCAGAATCTGTCCGTTTTCAGCCACCAAACAATGGCCTCCAAAGACGACGTCGGTAGTCGACTCGGTCGGTCCACTGCTGGCATAGACATATCCGGCAATGCACCGTCCAGATTGGCTGGCAACCAAATCGCGCCGCCAAGTCGCCTTGCCAACGATCTCGTTGCTGGCCGACAGGTTCAGCAACACGTTGGCTCCGGCGACCGCTTGAAAGCTGCTCGGTGGCAACGGTGTCCATAGATCTTCGCAGATCTCAATGCCGATCAACGCATCGCCAAAGCGAATGAGGATGTCCAGCCCAAAGGGAATGTCGGCACCGCCGATCACCATGCTCGCCGGCTCGGTATCGTCGGCAGCCCGAAACCAGCGGCCTTCGTAAAATTCGTTGTAAGACGGCAAAAACTGCTTTGGCACCGCCGCAACAACCTGTCCGTCATACAGCACCGCCGCCACATTCATCAGCGAGGTGCCGACACGGAGTGGTAAGCCGACGACTACGATTTGGCCGGTGGATACCGTTTGTGCGGCAAGCTCCAGCAGCTGCGATTCGGTCGCGCTGAGCAACGCGTCTTGACCAAACAGGTCGCCGCAGGTGTATCCGGTGAGGCACAACTCTGGCAGCACGACGACGTCGGCATCCCCTGTCGCCTGCATCGCCTCCAAAATATGAGCCACGTTTTGTTGGGGATCCCCGACAGCGACCAACGGTGCGACGGCGGCGACTCGCAGCAAGCCGTAGGGTGGAAAAGATGGGTCTTTCAAGGCGTCGTTCGCTCGGTGGTTTTCATTCCGTGGCGTTTAAGACGCCCTTGGGGAAATGAAAAAGGGGCTGATGGGGGGGCGATTTGGGGTCGGTTTGGGAGCCTCAGCGGTCGCGGCGTGGCAGTCGTTGGGGCCTCTTTGTTAACTTCCGGTAAGGTAGGCCCCATTTTGGGAGGCTAAGAACGCGCGTTTGGTTTCCATGGATCTGCCCCCAGACATCGCGATTCTATACCGACAACCGCTCGATTTCCAAAGTGGGCTTTGATGAAGGGTCCCGCAGTCGCGAGATTTTGGCAAGCCACCTGATCCGTTTGGCTCGGCGTTTGCGAACATGTCTCTCATCCTGCACGCCGGGGTGCGACTGCCCGCTGCGTGTCCACGCTCCATCGGCTCCGCAGTGAGGGGCCATTTTTCCTCAACGGTCGGATTTGGATAGAAAAGATGAAAACGCTCGAAACTTTGACTCTGGTTGGCCTGAGTTGGATGTGCTGCGGTTTGGTCGGCTGTGACAACGAGCCGACGACGCTTCGCGAAGAGGCGGAGCAGGCACAGGAAAAACTGGAAGAAGCTCGCGAAGAGGCGGCCGAAATTGTCTCCGAGTCCGAAGAGGAAGCTGTGCAGAGGATGGCTGATGCGCGTGAGAAAGCTCAGGACGAGCTGGAGCAAGCGAGGCAGGAGGCGACCGGTATGGTGCGTGAAGCGGAAACCGATCTGCAGCGCAAAATGGACCAGTTAGGAGAAGTCGAGCTAGAGCCCGAGCCGACTCCGCCGGGAAATCCCGACACCGTGCTGACCGAAGAGCCAATCGTCGCGGAGCCAGAGAACCCGACCGAAGCGGGCAACTAGGTGGGCAGCGACACGTTTAGGTGGGCAGCAACACGTAAAAGAGCCGGGAGGGAGGCTAGCCCGGATTTATTGATAACCCGACGCGTAAGTTTTGAAGTTGCGCTTTTTTCGAGACTGTGTT
>CAYZHQ010000243.1:0-4313 GCA_964477385.1 uncultured Pirellulaceae bacterium
TCACATCCGGGGCGACACCAGTCCGACCGAATACACCGCCCCCGCCTGTGCCACCACCGAATCCGCCACCGCCCGTGCCGCCACCGCCGAATCCGCCGCCTCGACCGCCGCTCGCATCCTGCGTGGTTTTTTCGGCGGGAGATAATGGCTGCCCATCCGCCGACTGCGTGCCGCTTGGCTCGTCCAGCGATTTCGACGCGCCCCTTGTTGCGCCGACAATCTTCGTTGCGCCGACAATCTTCTCATTCTTTCCGCTTCCGGATTCATCGGATGATGTCCATGCCAGTTTCGGCAAGCGCCAAATTCGGACCGTATGATCGTCGCTGCCGGAGATGGCAAAGCGTCCGTCGGGTGTGACGGCAAGTGCGGTAACACTGTCAGTATGTCCCCGAAAAACCGCAATTTGCTTGGTCGTATCTGTATCCCAAACGCGAATGGCCGCATCTTGGTAGCCGGCCATGACGACGCTCGCGTTTGGCGAAAAGGCGACAGAGTCGACTCCCGTTACAGGTGCTTGGAAATGAGTGACTTCCTTGCCTGAAGGAAAATCGATCAGCTTGGCATTGCGACCTCCAACCAGCAGGTATCGGCCATCTGACGAGAGCGCGCCGTGGGAGAAACCCGCGGGAACTTCAATTCGCCGAATCTCCTCGCCGCTATCCCGATCCCACAAGAATATTTCGCGACCACCTTTTGGTTTGCCGATGACCGTTTCGCCATCAGGTGTGAAATCGACACCCCGCGCATTTGGCAGATCCCACCGGCGAATCTCTTTGCCAGTCGAAACGTCCCAAAGCTGAACACTCCCCACACCCCCCTTCCCGCTACTGCTGGAGAGCAATAGCTGGTCGTCTGGGGAAAAGGCAAGACTTCCTAACTGGCGCTGATTGGATGGATCGACTTCCAGGTGACGACGGAGATAACCGCTGCCCATTCGATAGATGGAGATCGTTTCCCCATCGTCCTTTCCGGTGTGTCCCACTGCCGCCAGGCGTCCATCATGCGAGACGGCCACAGCCCGACCGAGGCCTGGAAACGTGGCCATGATCGATCGCCCCCCCAAATCCCAATTCCGTGCTTGAGAATCGGAGTAACGCGACACCGAAAGCAGACGTTGGCCATCCGGCGTGATGGCCAAATCAGAAACGCCCGCTCGATGATCCGACAGGACGGCCACTTCACCTGGGGCGCCGTCGGGAAGTGGCGTGCGGGCCGCGGCGGCGTCTCCTTCGGACATTGAATCCGCGCGTGCAACTTGGTCTTCGGCGATCTGCCCTAATTCCTGGGAACCAACTTCGGCTTCCGCGGTCTGGTCGGTCGCCATGTTTGTGGCATCGCGACTGGCCAGGGGGGCGGCGTCGGTTTCGTCGACCGCGAGGTGCAAAATTTCATTGCCACCTCGACTGACAACGAATTCTTCAGGCCCTTTAATCACCGTCCCACCCCGTTTAACCAACCAACTGTGCTGGCCCACTTCCAGTTCGATCGTCTCTCCCAAGCCCGCGATCGAAAGCTGGTTGCCATCCAAAAAAACCTCCAGCGCTTCCGACTCGGCCAGCTGCGGCCCGATCTCCAGACGCACCTGCTTGTCGCCCACGCGAAAGGTCATCGTCAGGGCCCCCAGCAGCAGCAACGGCACCAGCGCGGCTGCGGTCCACTTAGTCCACTTTCGTGGGCGATCGATGCGCCGCCGGATCGCCTTCAGGGGCGCGTTGGACGGCACGGGAGCCACGTGTCGCACGCTTCGCAGGCTCGGTTCCACCGACGTCTGCTGGGGATCCGCCGCAGCCTGCGCCGCGAAGAACGCGTTCAGGGCGCCCGTCTCATCAATGCGGTCGACTCCGCTCTCGGAGCTCTCGTCGGCGCGCGCGACAGACGCAGCGCCGGTCAACTCCGCGGCGGCGTCCTGAGATGCGGCCGGCGGCTTTCCTCTCAGAAACCGCTTAAGATCTTGTGCCGCTTCGCCCATCGATTCATATCGCTGCGCCCGACTCTTCGCCATCATCCTCGCGCAGATTGCTTCCAGATCTGGCGAAACCCCGCTGCGAATTTCCGATGGTGGTGGCGGCAACTCTTCGGATGTCACCTTGTAGATGACCTGCGTGACCGAGCCTCCGAACGGCAACCGGCCAGTCAACAGCTCGTACAGGATCACGCCCAAGGCGTAGATGTCCGCGGCAGGCCCCGCCTCGGTCGAATCACCGCGAATTTGCTCCGGGGACATGTAGGCCGGCGTTCCCACGACCACGCCGCTCTTGGTCATCCGCGTTTCCGACTCGGTATCGCGAGCCAAGCCAAAATCAAGCACTATCGGCTCACGTTTGACATCAATCATGATGTTGGCCGGCTTCAGATCGCGGTGCACGACGTGATGACGATGCGCTTCGGCCAAGGCCAGAGCCAAGCGGTGCACGAGCGCTGCCGAGGTCTGTGTCGGTGGCAGCCTGTCTGCGGAGATGAACTCGGCCAGCCGTCGCCCACGGACAAACCCCATCGAAATAAAATGTTGACCATCGATTTCACCAACATCGTAAATCGGACAGATATTGCGATGCTGGATCTTGGCTGCCAAGCGGGCTTCCCGATAGAAGCGACTAACCAGTTCCCCTTGCTTGTCTCGACTGAACGTAGGCGTTTTCAATGCCACTTGCCGGTCCAGTTGTGTATCGTGGGCCAGATAAACCATTCCCATCGCGCCGGCACCAAGCTCCTTGATCAAACGGTAACGCCCGAATTCGGCAGGTAACGAGATCACTTTTGGGACACCGCCCGGGCTGGTGTCGCGCGCACCGCTGACGCGACTCGTGTCGAGCGAGGCTTGACGCCGCTGCGAGTTCACCTGAATCCCGCTGGAATCGGCCATTCGGTCGGCAAGTTTTGCGAAACGCGAAAACTGATAAGGGAACCGGCCCTGGTAGCTTTCCTTGCTCACGTTCGAATCGACCGCCCGCCGCGCCTGGTATTCCGCCACGATCAAGTCCACCTCAATCGTTTCAGTGTTTTTCAGCACGGAGATTCGTTGGCAATAATCCTCCAGCAGCCACCCGTGCCCCGCGGCCCACCGCCGCCGTAGATCGATCTTGACCAGCTCGCTGGCTGCGGACTGCAAATATTCGACGGTCTTGTCCGGTGGCAGCCCTCTCCAATAATGGACCAATGATTCCGCGGACCACTCTTGATCAAATTTCATCAAGAATCGTTCGAGCTCGTTGCGTTCGGAGACAGGCAACGCGGCTAGCTGGCCGGAGGACGACATCGAGCATATCCGGAGAGGAGTATTGAAAAAGCTTCGTCACCTATCGTGGCCCCATTCGCCTGAGACCAACGATCCGCAAGCCATGCATTGGCATCGATAAGCTTTCGTCTACTCTGTTGATCGCAACCAGCGCTCCAAAGTGTAACCCGGTTTCTCATTATTTCTCCTAGCTTTCGGAACTCTCCGAAGCGTGGAGCTCCAAACGCTTGCTCAAACGCGTCTCGATGAGCTTCAAGATCCGGTGGATCGTTTGACGAGACAAACTCAACTGTTTTGCAATGTCTGATTTGGATTCCCCCTCAATTCGTTTGGAAAGTATTTCGCCTGCTCGCTCCGGCAAACCCTCCAATACCGCATCCACCTCTTCCCACAGCGCAATCACATCTTCTGTAGACGATGTGCGGGCGCGTAATTCGCCGTCGCCGTCGATCGCTTGATCCGCTCTTGCATCCCGTCGCCGAGCGGTGTGTTGACGAGCACGAGAGCGGGTTTTACAGAGCGTAATCCTGACAAGAAGCCACCACAGTTGCGCTGAATGCTCGATCCGCAGTTTTTCTTCTTTTTGACGGCGGAAGAAAGTACGAAAGACCGACTGCACGACGTCTTCGCCATCAAACCGCCGCTTCAAGCCGGACTGGATGTTCTGGGTCGCGATCTGCTGCAGTCGCGGCGAGTATTTTTCAAACAGTTCCTCCATCGCCTGAGACTCGCCTCGCTCCAGTCGTCCTGGCAACGAATCATCAAGCCGATCGTCATTCTCTTGCGAAGAGTCCTCCTTGGACGCACCCATGGAATGATCAGCCACCTGGAACCACCAAGGTCGAAGGGCATTGGTCATCTACGCAACGGGCGTTCGCGCAATTCGCGATGAATCACTAGTTGCAATCGACGCCAGTATAAGGCCGCTTCCTCGCACAATGCAATTTTTTTCTCGCCGCAGGTCGACTATCGAATACAAACGAAAAAGGCTGCCTTCCCAGCGGAAAGGCAGCCTTTACAGGATGGAGGCGGCGGGAATTGAACCCGCGTCCCGCGATACATCCACGTACGCGTCTAC
>CAYZHQ010000244.1:0-4281 GCA_964477385.1 uncultured Pirellulaceae bacterium
AGCAACGCATGGAATCCATCGTCGCTGTCAAACGGTCGGACAAAGCTACTCTGCGGAGAACTGGGCGCGGATTGTCGAGACTGCTTGTCGAACACCGGCGTGATTGTGGGCGCACTTGCAGACGACGTATCCACCTGCTGCTCGACGCGAGGATGAGGAATCCGGAACTCGGCTTGGCATTGATTACACGTGCCCCGACGCCCCGCCAATGGTGCTGGCGCACGCATCCGCTTTCCGCACTTTGGACATTTAAACTGCAACATCCTTCAAACCGCCTATGTGCCTGACGCACCGAACTTTCGCAGTATGACGTAAAACACGGGAGTCAAAAACAGCCCGAACAGAGTGACTCCCAGCATACCACTGAAGACGGTGGTCCCCAACACGCGACGCATCTCGAATCCGGCTCCGGTCGCAACCAGCAAGGGGACCACGCCGAGGATGAACGAAAACGCCGTCATCAAAATGGGCCGCAACCTTAGCCGACAAGCTGCAACCGCAGCCTCAAAACGATCTTTACCCGCATCTTCCTCCGCCTTGGCGAATTCGACGATCAGGATCGCGTTTTTGCATGCCAAACCAATCAGCACGATGAAACCGATTTGAGTCAGCACGTTGTTATCCATCGCTCGGAACCAAACCCCGACCAAGGCAAACAACAAACACAACGGCACAATCAAGATGATGGCCAAGGGCAGCAACCAACTTTCATATTGAGCGGCCAAGGCTAAGAAAACAAACAGCACAGCCAGCGGAAACAGAAACACAATCGTATTGCCAGCCTGCTTTTCTTGAAACGCAATTTCGGTCCACTCGAAACCGAAACCGGGCGGCAGATTCAGTTCCGCCAATGTCTCCATGGTCGCCAGCGACTGACCGGTACTAAAACCGGGCACGGTGGAACCATTCAAATCCGCTGCCGGAAACAGATTAAACCGCACTAGACGGTCGGGACCGGCGGTTGTCTTGACATCGACCACCGAACCGAGCGAGACGCTCGCACCACGCTCGCTTCGTGTGCGAATTTTGACGATGTCGCTGGCATCATCTCGAAACTCGGGTTCCGCTTGGGCGGTCACGCGATATGTTCGTCCGAGGAAATTAAAGTCATTGACGTACATGGACCCCAGGTATATTTGCAAGGCATCGAACACGCTGTTGATCGGCACTTCCAACATTTGAGCCTTGGTACGATCGACCTCGGCGTAGACCTGCGGCACGTTTGTTCGCAAATTGGTAAAGACCTGCATCAGGCCTGGTTGTGCGTTCGCATCCTTCAACATGGCGTTGGCCACCTGATTCAGCGAATCCAAACCCGCTCCGCTGCGATCTTGAACATACATTTTAAAACCGCCACCACGACCGATTCCACGAATCGGCGGGGGCGGAATGATCAAGATTTGAGCTTCATTGATCGCGGCAACTTCGCTTCGCATATCATTGACGATTTCCTGAACACTACGCCCCCGCAAGGCACGTTCTTTGGCATCTTCAAGGGGCAGAAATGTGACCGCCGCATTGGGTTTAATCGTGAACGTGGCACCCGACAGCCCGGCAATCCCCACCGCATGTGCCACACCGTCGATCCCCTTGCCGATCTCCGCAACGCGGCGAGTCACCTCATCGGTTCGGGACAGCGACGCCCCGTCAGGCAAGTTGATGGCGACAATGACATAGCCTTGGTCTTGATCAGGAATGAATCCTGTTGGCACCAAACCGAAGCTCAGTCCGGTGCAGACCAACAACACGGCGTAAAGCACCATTGCGAACCCCGACTTCTTGACCAATCTGCCAATGATCCCCGCATAGATGTTGCTGGTGAAGTCAAACGTTCGATTGAAGAGGCGAAAAAACCATCCGAACAAGAAATCGATCGCTTTGCCAAACGGGTTCTTCGAGGCTGCCTTGGGCTTTAACAAAATTGCACAAAGTGCCGGACTAAGCGTCAACGATACGAAAGTCGAAATCGCCGTCGAGA
Organism: uncultured Pirellulaceae bacterium; assembly: GCA_964477385.1. Classification (GTDB taxonomy): domain Bacteria; phylum Planctomycetota; class Planctomycetia; order Pirellulales; family Pirellulaceae; genus Roseimaritima. The sequence goes on from CAYZHQ010000244.1 coordinate 1,979, forward strand.
TGGAAATGGTCAGGGCAAACTGCTGATAAAACTGACCGCTGATTCCCGGCACAAAGACCGTCGGAACAAAGACCGCAATCAACACCAACGTGGTCGCGATCAGCGCGGAGCCGACTTCGTCCATCGCTTGATGCGTCGCCTGCCGCGCCGACATACCTTTCGCAATTAACCGTTCCACATTTTCGACCACCACGATCGCGTCGTCGACCACGATGCCAATCGCCAGCACCAGCCCGAACAGCGACAAGGTATTCAAAGTCACGCCCAAAAATTGCATCACCGCAAACGTTCCCACCAGGGAAATGGGAATTGCAATCACCGGAATAATGGTGGGACGCCAGCCATGGAGGAACAAGAACACTGTCAACACCACAAACAGGGTTGTCAAAAACAGTGTTTGAATCACTTCGCTGATCGACTCTTCGACATAGTCGGTCGGGTTATAGGCGATCTCGTAGCCGATGCCTTGTGGAAATTCCTTTTCCATTTCAGCCATCGTCTGCTTCACCTCGGCTGCCGTTTCGACCGCGTTGGTCCCTGGGCGTTGATAGACCAAAACCGCGATTGCAGATTTGCCATCGAGGTAGCTCAGCCGAGAATAATCCTGCGCCCCCAGTTCCACCCGCGCCACATCGCGAAGCCGGGTCACACGTCCGTCGTCGCCCCGTTTAACGATGATTTCCCCGAATTCGTCTTCGCGAATCAGACGTCCCTGCGTGGTGACATTCAACTGAAAGTCACCCGTGCCATCGATGGGAGGTTGCCCGATCACGCCCGCGGCGACCTGCGCGTTCTGAGCACGAATGGCTTCGACCACTTCACTGGCGGTCAGATCCACATGCGTCATCTTTTCGATGTCCAGCCAAACTCGCATCGCGTATTCGTTGCCGCCCGCGATTCGAATTTCCCCCACGCCGTCAAGCCGCATCAAAGCGTCTCGTACCCGCAGGAACGCATAGTTGCTGATGTACAACTGGTCGCGACTGCCATCGGGTGAATTCAGATGCACCACCATCAGCATGTCGGGGATTTGCTTTGTCGTCGTGACTCCGATTTGCCGGACTTGCTCGGGCAGTCGTGATTCGGCGATCGCCACGCGGTTTTGCACCAGCACCTGGGCAGCATCCAAATCGGTGCCGAGCTTGAAAGTGACGGTCAACTGCATCGTCCCGTCCGAACTGGATGACGATTCCATGTACAGCATGTCGTCCACGCCGTTCATCTCCTGCTCGATCGGCGTGGCAACCGTATCGGCAATCGTTTGAGGCGTGGCACCGGGATACGAAGCACGCACCAAGACGGTCGGCGGTGCCACGTTGGGGTACTGCGAAACCGGCAGCGTGAAATAGGTGATGCCTCCCACCAATACGATCAGGAACGACAGCACCGCTGCGAAGATTGGACGCTCGATGAAGAAATGTGGAAACTTCATAAGGATTCGCTCCTCTGATCGGCCGAAATCTCCTCGGTGGCTGTCGAAATTTCCTCGGCGGCTGTCGGTCCCTCGGCGACCACCGGTTTCCACCAATCCGTTCGTGGCAGCGGATCGGGCTCGGGCGAAAGCCAGTCCTCTTTTCGCAGCGGTTTACTTTCATCCGGCAGCCCATCCTCCACCGCTTGGATGGTTCCGTCTTGCGTGGTCACCAACTGATTGGGGCGCGACTGCAGCAGACCCTCGATCACCAGCGTTTCGTCGGCTTCCAGACCATCTCGAATCACACGCAATCCATCGACGATCGGGCCTGGCCGAATCGTTCGCTGGACAATTTTGTTGTTCTCGACGACGTAGACATACTGCGACGCTTGGTCGGTTCCAATCGCCGAGTCGGGAATCAGCACCGCTTGATAGGCGGCGCTGCCAGGGATGCGAATACGGGCAAACATGCCCGGCAACAACAAATGATCTTCATTGGAAAAGACGCAACGAGCACGCATACTCGCGGTGTCGGTGTCGAAGCGATTATCGACGAAATCCATATGGCCACGATGCGGAAAGCCCTCTTCATCGACCAATCCCAGAAACGCCGGATTCTTCGCCACGCGTGAACTTTCTCGTTCACCCGAGCGGGCCAAGCGAATGTACTTCAACACATCCTGTTCGGTAGCATCGAACGCACAGTAAATCGGATTCATCGAAGTGATCGTCGTCAGCAAAGTCGAAGTCGCCGTACCTCCAGTGATCAAGTTGCCCCTATTCACCTCCTGACGACTGATCCGGCCGTCAACTGGAGAGAGGATGTGGGTGTAGTCCAGATTCAGTTTGGCAGTTTCGACGCCGGCCTCCGCCAAGTGGATTTCGGCTT
>CAYZHQ010000245.1:0-4271 GCA_964477385.1 uncultured Pirellulaceae bacterium
TTGGGGATTTGGTGACCGCGAATGATACGAATGAAATCTTGCTCTCTTTTCGTGTCATTCGTGTGTTTCGTGGTAAAGGCCCACGGCTAGGCCGGATTATTGATAACCCGGCGCGCAAGCGAGGGATCACCGATAAATCCCTCGCTCGCGCATCGGGTTACCAAAAGCAGCCTGCTAAACAAGGCATTGAAGCCAGTCCAATCCGGGAAGACCGTTGCGGCGTCCCTAGTCATTGACGTGAATAATCCGGGCTAGCCGCGGGCCCTGCACTAGTTAGAAGTTTCAAGACCGTCCTCCAGCCGTCCCCCCCCAAAACCACCTCCACCGCTGCGTAGGGGCCGTGGTATGGATGTTCTGCCCAACTCACACCTTTCCACCCACAGCTCCCAAACGGGCTAAGGTGATGGACGGGGCCTTAGTGGGGGGTGTTATGCTGGGGAAGTCTCTTTTAAGGTCGTGTGAAGACCCTTGCTGGCGATTGGCGTGGATGGGGCGGTGGCGTACATTGCAAACGCATTAATCGTCAAAGGCCCACCCTAGCGATTCACTGAAGGGCTCTTTTGTTGCAAAATCATTGACCGTTCGCCGTTCGTGACCTAGGATGACTCCCTCTCATGAGGAGTGTTTCGCGGTCATCCTGTGTGCGAAGCAAAGTGCCGATGAACGGCAAAAACGGTACCCCCTGGTTGGAATTTTTTTCCGGCTTTTTGGGGTTTTCGTGGGTACATTTCGCGTAATCCTTACGTTCCTCACCTCCGGCGCCGCTTTCCCAAAGTGTCACCGACAGGAACGAAGTACGCGCCGAGCGAATGGCCTGTTAGAGGGGTAGGCGTGATCTCCTGTGTGGCTTCTTTTTGGTGGCTATCTGGACACTGCCAGGTTGGATTCGCCGTTTTGGCTACCGCCGAAACGGCTGATTCGTTCGAAGAGAAATTCGTTTCAACCTATCGCTGTCCAGCTTTATACGAAGTGATTTTGTTTCATGGCTAAACGAAAACGTCGCAAACCTGCCCCGGTGGGGCGTTCGGCGGTCGACTCGGTCCGTTCGCGCGAAGGGGCGGCTGGATCCCGCCGGTCCTCAGGTAGTCACTCCGACCAATCCGTTGGAAACAGCGTTTCGCGTCGCCTGCGTCGCAAAACGAATCACCGCGCCGAGCCGCTCCTGCCCGCCGCAGCGATCCCTTCGCTACCGATCGCTGGCGTTTGGCTGGTCGCGATCGTGGCTCTCTTCTTGTTTGCTTTCTGGCCGACCCTGGTGTGGTTGGAAACGCAGTGGCGGAACGAACCCGATTACTCGCACGGTTATATCGTGATCCCGCTGTCGATCGCGTTGCTCTGGATGCGGTGGGATTCGTTCCCCGGTTTGCGGAAGCAGGTCGATTGGCGCGGGCTGTCGCTGATCGGATTGGCAATCGGAATGCGAGTCTTAGGGCGGTTGGCTTATATGGATTTCATGGACGGCTGGGCGCTGGTGCCGCTGGTCGCCGGTATCTGCTGGCTGCTGTGTGGTTGGCCGGCGACCCGCTGGGCTGCTCCGGCAATCCTCTTTTTGATCATGTTGGTCCCCCTGCCATACCGCGCCGAAAGCCTGCTCAGTTGGAACCTCCAAGGAGTCGCGACGTCGATCAGCACCGCCATGCTGCGAATCATCGGCCAACCGGCAATCGCTGAAGGTCATACCATCTGGGTGGGAGACAACCAGCTCATGATCGAGCAAGCTTGTTCAGGGCTGCGGATTTTCGTCGGCATGTTTGCTCTGGCATTCTTTTGGGCCGCCACGGTGAAACGCAGTTGGCTCGACCGTGTGGTCGTGTTGGCCGCTGTCGTGCCGATGGCGCTGTTCGTGAATTCATTGCGGATCACCGTCACCGGTTACCTGTACGGGTGGTTCACCTCTCCTGGATCGAGGCATGTGATCCACGACTGGAGCGGTTATCTAATGATTCCCGCCGCGGCAGGGTTGCTGTGGCTGGTGAAGGTGTTTTGGGAGCGGCTGTATCGGCCGGTCACGATTCACGATCCGGCGCAACGATTGCGTCAGCCCACCGTTGCGGTGGAAAGTTAAGCCAAAAATTGGTCGCAAGGATGCGTTTGTTGCAACATTCAATTAAATTTGTTTGATCGTCCGACCTTGTAGGAACATCGAGTGGAAACCCAAATACCACATCCCAAACACGAAGCGACTGCCCGTACGAGATCCGCACCGACCAAGTCCTCTTGGAGTAGTGCCTCTCGTCCCGGTGCGTCGTCGAATGCCGTGGAGTTCGATCCGAAGTTGCTGTGGGTGACGGTGCGTCGCTGCTGGATGTGGGCCACCCCCATCGGCTTAGCCCTCGCCGCCATCGCCGCCTTCGTCGTCTACGCCCAGTTCGTGCCGATCTATCGCGCCACGCACCTGATGGAAGCCAATCAGGACTATGTGGTGTTCAAAGGCGTGATGCCCAACTCACGCAATCTGGCGGCGTCGGAAAAGCAACTGATTTACACTGATTTAGTGCTCGATGCGGTGTTGTCGGATCCCCAGGTCCAGGGTGTGGTCGATACTTCAAACTTGGAAGATTTGAAGTACGGGATGAAGAAAAAGATCTCCGTTGGCAACGCCGGTTCGAACGCCTTGTTGACGGTCTCCTTTCAGCACGCTGACCCTCAGGTCGCGGCATTGTTGTGCAACAAGATCACCGAAGCCTACCTCGTCCAACGCGAACGGTTTGATAATGAACGAGTCACCAATCTGGAGAGTTGGTTGGCACCGTCGATCGACTTGTGGAAAAACGAAGTCGAGCAGCATGAAAAACGTGTGCGAGAGCTGAGCAAGGTCACGTTGGGTTTTGATCCAACGCAGCGTGTCGAAGGGTTGGAGAACGATCTGTCGATCCTCGGTGGTTTGCGTCGCAATCTCGCCGACTTTGTCGTCGAAGAATCGATCCTCGAGGCGAAGGTCGCGATGGGCGAAGCGGGGGTCCGGCAGGATTCGGTCGACCCCAGCAGTTTGCCTGAAATTCAAATTCTGCCCCCTACCACAATAGAAATTCAGCAGTTCGTTTCGGCAGATCCCGCGGTTCAGAAAGCCCGTCAGCGACTCGCTAGCTTGGAAGCCAAGGTCCTCTCCCTCGAAGATCGCGGGATGACCGGAGTCCGCCAAGATTACTACAAAGAACTGAAGGTCGACGTCGAGCAGCAGCGGTCGGAAGTCGCCGCGGCAGAAAAGGTCGCTCAAGAACAGGCCCCTGAAATGCTTCGACGTCGGGCAGTCGAACTGGCGCAGCGCCGCAGAGTCTTGCAAGGTGTCGAGCAGAGGTTGGCTTCAGAGGAAGGGTTGGAGTCGCAGAAGAAGCAACTGAAAGAATTGCGTTCGAAAAAGGCAATCATTCAAAATGAATACGACATCGAGCGAGCTCGGTTAGAGCAGCAGGGCGGCAACGCTGCCGATTTGCGATTCGCTCAGGAAGATCGTGAAGTCGCCGTTGGCATTCTCGGTCAGTTAAATCATCGCTTGGCTTCGATCCGTACCGAACGACGCCGCGGCACAGGGGTGCATACGTTGGCCGCAGCGACTCCGCCCACTCGTCCCATCGAACCGATGCCGACCAAGAAAATGGTGGTCATGGGGGGCGGAGCGTTCGTGATTCCTTTCCTGCTTGGCTTGCTGTGGGAATTCCGCACGCAACGGATTTCTGACGCCTCGACGTTGGAAACCAAAAACCTCGCGCCCGTGGTCGGCGAAGTTTCTCGGCTGCCTTCGAAGGTCGGCGGTGGCAAACGCCAACGCGTCTTTGAGGAGAGTATCGATACGCTGCGAGCGAATCTGATGCTCTCCAAAGATACCCAGGGCGTCCGCACGATTACCGTCGCCAGCAGTATGTCGGGCGAAGGCAAGAGTAGCGTCTCTTCCCAGCTCGCCATTTCGCTCGCCAAAGCGTGCGGCAAAACGGTCTTGCTGGTCGATGCCGACCTCCGTAGTCCCGACCAACACGACATCTTTGGCTTGGAAATGGGCCCCGGGCTGTCGAAGGTCCTCTCCGGCGAAGCGACGTTCGACGATGCGGTCAACCGTTCGCTTGGCGATTTGGTCCATGTCCTGCCCGCCGGGCATATGACGATGAGCCCCCACCGGTTGCTCAACGCATCGGCCCTGCGAGATCTGTTCGATCAGGCGCTCGATCAATACAGCTACGTCGTCGTCGACACCGCTCCGGTCCTCGCCGCCGGCGAAACCCTCGCCATCGCGGCGGAAACCGACGCGACGCTCGTCTGCGTGATGCGGGATGTCA
>CAYZHQ010000246.1:0-4262 GCA_964477385.1 uncultured Pirellulaceae bacterium
CGCGATACTGGTTCTATGAAGACGTTCTTGGACCGCATGCCGGGGAATAAAGTTCCGCCTCTGTCAGCCACTAGGCCTGAGAACCCAGACTTCCCACCCAGCGAGCTAGAATCGATTTCTCTTCACGTGTTGGTAGTCTGTTTCGCAATCCGCGGACTTGACGAATCGCTTGATCAGGCAAACCGAGTTCGATCGTTAGCCGAGGATCGGTCTTGCCGTCCGCTTGACACGCCATGGACCAAATCGAGCATTTGCCTTGTGAACAGGAGCGGTCGAAGGAAGCCACGCAGTGCTGCATGCGTTTGCCCTCGGCGATCAGTTCCTCCGTGCTGACGAGTTCACGAATGGTCCAGACTTGTCGTCGTTCGTCAGATCCCTCGGCGTATTCAAAATCGGGCAAAGGCGATTTGGCCCACATCAGGTTAGGGCGTTGCGAATTCTCGGCCAACTCTCCATGCCAAACGGCAACATCTCGCAGCAACGTATCGACCGTTCGCCCACGCATGGAAAAGTTGGGCTGTACCGGCTCACGCTCCACAGGAACGCCTCGCTCGACAAATTCAACCACCGGCTCAAACCGCCGGTTCCAAATGAAATCAACGATTGGACCGACATGAGCCCGATCGAGCATCGGATTGTCAACAAAAAACCGAAATACCGAGAGCCAGAACGAGTCGTCCACGAAGTCCCTGGACAATCGTGACTGTGCCACCGTATCGCACAAGGCGATGTCGCCACCGAGCGATTGAATTTGCCCCCAACGAAAGGCGGCTCCGATCGAGTAATCATCCGGAGCCTGCAGAAAATGATGAGCCATCGATTTGGTCATTTTGACAGGTAGATGTTCCGCCTTGCGGATGTTGTTTCCCGTCGCAATCCAACAATACCAATCTCGCGAGTATGGCATCTCGCCAAACCAAGCCGCATCCATGAACGCCGGCACGTCGAATCGGGCGAGCAAATGTCTCGCCAGCGATGCGAACTGACGTCGCTTATTCTTGCTTGCCGGTTTCCAATGCTCCACAGGTCGAATCCATTGATCGGCAAATTCGCTCAGTGACATCACTGCCTTGCCGTACTCCGGACTTTCCAGCAGGCTGCCGACTCTTTCGACGTGCAACAGCATGTCGCGCGCTAAATCAGGATTTGAATTCGAAGTCAGCCCGTCATGGATGGTTCGTCCAAGCTCCGTCCGAAGACGATCACGATCGATGCCAGATGATTCGCGGATCAATTGCCGCAAATTGTCATCACCCGCTTGGGACAACTCAGCGTCCGCCTGCTCGACGAGGCTTGCGTGCCGCTCTTGCTGACGCAGCCCATACCTCTTGTGCAGCAGACGCTTGTTCTTCAAGCCACGCCGCAGCGACACCTGCTCGGTCTCTAGTTCCTCGGGGATCGCTACGTCGTCGGCAATGCACCGCAGCACGTAAAGCAAACGCTCCAGCGGTGGACGATTCGATACATCCATGTTCTGCAAGCGGCGTTTTCCGACTCGCCGGTCCAGCATTCCCAGAGCGCGGATCAAACCGTTGTCATGGCTGAGGATGTCATCGATCGAATTGTTGAGGTAGCGGAACATCGCGTCCCCCAAACGGCCCTGCCCATAGATCGATTCTTCGTCGCTCTCCAAACCCGACCAGAATCCATCCCAGAGATAAGCCATATTGGTGATCTCCTCACCGTTCCACGTAATCCAAGCCCGCCCGTCGTCGTGCATGTGCCCGCGATACTTCGTCGTATGAAAGTCGACGCGTTTGACGACGCTCGGGGCCATCCGCTCACGGAATCGCTTCTTCAGTATGCTCCAACTCATCCGGCCACCTGAACTTTTGCCGCAGAGGTTCTAATTCGTCGAAATCAACCATCGTCGTACGCTGGTCCTTCCGTGCAACATAGCGGATCCAAGACGTTTGGGAGAGATGTCGACGACGTCAGCAACCACACCCGGTTGGCCAAAAACGGCAAAACCCCGTTCCGTAGCGTTGTGGTTCCTATTGAGAGCCGAATTGGTTTTCGGCTTCAGTTCATTCCACTTTGGAAATTCCTTTCCAAATCCCTGTCGGGCCGAGAATGTTGTGCGGAATAGCCTACTAGAAGACGGACAACGCTCTCAAATGAAAACGACTTACTTTTCAAAGGACTCCAGTCATGAATCGTTCAATTCACACGGTGTTGGTCCTAGCGGCGGTCATGTTCGTCGTCGCAGCGTGCCAGCGAGTCAATGCCCAACAGCCGACCGCGCAGCGAGTGATCGGAAAGTCCATCGATGGATCGATCAACGCATTTGGTGATCGAGTCATCTTGGTAGTCGCCGAGTGGCGTGGTGCATTCAATAAGCAGAGTGCCCACACCGTGTTTAATGGAGCCGTGAAGCATCAGCGAGGCCGAGGCATGACCTGTGCGGACGCTCAGTCGGCAAGGCGGATGACGCGCGACGAAGTTCAGAAACGCACGCTCGGTGCTGACCGCCATGCCGTGATTGGATGGCAGAACCTATCCAACGGCCGTTACACTTGGTATGCGATTCAGCGGGGCGGATCACCGACAACCATTCGCTTCGCCAACTGCAACGCCTCCGACATTTCGGTTGCCAGCGGTTGGAAGGTCTTTGATACCGAGACCAACGGAAAGCGCATCCGAATTCAATTCGCGGATGACGACGCTGGCGGGGTGGCTTGGGTTTTCAAACTACTGAACTAAAATCTTGGCCGACGCTGGCACGGAAGACCTTCGTGCCGGCGTCCAAGCCAGCCACTGGGGGCCGGAGCCTGAAAAAAGTGGTCCGTTTCGTAGCATGACGCGACGCGCCAGCTCGCAAATCGTCGTGTTTTTTGTTTAATCAAGATCCACCCTGACGAATTTCTGAAAAAGTCTTGACACGGTTGTCGGCATCAACGATGCTTTGGCGTAGTTCTGTAGCGGGGTGTCTCGGTCTCCGCAGTCAACTCGCCTCCTCCGTGCTAGGAAACTCACCATGAACCGTTCAATGATTGCCGCGACCTTTGTCGTCGCCGCTTTGGTTTTCTCTGCGGCTCACCCTGCCTCCGCCTGCAACCCGAAGGAAGACCCAACCTGCGACCGCGGGGTGCCGACGTTGCCCGGCCCCGCTGCCTGCGACCCGAAGGTTGACCCGACTTGCGACTGAATTAACTGATCAGAAGTGGACAGGACACATGTCGATCGCGTCAATCATCGTTGCCCGAATGTTGCTGAATTCGAAAGCCGACTGGTTTGCCGACAGATGTCGGGATCGGACGGCTTTCTTGTTAGAACGAAAGCAGGGGGAGCGGTGCGGAGAATTGGCTGTCTTTCGCCATGCGTTCAGGTTTCGCCCAACTGGTTGAACGAATTCGCGGTTTGGCCTCGCATGATCAGCCGTGTCAGCTTGATGGCATTCACGCGGCTCATCGACCTATAAACTCCTGTCTTTCACCCCAAGACGGAGAAGACATGACCGGTAAGAAATGAAAAAGCTCCTGCTCATCCCTCTTCGCCTCCGCTGCGGCCGCCTCTTTCGCTCTGATCTGGCAGCGCCTCACCAGGCACGCGCTGCCTGGTTGCGGCCCGCAATCGGCTTGTGCCTCTCTGGCCGATGGCCCCTACGGCAGCGTGCTTGCCTGTCGCGTCGGCACTCAAACTGTTTACTTCTCGGGAACCACCGAAGACTCCGTCGTCGAAATGGGTAACGTCGCGGATCGTTTAGCGAGGAAGGGTTTCCCAAATTGGGACACTATCGAGGCAACCGACAACTACATATTTACTTCCCCGGTACGCAGTTATCAACCGAATGCTTTTGGGTTGTACGGTACCCGTGTACGATCAAGCAACTCTTTGATCGACCCGATGAATGGTTCGGACGATTCGATCACCTTTTGGGCGGTTTGAAAAAGTTGATTAACGATAGCGACGATCGCTGGCTCGCTTCGGAGCTACTATCCACGACGGTTCTGGATGACTTGCTTGACAAGGGCATTTGCTCTCAGCTTGGGCAATTTCCGCGGTTGGTAGGTCGCACGTTCACAAGCACGGCTATGCGGCGAACTCCTTACAGAATTGCAAATAACATGTCGGGCTGGGACCGCTAACTGGAATATCTTTTTCAACACGATGATCACTGAGTCGAAACCAACGGAAAGATTAACAATGAAATTAGTATGTGGATCAACTATCTTGTTGTTGCTTTTGGGGGCCAGTTCTTTCGCGAGAGGTATTGTCGAAAGTCGTGTTCTTGATTGAGTGAAAAAGGTGGCGCATCCTGT
>CAYZHQ010000247.1:0-4024 GCA_964477385.1 uncultured Pirellulaceae bacterium
CTTCCGCAATGCCTCACCGCGATTGGATTCATGCGGCTTGCTGAGCGTCATGACGAAGATCTCGCCGGGCTTTGTGCAGACAAGTTCGTACCCTTCAATGCTGGTGCGCACGAAGGAACGACCGATCAGGAAGGTCGGTGCTTCGGTCAGCGTATAATCACGATCGGTGAATAGCGTCACACCAATTTTCATCACCGCCGGTTCTACAGCGAGTGCCGGCCATGCGATGCGGGTCTTGCCGCTCTGCGATTCAAACTGGCCGACCTCTTCCAGCTTGCCGAACATGATGCGTTCTTTGCGGCTTGCGTCTTTGTCTCCCTGCGTGACGGCCAGCCAGATCGCGCCGTTGTGCTCATGGAACGTTGGGTATTGAAAGGACTTGGGAGTCTCAAAGCGATACTTGCGCTGCCAGTTTTTTCCGTCGCGGGAAATCTCCACGTTGAACACGCTGCGGTTCGCACCATTGATCTTCGTCGCTTCCTGCCAGCCGAGGTAGTACGTGTCGCCGAACTTGTCGAAGGTCGGCTTCGAGTTGGCACCATTCGGAACGACAGGAAGCTCTCGCCCCACGCTCCACGTCCGACCGTCGGAACTGGTGGTGAAGTGATAGTTGCCCGAATCATTACGGCAGATCGCCATCCATGTCCCATCCGGCAAACGGTTGACCGCCGACTCGCTCAGCCCTGCCGACTGCGGTTCGTTGTAGTGGCCGATGACTTCGAATGTCGCCAGATCGTCGTGAACCATCGCCAGTGCATTCTGCTGGCCAGGGAAGTTGTTCAGAGCGATGTACCTCTGGCCGTCGAAGTCCTTAAAGGAGTCAAACAGATACAGGCCGAAATCCTTCACCGGTTTCCTGAACCCGTGTGCTGCTGCATCGTCGTGGAAGAAGCGAGGCTGCATGTCGACGATGCCTGCCGACGTCTTCAGCCTGGCCTTGTAAATCGACGCTTCGAACTTTCGCGCCATCAGATCGAAATCGCGAAACCATGTTTGAGCCTGACGCTTGCCCGGTTGCTCGCTGGCGAAGTAGCATCGCAGTGAGTGCTCATCTTTCTGCAGGATGCGGGGCACGAAGCAGGCTCCCACAGGAAGCGTTTCGTTCTCAAACTTCTGTTCGCCGCGGGCTAAGGGAATGACACCTTCGAGCTTGAGCGTTTTCAGGTTGACGATGGACAGTGTGCAATAGATCTCCGGCCACGCAGAGCTTTCTCCGGCCCGTGTGTCATTGACCTCGGCGACGATATAAGCACGGTCGCCGACACACACAAACTCAGCATCGTGGGCACCTCTCACTTCCGGCCCCGTCACCTTCACGAGGCCTTTCATCACCTCATCGCCCGCCAACGCAGCGTCCCATGCTTCGGGAATAAGCTTCAAGTCATCCGACCGTGCCACGTTGCATGAGACCATAACCGCCGCCAGCGTAGCGGTTATGCAAAGTTGTTTGCTCAATTGCCACATCATATTCAAGTACTCTCCAGCTCAATAACCAACCGTCGCCTGCAGCACGCTCGCAAAGAGTTCGAGATCCTGCAGGGACTATCCAATCCTGACCTCCCCAGCCGCGACGCGATTGATTATGGCCATCTCGGGTGTTAACCTCAATTGCCAGGAATAGTCAAACTGTTGCGTAATCTTGCCAGAGAAGGTTTTACCAATCAGGCAACGTAGGACGGCCTTTCAGGCCGTCGCAAAAATCATTTTGACAGCGTGAAAGGCCATCCTACGGTGAACCGTCTTCTGCCGCTCGCCTTACCGCCGAATCGACATCATAAAAGACGACCTCATGTTGCCCTGTTAATCGAAGCGTCGGGTGGGCACGGGCAGCAAATCATCGAATGTCTTCGGTACCGGCGGCTGCATCGTGGCATCAACTGCCTGTTCAACACCGCGTCGGGTCTGAATTCGGCTGTGACGGAACACGCGAAGATCCTGAAAAGTCTGAAACGCCGTGATGGCGGTGCGGACTGAACGCAAACTCTACAACGCGATCGGTAAAGCCATAGAAGCAGTCACAGCCAACAACTGTCTGAACTGCTTTCGAAACTCTGGCTTCATCGCACAATAAATGTCAAAATGCTCTAGCCAGCCCAACACTCGCGTCGCCAACGTGGCCGCGAGTTTTTTCCGAGTCAGTTGCCGAACCTTCGCTGTAGGTCGTCCGGCGTCGCAGTCCAGTGGTCAGTCTCTTTTCCGTGCTTCCACCGGTTGCAATGTCTCAGCAATCGTTGAAAAAGCCCAAACAAGAAGCGAGAAAGTACATATTGCAACCAACGTTGCCTTTGACCGTCGGCGACATCGCGAGACGGTTGGTCGAAGAATCGTCAGACATTGCATCCTCAGAATCAACTTGCTGAGTCATTCCACTCATGGCTTCATGGGTCACCGCCAAACGAACTTTCAAAACAATTTCAAACGAAAACACCGCCATGGCACAACGCAAAGCCCACGAGATCAAAGCCGGCGACCGAATCGGCGGCATCGAAGTTTTCGACAGCCTTCGCCCGACCTTTGGCGGCTTTTACATCCCGATGTCCGACGGAACACGAATCGAAGTCGCGATACCCGGCACGGTGATCGAGACCAACTGACCTCAGACCCGATCAAACCCGAACGGAGAGACAAAGATGACCAGCCGCGAACGAATCGAAACCGAGTACGCCGCCGCCCACACCCACGCAATCCAGTTGACAGAACGTATTCAACAAATGCTTCAAGACACGCCAGCACCGGACGGATTGACGACGATCGGATGGGATGATGTCGGCACGCTGCGGCATACCTGCATCCGCCTCCAAGAGTTGCTCGAAACCAATGCACCTGAAGACGACGTCAGCTAGCCCGTCAATCATCCCGACCGTTCCCCAATACGCCGCGACGTTGGCCCCACGTCGCGGCGTGTTGTCGTTTCGGGATCATTCGCCCGTTTCTACCGAGGACGCGGTACCGCCCGGTTGTCGGCCGCCGCGGCGATCGAAAGATGCATGCAAAAAACGGCGTAAAGCTGCCAACTAACCGTTGAGCTGTTTTCAAAACGATGGCTCAATGTGTGTATCGCCACACGAACGGCGACGAACGAAAACCCTTTTCAGCGAGAGACCAGCCATGGCCAAGAATGAAACCGCTAACGACCGCACCGCCGCCCTTCGCACCGCGATGCAAAACCTTGACCCTGCGACCTACCAAGCCATCCGCGAAGACTTTTATCGGATCGCCGACAACCTCAAACCACTCGCCGACGCCCTTGAAAAGGCTGATGCGGAACAAGCCGAAACGGCCGGCCCGATTTTGGACGAACACTATGTGTTCATCCAAATGTACGACCTGCTTTGTAAGAGCCAACTCGGCGGGGTGGTTTGAGTGAAAGCCGAAATGCCGGCCCTCAACCCAACGCGGCCGGTTCGCCTCACGAACGTAAACCGGCGAACGAGTCGCCCTGCCGACGCGTGATCGGGCGTTTCCTCGTGAAGCCCAAACAAACCGACCCCGATTCTCTCCGCAACCAACAACCCCCGTGAAAACCAGCTACACCGCCGGCGACCGCATTCGCCTGATTCAATTGATTGACGATCCAACCCAATCTCCGTCGGCACGATGGGGACCGTCGTGAAGATCTATCCGCATCGCGGTTGGTGCCAACTCGACATCGCCTGGGACAACGGCCGAACCCTGATGCTCTCGATTCCACCGGATGAAATCGACCGAATCGAGCCGTCGAAAGATGCTTTAAGCTGTTAACCCGAACGAGAGTTTTCGTCGTCCGGTCCGCAGGAGCCGAAGCAAACGGCGAATGAACTTAGAGCGCGGCGAAATGGCGAGATCGCGATAGTCTCGGGCCAGAGCCGCCGATTTTCGACTTGGTGCCCGGCAATCGGTCGGGCCGTGAGAGAGTCGCGAAAGTCTCAAAGCTGCAACGGCACCGCAAAAAGCGTGCGTTTTTCGCGGTGCAAGCGACCGCGGTCGCTTTGGCACTCTTTGCGAACTGGCGTGGCGGCCCCAGTTCGCAGAATGAAAAGAGTAC
>CAYZHQ010000248.1:0-3856 GCA_964477385.1 uncultured Pirellulaceae bacterium
AGTCGGGCTGAGAGGATTCGAACCTCCGACCTTTTGACCCCCAGTCAAACGCGCTAACCAGGCTGCGCTACAGCCCGCCCTGTGGTGCCATCGTCACGAGGACGATTAACTGGCGGACTTGGAATATGACATATTTGGGCGTTCGCTTCAACGCCTAGTCAGGAGGGTTTTCCGCTCCTAAATTCGCCCGGTTGGGACACCGCATCGGCCATCGATGCCGCGCGGCGGTCGCGTCTGGCTAGACTGGTCCGGTTCGAGCTATTTTGAGACGAGCTTGATTGGTCTCTTGGGCTGGAGTTTTTCCGTGTGGGCGGTCAAAATCGGTGTCAGCTTAAGTGACAGCGCGCTGTCCACGCTTGATCCGATGTCCTCTTTTGTTTCGTTTCTTGCCACGCTGGATTCCCCGACCATTGTCTGCCCCTTCCGCCGAGTCGCCGCCGGAGTCACCACGGCCGCACAGCGTATTGCCGCAACTGCATCGCTGGTCGGACGCCATCGGGCCGCTGGTCTTGCTGCGCTGCCTGCAGCCCGCGTTCTCGCTGACGATCCTCTTGTTGGCGAGCCTCGCCTATTGGGGGACGTTTGCGATCGATCGGCAGGTTGATCGCTGGCTGCCAGCAAATGTTGTCGCGGCCCCCGATCCTGCGTCGAAGTGGCGTCCGTTGATGGCCGCTTCGCCCGACGCATTTACTCGAGCGGCAACCTACAGCCTCACCCCCGGGGTGTTGCCAGCGATGGGAATGCCCCCGCGGTGGCTATGGAATCGGATGGCGAAACAACTGGTCATGGTCGTGTTGTGGCTGGTTCCGCTGGGATTGGTATTACGTCAGAGCGTCACCGCGTGTGCGGAACGCCGAACGATGGGGCTGGGCACGTCACTGCGACTGATTGGCTCGCGAGCAATCGCGTTGTTGTCGGCGGTGGTGATACCGCTGGTCGCCGTTTGGATTGCGGCCGCTGCCTATCTGTTGCTGGGGCTGGTTGCCCGCTGGTCCCCGTTGCTCGGCGACGTTGGCATGCTGCTGTGCGTGCCGCTGTTGATCGCCGCCGGAGTGCTGGCCTTGGGGGCAATTTTTGCCGTGCCTTTATCTTGGGCGTCGATTTTGACAGAGCACGATTGCGACACGTTTGACGCACTCAGCCGTGGGTACGAGTACACCTTTCGGCGACCGCTGCACCTGGTGGTTTACCTCGTCGCGGCGTGGCTGATTCATTGGGTGGCGTTTCACTTGGTCCAGTACGTCTGTGTGGCGGGCTGGAATGTGGCCGAGCGACTTGTCAGCATGACCGCCAACGGAACCGACTTGCCAGGCATCACGCAAACCTTTGTGCTGCAGATTCCCGAGCTGTTCTCGGTCGTGATGCTGTGGTCGCTGGTGGGAGGTATCTACTTGTTGCTGCGACGCGACGCGAATCATCAGGAGGTCGAAGATATCAGCGAGCAGCTTGTCGAACCACTCAACGCAGCTCGCCCCGCACGCGCTGACGATAGTACTTCAGACCCGGAATAAAGAAGCAACCGGCGGCGACGACGCCAAAAATCAGATGTGCGTATTCGGGGCTGAGCGCCATCACGATGGAGGTCGCTATCAGGACGGCAAATTGGCCGTAGAAGGCACCGCTAAACATGCCGGCTTTGACCAGAAAGACCATCGAAGTGATCACTCCCAAGACCGGCGACAGTGTCAGCACAGGCAGTTCCATGCACCATTCCAGTGGAAACAGCATGCCGACGCCAGCCATGCTCGCCGCCCACACGTGAGCCGTCTGGCGTTCGATGAAGGTCACCGGACCGAGGCGTCGTCGTAACATCCAAAACACCATTGCCCAAGCACCCAGACCGACGGTCCAAACGGTGCCGTAGGTCAGGCGACTGGTCACGTCGGCCTGTTGCAGCAACCAAGTCGAAAGGCAGGCAATCAGCAGGGCGAGTGAGTGCCACATCCACAGCAGCCCCCAGTTCTCCAAGACCGTCGCGTGGTGCGTTTCCCGGAACAGCCTCGCGACGACTTGGCTGAAGCGACCGCTTCGCGCCGAAATGCGTTCGTCATTGAGAAACGCTTCCAAGTCGTCGGCTAGATGATCGGCAGAGGCGTATCGCAAGTCGGCCGGTTTCTGCAAGCAGCGGACGACGATCATTTCCAGATCGCGATCGAGATTCGGCCGCAACATCCGTGGCGGCGGCGGGTCTTGCTCCAGTACTTTGAGCATTAATTCGACCGGCGAATCGGCGATCAACGGAGCCCGACCGGCCAAGGCGTGGTACAGCACACAGCCCAAGCTGTAGACGTCGCTGGTCGGACCGACCAAGCCGCGGCGACCGGCGGCTTGTTCGGGTGACATGTACGCCGGCGTTCCCAGCACCATGCCGCTGCTGGTCAAGCTGTGTTGACTCGCCTCCTGTTTGGCCAAGCCAAAATCGGTGATCATCGGTTCGCCACCCTTGGCCAACAAAATGTTCGACGGCTTGATGTCGCGATGTAAGACACCGTGGCGGTGAGCAGCACCGATGCCTCGCGCGATTTTGCTGACGATTTTCGCGGCCGTGCGTTGCGGCAAAGGGCCTCGGGCCAGTCGATCGGCCAGCGTTTCGCCATCGATGTACTTCATGCTGAAGTAGGGTCGTCCGTCAAAGTCGCCCACATCGTAAATCGGCACAATGTGGGGATGCTCCAGCCGCGCCGTCGCGGCCGCTTCGGCGAGAAACCGCTGCAAGTCGGCTTCGCTGGCCAAGCGACCGCGAAGAATCATTTTGACGGCGACTTCACGGTCGAGCGTGATCTGCCGAGCCCGAAAGACGACGCCCATGCCGCCGCGACCAATCTCCTCCAACAACTCGTAATCGTCGATCGTCGTCGGTAACGAAAGCCCGCGCCATTGTCCCGAACCCGATTCGGCGGGAATCTCTCGCTGAGCCGTGCCGGTCGCATCGGTGACCAATACGGCGCCCCACAAGCTACGCAGGTCACTGGCCAAGTTGGGATGCTGGCGGCAGATGATTTCCAGATCAACCCGTTCGCCCCGCGCCACGCCATCGGTCATTTCCGAGAGCACCTCGGCCAGTTTCTGGTCGTGCAACGACATCTCGCTTTGCGTGACGGCGGTCGATGCCGCAGTTCGGGGATCGGGCGGACCAGCGGCATTCACGAATCGCTCGCCTCTCCTTTGGACTGCAACAGTTCACGCAGTCGCCGAATCGCGCGCAGGTACCGCATGCTAGCTGCCGGCGAATTCAAACCAAGCGCCTCGGCGACTTCTTGGTTCGTTAAATGCTCGTAGTGCCGCATCAGAATGATCTCTCGGTCTTGCTCATCGAGCAGCTCAATCGTCCGTTCGACGTGCTGAGCCAACTCGCGTTGTGCCGCGGCGGCTTGCGGAGTTAACTCGGGATCACACAACTGACCGGCCAGTTCAATCGTCGATTGATCGGCGCCGCCCGCTGCAACCAACGGCTGCTCGCGATCCATGTCTCGTTTGGCACTCTTGCGATGCCGACGATAGGCATCGATCATGTGATCCCAGGCAATTTGTCGCAGCCACAAGTGAAACGCCATGACCGGGTTATCAAGGTAGGCTTGCAGTCGCCCGTTCGCCTCGAACATCACGTCTTGCACCACGTCGCTCACATCCACTCGCTGCTGGACACGGCGATCGAGTCGCAGTTGAACGAGGCGACGAACGGGGTCGCGATGGCGGTCGAGCAACTGATTCACCGCGTCCGCATCCCCTTCGCGGGCGGCGGCGAGCAGTGTTTCGGTCTGATCCGACTGTGGCCAGATCGATTTAGCCATGCAGGTTTCCTTTAGCAATGAGCGATAAATAAGTGTCGGGTACCTTTTGTGCGAAGCACCCGAAG
>CAYZHQ010000249.1:0-3764 GCA_964477385.1 uncultured Pirellulaceae bacterium
GCGGGTCGTTCCAGACACCAGCAATGGTGAAACCGGCGGTCCTTCAAGCTATCTAGCGTGTGAGGGCACCACCGCGTACATGCGAAGAAATAATGGGATGTTCGGCTTGAACTGGCCCGCATTCGGCTTCGACAATCCGGCGGTCCGTTTTCGTGACTTGACCGATGGCTCCAGCACCACGCTGGCTTATAGTGAAACCACATACGACATGGCGGACTACTTTTGGAGGCCGCCAGCGCCATCCGCCGGCCAAGTGAAGTGGGGGACGGCACGCTGGGTGTTGGGGTATCCGAGGATTTCCCTCGGGACAACGCTCCATGAACTGAACGTTCATAATGCCGCCAATATTGGCGGCTTTCAGAGCATGCACCCCGGCGGCGTGCATTTTCTTTACGGGGACGGAAGTGTTCGCTTTGCGGCCGAATCGCTCGATCGGCGGGTGTTGCATTCGCTTGCCACTCGAAATGGACAGGAAGTTGTGGAGGCGGCACCATGAAGTCGCTTGAGGATTGCAAAACGTGCAGATCGCCCAACGCGATGGGCCACTGTCAAGCCGGCGTGTCCGGCCTGTCGCAAGGACTGTGGGCGGCTAGGAACTTAACTAGGGCTGGCGTGACTTCCGTTTGTGGAACATTGGTCAGTGGGACATTGGTCAAAGGGTTCACCCTGGCTTGTTGCCGGTCTCCGAGTGCTCTGGCCGTTACCCTATTATTGTTTAGTGGTTGTGCGCCGGATCGATCGGTTCCCCGGGTGGCGATTAGCGGGGAAGTAACCCTGGACGGAAAGCCTCTTACCGGAGTCACGATTCGTTTTGTTCCCACTACGCAATCGCCGGGCGCCAGCGCGATGGTGATGGAGGGGAAATTTCAAATGGATCCATCGCAAGGGCCTGCGGAGGGAGAATATGACGTTGTGATCGAACCCAATGCCCCGGACCTGGAACAAGCGATAATGGCGATGCAAGCCGGGGATCGCGATCCTTTGCGGACGCGAGTCGTGCCTCAGGCCTACCAGGTACCCGGCCAATTGGTAGCGAAAGTAAGTAAAACGGGCGATACGCGGTTTCATTTTAAATTAACGTCCAACGTCAGTCACATCCCCTAACATGTTTAAGGATGCGAGCAGTCTGCTGGCCGTTAAGCTCTTTTTCAGCAACCGCAGAACGCTGAAGTCAACATTCAACTAATGGTGAGAAAACCGCATGAAACTTTTATCGAAGATCGGCCAGGCTTGCAGCGTTGTGGTCGTAATCGTGGCAGCGTCACAAGTTGCGTCGGCACATTTCCCGTGGATCGCTCTGGACACTGCCGGCAAACCGATCCTGTTCTTCGGCGAAGACCTGTCGGATCGGACTTATCATTTTCCTGAATCCTTGGCTGGCTTTGAGGTGCGGCAAGCGACCGGAGATCAGCAACAGGTCATCGATTGGAAAGCGGTCGACAGTGACGAACTGGTTGGGTTGCAAGCTCCAAAAAAGGTTCCTGCGGGCGCCGTTTTGTATGGGCAGCAAACCTATGGCATCTATCACGGCGCCAAGCTCGACTACTTCGCGATGCTGTTCACCGAAGGCAAAAGCGCGGAGTGGCAGACACCGCCGGAGACTCTTGATCTGCGAGCTCAACTTTCATCCGAGCGGCAGGGAATCGCCGTAAAGGTGTTTTGGAAAGACAAACCGCTTGCCGACGCGGAGGTCAGCTTGTTCTCCATAGCGGGAGAAAAACGAGATGTTCAAAAAACCGATGCGCAAGGCGTGGCAAAGTTTGAGCCAACTCGATTGTCGGTGGGCTGGAACGCGTTGTTGGTCGGTTTCACCGATACCGACAGTCAGGGCACATTGAAGGATAAGCCCTACAAGTCGGTGGCGAATTATTTGACCGTCAGCTTCCCATGGAAGGGAACGGCGGAAGTTGTCGCTGCGGACTATCCCGATCTGCCTACCGAGCTGACCAGCTTTGGCGGCACCATTGTCGATGGCCAATTGTTCCTATATGGAGGCCACATCGGCGATGCTCATTCGTACTCGATTCCCGAGCAGTCCAATGCGCTGTGGATGCTTGACTTAGATCAGCGGTCTCCAAAGGCCGAGTGGAAAGCATTGCCTTCGGGGCCACGTCTGCAGGGTTTGGCGCTAGTGCCAGATGAACATTCGGTGGTCCGTTTGGGAGGCTTTACGGCGCTCAATGCCGAAGGGGAGGAGCATGACTTGCACTCGCAGGATGGGGTCAGTCGATTTGATTTGCAAGCCCAGAAGTGGGAACCATTGACGGCTTTGCCCGAGCCTCGTTCTTCCCACGCGGCTACCGTCATCGGCAGTCAGGTATACGTTGTCGGTGGGTGGAACATGTCGGGCGAGGAACCGACGGTCTGGCATCAGACAGCTTGGACGGCAGACCTCGGGCAGTCTCCTCTTCAATGGCAGCCGATTGCTGCCCCGCCATTCCAGCGCCGCGCGCTCTCGCTAGCAGCACACCATGGCAAGCTCTACGCAGTCGGTGGTATGGCAAAAGAGGGTGGACCGAGTGCGCGCATGGATGTCTATGATCCGGCCACGGATTCGTGGACTCAGGGACCTTCGCTGCAGGGCCCGCCAATGGCAGGCTTTGGATGCTGGGCTCAGTCGTGTGGGGGACAGCTTTTGGTCAGTACGGTCAGCGGTACCGTGCAGCGTCTGAGCGACGACGGAAAGTCGTGGCAGGTTATCGGGACTTACCAGCCGGGGCGTTTTTTTCATTGCATGTTGCCCCTGACCTCCCATTCGCTGTTGATGATTGGCGGCGCCAACATGTCCGTTGGTCGTTTTACCGAACTCGAATTGGTGACGATCGAAGATTAGGTAAGGGAGGTGTGCGCTGGTGTTGGGTTGGCGACAACGCCATGTTGTTGGATGATTCGGCTGGTTGAGGCGGCAAGCCCCCAGGGCAGCCGCTTGGGAACGTTGGCGCATTGATTGCCTAAGCTGTTTGGCTAGACATCGACCGATTAGCCGCTGCGGGGCATGATGACACTCCACAACTGTGCGGCTGACAACCTGTCCGCAGTGCCCGATCGCCAACTGTCCTAGCCAGCCGAGTTTCCATGCAAATCGATCCGACTGTCGTGTGGTGGATGGTGGCTGGGTCGGTAGTCATGTTCTTGGCTTCCCTGTTTGCGATCCCGGTGATCATCGTTCGCTTGCCAGCAGACTACTTTTGCTATCCGCGACGGCACCCCGTTCAGGCCTTCGGATTTGGAGCGTTTGTCTACTATGCTTGGCTGGTCGGCAAAAACATTGCCGGGATCGTTTTTATTTTCATGGGAATTGCCATGCTGGTGCTGCCGGGGCAAGGGATCATCAGCATCTTGATTGGTCTATCGCTGACAAATTTTCCTGGCAAGTATCGCTTGGAGCAATTCTTAGTGCATCAAAAAGTCATTCTGCAATCGCTGAACTGGATCAGGCACCGGGCGGGAAAATCCTCTTTTTTCCTTGAAGCGAATCCTCAGCCCAAACATCCACCGAGGGAGTGACTGCTTAGAAGGGAATTCAACAGCGAGACCACTTGCTGTTATGTCAGCTGTCTCGGTTAGTCAGAGGATCAAGACCAGCGCATGAATGATGCCGACGACCCATAGGCCGACGATTGTCAGCACGACGTTGAGCAAAAATTGGCCGCCAAATCCGCGTTCCATAAACACCGCCAATGGCGGCAGTAAAATGGCCAGAATCACTTTGAGCAAGGTATTGGATCGGGTGCTGGTAGTGGCCATGGAGGAGGATCCCAATA
>CAYZHQ010000250.1:0-3507 GCA_964477385.1 uncultured Pirellulaceae bacterium
ACGCTGTCGAGCAAGTCCGCCGCGACAACCGCCACACCTGCGGCAGCCAAGAACGTGCTCGATGCTGCGGGCCCGGTGCGAGTGACACCCACCGAAGGTCAAACAACCGCCGATGCGTGGAACGCCTACTTTCAAACCTTGTCACTGGAGTCGCTGGAAGCACAGGTCTTTCACGATCAGCGAATCCGCAGTTCGGTTCGTATTTTGAATGCTCAAGCAGGCCAGGCGTCGGAGTCCGATGATGCGGCGAAGGCACGTGAATGCTTCGGGGAAATGCGTGACTTGATTTCCGCCGCAATGCGGAACGGTCAGATCCAACCCTGGATGTATGAAGCCTACGCATTGGCACTGATGGGCACCGATGGCGATCAACAAGAGATCGAACGAGCCCTCTTGTCGGCGGTCGATTTCGCCGATTCGCCCGAGGATGTGCTGAACGTGGCACAACACCTCGACAGTATCGGTTCACAGCAAGCGGCCCTGAGGCTGTGCATGGACGTTTCGCGGGTTTATCCCTATCGCGAAGATTGCTACATGCTGGGACTGCGGATCGCCAAACAGCTGGATGACCTCGAAGGCCTGACCTGGGCTTGCACCGGAGTCCTCAGCCAAGCGTGGCCCGATGATCAAGCCGATTTCGAAAACGAAGTTCGCTTGCTGGCCCGTGCCACCTTCTTGCGACTGAAAGAATCAGGCGATTCCACGGCGGCAAAACAATTTGCCGACCAGTTGGAAGCCGCGACGGCTCACGACGTGATCGTGCGTGTGACTTGGACCGGCGAAGCCGACGTGGACCTCTTAGTAGAAGAACCCTCCGGAACCGTCTGCTCCTTGCGGAACACGCATACCGCCGGCGGCGGTGTGTTGTTGGGCGACTCCTTGCCTGGAACGTCAAGAGACGGCAGTGTGACCGAAACCTATGTCTGCCCCAAAGGCTTCTCCGGCGTTTACCGTTTGGCAGTGCGACGCGTGTGGGGCAACGTGGCAACAGGCAACGTAACCGTTTCCATTTTAACCGACGTCGGGCGACCAACGCAGCGTTTGATTCAGCAGCATGTCCCACTGAAAGAGAAAGATGCCATCGTCATGTTCGACGTCCAGGACGGCCGTCGACGCGAACGCGTTGCCGAAGCCCAGTTGGCCGACCTGCAAGCGGCCAAAGACCAGGTGGGCGGTGCCATGTTGGCACAGCTCGCCGGCGGCTCGGACCTGTCCTCCGCATCGGACTTTTTCCGTGACCTGCGTCGCTTCGGTGGCAACCCGATCGGTCGCAATGGCTTCGGCCGTGGTGGCGCTGTTGGATTCGAGCCCGAATTGACGGTGCTGCCCGAAGGAGCTTCGATGACGGCGATTGCCATCATCTCAGCCGATCGACGATACGTTCGGATCACCCCCATGCCAACTTTCTCGCAGATCGGAAACGTCAGTACGTTTAACTTTGTGTCGGGTGATTCCCAAGACTTGGGCGGCGGCGGCGGCGGCAACGGCGGTTTCGGTGGCGGTGGCCTTGGTGGTGGAGGCGGCGGTGGTGGCCTTGGAGGCGGCGGCGGCGGCGTGCTGTAGTCCCACTGTCAATGCAGTTCGATCTTTTGAAACGCTTCCGCCTGCCGGAAGCGTTTTTTTTGCACTCTCCAGGGCCGTCATCGACTCGGGCGACCGCATAGCTGTAAACCGTTAGCAGAGAGGCTACCATACGCCGGGCGGACGCCGTGGCAACAAGGCAACGCTTTCGTCCTCTCCTTGCCAACTCGGCTTTGCCCAACTCCCTATGGACCGCAACTGGAATGTCTGCATCGGAATCGGAGCCAACTTCGTCTCGTCTTCCACTAACCGTGGCCCTTGTTACCGTTTGCGTCCTGGCCGTCACCTGGGCGTGGCACGCGCTGGCTCCTTCACTCGCCGCCACGTTGAGTTTTGCAATAGCTCAAGTCGTCATGATTTCGATCGTGATTTGGCAAGCCTGCGATCCTTTTGCCGATGCCGCTCAATGGCTGGGCGAACGTTACCGGATCCCCGGATCGGTCCGAGGTGCGACGCTGGATGCGATTGCCAGCTCGATGCCCGAACTGTTCAGCGGCATTTTCTTCGTGGTTGTGGCCATTGCTGCCACCGATGGCTCCGCGGCTGCCGTCAGCGCCGCCGGCAGCGAAGGATTTGGAGCGACAGTAGCCACCTGCGCGGGAAGCGCGGTTTACAACATGATGTTGATTCCCGCAATTTGTGCGCTGGTGATTAGTGTCTCCCGCAAATCCCATCCGACGATTGATGTCGAGTCGAAAGTCATCACGCGCGACGGCATGTGGTTTCTCGGCTGCGAACTCGTCTTGATCATGTTTCTCTACCAAGCCGAATTGCAGTGGTGGATGGCGTTGGTCTTGATTGGCATGTACTGCGGATACGTCGCGCAGTTGGTGCTCGATGCGAAAAGCTTTCAGCGAGCGCGAGACGTGGTGCAAAATCGACTGGCCGATCATTCGTCGACGGACACCGATTCGATCGTCCGAGTGCTTCGTGAAGAGGGTATTCGTCCGAGTTTGTCGTTGATCGAACAGGTGCGTCGCGAGCGGAATAGTGAATCGGCGGAGGACGCAGAGGAAGAGGAAGACGATGCTGCGGGAGCACTATTTGGCCTCGTGCAGATCCCGCTAACCCTCCCCAAGGCTTGGATCGTCATCGGGTTTTCAACCCTTGTTGCGGCGGCGGCTTGCTATTGGTTGGTCGAAGTCACTCGTGAGGCCGCGGCGACTTTGAATGTGCCGATCTTTTTCTTGGCGGTCATCGTGGCGGCCGCAGCCTCGTCCGTTCCCGACACCTTTCTTTCGGTCGGCGCTGCGCGGCGCGGCGATGATGACGGAGCCGTCTCGAATGCCTTTGGCTCCAATATTTTTGACATCTGCATTTGCCTGGCAGTTCCTCTGCTGGTTAATTCTTACCTTAATGGGTGGCAGCCGGTTTTAATGACCGAGAATGGCCAACCGATTGCCGGACTCGTGGGGCTGCGAGTCCTGCTGTGCGGTTTAACCTTGGTGACATTGTTGATCATGTGGCATGGGCATCAATTAACGCGTCGCAAAGCGTTCGTGTTAATAGGCCTCTATGGCATTTTCGTTGCCTATGCCATCGCCGGTTCGCTAGGGTTTTCGATCTAACAATCAAGCACCGCAAATTTGCGGAAGCTACAATCGGCATCCGGCGCTGACCGGTCCTACGAGCTGTCGTGCGGTTGATTTCGTCCGCGCCAAGGGTGTTCGATTGGGAGCCTTATGCAAAAGGGTACGGCGGTGAATCCGAAAGCTAAGCAGGCAGGCTGGAGCCATCGGGTAAATCAGCCGCCTCGGCGATAGCCGCGGTTCCTGAATACAACCGGGGCTATCGCCCAAACGGCTAAGCAGAGTTCTGCGGAATGATTGCTGCAAACCTGCTTAAGCTGGGCGAACATCTTCGCTGTTGAATCTTCAGATCACTTCGGTGTCGACCAGTAAGGATCGTGCGACAAAAAAGTGTCGG
>CAYZHQ010000251.1:0-3329 GCA_964477385.1 uncultured Pirellulaceae bacterium
TGACACGCAACCTAACGCGGCTCATTCAGGAGAGAGGGGTTTCATGCAGATGATGAAGTTCGTTTTGTTAATGTGGTGCTTGGCCTTCGTGGTGTTGAGTCCTTCAGTGACGGCCGAGGAACCGCCCGACACCCTGAAGATCGTGACTCACAACGTTTGGTACGGTTTCACTCGGCGCGGCGAGCCGCGGCATTCGCAGTGGCAGCGGTGGATGGCTGCGCAGTCGCCCGACGTTGTCGCTCTGCAGGAACTTAATGGTTACACGCCGGACCGGCTTGCCGCAGACGCCAAGGCATGGGGGCACCCGCATTCGGTCCTGCTCAAAGAAGACGGCTTTCCCACTGGCATCACGTCGCGATTTCCGATCAGCGACGTGCAGCGCATTCGTGAGGGGATGCATCATGGGCTGTTGCGTTGCCGGATTCGGGGAATCTGGTTCTACGTGATCCATTTTCATCCCTCCAATTTTGCACGTCGGATGGAAGAGGCAGGGCATTTAAAAGCCAACGTTGCGGCGCTGCCGGAGTCGAATCCCAAAATCGTTCTTGTCGGTGACTTCAACGGTTTTTCGCCAGCCGACCGTGCTCATTATAGTGCCGACTCAAAGCTCGAACCATTCTTTAAGATGCTTGACCGACGCAATCAGGGGGCACGGAACCTGAACCAGGGCAAACTGGATTACGGTGGTTTGGAGGCCATATTGGCGCAAGGCTATGTCGACTTGGTCGATCACTTTCGAGGGCCCGAGCAGCCGTTTGTCGGCACCTTTCCAGCGCTCTTGGTCAGCGATCAAGAACACGGAACCGAGCGTCGGATCGATTACATCTTCGTCAGTCCGAATTTGTTACCACAAGTGGACTCGGCATCGATCTTGAAGGACGCGCAGACGCAGCAGTTATCAGATCACCTGCCGGTCACGGCGACTCTTCGTCTGTAGAAGTTCCTGCACCACAGGAAAGGCATTGTCGACAGGTGTGACTATCCAAATCGTCGACAAGTTGACGTAAAATATCAGCAGTCGCGTTGTCCAGTGAGAAGGTTGGCGGGCTGAGTTTGCAAGATAAACAGGTTTCATGAAAAAACGAAAGTCGCCCAGGAATCGACGGCCGAGAGGCAGCGCATCCGAGGAACCTCGGGAGTTGGAACAGGCCCCGCGATGGTCCTGGCAGCAACGCCTGAGCGTTGCTGTGGGGGTGTTGGCGGTCTTGCTCCTACTGTTGTGGGGCACGGGACTGCTGGCGCGTGGACCTTTCTTCTACGCCGAATATCATTTGGTGCTGAGGAATCACCGTCAGGCTGTTCATGGAGCCAAATGGGCGAGGTTGCTGAACGGCGATCCAGCTCGAGCCGAATTCCTTCAAGCGCGTATTCAACGGCGATGGAACAATTTGGATGCGATGGAACGCCATCTCCGCGCGGCTGAACGACAGGGGTTACCGCAGGAGGTTGCTCGCCAGGAACGCGATTTAGCGCTCGCACAGTCAGGTAAGTTAGAGCAGGTTTCCGATTCCATAAATATGTGGATGACCGAACCGGGCAATGACGTGGCGGATATCGCCGACGCCTACTCCCAAGGACTGGAGGCGAATGACCGGGCTTATGAGGCCAAAGTTGTCTTGACGGTCTGGCGAGCCGACTGTCCCAGCGATCCCAAGCCTCACATGCAACTGGCTCGATTGGCAGAAAACGAGTTGAGAGATGGAGATGCCGAACGTGAGTATCGATTGGCGCTCGAAAAGAATCCACAATACCCGCCAGCCCTCTTTGCCTATGGAAATCTACTATGGAAGCGAAAGCGTCCGGAAGAAGCTTTGCCATTGCTGCAGACGTGTGTTCAAGTCGATCCGCAGACCAAACCTGCCGTCGATCTGATGGTGGCAGCGTGCCAGAGGTTACTCGGCGACCGGCAGGCGGCGAGAAAAATCCTCGAGCAGCTTGCCGAGATTCCCCAAGAAGAGTTTGAACGGGCGTATCGTCGATTGGCGACCAGGATGGAATCGGGAGCCGTTGCGTTTGAACGGGGGCAGTTGGAATTTGACGATCAAGAATTCGAACAGGCCGTACAATACTTTCGAATGGCAGCGAAACAGTCGCCCGATCACTTTGATGCCGAGCGGCAATTGGCGTTGGCGCTGCAAAGATCCGGTCACAGCGAGGAAGCGGAAGAGATCCTGCAAAGGGTCGAGCAGAAACGTCAAGAGTTAGCCACTTTGGCACCCTTCCTGACTCGCCTTCAAGCCAAACCCAATGACTTTGAAGCACGCTATGAAATCGGCAGTATCATGCTGGATAACGGCCGAGTCGAACGCGGATTGTTTTATTTGAATGGGGCGCTGGTCGATGCGCCGGAGCATGTGCCGACGCATCGCCGTCTGTTCGAGTTCTACAGTAGCCATCGGGATCAGCATCCGAGCTATGCGGAATTGGCCAGTCAGCACAAAGAATTCTTGGCTCCCACCGAACGGCAAGTCGAATGAAGCGACATTGGATCGGCAGTGTGTTGTTGCTCTTTCTCGCCGGTTGCGGCAGCAAGACGTCGGAAGAGATCCCGATCGCGGTAGAGTTCCCTGATGGAATCCGCTTTACCGATATCACGGCGGAAAGCGGGATCGATTTCACTTGTCGTAACGGAATGGAAGCGAAAGCCTTTACGATTGCTGAAACACTAGGTGGCGGTGCCGGAGTACTCGACTACGACCAGGACGGCAAAGACGACTTTCTTCTGATCGGTGGCGGCACTATCGATCCGCTGCCTACCCTCGAGGGACGCGGCGCGGGTCTATTTCGGAACCTTGACGGCAAACGCTTCCAAGAAATCACGGGGCCGGCACGCGTCGAACCGCCCCCGCATTACTCGCACGCGGCAACCGTTGGTGATTTCAACAGTGATGGGTTTGAGGATGTGCTGGTGACCGGTTACGGCGGACTGGTCTTGTTTCAGAATCAAGGGGACGGCACCTTTGTCGAGGTGAGCCAACAGGTTGCTTTGACGGATGATCTGTGGAGTACCGGGGCGGGTTGGGGAGATGTGAATGCCGACGGATTGCTTGACCTATATGTAACTCATTACCTCGATTGGTCTTGGGACAACGATCCCGAGTGCTTTTCAGGGGATGGGCAAAGGGAGGTCTGTGGGCCGGAGAAATTTGCAGGCCTGAAAGACACACTTTACTTGGCAAACGTTGATGGAACCTTCCGAAATGCCACCGCAGAGGCGGGACTCGTCGGTGGTGGTAAAGGCCTGGGCGTCGTCATGATGGATTTCGATGGCGACGCGGACCTGGACATCTATGTCGCCAATGACACCGATGATAATTTCCTGTATCTAA
>CAYZHQ010000252.1:0-3208 GCA_964477385.1 uncultured Pirellulaceae bacterium
GTACCCGACACTTTTTTATCGCTCATTCCTAAGTTGCTTGTGGCGTCGACCATACATCTGTTGCTGAACTTTTCGGTAGCTAATGCGCAGTTCGTATCGGAGCCGTTGGCGGAGGAAGCACCTCCGTCGATCGAACAATTGCAACAGCAGCTTGATGAACAAGCTCGGACCCTAGGTGAGCTTCGTCAGCGTCTCGACGAGGCGGAAGGTTTCTACGGGCTTCAACCGAATCGAGCGAACGAATCTTGCACGCCTGGTATGATCGAACGAGTGCCATTGGTTGCGGAGTTGCCAGCGGAGGCCGAGTGCGACACGGCGGCGTCTAGCAGCGACTCCAAGCAGCTAAATTATTTTGTGGACTACGATGACGGCTGGTTGTTGCGTCCGTTCGATCGCAAGAAGTTTCCGTTTGAAATCAAGCTGAATGGTTGGATTCAATTTCGCCACCATGGTTTTGTCCGTCGGGCGGAGTCCTGGACCGACAACGCCGGGGTGACTCGTCGCATTCCGAACCGCAATGCATTCGACATCGAGCGTGCCCGGCTGTCGTTCAGTGGGCATGCAGTGGACCCTCGCCTGAGTTACTTTCTGCAATTGGATGGCGACACCGATGGCGGGCATACCGTCGACTTTTTTGATTATTGGTGGGCGTGGCAGCTCACCGACCGCTTTCAGATTCAAATGGGGAAACGCAAGGTGCCGGCGAGTCAGCAATGGCTGTTGGGAGCCCGACGGACTCGTTTCATTGACCGGCCGATGGCGAACGATTTTTTTCGTCCTGACCGGACGGTTGGTATCTTCGGTGTCGGCCAGTTTGCCAAGCATGGTCACTACGAATGGATGGTCGGCAACGGCTACCGGACGGCTAATCTCCCCAATGGCAACACCGATAATCGGTTCACGTTTGCGGCGACCAGCTACATCGATCCTGCGGGAGACTTTGGCGGTCAGATTGTCGATTTTGATGGGGCTGCACGGCCGCTGTGGCGCATCGGTCAGTCGGTCGTCTATTCACCACAAACCGCCGATCAGCCAGGGGTGCCGCTGGAGGAGTCCGATTTCCTGCGGCTGGCTGATGGGACTCGGCTGACTCAAACGGGCGCGCTGTCGCCGGGTGTTACGGTTTCTGAGTTTGACCTCTGGTTCTACGGTGTCGATGTACTGTGGAAGCATCGCGGCTGGAGCGTGACATCGGAAGTCTTCTTGAGGTGGATCCATGAACTTGGAGCCGACGGTGCGTTGCCGATCGACGACCTTTTTCAGCATGGTGGCTATGTCGAAGGGGGGCGGTTTCTGATCCCTCAAACGCTTGATCTGAATCTGCGTTACTCGCGTGTCGCTGGCGACTTTGGAGCTTCAAACGAAATCGCCGGCGGTTTCAACTGGTATCCGCTTGCGAAGCCACAGGTGAAGGTCTCGTTCGACATCACCCACTTGGATGACAGCCCCCTGCAAAACACCACCAGTGATATCTTGGCGGGTGACGACGGCTTCTTGTTTCGCAGCCAGTTTCAAGCCGAGTTTTAACCGACCTATTTCATGAAGACTTATCGACGGCTGCTGTCTTGAGCGTTGCTGCTTGCCTTCCCGGTGTCCATTCTTTCCGCCCAATCGCCATCCAAGGCACGCAACTTGTCGCCTCCCTCTGGTCCCCATGCGCGTGATTTGCTTCGCAAGCTGAACGCGTCCGGCAAAACCTGCAGTCTATTCTACGACCGCTTCTTGCTGCATGGTCTGAAACAGCTCGAGCAGCTTGGTGACGATTTTGGTGGATGCGGATTTTTCGACGTAGTTGGTTCCCAACCACGTTTCATAGCCTCCCAAGCGATGCTGCGGCGGCGTCGGCAGGTAACCGAAGGAGCCGTTCGCCAATTCGATGGTAAAGGTTTGACCGAAGGGGCTGCGAGCTTTGATTTCCAGCCCCGTTTCGGCGAACGTTTCGAAGGGGACTGCAGCGATTCCCAGTTCCCCAATCCGGAGCGTCTGCAACGGGATGGCAATTGTTGAGGGAGCCTGCTGCAGCTTGGCAATCCGTGAGGCATAAATGGCTTCGCGACTCGGTCTCCCTGCCGACGCCTGTGCCGTGCTCGCGGTGGCGGTCTCGAGATGCTTGAGCATCGCCGCGGTCGGTTGCCGGACGGTTAGTTCCAACGAGGCCTCGGCGGCCGCCAGGGGCACCCAGTCATGAAACGTCAGGTTTTGGTGAGCTTCCTTAACACGTTCGGCGACCTTTTCCGCCACTTCTTGCATCTTCTCGTAACGTTCGTACTTGCGCTGCGACGGCTGTGCAAAAGCGATGTTGTTGACATCGCCACTGGTGCCGTTGGACAGCATGCCGACGAAGGGGGGCGTTTGCTGAGAGGCGGCGAGTTTTTGCTCGATGAAAGTTGCGAAGTAGCCGAAATAGTCTGCCGAAATGTCGCCACTTTTGACGCCACCGACATAGTGCAAGGAATAGTTGGCCAGCAGGGCCAGCGGTCGGCCGTCGCGGCTTTGCAAAGAGATGAATGCGATTTGAGGATCGGTTGGACCTGCCGGACGATCGAGTGCAGCGCTACCTCGTGGTGGGTTCATCCGCACGCGATCGATGCCGCCGAAGGGGTTTGCCAATAAGCTGGCCTGCGTGACGTGCCAGCGTCGATTGAAGACCTCCGACGGTTCGTCGATGGCTCCCCAACCGATCCGAGCTGGCTCGATGTTTGCCAGTGCGCGGCGCACGCCGTCGGAGATCCGCTGCGCGACGAATTGTTGATAGGGAGTCAATTCGGGTTCGCGAATGACTTTACAAGGTCCCCGTGCGGAGCTGGCCGAATGGGTGTGCGTCGACGCAATTAGCAAGTGCGATCTGGGGATACCGGTCGCCTGTTCCACTTGCTGCTTAGCGGCATCGAAAACCTCCGAGGGAATGCCCACGTTGTCGCACAGGACGATTCCCAACTTCGTCTTTCCATCATCCAGCACCAAGCAACGCGCGTAAAGTTCATCATGCACGTTGGTGGCGGGGATCGGCTGCCAATTGCCGACGATCGATGCTCCCAACGGTGGCGTGATGTTGCTGGTTGCGGCGCCGGCACGAAACACCCGAGGCGACCGGTCGGCATCGCCTGGCGACTGTTCGCCGCGAGCAAGCGGAACCCAAAACAATGTCAAGAGCAACCAGCTCAGCGAGCAGACTGTGACGCTCTGACGATTCGGTGACATTCGAGAC
>CAYZHQ010000253.1:0-3160 GCA_964477385.1 uncultured Pirellulaceae bacterium
AAGTGAAGGCGCTGGGGCTCGAACCCAGGACCTACGGATTAAAAGTCCGTTGCTCTACCGACTGAGCTACGCCTTCCACTTAACAAGCAACGTACTTGCCTTCGAGTCATTGTTGCCAACAACTCGTCTTCCAAATCAAATTTTCAGCGGAGCGGACAGGATTCGAACCTGCGGAAGGGTTTGACCCCTTCACCGATTTAGCAAACCGGCGCTTTCGACCACTCAGCCACCGCTCCGTGAAATCAGCGAGTCGACACCCAACCTATCGGCTGGATGACTCGATGAAGTGCAGATTTTGCTGTATTCAGCCGAAAACTGCAACCCGCACTTTCTTTCGTCTGCAAAGTTTGTTTGGCGGCCCACCATCCTT
Source organism: uncultured Pirellulaceae bacterium (assembly GCA_964477385.1). GTDB lineage: Bacteria > Planctomycetota > Planctomycetia > Pirellulales > Pirellulaceae > Roseimaritima. The sequence goes on from CAYZHQ010000253.1 coordinate 371, forward strand.
CGTAAAAAGCAGGGTTGGACGACTTTGCAAACCTTGGACAGGCGAACGGTTGTGAGGGTTCTGGATCGATGCGAGAATCTCGCGAAAACTATCAGACGCGATGCTTGTTGCAGAAGGATAGTGCCCCTGGCAAGTCCCCAATTTTCAGACGGAGTAAGTGAATGCCACCCAGCCAGCCCGATTCGGCGGATGATTTCCCCGGCGGCTTGTCAGCGGGCAATGCTGAAGCCCCGAGCCAGCTTGCTCGGCCCGGTTTTTTGCACGAAGTTCGCATGCGAGCGATGGCAACCGATTTCGTTGTGTTATTGCCTCCCAACGCCGGCGACCAGCTCGATGCGGCCCTGAACGCGTTGCATTTGGTGCCGGGCATTGAGCAGCGGTTGAGCGTGTACAAGGCCGACAGTGATATCAATCGTCTGAATCTGGCTGGCGGCGAGTGGTGCAAGGTCCATCGGGATGTCTGGCAGGTGCTTCAAGATGCCGCAGTCTGTTCCGAGAAAACCGACGGTGCGTTTGATGTCACGGCCGGGCCGTTGATCGATGTTTGGGGGTTCACCATGCGCAGTGGGCGCAAGCCGACGCCGGAGCAGATCTCCGCAGCGCTGGCGATCGTCGATTGGAAAGACGTCCAAGTCGATCCGGTGGCGGCGTCGGTTCGGCTGGGCAAGCCCGGCATGCGAGTCAACTTGGGGGCGATCGGCAAAGGCTTCGCGCTCGACCAGGTCACCGCCAGCTTGCTCGACAGTGGCATCGAAGACTTCTTGATTCACGGCGGTCACAGCACGGTGGTCGCCCGGGGTTCGAGCGACCCGGTGGAAAATGTCGAGGGCGGCTGGCTGGTGGGGCTGCAGCATCCGGTTCATCCCAAGCAGCGATTGGGCGGGATTCGGCTGCGAGACGCGGCGATGTCAACCAGCGGTCCCGGGAAGCAGTTTTTTCACCATCGCGGCAAGCGGTACGGTCACGTGATCGATCCGCGAACCGGTTGGCCCGCCGGCGACCTGGAATCCCTCACGGTGGTCACTGCGTCCGCGGGCGAGTCCGACGCGTTGGCTACCGGTTGGTTTGTGCTGGGCAAAGACGAAGCGCTGCAGCGAGCCGACGAGGCCCGCGTGCCGTTGTACTGTGTCGAAGCGACGACGCGTCAGGCGGGTGTCGAGGTGCATCTGGCCGGTGGTGCGGAATTAGCGTAGCGTCGCCATCGATCAGGCGTGTTGGACCAAGAACTGGTCGACTTCGTTGCTGACGATGACGCCATAGTTCATCGCTCCTAGCCAACCGCTCATGATGATGCCGACGCTGCCCGCGTGGTACATGCCGGAGATCTGTTGCGGGAGCGAACGGCTGACGCTCAATCCTTCGAACTTGGTGCCGAAACTGGCACCCAGTTGGTGGCGTGTGTAGTGGTTAAACGTGCGCGGCGTGGCCGCTTCGGTCCACTCCACCATTTCGCGAATATTCGGCACGTAGCGGTCGAGCGCGTCGAGCGTGGTTTCGATCAAATCCTGTTTGCTCTCTTCGTATTCGTTATCGCTTAAGTCGGCCCAATCGCTCCAGTTGGCGTTGGTGCTGCTGACAATTGCGTGCCGTTGTTTGCCGTCGGGTCGCGTCCGCGGATAGTAAAAACTGAATGTGCGGCTGGTGATGTCTCGGCTGAGCAGGGCTTCGGTGCGGAACAGCGGCGCCGTACTGGTAAACAGCAGATCCCCGCTGCTTTCATCGACCACCGCGTCGGGTTTGAGGGCCATGTAGACCTGCGTGCTGCTGTTGTTCAGGCGCACCGCTTCGGTAGCCTCGGTGAACTTTGGATCCAGGTGTTCCGGCCCAAGCATGTTCAGGATGGTTGAACGCAGGTTGGCGTTACTCACAACCGCTTTGGTGCGGATGACGCGACCGTTCACTTCCACCGACTGCACCTTGTCGCCCGAGACATTGATTTTGTCGACTGGACAGCGGATGCGAATGTCGACGTTGTTCTTCTTCAGTTCCTTCTGCATTCGGGTGACCAGATCGTCGGTGCCTCCTTCGTAAATGAAGACGCCCTTGCTCATGAAGTTGCTGAAAACGATGCCGTAGGTGATCGCGGGGTCTTCCAGCGTCGAGCCATTGGCATAGGTGATCGGCTCCATCAACAGCCGAATCACATCCTCGCGACCGGGGAAGAAACGTTCGAACAACTGTCCGGTGGTGGTGGTTTGGTCGTCGTAGAAATTCATACCCCGGGCGGTATCGAAAAAGTCATTGACCGCCTGGGCTTCGACACCAAAGTCGGTCGTCAGCAGCCGCGTAAAGTCTTCTCGATTGAAGGTGGTTTGAACCGAGAACATCGGGTTTTCGAAACGAATGTTTTTCAGTTGAACAATGTGATCGGCGATGTCCTTGTTCCAATAGCGCCGGCAACTCTTGATCATGCCGTGCGGGAATCCGTGCAGCGAGATATCAAAAATATGCCCACCTGGTCGGCGAAACCAAGTCGCCAAGCCCCCCAGTTTGTAGTGCTGTTCAAGCAGCAGCACACGGTGACCGGCGCGTCCCAGAATGTTCGCTGCCGTCATCCCACCCAGTCCGCTGCCAATCACGACCACGTCGTACTCGTCGGCAGCACCCTTCAAAAAGTCTCGTGGCATCGTTTAGTCGGCGTTGAATTGGGAAGTCTTAGAAACAAATGAAGGGCTAGCCTAGAAATCGGGCGGCTTGTTTTCAAGGTAGTAGGTGGCCTAGGGGGCGATACGTCTTTTGCAGTCGGGATCCGGAGGTTCTTGGCTTGGCGATTCGGCTTGGCGATTCGGC
>CAYZHQ010000254.1:0-3042 GCA_964477385.1 uncultured Pirellulaceae bacterium
TCCAGATTCAGTTTGGCAGTTTCGACGCCGGCCTCCGCCAAGTGGATTTCGGCTTCGGCGGTCGCGATCGCAGCTTCGGCCGAGTTCACCGCTGCCTTGACTCCCTCGATATCCGCACTTGCTTGCAAGAACTCTGCCTCGCGTTCATCGACTTCGTCTTGGGAAATCGCATTGCGTTGATTGAGCGATTGCGCACGTTTGTAACGCAAGTCGGCAAGCTTCAATTGGGCTTCCGATTGCAGCGACCTCGCTTTGGCTTCATTCAACATTGCCTTCGCTTGATTCGATCGCGAACGCGCTTGCTCCAGCCCCGCCTGTGCCGCATTCAATTCTGCCTCGAACGGTTGCGGGTCGATCACAAACAACAAATCGTCCTTGTAAACCATCTGCCCTTCATCGAAGTGAACCGTTTGCAAATGGCCTCCGACACGAGCCCGAACCTCCACCAAATTCACCGCCTCCAGGCGTCCGGTATAGGCATCCCATTCCACAATCGTTTTCGTTAACGGCTTGGAAACGGTCACTGTGGGCGGCGGAGGCTCCTGAGGCTTGGTGGTGCTGGTGCCACAACCGGCAAGCAACAACATCCACGGTCCGAAGGCCAGTACATAACGTGGCGGTGAGCAAATATTCATGCTGCGAACATTCATGATGGACAGCTCTCGCGAGAGAGCAAAACGGTGAGTGGTCTTGCGTCAACCTGGAACGGTATAATGGAAATTCTTGTTCAGCGATCACTACTGGCGATCGAAAGCCGAGCCTTCTCCAACAGCCCGACCAGGGTTTTCAATTCGGACTGAGTCAGTTTTCGAAGTAGTTGTTTCTCTAACTGCGATAGCGGCTCGACCATCTGTTCGGCAAGTCGCTGGCCCTTGCTTGTGATGCGGACATGCACCACGCGACGGTCTTCGGTGCAACGCTGGCGTTCGACCAAACCTTGCTTTTCCAGATGATCGACCAACGAGGTGATCGCCGGCACGACTTGGATCATGCGTTCGCCAATCTCGCCACAGGTGAGCGGCCCATCTTCCAAGACCAGGCTTCGCAACACATTGAAACGCGACAGGGTCAAACCATGTTCTCGAAAGAGTCGCGAAAACCGGTTGTCCAACTGATCGCCCACACGGAGCAAACCGGCCAGTGCTTCTTGTCTAATCGAAGCGTAAGGCACCGGACGCTTCAGTTCATGTTGCAGCTTCATATCACCCTCAGCAGCAGCGGTCTTTCACTGCAAACTGTTTTACTAATAAGATAGTTATCGGTCAAGCAACCGCAATGCCCTCGCCAGACGGGGTGGCTGGCTCACCACACAAATCGACACCAGCGGCCAGCCTCACGCTCCATGTCGGCGTTGTTACTCACTGCCCACCCCGACTCTCCAGTGAGCCGCGAAGTATTTGTCGCGTCCCGCCGCGCTCAGGCAGCGCAACTACCGCAGGCCTCCGCCTCACATCTCCGAACGCTGGAAAACGCGGGGAAACCACGCGGTCGACTTCGCTCGGATGAGGAGATACCGCAAGAATCGTGAAATGGCGCTTTGCACGGAACGGAAAAACCATGCGTGATTCCACTTTTTATAGAATGCGTTTCGATCAGGGGCGGAATTTGCTTGATCTCGCGCCCCCGTCCAGGGGATACTTCCTCGCGGAGTCACTAACATTGCTAATCGCCATTCCAACACTACCGTCCGCCGAGAATTACCATGACTCGTTTCCAACGTCGAACGTTTCTGGGCACTGCCGCAGGAGTCTTGTGGATGAATCCCCTTCAGGCTGCAATGCGACAGGCAAATCTTGACGACGCCGCGGAAGTGCTCGAGCAAGCCGTCGCGAGTGGACAGGTGCGGGCGGCATCGCTGTACGTGCAGCATGGCGATGGAACATCGGATGCGGGTCAATTGTCTCGATCGTTCGGCGAAGCCAAAGCAACCGATGCCGCGTTTCTGTTGGGCTCGATTTCGAAACCGATCGCCATCGCCGCCTTGATGACGCTGTACGACAAAGGGATGTTTGATCTAGACGATCCGGCACAAAAGTATCTGCCGGAATTCAAGGGGCAATGGCGCGACCAAGTCACCGTCCGCCATCTGCTGACACACACAGCGGGCTTGCCCGACCAATTGCCACAGAATGCCAGACTGCGATCCAAACATGCCACCCTAAGTGAGTTCATTGAAGGAGCACTGCGGGTGCCGCTCCATTTCAAGCCGGGCACGAAGTATGAATACTCCAGCATGGCGATCCTGCTGGCCACCGAGATTGCTCAGCGTTTGTCCGGAACCGAGATCAAACAATTGGTCCATCAGAGCGTGCTGCAACCGCTGAACATGCAAGCTTCCGCGCTCGGTGTGGGAACGCTCAAGGCAGAACAGATGATGCGGTGCCAGGTGGAATATGGCGCTGTCGAATCGGGTGGCGGCTCGAAGGATTCCCAGAACTGGAACTGGAACAGTCGCTTCTGGCGACAGCTTGGTGCTCCCTGGGGCGGCCAGCATGCGTCGGCGTCCGATGTTGGCAAATTCCTGAACGAGTTTCTGCATCCGACGGGAACGCTGTTTAAGCCCCAGGTTGCCAAGCTGATGATTGGCAATCAGAACGCACCGGGGCTGGAATCGCGAGGCCTCGGTTTTGATGTGGGAATGGAAGCACACTGTTCGGGCTGTTCCGAGTCGACGTTTGGCCACACCGGATCCACCGGAACGATTGCCTGGGCCGACCCTGACCGCGACTTGATTTGTGTCGTGCTGACGACTCTCCCCGCGCGGGCGGTTGGCGGCGGAAAGCACCCGCGTCAGTTGGCATCGAATTGCGTGTTGGGATCGGCGCGGAAATAAAGCGTTAGCCTCCATTTGTGGCCCCGACCGCGGCAAGCCCGGCGGAAGCCTCGTGGATTAACGGCCCTAAGCAGGTTAGCAGGAATCATTCCCCAGAACTCTGCTTAGCCGTTTGGCGACAACCCCGGTTGAATGCAGGAACCGCGGCTATCGCCAAGGCGGCTCATTTACCGACTGACTCCTACCTGCCTGCTTAGCAATGAGCGACA
>CAYZHQ010000255.1:0-2969 GCA_964477385.1 uncultured Pirellulaceae bacterium
ACGACGGTCTCGAGCGGCAGTAGGTGTACGCCGCGCAGGTCGAAGTCGGAATCGGGCGATGGAAACCCGTAGAGATGGGCTCCACTGATCGTGGCGAACACGAGCGGAAACGGATGTGTCCGCACGTGCTGCATCATCTTGTCATAGTCAATCGTACTGGTGCTGGTCATGGAAGTTCACCTTGGATGGCCGGGCGTCGACCAAGACCGCGTTGGCTAGCTAACAGTCTGGGCGATCCGGCAGGTTGGTGGCGGACTCGAAGTCACGCTGCAGTTCCGTGCGGGTCGCGGCATACAAATTGCTCGCGCTAGACGTCGTGCTGGCGGGGGGCATTCCTGAGGGGACGAACGGACTGCGAGGCTTCGCCTTGCAAGCATCGTCACGGATGGTCTCGGGACGACTACCAGCGAAGCATACTACAGACTGCGATCCACGGACTCCGCTACGTCGATTCGACCGGAGCACACGGTGGTGGTTGGCGGCGCTGCAGGCGTAGGAGCGGATGAGGCGACTCGACATAAAACCAGGGACTTGGAGGCGACGAGCGGAGCATGACGGAAGATCTTGATAAAGAAAGCGACGAGAAGCTAGGGGAGCGACGGGGCCGAGGGCCGGTGTCCCTGTGGACAGGACGGTTTTTCGGAGTGGTGGCGGTGGTCTTGCTCCTGTTGACGCTGCTCGGCTATCTGGGCGAAACGGCTTGGTGGCTAGACGTGTTGAATCAGGGCCGGATGCAATATCTCTGGTTTTCTCTGATTCTCGCGATCTTGCTGCTGGCGGCGCGGGCCTGGGGTTGGTTGTCCGTCGCACTGGTGGCGGCGGCGATCAATGCGTGGTTCGTTGTCCCGTGGTTGCTAGAATCTCCCGCGACACCGCCCGGGAACGACGGCCGCCACCTGCGCCTCATGGTCCTCAATGTTCGTGAGTCCAACGAGCAGTTCGAGCCGATCCTTGAACTGCTCCGCCGCGTTCGCCCCGACCTCGTCGTGCTCAATGAGGTTGACCCCGAATGGCTGGCGCAGATCCGCAACCTCAATACGGGCTACGAGATCTTTGACACTCCTGCGCAAGGGAAATTCGGCACGTTGCTAATGAGCCGCCATCCGATCAAGTCGGTGGAGATCGAGACCTTCACCGGGCGGTGGTCACCGTCCATCGTGGCACGGTTCGACGTCGACGGTCAACCGACCGTGTTGGTCGCTACGCACCCGCCTGCTCCGTTGGACTCGAAGACCTGGGAGAATCGCAATGAGCACCTCCAGGAACTCGCGCGCTACGTGGACGAGTTGACCGACCCGGTGCTAGTGGCAGGAGACCTTAACACTACGATGTGGTCGCCCTATTTTGACGACCTTCTGGAGCAGACTACCCTTTACGAAACGCGCCGCAGCTACGGGATCCACCCGACATTTCCGGCGTCGAGATGGGGCCTTGATCTTCCATGGCCACTGCAGGTGCCGCTGGACCATGTGCTCGCGAGCGAGGAGTGGGCCGTTCTGGGTTGTAAGAACGGCCCGAACGTCGGGTCGGACCACCTGCCGTTAATCGTTGACGTCGAACTGCGGACACCCAGTCAGCCGGTGGATGCCGCGGGCCGCGCTGACCAACAATAAGGAAGCGTCGATCGCGCCGCCATTCGTTTTGCGAGCGAACGTGCTGCATCGTCTTGCCGTCGTCGATCGTGCTGGCGCTGGTCATGGAAGTTCACTCTGGAGGGCACGCCGGCGGGCGTCGACCAAGAACGCGTTGGCTCGCTGGTAGTCGGGGCGGTCTGGCAAAGTTGTGGTTTGGTACGCGGACTCCAATTCGCGTTGCAGTGCGTTTCGACACGAATCCGCTTCGGCGAACGGCATCTCGCCGCGTTTGATCGTGAGCAACTGATCGCGATGCTGGCCGACGTCGACGATCATGGTTCCATCGCGAAGCACATGCGTGCCGGATAATAGCAATCGAATCAAGTGCATCACGTGTTTCCATTTCACGCGGCCTTGGTTGCGAATGTCGGTTTGCATCTTTTTGAACTGCGACGCAACATAGCCCGAGAATGTTTGAAAAACGAGCTTCGATAAAAACGCATCCCGGATCTGCAGCAAGTCTTCACCGAGCGGTGTGACATCTTCGACGATGGGCGAGTAGAGGCATTCGAGCACATTCGGGTTCGCCTTCAGCGCGAGCACGATGAACTTTTGCAGCTCCCAATAAACTTCTTGGGTTACGTCGTTTTCGAGTTGCTCGGGAACGCCGTACAGCGACCAATGCAGTTCGGCCGGCGGTAGGTAGATACCTCGGCGGTCGGTGTCGGACGCTTCGTCGTCAAGCCCGTACGCCCGCGAACCGATCACGCAGCGGTAGATGACACGTTCGTATAGACCGGCACTCATGAGCGGCGAATCATGGTCGCGAATCTGGCCCACTTTGAACTCGGACAGTCGAACGAGTTGATCGTGATGAATCGGGGCTTCCAACCCATCACTGAACTTGACTCGGTAAGCGTGCGTTCGGTCGACTGGGGAACGCACGATCACACCGACTGCCCCGGCTGGGTGAGCGATCCGATCATTGGCGGCCATCACGTCCTTTTGTGCGACAACCTGAGTGCCGGGAGAGTAGATCATAAGTCGATTTGCTACCTATTTCATGTCGGTGATCCAGCCGATAACGCGACAAATTTTTGGAAAACCTGTTTCCGAGTGACCAAACGTGTCAAAGCGCCTCCGCACAATGGGGCCAATCTAACAAATCTTCCCCTCACCATCGTGGAAACATCATCGCATGGTCCAATTCGTCTCGATCACTGATTGCGAGTTTATCGATGAGCCAGATCCAACGGCTCGCATTATTGAAAAGGTTCCGCGTTCCAAAATGATCACCATCAGGCTCACTGAGGACGAGCGAGAGATGCTCAATCTGAAATCGCTTTCCGAGAAAATTTCGCTCAACAATTATGTCCGTGCCAAATTGGGATTGCC
>CAYZHQ010000256.1:0-2736 GCA_964477385.1 uncultured Pirellulaceae bacterium
GTAGTGGCTCGTCGCCTATGCCCGTACCATTCGTACCCGACACTTATTTATCGCTCATTGCTTAATGACGGATGCCAAGTTGCTTGGCAATCGTCGGATCGGAACTGACCAAGTGTTTTCGCGTCAGGTTGCTGGCGTGCTGGACACCACACGACTGCAACAAACCAGCGACCCGTTCAAACAAGGGATATAGCAACTCTTTGGCGGTGGCAAGGAACGGGTTGGTTGCGTCGCTCTCCACCGCTTGCCAACTACCCGCACTCGGAGCGTTGGCAATCAGCGGTTGGCACCACCAGTCGATCGCCACCGCGTTCGCACCGAGTGCATACAGTTTGGCGCAGTCGTCAGGCGTTGGCCGATCGGGCGGCACAACCCACAGGCGGGCGTGTGGGCAATGGGCATCGACCAACTGGCGAACCGCGACGACCGTTGTGGCCAACCGCATACCTTGCAGTTCGTCGCTGTCGTCCATTCGCAAGATCACCACATCCGGCTTGGCTTTCAGAAACGCCGGCAACTCTTGTTGCACAAAATAGGGTGTCACCGATAGTCCGCATTGCACACCTGGCTGCAGCAAACGTAGTTGAGCAAACTTGCCGGATAAAGACTCCACTGTCGGAAGCTCGGCTGGCCAACCTGGGGCTGGAAAGTGCGTTGCTCCCGTTGTCGGCATTCCCTCCTCTTCGCCGACATCGGCGCCAAGCCAACGCGTGACCTGCTCGGGCGCATAGGCATAGCGTCCGGAGTAATCGCGAGCCCGCGCCAATCGGATGTCGATCATCGGAGCGTGTTGCAGGTCGTCCAACTGGACTCCGTAACGGTCGGGACGATAGGGCGCGATGGGATGTCGCAGCAATGCGTCGCCGATCGATGCCTCCCCAATGTCACGTCCTAGCACGGCGGTGGGAACATGCAGCGCATCGACCGCCGCAATGATTTTTCGGGCGATGGCTGGCGAAACGAAGTGCCAGGGCGGGTCGTACCAGAACAACGTTCGCTGCTGGTCGGCGGTCGAATCCGTTGCTGGCGAACCCGTGGTCGGTTCTGGGCCCGTCGAGCCAATCCAGGGCGAATGCAAAGGTGGCGGCAACAATCCAATTTCAGGCAACAACACGACAAGCGAACTCACAGTAGAAAAGGAAAGGGCAGGCCGCGCCTAGCGCCAACTTGGATGGATCTCACCACGCAACTGACTCTGCTCGTGCTCGTAGACTTCTCTCGCGACAATGCGGCGAAAGTCTTTGGCCTGGCCACGAATCGAAGCGTTAATCAACAACAGGCCCAACCGCACGCGTTCTCGTTCTCGTAGCGGCGCCTCGACCACTCCGGCGGCCAACGAGGCGACTTTGCCACGAATAAAGATCGACGCTCCGCTGACCGCGTCGCCTAATTCCTGGCCCGCGTTGCCGCCGATCACGATCGTGCCACGCATCGCGCCAACACCAGCCGAACTGCCGACGTTGCCACGCACAAACAATTCGCCACCGCACATGCCCGCGCCACAGCGGTCGCCGGCGTGTCCGTAAATCGCTAACGTGCCGCCCGCCATCGCCACACCGGCTCCGGCTCCGGCTCCGCCATAGATCCGCACCGAACCCGATTGCATTCCATCCGCCACCCCGTTGCCGACGCTGCCGCGAATGACTACCAACGCCTGACGATTGAACGCACAGGCATAATCTCCTAGCGGCCCGAGGACTTCCATGCGCAGCGGATGATTCAGCCCCATCAGCGCCCCGTGATGTCCCGCCGCGTCGACCGCATGCACCAGCGGAGGCTTGTCAGCAGCATCGGCCTCTGGGTAACTCAGATCGGATAAGGCTTGCGACAACTCGGTCGGCCAAAACTGTTGCGGTCTCAATGTCAGCGAGGGAAGCTCGGGGGATTCCGAAGCGGTCATGCGGTACACTGTGCTGCAAGAAGATGCGGACTGCAAGAAGATGCGGAACGAAGAACGCTAACAGTCTAACCGACGACACCCCTGCCGATGAACGAGTCTGCACCCGTGAATGAACTGGACTTTGGCGATTACGACTGGATTGTGCTGGATGTGACGGGGACGCTGCTGATTCCGCATCCCTCACCGGTCGAAGTCTACAGCCAGGCGGCCGCCGATTGCGGCGTGAATATTCCGCTCGATGCACTGACCGAACGGGTGCGTGAAGCGATCCGCTGGAACTTTCAACGCGGCAGTTCCGAGTCCGAACCGCTGCGGCGTGCCGAAACGAGCGAACTGATCGAACGTGAACGTTGGCGGTCGATCGTGGGCGAATCGCTGCAGGAGTTAACTCGCGAGGACCACGACCGCGCCTACGAACGGTTGTGGCATCATTTTTCCTTGCCGACAAGCTGGCGTTGGAATCTGCCGGCAAAACGGTTCGTCGAGCATTGTCTGCAACATTCGGTGCCACTGGCAATCGCGACCAATTTTGATAGTCGCGTGCATGCCTTGCTGGATGGCCATCCGCCGCTGGACCAGATTAAACGGCGGTTTCTCTCTTCCGAGCTCGGCTACAGCAAACCCGATCGGCGGTTTTACGATGCCGTCAGCGAACAACTGCAGGTCCCCCGAAAACGGATCCTGATGGTGGGCGATGATGCCATCAATGACCTGCAAGGTAGCCGCGCGGCGGGCTGGCAGGCGATCCACATTCGCGACATCGCGGCCCAGCCGAGGTTCGGTAACGCGAAAAATTTTTGAAGAATTAGCGCGCAAAAATTTGGATGAACGCACTA
>CAYZHQ010000257.1:0-2650 GCA_964477385.1 uncultured Pirellulaceae bacterium
CACGTCGCCGCCCTAGACAACTTCTGGACCGAAGTCGGCAACGCAGCCGCAGGCGGTGCTGAAGACATCGCGGCAAGTGAAACTCTCGGTGAAGCAACCGTGTCTGCTGCGGTACATGATTGGGTCTTTGGAGCTCCACCGGTTGATTCCACTTCCGAGTCAGATTCCGAGGAAGGTGAAACGGCCAGTGGTTCTCCCCTGCTATCTTTTGACGCAGCCGATTCTGAAACCAGTCCTGAATCCGGCGATGCTAGCGCCGGCGGCTTCACACCTGGCCTAATGAGCGCTCTCTCCTTTTCGTATCCCTGGCAGAGCGAACAGGTCTCGCTCACTCCGATGCCGGGCGTGACAGGCAAGTCCAGCACCTTCAAGAGAGCGGTGATCGCTCAGTACATCACCCTTAACGGCTTGCAAAACATCAAGAAGGCGGGCTGGCTGAATCAATCCCTTGCTGTGTTCGTCGATCCATCCCAGCAAGGGGCGCGGGTGATTGCCGATGGCAGTCGCTCGATGCACTTGCTGGTCCACCCCGACGCCAGTGTGAGCGATGCGATCGCGGCGATCCGTAAGGAAACCGTGTATGAGCTTCAGTACGGGAGCCAAGATCCGTTTCAGTTGCATGACGACATGCTGGAGCGTCAAAAAGAGGCCTACCTGGAGGCGGGCTATCAACTGTACATTCTCCAGGAGGTCGCCATTGCCGTCGCTCCCGGTGGGCAGATCATCGAATTGGTGCGTGCTGCGGAGGACCGCTCCCCCGTGCGGTTTTTGTTAGCCAGCGGAGGCATCTATTTCGCGGTGGCAGGCAAGATCTACAGAGTCGTTGACAACGTCGGGGACGCAGGACAAGCTGTTTCCAGGGCACGACAGCTAGTGGAGGTCACCGATGAAGCAGAAAAGGCGTCCCTACAGGGAGTGAAGTGGCTCGACAGATTCGCCCCAAACAGTGCAGTGGGTAGGATTCTTGCTGAAGGTGCCGAGCATGGCATGGAGTTTTCGGGCCGCCGTTGGGTTCCGTTAAGTCGTCAAGCCTTGGATCGAGTTGACAGCGAAATCGCTCAATTGACCCGACGTTTTGAAGATGCAGGTGGGACGTTCAATTGGGAGCCACACCGAATCGCGTATGATTCCAATGGTGCGAGAATTACGGGTAGCTTTGACAATGCGGTCGCTGGCAATCCTGTCATAAATATCTACCAGGGTGGCAATCGTGGGACCATGGCTCACGAGTTGTTTCACTCTCAGCAATATGCTGAACGCGGTTTACTTGGACGAGGCGTAAGGCTTTCAAACGATCCACGTGTCCGCCGAGCTATGGAATTGGACGTTGAAAACTGGCTTCGTTCACTCGGTTGGGGACCCGTTGACGCCGCCGACATTTTAAGGTGATTTGCAATGACAGATGAAACTCAAACCGTTTGCACGGTAATTTTTGCATTGACTGGCCGTAGAGAGTCCGGCAGCTACGAAGCAGTTGTTTGCAGTCCTCATCGGCGTAGCGATGTAACGATGCTTGAATCTTCATGGAGCTTGCGTTTCGATGAGGGTGCATCAAGCGTTGTTGAGTGTTCAACAGTTCCCTTGGAAACGGTAACGCATCACGCGGACGCGAAATTGATCCAAGAACCGAGTGACGATGACCTTATTCGGATTGCAGGCGAAAACTCGACCGAACTGTTTCTTTCAGATCAAATTGAAACTCCGTGTCTGCTTTCTCAATGCGCGAACAAAAAAGGCAATCGACTTTCGACCAGGGTTCGGCTTTACCCAAAAAGTTGGGCGGATACCGCTGACTTTCAGGCAGAGCAAAGCTATTGGATTACTCATTACAAGCGGCGTATCGCAATGGGTAGCGATTATCTCAAGCCTCGACTTGAGGACTACCGAATTGAGAGACATCGAGCAAAAGAAATGTCGATACCGGTGGGCGCAGTCCTCCCAGTAAGTGTCAGTTCCACTGATGGGACCGATTACGGTTGCTTGATCCTAACCGAGCAATTTTCGATGGATGAATATAACGCAGAACTGCTAATTTCTGGATGCAACGTCACCGATGGCGTGAATTTAGAACGAGTAGTTAAGTGGAACGACGAGGGTGAAGAGAAAGCGATACAGTCTTGGGTTGCAACTGTTCTTCAAATTGACCGTGGTTAAATCCGGCGGGCAAACGACTCACGATCTGAACGCACATGCAAGCCGTCGGAACTACAATGCCGCCCCGCTGATCGCTTGCGTCGGCGGGCAGGCAGGGCGATTGCACCGTAAGTCATTGTGCGAACACGACTTTTGCTAGGTAGTCGCCATCCCAACCAGATTTGAGCCGTTTGTTTTTCACACCAGGCGAGGAAAAGGTGTCCGGTACCGTTTTTTTGGGCGAGGAAAAGGTGTCCGGTACCGTTTTTTTGACTTGCATGGCATTTCCGCCGAAGATGGGGCTTTGAAACTTCATTGCCCTCTGCTGCAATGCGTTACCTGGGGCGCCCCAGACGTGCTGGTACAAACGGGGACGCGATCGTGCTTGGCACTTTCGCGATGGGATGGTGGACTACTCGACCGATCTGCCCCATGGTACGGCGCATCCCGATCCGCCGGGCCAGCAACTGCGGCGGGTTGGCTTTTTAGGGGCGGAACTGCTGCGCGATAACCCGGT
>CAYZHQ010000258.1:0-2200 GCA_964477385.1 uncultured Pirellulaceae bacterium
GACAGGGACCATTCGGGGACAGGGACCATTCGGGGACAGGGACCATTCGGGGACACGGAACATTCGGGGACCATCATGCGGATCTGCTTCGTCAGCCGAACTGCTCGCTCGAAACTTTGCTTTGAGATTGCCGAAACCGCCCCGTTGTTAACGCGAAACGTTTCTGGAAAGAGTGTGACAAGGCGGCACGACTTGCGGATTTGGCCTCATGAGCGATCTTTGCGATCGACGTGTCCGTGTCGAGCAACCGTCGGCAAACGCACTCGAAGCGAGCTCGCCCAACCTCCTCGTCAGCACAAAGTGCAGCGATTCCGGAATTTCGCCGCCGAAAACGACCTCTCGGTGGCTTGAACTCTCCCCGATCGACCGTACGTGGCCATGGCCGGTTGAAAAATTTTTCCAGATTTCCCAAGGGGGTTTGGCGTGAATTTCGAGAGTTGATCTTGAGGGCGGGAGACGTAGGAGGCACCACCGCCACGCCCTCGCCATTTGCCCGTTTTCAGAGCCCTCCAACAGAATCCAGAATGAGATCATTCACCGTCTTGCTCGCTCAACTCGTGTCCATTTGCTTTGTGGCCAGCGCGTTCGCGCAAGGGTCGGCCTGGCAACCCTCGCGGTTTCCTCCGTTCGACTTTCGCGACGCTGCAGCAGCCAAAATCTATTCAAGCGAGAACGGCGTCACCGTCCTAGGGATGGTCTCGCCAGAGATAGGCACCCGAACGATAAATGTTAGCAAGACAAGAACCGAAACCCGGTCCAGGACGGTGAAAGACCCGCAGACGGGTGAAGAACTAGAGCAGTCTTATACGGTGGAGGTACCGTATACGGAGCAAATTGAGCAAACCTTCATCATGCGTCGCCGCATCGAAGTCCCGGTCGAAGACGCAAAGATCTGGACGTTCAGCGGCAAGGCTTTGTCGGCCACCGAGGCGAGAACCGCGCTATTATCCGCCAAACGGTGCTTCTGCATCGCCAATCAGCGCCGCAAATACAACTACCAGGGCGACCCTTTCTTTGCCGAAATGCTGACACCGGACGTACTTGTCATTTGGTACGACAAGACGAAAGCGACTGACCGCACCGAAATCCCCCCTGTAAAAAATGAGTAAAACGCGGCATGCAAATCGACGCTTCTTGCGGACACGCCGCTGGCAGTCATTCGCCTGGATGATTCACGTAGGCCGGCAACGAGGTCGCAAGCGATGCCGTATCCGCGCCAATGCACCTTTCGTCGCGAACCTCGTCGGTGATCTCCGAATTCCTTGATCCTGCGACTGAAGTTCCTGCAGAAACTGGACTAACTTGTTTTCCTTCCTTGATAAAGGCTTCGTTAAAATGTTTTTCACACAACGCGTAAGTATCACTTTTTCTGCTTTCTTGCTGGTTTCGACAGGGCTGGTCTACGGCCAAACGCTGCCGGCACCGGCTACAACAAGTCAACAAACATCCCGTGTGGTGAATTCGACCTCTTCGCAGGTTGCTGACGATCCAGCCGACGCAGGGATGGATGCCGTCGCCGCTCAAACCGTGGTTGAACGACTAGTCGTTTTAATCTCAGATAGCGAAGCGGATCCTGATAAACGGGCCAAGGCGTGCGAGTTCCTGGCCAAGTTCGGTCAAAGTGGCGCTCCCGCGGTGCCTGCAATCATGGGCTTCATCGAGCACCAGCTCACCACCGGGAAACTCAAACACTATTTCCACGCGCGGCCTTCGTCGGTGGTTATCTTTCCCGAGGGGACCACAGGGCGACTCGCACGCGCTGTGCATGCTCTCGGCGAAGTAGGGCCGATGGCGGGAGAAGCCCTTCCGCTGCTCAAGAAGGTGACGGTCACGCCCGTGCGCGATACATTGAGCTCAAAGGCCGGTAATAGCGATCAGGCCAAAGGAATGTCCCCTCGCGCACTGGCAGCCGAAGCGATTGGCAAGATTGGCCGACCTGAATCGGTCGAAATCTTGGTCGCACTGTCCAACAACGACCCGAATGCAGACACGAGGTCAGGGGCGCTGAAAGGTTTGGCCACACTCGCTTCCAGCAACGATTCACGGACGTCGCTGACCGCAAGTGCTCAGCTCCGAGTGATCGCTTTTACCGATCCGCACGAAGGAATACGTGAGCAAGCTTCTGAACTACTCGAAAATCAAGCGAAGAAGCAATTGACCAGAGTAGTCAAGGCTTCCCCACAAAAAAAGAATTGATGCT
>CAYZHQ010000259.1:0-1986 GCA_964477385.1 uncultured Pirellulaceae bacterium
CCCAAAAAGCGCAACTTCAAAACTTACGCGTCGGGTTATCAATAATCCGGGCTAGTGCCCGCGCTGCGGGATCCGGTCACGATCCGTGTTCAGCCCGGGCGTTATCCAGCATGGATTGGAGCCCCTTGCGCACTTCCGCATAGGCCGCGTTCTCCGCCACGTTTTGATTCTCTTGCGCGTCCATTTCCAAGTCGAACAAGCCTACGCCTTGCAAGTTGCCCTGGCCGCCGCGCGAACGCATCTCCATGTAGCGGTAACGCTCTGTTCGCACCGCATCGCCTCCGCCGTGGCGGGTGTACACCGCCTGCTTGTGCTCGGCGTGGGGGTCTTCCAGCAAACGACGTAGGCTCTTGCCTTGCAGATGCCCCGGCTGAGGAACATCCGCCAGCTCACAGAGCGTCGGATAGATGTCGATGAATTCGACCAACCGGTGACTCACCTGCCCGCCTGCGACTCCCGGTGCTACGATCAGAAGCGGAGCGCGAGTGGCGACTTCGAAGTTCGTGTGCTTGCACCAGAATCCATGCTCGCCGAGTTGCCAGCCGTGATCTCCCCAGAGGACGATGATCGTGTTGTCGGCGATGCCCAACTGCTCCAGTTCATCGAGCAGCCGACCAATTTGTGCATCGATAAAGCTGACGCTGGCATGGTAACCACGGATCAGGTTGTGTGCCGTTTCGTCGGAGACCGGTCCTCGCTGCGGAATGCCGTGATACTTTCGCATCTCTCCCCAGTGGTACTGAAAGACCGAGGGCAGCGATTGTGGAAAGAACCTGTTTTCCGGCAGCGTCACCTGGGCCGGTGGATAAAGGTCCCAGTACTTTTGCGGCACTACGAATGGCAGGTGCGGCCGAAAGAAGCCGCAGCCGAGGAAGAACGGCTTTCCCGTTTCGGCCAAACGGCGCATGTCCCCAAGCGTTTTATCGCAGATCTGATGGTCGGGGTAGCGTTCTTCCGGCTGGTCGGCCGCTTCATAAGCCGGACCGCGGTGGTCTCCGCTGGAAAGTTCGCGATTTTCGGACAATGCCCACCAGATACTCGACGTCCCGGGCCGCCAAGCGGGTTCGCTCCACGCTTCGGCATCGTCGCGGGCGTGGTGGTAGATCTTTCCGTTGCTTGCGGTGAAATAGCCGTGCTCCTTGAACACCCGAGGCAGCGACGGCACGTCGGGAGCATCCTTCTCGGCCCACGTCTTGTACGAAGTAAAGCGGCGGGGCGTCGGCCGAATCCCTTTCATAAGGCTCGCACGAGAAGCCCCGCAGACGGCTATGTTGCAGTAAGCCCGGTCAAACCGGATGCCACGTTCGGCCAGTCGATCAAAGTTCGGGGTGACCGCTTTCTGCACACCGTAGGCTTTGAGCTCCGGCCGCAAATCGTCGACGGCGATAAACAGCACATTCGGCGGCGCGTCGCCTCGTGCGTTAGAGCCGGTCAGCAGCAGGATGGAGAGCAGCAGGGCAATCAAGACAAGCGGTCGATGCGCGCGGTGTCGAATCATTGAGGGGAATTCCTTTGGAAAGTGAGCAAACCAGTCAACGCAAATATACCGAAATGCGACGGCCAACGCGCTCTTTGGCCAATTGCCGCGAGACAGGCCGCCCTGCGCTGCGTACCGATGTGGGAGCGGATCGATGCGGATGTAACGAGCGTCCCGATCTCTACTGCCAAGCCGTTGCCGAATCAACAACATTCAACGACGTTGATTCGAGCTTCCAAGAATTCAGTGAGCTTGATGATCCAAGATCGACCCACAACGAACCACATTGACTTGGTGACCTGGTTGTCCTTTGCAGCGTGGCAGGGATCGCCGAAGGAACAGGCCCTCAGACAAATTGGAGGTTCTCACACCAAACCTATACTCAAATACTCAAAGGGTCAAAGACTATACTCAAAGGGTCAAAGACTATACTCAAAGGGTCAAAGACGACTGGGATCGTTTTTATGAACTGCTTCAGATGATCAGCGGAAAGGTCGCGTCCCTGATGG
>CAYZHQ010000260.1:0-1798 GCA_964477385.1 uncultured Pirellulaceae bacterium
GGGTGCATGACATGGTTTGCAGCTTGAATTGGGGTCGGCTTGCAATCTCTGTTGATTTACACTTTGCAGCGTGCAGCCGGGAAGGCTGGGAGCTTTAGGTGACTCTTTGAAGGATATTTGCCATGGAATCGGCACCGAATCGACCGACTGCTGAAGAAATTGCTGCCCTCGTAGTGAAGCGACTCGTGCAGGGTGGAGGAATCCCTGATCTCGCCAATGCCAACTTGATGACGATCGAAGAGCAGACCATCAAGGAAGTCGACCGGGTCACCCAAATCGTCATGAGCGAACTGCTGGCCCAGCAATCCCAAGAGGCCCAGCCGGTGACCGCCTGTCCCAAATGCGGCAAAGAGATGACGCCCAAAAAGGCCCAGCATCGCTCCCTGCAAAGCAGGCGAGGCCAAGTGAAATTCAAAACCGATGTATCCCACTGCGAGGCTTGCCGCCTCGATTTTTTCCCCTCAGATGAAAACCTTGCAGTGTGACATCGACATCGAGCAGACTCCTGCGGTGCTGCAAAAGGTCACCATCGCCGCAGCGCGAGACCGATCCTACGCGGTGGCCAGTCGTAACCTGCGAGACCTCGCTGAACTGACAATTTCTGCCAAGCAATGTCAGCGAATCGCCATTCGCATCGGCAATGAACGACTCGACGAACAACAACAAAGCATTGACCGCTACACCGCCGCCAGCATCCCCGAGCAACAACACGGCCAAAGCGATGATGCACCGGCGAACGGTTGGAGCGGACGTGCGGCGGTGATTCAAGGCGACGGAGGTCGTGCCCAGATTCGCGACTCGCTTTGGGGACAAGACAAACCGAGCGACAAGAAGCACCGTTGGTGGCGTGAGACTCAGGCCGGTGTGCTGCAAACCTATCAGTCCACGCCCTCGGCGGTGGACCCGCACCCCGAAGTTCCTCAGTGCCTGCGAGATCCGCTGTGGATCATTCCCAAGGTGAACGAAATCCACCGCAGCAACGGTTCGCCGGGCGATTGCGATGAATCAAATCATGGGGCTCCTACTGACAACTCAACGTCGCCGGGACAATCGCCTCGGGCCCAATCCACTGTTGAAATCAGCAAGCCGTCGCGGAAAGACCGCACGCGTTGGAGCAGCGGTGATCCACTGGTGCAAACGATCGTGGCGACCCGCCAGGGTTACGATCATCTCGGGTTGGCGCTTGCTGCCGAAGCGTATCGACGCGGATTCAACAAAGCCAAAGTCAAAGCGTTCATGGGCGACGGCTTGAAGGTGAACTGGTCGTTGTGGGCGACACACTTCTCGCATTACACACCGATCGTCGACATCATGCACGCGCTTGCTTACGTCTACGGCGGTGCGATCGCTTGTTGCGGCCGGATCGAAGACGGTTGGCAGTTGTATGTGCAGTGGCTCGAGTGGACCTGGGGTGGTGATGTGGATCGGGTCATCACCGCAATGAAGGGGCAAGCTGCCGATCAAGAAGACGTTCCTGAGGACCTGCGTCGGGCGATCACCTATCTCCGCAACAACGCTTCACGAATGCAGTACGCTCATTATCGCCGCGAAGGCCTTCCGGTGACGACTTCACCGGTGGAATCCGCTCAGAAGCAAATCAACGAGCGGATCAAGGGAACCGAGAAATTCTGGCAAGATGATTCGCTCGAACCGCTGCTGCAACTCAAAGCGGACGACCTGAGCGAAACGCACGATCGGGACGCATTCTGGAATCGCCGAGGCAACCGGAACGATGGCTTCCGCCATCGAACCCGCAAGACCAAACTACAAGAATCCTAGCAAACCCTGTCATGCACCC
>CAYZHQ010000261.1:0-1763 GCA_964477385.1 uncultured Pirellulaceae bacterium
TCGCCAGTTTCGACTTGGTCGGCAGTGGCGTGCAGGATCGCGGGCACCAGATAGGCAAAACTTTTGCCGGTGCCGGTGCCGGCTTCGGCGATCAGATGTTCGCCCTTCGCCAGCGCAGCGGAAATAGCGGCGGCCATTTGCAACTGTTGCGGTCGATGTTCGTATGGATTCAGACGCTGAGCAATGCGGCCAGTGGGGCCTAAGATTGCTTCCGCATCCAGTTCGGACGACACAGTCTGTGCATCCCAAGAGAGAAATTCAGCGAAACAGCCCGTTTCAGATACGCGACACGTACTGACCACTCAGCCGTCGAACCAATTGTCGCGATTCCAATACGCTAATCGTTGCAAGTACGCGATGAACAGGCAACCCACTGGCGCTGACAACGGCGTCGATCGACGTCGATTGTGGCTCGATCGCCTCCAGGACCTGGCGCTCCTGGTCGTTTAGCAGCAGTTCCGAACCATTGCGGATTGTCCGGCCCGGTGCGGCGGGAATCGCATCGGCGACCGGCCCGAGCGCTTCGAGGACATCTTCGGGGCCCCGTACCAGCGTGGCGCCGTCACGAATCAGTTGATGGCAGCCTTGGGAGGCTCGTCCGTTGACCGGGCCGGGCAGCGCCAGGACCTCGCGTCCCTGTTCGCCAGCCATGCGGGCTGTAATCAGGGCACCGCTGCGATCGGGCGCTTCGACGACCAAGATTGCCATCGACAGTCCGCTGATCAAGCGATTGCGTTGCGGAAACATACCACCCCGAGGCGAGGCATTAGGACGGTATTCACTGAGGACGGCTCCGTCGGCGACGATCGCTTTGGCCAAGCCGACATTTTCCGGCGGATAGAGTTTCCCCAAACCCCCGCCGAGCACCGCGATCGTGCGTCCGCCAGCGTCGAGTGCGCCCTGGTGTGCTGCGGAATCGATTCCTCGCGCCAGTCCGCTGACCACCGTCACTCCGGCGCGGGCCAAGCCATAGGCGATCCGTTCGGTCTGCTTCAATCCGTAAGGCGTTGCATGCCGGGTACCGACGATCCCCACCGCCAGTTCGTCACGACGTTCCATTTTGCCACGAGCGAATAGTAGCTGCGGCGCATCTTCGAGGTCGCACAGTTGCCGCGGGTAGTGAGCCTGTTCACGCAGCAAGATGTCGACCTCATTTTTCTCGCACCAATCGAGGATCGATTGAGCGGCCACATGATCGCTGGCGTGCCGGATTTTGGTCGCCAACGTGTTGCCGACGCCTGGGACCGAAGTCAGTTCGGCATGCGAGGCTGCCAGCACCGCCGCGGGAGTCTGAAAGGCCAGCAACAGGTCGGTTAGGGTGCGGGGTCCAATTCCCGGCAACATAGTCAGCTTCAGCCACGTCAAGCGTTCGGACGACGATGGGGTTTCCAGTGTTTCACTCGGCTCCATCGGTCATCCTTCTATGTCGGCCGGACCATCGAGAAAGCTCGAGCGGGTCGGCCCCTGCACACGAAAATGGGAGCCGTCAGTGTACCGGGCAGCGAACCCCTCTCGCAAGCCTCGGCGGAAAGCTTGCGCTGGCGGCGTGAGGATTCAATGAGCCGTTTAGCAATGGGCGATAAATAAGTGTCGGGTACCTTTTGTGCGAAGCACCCGAAGGGCGAGTTCCTCGCAAAAGGTACCGGACACCTTTTTTGTCGCCGGACACCTTTTTGTCGCACGATGCCTTGTTTAGCAGGCTGCTTTGGGTAACCCGATGCGTGAGTTTTGAAGTTGCGCTTTTTTCGAGACTGTGTTCAGAT
>CAYZHQ010000262.1:0-1715 GCA_964477385.1 uncultured Pirellulaceae bacterium
ACGCGGGAATTGAAGTCAACGTCAACCGCCGCCGCCCGGTTACGCTGGTCGTTCGTGGCTCAAAGTCCAACGCAACGTAGAGACTATCGCTGCCCCATGCACGACAAAAAAAGAAGACTTGGTTCGAGCTTGGCGTTAGCGGCGGCGCTGGAGTGTAACCCAACAGACAAAAGCTAAGCACGCTCCCAGCTTCACTCCGGGTGCTTTGATGGGTTCCATACCGTCGCGACTGCTCGCAACGAGAACAACCAGCTTGAATCCCCAGGGCTCGTGCAGGGCTGACAAAAAACATTGCAGGGGCGAGCAGGAATCGGTTATACTCCCAGCAACAGCGGCGGGTTCGGCAGGACTGACAAAAAGAGCCACGAACCATCGCATGCAACGGAGCCGGCGGTCGGGTCGGCTTTGAAGTCAGCATCAATCGCGCCGGCCCGCTGATGCGTAACGTTATCCGACCTGAACGATGAACACCAAACCCAGCACTGACGTTGGCGTGCAATGGCCGCCGCAGTGGGTCGACGCCGAGGGTCTATTGTTGCGAGAGTACGCAGATACGCCAAGCATTGATACAGATGAGACTACCGTGCGGTGCCGGACTGGGAATGCATCCCAGTTTATTCTTTGGTTCGTTCCGATCTTCGGCGTCGTTTTCATGGCCATTGTCTACCCGACGATCGACGTTCCGAAGTTCAAAACGGTTTTCCTATTGATGGCTCCGCTCTCGCTCGTCACCGTTTTCGCGATTGCATATGGCTTTACACGGTATCACGAGAAGCTCGGTGACTATCTGTTCGCCGATCTTTCCAATAGAACGTTGACTCTACCTCGTTACGAAACGTCCTTCGATCTTGAATCGGCTGTCTGTTTGCAATGGATTTCGGGGTACCGGTATCCCTTTTCCCGTCACGCGAGCCTTAAATGGAATCGTCAGCTCAACGTTTTGGTTTGGCACGATTACAAACTCATGAGGTATCACCTAATTGGGAATCCGCGTAAGGCTCTTGCGAAGGAACTCGCGAATTCGACCGGCATTCCGTTGGTCGAAACGTCATGCCCATCTGGCTTTTTTCTGTGCTCGGACAGAGACGGGAGCGGATAACCATGCGATGATACGGAGCGGCGGCGGTCGCCGTTTTCTCAGTGGTTGAGTCGCTCGCCGCCGCCCGCATATCGCTACCGTTATCGCACTCGGTTTGCGCTGCGTTTTGCCGACCCAAAATGCAACATCTACCAATGACCAATGCGGAGTCACTACATGCCCAAGGTCGAACAGATTGATCCGGGCTTTACAACCGCTGACGCTGACTATCCAACCATGAGCTACGACGGGGGCGATCTCCAACTGCGATTCGTCGATTGGCAGGAACGTCCTGTGCTTGTCACATTTCATGATGTTAGCCGATTCGAATGGTCAGACAAACCTGATGACTACTTTGACGGTGAACCGTACGATGGCACTTGCACAGTTCAGCAATCTGGATGGATACCGTGCATTACCGGACGCGATTGCCAACATTTTCGGCTAAACTTCAACGCCTGTGGTGGACGCTTGGATGTTGCTTGCGTTTCATTCGACGTGGCTGACGATTAGGGCGATAACCAAGCGGTGAACCGAAGCCGCCGGTAGTGCGTTTTTGAAATCATAATTGTTTGGCGGCGGCTCGGTTACCGCCGCCGTTCGCTGGGCTTTGGACTGTCGATGCGCGGTCGCTGGC
>CAYZHQ010000263.1:0-1664 GCA_964477385.1 uncultured Pirellulaceae bacterium
AAACTGCCAGACCACGTCGCCGATTGCGGCAAGGTCCGTGTCCCCTTCTGAGGCGGCAAGCGAAACGCTTGAAGATACCGGCTGGCTGGGGCTACTAGCAGCCGTCGCTGGCACCTGTGCTTGCAGACGGAGCACTCCCGATGGCTCGCGCAGCCAAGCGGTGCCCCCTGCTAATTCAACCTGCGGTGTGTCGCTAGCAATCCGGTACTGGCTCCCTAGAAACAGTGGTGGTTCGGGGAAGCGACACGCGATGTCAAAACGGAGCGCCGGCAGGCTGTCGATGGTCAATGCCTCGGCGCTGCTGCTCCAGTGCCCACAGCCGGCTTGCCCGACCGCCAAGACCGCATCGTGTCCCGCGATCGGCTCGACCGACACCTGCTGCAATGGTGGGTCCGCTGGCCACGCGTCACTCGGGGCATCGGCTTCATCGGAAACCAACCAATCCGATGCCACGTCGCCTTGCACGCAAATGGTGTGTTGAAACCGGTCGCGCTGCCACTGATACCGGACGCTCAGGCCTTGACCTGCCTCGTTCGAGGCCAAAATCAGATGCTCGCTCATTCGTGTACCGCCGCTTTCAGGGAAGCAAATCGCTCGAGCAACCCCAGCCCGTTGGCTTGGCTCTTTTCTGGATGGAACTGAGTCGCAAACAGGTTGTCTCGCCAAACCATCGCGCAAAACTCTCCTCCATAGTCACACGTCAATGCGACGACCGAGGGATCGGCTGGTTCCACGTAGTACGAGTGGACGAAATAGAAATACGAGTGATCACAATCCGCCGGCAGGACCGGTGGCGGACGCACGGCACGCACGCGGTTCCAGCCCATGTGGGGGACTTTCATAGGGGCGGACCGCTCGAACCGGACGACTTTACCGGGCAAAATGCCCAGCCCTTCGTAGGTGCCTCCTTCGTAGCCCGTTTCGAACAACAGTTGCAGGCCGAGACAGATCCCCAGGAAAGGGCGGTTGGTTTCGATGTAGTCGCGAATCGGGCCGACTAAATCGCGGCGTTGTAACTCCGCCATCGCATCCCCAAATCCGCCAACGCCCGGTAAGATCAGTTTGTCGGCTGTGGCGATCTCTTGTGCATCCGAGGTGATCCGCGCTTGATGCCCGACCCGCTCGAGCGCCTTCTGGACGCTGCGCAGGTTCCCCATCTGGTAATCTACAATCGTGATCATGAGCCTATTGTTGGCTGGTGAATTCCGAACTCAATTTCTGTGGCAATGATCCTAACGCGATGAGCCGACCCGACAAGCCGCTCGCTGTGGCGAGCTTTCCCGTCATCTATTCCGCACAGACACTCACGTTTCTTCAAAGTCTTGCGAGCAACAATCATCGTGATTGGTTTCAATCGCACCAGCAGGACTACGAGCGAGTGGTGCGTGAGCCCAGCTTGCAGTTGATTCGTGAACTGGAAAAGCCGCTCGACAAACTCGCTCCCTTCTTTCCCGCGGTGGCCAAGAAAGTCGGCGGCTCGCTGATGCGGATCCACCGCGACGTACGATTCAGCGGCGATAAAAGCCCCTACAAAACCAATGTCGGCATCCAGTTTCGGCACGCTGCGGGCAAAGATGTTCACGCTCCCGGTTTCTATCTCCATATCGAGCCCCAGAATTGCTTCATCGGTGCCGGTTGCTGGCGCCCAGCAGGCGCGACGCTAG